>NZ_BAAGVM010000007.1:0-305025 GCF_054780875.1 Marinactinospora endophytica | reverse complement strand
GTTCCGGCGGGCCTCCACGACCATGCGGGTGGCGCGTTCGCGCAGCTCATCGGGGTACTTCCTCGGTGCTGGCATGTCTCTCATCCTTCCCAGGTTTGAGAGCCTCCATCACACCCGGCACGAAACAGTCGGTCCACGTGCTGTTCTTGTGCCACCGTCTCGACGGCGTGGCATTCGGCGATGTCCTTGGTCAGGTACTTCGCCAGATACCGGACGCACCGGTCGGCGTCCGCAGAGCCCGCGAGCACGCCCTTGGCGTCGACCTGGGGGCCGAACCGGCAGACGTGCAGCGGTTCGGCGTTGGGGTCGGTGTCGAGTGCGTCGAGGGCTTCGTCCCAGGTGGGCAGGACTTCCCCGGTCGCCGGGTCGAAGTAGGAGCCGGTGTCCTCATCCCAGACGGGCAGGTGGTCACCATCGAAGACAACGCGGTCGGTCGGAGGCCACCACACCTGGTGGTAGGTCGCCGCCGCGATCTGCCGCAACTCCGCGCGCGGGATCGTGCCCCGGATCGCCATGTGCAGATGCGGAGCAAGACGCCGCTGCGGCTCCACCGTGGCGAAGTACTGCACCTCGAAGCCCGCGACGCGGCGCAGGTTCTGCACGAACCGGTCCACCAGCTTGGAAAAGTGCAGGGCATCCCGTGCGGCCCGACGGTAGTCGTACGTCGCAGGGTCGACCGGTGTTCCGTCGGAGCGCACCCGCCCGTAAGTGTCGCAGGTCAGGGTGACGAACAGCGACGGCCGGAACACCTTCCCGCTTTCCGGGTCGGTGAAGGTCCTGCCCACGGTGCGGCGCACCATCGGACGCTTGGGCAGATCCGGGGCGTCCTGCCGCCGCCGAGTGGACCGCACCCGCCGAGAGCGAGTCGCCGACGCCCCCGAAGGTGCCGGGGCGACCTTGCCCCGCAAGCCCGAAGCGGTGATCTCCTCATCCAGATCAGCAATCGCGTGGTCGAGCGCCGCCAGGGCCTCGGGGGCAGCGCCGCCAGAGGCCAACCGGTCCCGCTCGGCCGTAACCACGGCCCGTTGTTCCACCCAGGCCCGTTGCACCTCGGAGGGATCACCGGGAACCACGGTCGGTTCCTCGGTCAGGTGCCAGCCCTCCTCACACTGCGAACGGCGCAGGGACCGCTTGCGTCGCGCACAGGCCGGACAGCGGGATTCCAGCGTGGACCCGCACGGAACATCGATGACCTCGCTGGCCCCGGTGGCGGTGTCGATGCGCCGCAGACTCACCGGGCGGATGCACACCCCGTGGTCTGCGGCGATCTGTTCAGCGACCACCCGCGCCAGAGGTTGGGCCAAACGTTCGGCACGGGTGGTCTTCCCGGTCGGTGTGGGCATCTACGCGGCCCCTCCCACCACGTGCAGAGCCGCCGTCACCGTCGAATCCGGCGACCCCACCGCCGCACTTGCCGAGGAGGCCCGTTGGACCTCGGCCGCCATAGCGTCGATGTCGTCATCGGACACATACGCCGCCCGCACGCGAACCGGCATGGGCGAGCCCTCCAACCGGACGAAGGCGACCCCGGGAAGGGCCGGGTCGATCAGGTGGGCATTGGCGCCCCGATCGCGTGCGCCTTCGCCGAGCACCATGTCCACCTGGCTGGCTTCGTCCAGGCGCAGGGCGATCTTGTCGGGGAACAGGTTGCGCAGGTTCATGACTTCCTTGCGCGGGTCCTGGAGCGCGGCAAGGACGCAGAAGCCCACCGACCGGCCCTGGGACGTGAGCGTGGCAATCGCGTTCTCCGCACGACGGCGCACGTCGCGGTCGGGGTGGTAGGCGGTCAGGAACGCCACCTCATCCAGCACCACCACCACGAACGGATCATCCGTGGTCGGGGTGTGGGAGCGCTGGCGGCCCGCGTACCGTTCGGCCCGGTCCTGCATCTCCGCAACCGCCGCCTCCAAGAGACTCACCGCCGCTTGGCCGGTGTCGGCATACCGCGCGAACAGCGAACGTCCATAGGACAGCTCCATCCGCTTGGGGTCCACCGCCCACACCTGCGCCGTCCCGTCCGCCAGCGCAGGGAGCATGGCTCGGATCGCCGACCAGATCACCGAGCCCTTGCCCGAGCCGGTCACCCCCACCACCAGGACGTGAGTTCCGTGCAACCTGAGCCGCCACGGCGTGCCATCCTCTTGCAGCCCCACGGGCAGCGCGCCCAGGTCCGGGGCGGCCGGAACGTCGAGCGCGGCAATCGGTTCGGCCAACATGTCCCACCGGGGAAACTCCAGAACCACATCCCGAGGGCCGACTACGGTCACGCGGCAGGAAGGCGCGCCGAACCCGTGCGCCAGCTCCACCACACGCGACTCAAAGTCCGCGGGTGTGGTTCCGGCGACCAGGCGCACGCGGACCCGGTCGGCCCACTGCGAACACGTCACCTTGCGGATGCGGGGAAGGTACTGGCGCTCGGCGTAGGTCTCGGCCAACCCGGCCACCACGAGCACCGGCTGCCACTGACGGGCATAGACCCACCACCACCGCCAGGCCGCGAGCACCCGCAGGCCCACCCAGTGGCGAAACGAGGAAGGCCAGCGCCGCCACCACACCAGCAAACCGACATCGACCAGCGACCAGGCCACCGCCACGGCGACCCAGCCGAAGGCGTGCCAGACGAGGAACGAGGCGACGGCCGCCACCGTGGCGACGGGGAAGCGGAACGGCAGCTTGAGCACCAGGACCAGGAGTCGGGTCAGCCAGCGGGCCACGATCAGCGCCACCGGCGTGGGCAGCACCGGCGCGGCGAACCGGAACGCCTGCGCCGGAACCGGCGTGGTCACCGACACCTGCTGAGACGCCGGACGCGGAGACCACCACATCAGCACCCACCCCCCGCCAGGCGGGCGCGGGCGGCGTCGAGTTGGGCACGCGCGATCGCCGCCACCTCCACCGCTTCCGGGTCGAAGGAGTGTTCGGCGATGCGGGTCAGCAGGTCGGCCTTGCGCTCGAAGAGCGCCACGTCTTCGGCCGGAGTCGACGGCGCGCGGTTCGTGGAGCGTTCGCGGACCAGGGCAAGGAACTCGGAGATCTCCCGGGGTGAGACGGGAGGCGGCTGGTCAGCCATAATCAGACACACCTCTTCTGTGGTTCATCGGTTGGCAAGCCGAACGGAAATCAGAGGGGGTGAAGGGGCGGCGGATGTTGGCGCATTCAGCCGCCCCGCTTCCATCAGGGGAGAGCTAGGCGGCGTCCTTCGCACGGCGACCACCAGCACCGGGAGCCTTGAGACCACGCGCCCGCAGCGAGTAGGCCACCCGAGGACGACGGCCGTTGTCATCGACGTAGGGCAGGACCGACATGCCCTCGAACTCCACCGGCCGGAACGGCAACCCCGCCACCTCATCGGGCAGGGTCGGGCAGACCTCGGCCGCCACCTTGACCTTCACCGACTTGGCCTTGCCCCGCGCGTTGGGGTCGGCGTCGATCACCTCCACCGCCCACAACGGCACCCCGGTCTCCCGGTCCACCTCGGGCCGCTTGGTCTCGAAGTTCGTCACCGCCTCCACCCCCAACGCGAACGCCCCATGCGGAAACACCGTCCCAAACGCCACCGGCAACGCACCCTGAATCGCCATCAAGACTCCTGTTCATCTGCGGTGATCTGGCCTGCTGCCAGACCACATTCCAAAATCGCTACATGTATAACATGTATCGATTCTTGATGCCAGAGGCTAAGCCCCGCTCCGCTGAGGGTGACCGCTCGGCCGGTCGAGGCCGAACCGCCGATTCCTGCGGACAGGTAGCAGGATGCGCCAGGAGAACGGGACGGGATCACTACATGGCTGGACGTGTTCGGGACGTCTCGATAATGTGAGCGCGTCCCCCGACGTCCCGCGAACACGGATTCCATGCCGAACGAGAGACTGCGCGCCGCACTACTGGAGCAGGGACTGACACCGGCCAGTCTCGCCGAGGCCGTCGGCGTGGACGCCAAGAGCGTTGAGCGCTGGATCAACCTCGGCCGCGTTCCCTACCGCCGCCACCGCTACGCGGTCGCCGCACGTCTGGGAGTGGACGAGACCTATCTGTGGCCGCAGGCCCTGACTCGCGAGCAGAGCAAGGCCGCTTCCGAGAGCGAGATCATCGCGGTTCACCCGCACCGCTGGACCGTACCCAGCGACACGTGGAAGCGCCTTTTCGAGTCCGCCGAGCGCGAGATCGGCATTCTCGTCTACAGTGGCTTCTTCCTGGCCGAGGACGTCAGTGTGTCACGACTGCTCGCGAAGAAGGCTCAAGTAGGTGTGCGGGTGCGCATCCTGCTCGGTGATCCGGAGTGCGAGGCAGTCGCCCAGCGCGGGGCGGACGAGGGCATCGGCGACGCCATGGCCGCCAAGATCCGCAACGTCATCGTGCTGTACCGGCCGCTGCGCGCCGTGGAGGGCGTGGAGTTCCGACTGCACCGGACGGTCCTGTACAACTCGATCTACCGCGCCGATGACCAGATGCTCGTGAACACGCACGTCTACGGCGCACCGGCGGCGAACGCGCCCGTCTTCCGCCTGCGCAAGATCGCCGGAGGCAGCATGGTGACCACCTACGTGGAAAGCTTCGAACGGGTGTGGGACGAGGCCACGCCCCTCGACTGAAAGAGGGCACATGGCACGGCGGATCGACTACTACAACGACCCCCAGGCCCCCAAGGCCAACAGCCTGGTCCCGTCGGTGAACGTGATCGTGGCCAACGAGCACGACGAGATCCTGATGATCCGCCGCTCCGACAACGGCAACTGGGCCGTCCCCGGCGGAGCCGTCGACCTGGGCGAGTCCGTCCCCCAGGCGGCGGTGCGCGAGACCCTGGAGGAAACCGGGATCACCTGCGAGATCACCGGCATCTCCGGCATCTACAGCGACCCCAGGCACGTCATCTACTACACCAGCGACGGCGAGTGCCGCCAGGAGTTCTCCATCGTCCTGACCGCCCGCCCCCTCACCGGCACCCCCACCCCCAGCGACGAATCCCGAGAAGTCCGCTGGATACCGAAAGCCGAGCTGGCCGACTACCAGATGGACCGCTCCATGCGCCTGCGCATCAACCACCACCTCGGCGGAGACCAACGGCCTCACATCGGTTAGCCGACGGTGTTCAACCGGTCCTCCACCGCCCGAACCGCCTTCACCAACTCAGGGGACGAACGGGTGATGGACCGGTGCACGATGTGGCCGGGTTCGTAGCGGGTGAGGATCTCCGCCAGGCGCTGTTCCACCGGAAGGTGTGTCCCATCAGGGCCGGTCGTCATGTCGGAGTAGATCAGCGCCTCCAACAGGTCAGGCCGCGGTAACCCGAACTCGCCGGTCAACTCGGCCGCGAGTCCCCGTTCCTCGGCCTCGACCACGGCGCCGGAGTGGTGTGCCACCAGCGAGCACAGCCGTTCGTCCGCCTGCTTGACCCGACGCAGGTACCGGGCACCGTCCAGCGGATGGAACCCCGTCACGGCCAACGCGGGCGAGTACCCGATGTCATGCAGCCACGCCGACGCGACGACGAGGTCAGCGTCCCCGCCGAGCACCCCCGCCAGGGTCTCGGCCTGTTCGGCCACGCCCTGGGTGTGCGCCCACCTGCGCGGCAACGGCTCTTCCAGAAGCTTTCGTGCGAGGGCGCGCGCCCAGAGAACATGTCCCACATGTACAGGCTAACGTGGCGGCTCTTCCGGTCCCAGGACGAAACGTCCCTTGCCGTGCACGGAGCGGATCAGACCCGCTCCCTCCAGATCCGACAGCGCCTGACGAGCAGTTCCCCGGGAAACCCCGTACTGCTGGACGATCGCCGCCTCACTGGGCAGCGGAGCACCAGGAGCAAGCTCACCCCGCACGATCTGGTCACGTAGGTCAGCGGCGATCCGCCGATACTGGGGTTGTCCGGACTTCTCCCTGCCATTGTCCGCAGCCGGGTCGAGGACAACACGACCAGTCCCGGGAAGAGCCTGGATCAGCCGTTCCTCTTCCAGAACCGCCAGCGCCCGACGGAGCGTCGTGCGAGCCACTCCGAACTCTCGGCTCAACTCCGACTCCGAGGGAAGCGGAGCACCAGGCGGAAGCGCCCCGTCAGCGATGCGCTGACGCAGTGTGTCCGCGATGCGCACATAGGCTCCCCACGGGGTCGAGCGTGGGACCACCGGCATTCCCTCCGAAGGTTGTTGTGCAGTACTGCACAATGATTCCAGACCGTGCTTCCCCACGTCCCGGAGCGAACTGTGAGGAAGCACGGTGTCCCGATATATGGAAGCCGCACGACCGATGAGGGGAAGGACGCTCCCACCGGCCGTGCGGCAGTCTGGTCAAGCCAAGAAACCTCTGCCATCAGACGCGGGCAGGGCGTGGACCCGGGCCGGAGGGTCTTCCAGCAGTGCGACGAAGCGCTCAACGTCGGACTCGATGATGGTCGGCGCGTGGTCGCTCTCCGACTTGCGGGTGCTTGCGATCCACATGGTCTCGCTGCGGCGGATGTTCCACTCGTCGCCGTAGGTCTCCCGCAGCAGGCTCAGCAGCGGATTCGTCGTCTCGCTCACGTGGCCACCGCCAACGGCCGAGGCCGAGCCATGCGCAGCAGGACCGCCAGGCCCTGACGGCTCCGTTCGTCCCGCAACCATTGCCGCCGCCACTCGTTGTGCAGGACGTAGGGGCGGACCACGGCCGCCTTCGGCATCACCGGGTAGGTCGGCGGCGGCGGGGTGAACGGGATCGGCGCGTACGGCCGAGGACGCGCCACCGTTCGAGTGTGGATATGGGAGGAATCGATAGGGTTTGGCATGTTCCACCTGCGTTCTTCAGGTTGGGACCACGCCCCCGGAGTGTTCGCCGCACTCGCGGGGGTTTCACATGCAGAAACCCTCGTCCGAACACGTGGACATGTGTACCTCGTATCGGACTTCTTGAGGGACGTCTTGGGACGTCTTCTGTTATCGTCGGTTCCCCGCCCACAGGAGGACCCGCCGTGAACGAGCCCCTACGCCGAGCCTTGGCCGCTTCACGACTGACAGACACCGACGTCGCCGCACGTCTCGGAGTGGACCCCAAGACCGTTCGCCGCTGGATCGCCGGAACCAGGCCCTACCCCCGCCACCGCTGGGCACTCGCTGACCTTGTGGAAGTACCGGAATACCAGCTCTGGCCCGGCACCGAGCCCACCGAGGAACCCCCGCCCCAACTACCGCCAGGACTCCGCGCCGTCTACCCGCACCGCTGGCAGATCCCGAGAGAGACATGGCATGCGTTCTTCGAGTCTGCCGAGCACGAGATCGGCATTCTTGTCTACAGTGGCTTCTTCCTTGCTGACGACCCCGGAATGCTCAAGATCTTCGAACGCAAAGCCCGCGCAGGCGTCAAAGTCCGCATCCTGCTCGGAGACCCCGACTGCCCCAACGTCAAACAACGCGGCATCGAGGAAGGCATCGGCGACGCCCTAGCCGCCAAAATCCGCAACGCCCTCGCGCTCTACCTCCCCCTAACCGATGTCGAGGGCATCCAGATCCGACTTCATCAGACCGTGCTGTACAACTCGATCTACCGCGCCGACGAGCACTTACTCGTCAACCACCATGTCTACGGATTCCCCGCAGCGAACGCACCGGTCTCCCACATCAACAGTAAATCCAGCCCTGAACTAGCTGACATCTACCTAACAAGCTTTTCTTGCATCTGGGGAATTTCGAAAAATCCACTACCCGCAAACCCGTAAGATACGCTATCTCCGAAAAAGCAGTAGAGCAACGTCAGGAGCAATCGGATAGATTTACACAAACCACCCGAAGCTCCCCTCGACCTGCCCCTGAAAGGGGGGTGGAAAAGAGTAGCTCACCCCTGCGGTAGGATTGTATCGACACTCACACGTTAGATGCAGCAATGAAGGGAGCAGTTCACCTTGAGCATAAGAAAGAAGAACCCTGAAGAGAGTGTGCGTCAACACGTAATTTCCTCTCTGAAAAGTTTGGGCTGGAAAGAAAGCCGTCTCCAATGGCGTCCAGAGTGGCAAGTACCAGCAACACCGCACGATCTGACTAAACGTGAACGGGGACAGTCTTTCAAAGCTTGTGGAAGAGCAGACCTAGCCGCCTTTGCTGATGACTCACGTGAACCTCATGCACTTCAGGTTCTCTTCGAATTTAAAGCACCATCGATTGACAAAGGCAAAGACCAATTAATTCGCTATCTTGCTTCAGAGCCAGTGGCCCGAATGGGATATTGGACCAATGGCAGCGAAAGCCTAGCGATCTACAAGTCACACACAAATGACTGGATTGAAGTCAAAAACGCTCCCCTTCCACATCCCGGTGATGATCTTACTGCTCCCCCTTCTAGCCCACTCACATGGAATGACTTGGTAGTTCCAACTGAAGCGCAACTTTCAGCAGCACTAAAACGCCTAGTAGCCACTACTGTAGTTGGCGATTCACGTTCGACCCGACGCGAGGATCAGCTTCGTGAACTTCTCCATGTTGTTCTAGTAAAAGTAGAATCTGACGCCTGGGCATCTAATTCGAAGAATCATGGGTCTCCCGTTCCATTCAGGATCTACGGTGACCTGACTTCCATGGTCAAGGTGACTGCAGAACAGATTCGGGAGCAGTTTAGAAAATACTTCGCAAAACAAAAAAATAGAGTATTTAACCCCAACGATCGAAATGAAATTCTACTCACCGACACAACAATATTTGCCGTTGTCGACATACTATCTCCTTGGAGAATACTCGGAGATCAAGTTGATCTCCTATCTAAAGCATTTCAGATCTTCCGAACCAAAGCTCTAAAATCAGGAGAAGGACAATTCCTAACACCACAGCGAGTAATTCGCCCATGCGTATCAATCATGGAGATCACCTCTGAGGACAAGGTAATAGACCCAGCATGCGGCACTGGTGGGTTCATTATTGAAGCCCTCCGACAAGTGCAAGAAAACGAATTTCCAAAAGAAAATGAATCCTGGAGATTGGTTAAATTTGCTAATGACAACCTCTTTGGGATCGATCGAGATTCATTGAGCGTCAAGCTGGCCCGGGCAATGATGATTGCCATGCGAGATGGCTCTACCCACATACTGCTGGGTGACGCAGTCCGCCAACATTTGTGGCCTTCTGAATTCCCTCGCCTCAAAGAAGAGCTTGGCGGAGGAAGTGGTCAGCAAGTCGCAGAATCATTCACAGTTGTTATTACTAACCCGCCGTTCGGGGAAGATCTGAAAGTCAAGGCCTCGGACGCTCGCGCATCCGGCTACACCATCGCAAAGTCCGCAGCGAGTGGAAAGAAAGAATACGTAGACCTAGAAATCGGTCTCATTTACTTGGAACTAGCCCACCGCCTCCTTCAGGTCGGTGGTCGAGTGGGAATCATTCTCCCTGAGACTTACTTCTTTTCCCATAAATACCGCTGGCTTCCAGAATGGCTTGCCGGTCGCTTTGAGCTTCGAGGAATGTTTAATGTAGCAATGGAAGCTTTTGAGGAGTTCTGCAGAGCAAAAACAAACTTTTATGTTTTCGAAAAGGTTGGTTACGGTTCAGAACAGCAAGACAAACAGCTCGAACTTGAAAACGGAGTGGCCTAATGCCCGCTATCCATAAACCTTCTTGGTTCTCTGAAGAAACTGTTACTGTTTCCACAGCGCCCACATGTGGACTTACTAAAGGAGGGCGCCTCCTTCCGCTTCTTGACCCAAAGACTGGTGTTCCAGTTATGACTGAAGACCCGGAAACCGGCGAGTCGGTCATGTCTGTTAATGACGTCTTGCTACAAGACGCTCTAGCTCTCCGACGCGGGGAGCGGACCGAAACGATGCGCGATATCCCTATCTCGGAGATTCACCCACGAACTTGTGTGCCAGTTTATTACGACCGGCGCTACCACGAACGCTTCACAGCGGAGATGAGGACAGAAAAGTTCAAGAATTTTCAAAGCGCTACACTTGCTGAACTTGCAGAAGACCAGATCATAACTATTAGAGGCGGACATGGTTCCCCCTCTTCCGGGCAGCGTATAGGAAATGTTCCTTACATTAAGGTATCTGACCTAAGAGCAGGGTTTGTTAATATCAACCCAACAAACCGAGTTCCGCGTTCAATCGCCAAGCGCTTCTGGAAAGGAGAAACGTCCGGACTTCAAGAATTCGATATTCTATGCCCAGAAAGAACCAGCAAAAACATTGGGGATTTCTGTGTTCTGATGCCCGGCCAGGAGGAATTGCTTCTAACCAAAGAGATTATCATCATGAGGCCTGGCCCAAAGTCAAATTTCGATTCTTTCTATCTCCTCTGGGCAATGACTCTCAAAATCGTCAGAGAGCAATGGAAGCGAATCATCTTCATGCAAACAAATCGCGAGGATGTCGGTGATCGTTATCTTGAAATCGAGATCCCTGTAGCCAACGACCCTGAAACCGCTGCTGAGGCATCCCAACCTTTTAGGAATTACTATCAGACCGTGGCCAGAGCCCGAACAAATCTCGCCAACTATCTGGCCAATTCAGGGGAACATCATTTCTTTGTTTCAGATGCATCAAATGATGTTGAAACACAAGAAGAAGAGGAGCTGGCATAAGAGACCCTTCTTCTCTCGAGCGAATATCTAGATAGGATTTCAATCTAATCGAATTATTGCCGAACTTGGCTGTATGGGATCAAGGCGACGGCGCTGCGCGCCGTCGCAGGGGTGTGGCTGTGGCTCGGGCTGCGGGCTGCCGCCCGGTCCCGAGCCACAGCCACACCGCCACGGGGCCGAGCTTCGCTGACCGGTATCCCAGCACAGCACAGACCGAGGCGTCAGGACATCGCGCAAACTGACGGAATCCGATCATCCATCCCGCGGTCTGTGGTCCCCGCCTGTGGTTCCTGACGTCCTCGGTTCCCGTGGCACTCGATCGCGCGACCCTGTCTGTCTGTGGCTGAGGCCCCGGCGCGATCGAGCACCACGGACCGAGGACCGTGGTCGCCCACCGCTGTGGTTGCCGAAAGCGTGGGCACCGGCCATCCTCGCCCCCAACCGTCAGCGCCGCCCGCCCGCCTTGGCCCGGGAGGATACGCATGGGGAGTGGCAAAGCTCCCGGCCATTCCGTGCCCGATACGTGCCCGTTGCCCTGCGCGAGAACGGGGAATCGCGGGGAACCAGCGGCATTCGCCCCACATCACCGCAGGTCATAAAGCCCACTGGTCAGCGGACACCCCTCCGGGTTGCTTCCCAAGCTGACAGCGCGGGTTCGATTCCCGTCACCCGCTCCACGCAGCCGAAGGCCAGGTAGATCGGTGGAAACCGAACACCTGGCCTGACGCGTTTCCAAGGGTCTGTAGGGGGCGCGTGCCCGATCGCCGCGCACCGCCACCTCATCTCCCGGCCACCCACGCCCCACCCGCGCGCCTTCCTCGGCTCCTCGGTGGCCCGCTCCTCACGACGCTCGGCGAGTTCCCACGCCCGATGTCACCCCCGTTCCGGGGCCGGACGGATCATGGCGTAGCCCTGCCGGGGCGAGGGGTGCAGGGTGGACTTGCCGGCGAAGACCAGCTCCGCCAGCGGGAGGGACTGGTGGTAGAAGTTCAGCGACGACCGAACGCCGAAGATGTCGGCCGAGGCGAGGAAGAACGGCAGTTCGGCGGTGAGGTAGCGCATGGCCTGTTCGATGTGCTCGCCGGTGATCGGCCCCTCGTGTCCCCGGGCGGTGAGGACGTCCCTGCTCATCTCCGCGCACGTCTCCCATAAGACGTCGTCCTCGCCCAGCGCCCGCTCGCATTCGGCGAGCACGTCCCGGTAGACCTCGTTGGCGGCCAGGTCCGACATCCGGTGCAGGCCGTCGGCGTCCCTCGGCCCACCGTTGGCCTCCCAGGCGCGGACGACCCGGTTGCGCACCGCGTTGGTCTCGCCGCGTGCCTTCTTCCGGGCGCGGCGCGGGTCGTAGCCGAGCGCGAGGTAGGTGTGCTCCAGCGCCGAGTCGGGGATGACGACGTCGACGCGGGCGAACTCCGCGCGGAGCCAGCCCAGGAGGCCGGTCAACAGTCCGACCTGGAAGTAGCTGTTTCCGGGGCTGACCCCGAGGACCACGTGCTCGCCACGCTCCCGGATCGTGTGGCAGGCGTCCGTGAACGGTTCGACGGTGAAGGACGCCCACTGGCGGCCGGGGTCGCCGCCCCGGTCCGCCGCGCCCGTGGGGGCCGTCATGTCCAACGACCGGTTCCGGGCCGTTCGGCCCCGTCCAGGTACCGCCGGCGCAGCTCCTCCCGGCGGATCTTGCCGGTGCCGGTGCGGGGCACCTCGTCGAAGCCGACCACGATCGGTTCGGCGAGTTCGGGGAGGCCGCGCGTCGCCCTGCGCCACCGTTCCCGGTCGAGCCGGCCATCGGGGGTGGCGACAACGGGGACCGGTGGTCCGCCGCTGACCGCCAGCAGGGCCACGTCGTGCCGCTCGGGCAGGTGGTCGACGAGCACGTCCTCCAGTTCGAGGCAGCTCATGCCGGGGACGTGGTTGACCTCGCGGTCGAGGAGTTTGACGCTGCCGGTCCGGGTCTTGATGCCGATGTCGCCGGTGTTCCACCACTCGCCCACGGCTTTCTCGTTCCACCGCTCGGGTTCGCGGTAGTAGCCGACGCAGCGCGCCTTCGTGCGGGCGAACACCAGCCCGGGACGGCCGTTGGGCACCGGGCGGAAGGTCTGGGGATCGACCACCTTGATCTGGACGAAGGTGGGCATCGGGCGTCCCACCACGCGGGGACCCGGTTTCTGGTCGCGCCGCCGGTTGGCCGTGCGGCGGGTAATGAACGTCATCCCCAGCCCGCCGGTCTCCGACTGCCCGTACCCGTACCGCCACACGGGGAAGCGGTGCCGGGAGGCGTTCAGGAAGGTGCGGATCGTCGACCAGTACACCGCGTCGAAGGTGCTCGCGAACATGCGCACCGAGGAGAACACGTTCCGGCGGCCGTCCAGGGCGAGTTCCTCCAGCCGCGCGTAGTCGATCGGCAGCGCCTCGATCACGGTGGGCGGATGTTCGCGAAACAGCGGCTGGACGACCTCGGGGTCGCTGTCGCTCATGAGGAGGACCTTGGCCGGGGACAGGGTCAGCACCGAGTAGATCCACGTGAAGGCGCGGGCGTGGACGTAGGGCATGAACACCGCCACGCTGTCGTCCCGCCGGTAGGTGATCGGCGGCAGATGCCGGCATTCCAGCCTGGCCATCTGCCCTTGGAGCTTGGCCGGGGTGTACATGATGAGCTTGGGAACGCCGGTGGTCCCCGACGTGTGGGTGAGCATCATCAGCTCGCCGTTTCCACGCGGGACGGGGGCCGGTTCGGCGGCCCCGTCGAACTCCGCGAGGGACAGCGCGTCGGGCACCTCCTTGTCGAGGCACAGGGTCTGCTCGGCGAACGAGGAGAGCGTGCTCCCGTCCTCGGCCTCGCGTGTCAGGCGCTGGTGGTCGCTGACCAGCAGTTTCGGTTCGGCGCGCCGGAGCAGCGCGCGCACCGCGTCGTCGGGCAGCAGGCCCGAGAGCATGACGGGGATCGCGCCGATCCTGCTGGCGGCCGCGGCGAGCAGGACGCAGTCGAAGTGGTTGGCCTTGAACACGGCGACCCGGTCGCCGGAGCGGACGCCCGCCGCGTGGAGCACCCCCGAGAGCCTGCGCACGAACTCGGCCATGTCGGCCACGTCGATGACGGTCCGGCCGATCGGGTCGATGTCGAGGGGGCGGTCGAGGCGGAAGAGCATGGACGCGCCCTGTTCCGCCCTGCGGTCGAAGAATAGGCCGATATCGTATTTCCAGAGTTGCCTATTACGCATCCGTTTCCCCGTTTGCCGACATAGGAGCGGGACAAGCGAGCCGCTTTCCCCGGAACACGGCCACGGACAAGACAAGCAACGGCCAACCATCAGGTCAACCTCAATATTCACATCCGCAGCAAAGGCCAGATGTGGCCTCGACACCTTCTCCTATTTGCTGTTCAATTCGCTTCTTTTGCGAGCCCGCGGTTATGCCACTCCATTCGGAAAACAGACACATCAAGAAACCCCACAAAGGCGACAAGACAGCCAGACTCTCTGGAAATACGTATTTCGCCTACAATCCGGCGTCCGACGTCGACTCCCGGCGAGCCGCCGTCCCTGGTATCCCGCCACACCATGGCCGACACCGCGTGGCTCCGATCGGTCAGCGGGCCCCGGGCGACGGAAAGCCCGTGCCGGCGAGCGCGTCAGCGGGGCGGTCACGCGCCGCTCCGGCACCCGGCCATGGAGCCCGCCCTCGCGGACGTCCGCGGAAAGCCGGAGCATACGCACCGTCTCACCGCCGGGGCCGCATAGCGGCGTCAGGGTGATCGTTCCCGACCGCGAATGGGATCGCCTTCCTCGACGCGGCGGAACCCGCCCCGCTCTGATCCCGCCCGCCCCGGATGACGTGGAGTGGTACCGCTCACGCGCTCACGGCACGTCGAGTACCCGTAACCCGCCGGCGTCGATGGTGACACCGCCCCGGAGGTCGGGGCCGCGGTCACGAAAGGGAAGGAGCAGGGGCCAGCGTTCCCGATCTCCAGGCCCGTTGGCCTCCTCCCCGGAAACATCACCGATCCGGACGGACTTTTAATTGCATAAGCGAAATACGAGCGCACGCTGCTAATAACGCCTGGTCGCCTATACTGATGGCGGGGAGGTTCCGGTCTCCCCTCGTCGCACCCCGAGGAGACCGCAGTGTCGATGCCCGACGACGCCGCAGAGGCACGCGCGCAGGGCTGGCGCGCCCTCGCCGCGCTGCACGCCCGCATCGAGATCCACATCGAACGCGCCCTCCAGGCCGCCCACGGTCTCAGCGTGAGCGAGTACACGGTGCTCGACGTGCTGTCCCGGCAGAAGGGGCACCACATGCGCATGCAACAGCTCGCCCGGGCCGTCGTGCTCAGCCAGAGCGCCACCACCCGGCTCGTCACCCGGCTGGAGGACCAGGGCCTGCTCACCCGTTACCTGTGCGCCGACGACCGGCGCGGCATCTACACCGAGGTGAGTCCCGCGGGTCACGCCCGCCTGGACGAGGCGCGCCCCACCCACGACACCGCGCTGCGCGCCGCGTTGGACGAGGCCGCCGAGCTGCCCGAACTCGCGCCGTTGGTGGACGCCCTGCACCGGCTCGAACCCGCGGCCGGATAGCCGGTCCGGCCTCCTCGGCCGCTACGGACGAGCGCGCCCCTCCGTCCGGAGGAGCCATCCGCCGATCCGGGTCGGGTCCGTGCCCCGCGCCCGGCCCAGGGTCTCGCCCGGGCCGCCCGGGCCGGGACTCCCCGCGGGTTCGGCGGGGTCACCCCGCCCTCCCGGGTCCGGCCATCACGATCGCTCCGCCCGGCGCGCCGCCGGCCACGTAAGAGGCCGCCCCCCTTCTCGAACTTCTCCCGGCCGCTCCTGATCCGCCTCCTCGGTGACGGCGAGATCCCCTTCGGTGTGCGGGGCGGTCATCACCGTGGCGACGCGGTCCGCGTAGCGCGGCCCGGCGTCGGCTTCCAAGGTCCTGACGGCTCGCTCCGTTCCCTACCCGTCTCCTCCTCACCCCTCCCCGTGGGGATGTTCCGCCTCCCGGGGGGCAGGCGGGGGAGGGTGCGGGCGGTGCTATGCTCTCCGCAATTATCTCGATTTTCAAGATGCTTGTTTTTCAAGTCACATTTCACGGTCGAATCCACCGACGGGACGGAGAGGACGAGGGTGAGCGGAACGGTGAGACAGGGGGATCCCGTGCAGGCTCCCGACCGGCAGGACAGACCGGTGAAACGCAGACGCCTCATCTACGGGGCCGCGATCGTGCTCGTCCTGGTGTGGCTGGCCGGCGCCGGCCCGCTCGGCGCGTTCATGGGCCGCCTCTCGGAGGTACAGTCCAACGACAACTCGGCCTTCCTCCCGGTCAGCGCGGAGTCGACCGAGGTCCAGCGCATCCAGGAGGGCTTCCAGGAGGACGAGCGTGTCCCGGCCATCGTCGTCTACTCCGCCGAGGAGGCCCTGACCCCCGATGACCTGGCGGGAATCGCCGAGGACGCGGCCGCCATCGAGGCCGAGCCGTGGGCGTCGGGCCAGGTCATCGGCCCCGTCCCCGGACCCGAGGACGACAGCGTCGCCCAGCTCGTCGTCCCCCTCGCCGAGGACTCCGACACCGGCGAGGCGGTGGGGGAGCTCCGCGCGCTGCTGGACGGACGCGCCACCGGCACATCGCCGGAGGCGCTGGTCACCGGCCCCGCCGGGTTCGCCGCCGACATCTCGGCCGCCTTCGGCGGGATCGACGGCACCCTCCTGCTCGTGGCGCTCGCCGCGGTCCTGGTCATCCTCATCGCCGTGTACCGCTCCCCGCTGCTGCCGGTCGTCGTCATCCTGTCGGCGCTGCTGGCCCTCGCGCTGTCGGCCGCGCTGGTCTACGTGGCGGCCGACGCCGGCTGGATCCAGCTCAACGGGCAGAGCCAGGGCATCCTGTTCATCCTGGTCGTGGGGGCGTGCACCGATTACGCGCTGCTGCTGGTCTCGCGCTACCGCGAAGAGCTCCAACGGCGTCCCACCGCGCCGGAGGCCGTCCGCGCGGCGGTGCGCGGCACGGTCGAACCGATCCTGGCCTCCGGCGGCACCGTCATCCTGGGCGTGCTGTGCCTGCTCGCCAGCGACCTCGCCTCGAACCGGGGCCTGGGCCCGGTCGCGGCACTGGGCATCGCGGCCGCGCTGGTGTCCGCGCTGACCTTCCTGCCCGCGGTGCTGCTCCTGCTCGGCCGGGCCGCGTTCTGGCCGGTGCGGCCCCGTTACGAGGGCGGTTCAACGGCCCGGGAGGAGAGCACCGAGGCGGTGGTGCGCCGGCACCGGCTGTGGGGCGGGGTCGCCACCGCCGTCGCGCGACGTCCACGGCTGTACTGGGTCGGCACCGCGCTGGTGCTGGTCGTGGCGGCGGCGTTCGTCCCCCAGTTCCGGGCCGAGGGCACCTCACAGGTCGACGTGTTCCGCACCGAGGTGGACTCGGTGGCCGGCCAGGAGGTCCTCGAACGCGGTTTCGGCTCCGAGTCCACGGCGACCCCCGCCGTGATCGCGGCGAACGCCGACCACCTGGACGAGGTCGTCGCCGCGGCCGAGGACGTGGACGGGGTGAGCCGGGTGGTCCCGGTCACCGAGGGCGGCGCGCAGGGCGCGCCCGCCGCGGCGGGCGGCGGCGCCCCCGACGCCGAGCCCAAGGTCGTCGACGACCGGGTCCTGGTGGAGGCGACGCTCTCCGAACCCGCCGAGAGCACCGAGGCGATCGAGATCGTCCGCGACCTGCGCGCGGCCGTGCACGAGGTCGAGGGCGCCGACGCGCTCGTCGGCGGGACCACGGCGTCCAACCTGGACACGCTCGACACGTCCTCGCGCGACCTCGTGGTGGTGGTGCCGCTCGTGCTGGGCGTGGTGCTGCTCGTCCTGGTGGTGTTGCTGCGCTCGATCGTGGCGCCCGTGCTGCTGGTGCTGACGACCGTGGTGTCCTTCGGGTCGGCCCTGGGGGTCGGCGCGCTGGTGTTCAACCACGTCCTGGGCTTCCCGGGGGCCGACCCGGTGGTCCCGTTGTTCGCCTTCGTGTTCCTGGTGGCGTTGGGCATCGACTACAACATCTTCCTGATGACCCGGGTCCGCGAGGAGACGCTGCGCCACGGGCACCGCGAGGGCGTGCTGCGCGGGCTGACCGTCACGGGCGGGGTCATCACCTCGGCCGGCGTGGTGCTCGCCGCGACCTTCGCCGCGCTCGGGGTGATCCCGGTGCTGTTCCTCGTCCAGCTCGCCTTCCTGGTGGCGTTCGGTGTCCTGCTGGACGCGCTGATCGTCCGCTCGCTCCTCGTCCCGGCCCTGACCCTGGACCTGGGCCGGTGGATGTGGTGGCCCGGCGCCCCCTTCCGCCTCCCACGGAAGTAGGTGAGGGGGACGAGAAGGCGGGTGGCCCCGGGCGGATCGGCCCGGGGCCGCCCACCCCGCCGGCCTCCGGCGCCACGCGGACGCCCTTTCCGCCCCTTTGTCCGGCTTCGAAGCCGCCTCGCGGGGCAGGGACCCTATGGCCACCCCAGCGAAAGGACGCACATGCGCAAACGCAACGTCGCGGCCGACGTCACCGCCGGAATGCTGCTGTCCAACGCGATGCCCCACCTGATCATGGGCGTCGCCGGAAAGCGGATGCTGACCCCTGGCCGCCCGGACTCCTCCCCCACCCGCAACCTCGTGTGGGCCGGCCTGAACCTGGTCGGAGGGGCGCTCCTGCTCGGTGTCACCGGCTGGGGGACGGCCTCTCAAGAGGAGGCCGAACGCCGGATGGTCGCGGTGGCCGCCGGAATGCTGCTGAAGGACCTGTCCGGGCTCGGATACGAGCTGACGCTCGGCCCGGGACGCGCCGCGCTGCGGCGCGGCCGGCACTAGCCGCCCGTCACTCCCCCGAGACCGCCGCACCCGCCCGGCAGGTGTCCAGGATCGCCGCGGCGACCGCGCGCGGGCGGTCGGCCATGGGGACGTGGCCGCACCCCAGCAACGTCACCTGGCGGGCGTGCGGAATGCGCGCGCAGGCCCGGCGCGCGGCCCGGGCCGGGAGGATCCGGTCGAGGTCGCCCCAGCCGATGGTGACCGGGCACGGCACCTCGGAGGCGGTGAACTCGTAGTCGACAACGGGCCGGGCCAGGCGCACGAACGGCGACCCGGGCGACAGCACGGTCGCGTCGAAGCGCAGCTCACGCACTGCCGGGTCGGCGGGATCGCCCCGCAGGACCCGTTTGGCGATGGCCCGGGCCGGCCGGCTGGCCGCCGCGGCGAGCCGGACCGGTTCGGGGATCCGCGCCGCCAGCCCCATCCCACGGGTCAGCAGCCGTGTCCCGGCCTTCTCACGCGGCGTGGTGAACCCGATCGGCGCCAGCGCCGTCACCGACCCCGCCAGCCCCCGCGCGCCCAGTTCCAGCGCGATCGCGCCGCCCAGCGAGTTGCCGGCGAGGTGCGGACGCTCCAACCCCAGTGCTCGGCACGCCCGCGCGACGACGTCCACGAGGGAGTCCACGTCGTACCGCTCCTGCGCGGCGGGGGCCGGCGAGCGGCCGAACCCCGGAAGGTCGAGCGCGATGACGTCGTGCCGGCGCGCAAGCTCGTCCATGACCGGGTACCACGCCTGCCTGCGGTGCCCGAGACCGTGCAGCAGTACCAGCGGACTGCCCGAGCCCCTGCGGTCGTAGACGATGTTCCACGGTTTCATGAACTCCAGGTGTACCCGATGCGGGAGGGTGGCGTCGGGTGGAGGTCCCGCCGGCGACGTCCCCGCCCGTTCCGTTCGGACCTCGCGTGCCCGGCGGCTCCCCATGGGGCCGGGCCACCGCGCTCACGCCCGCGAGGCGACCAGTTCCACCTCGAACCCGTCGGCGTCCTCCAGGTAGCCGGCGTAGTGGCGGTCGCCGCCGGCGTGGGGGTAGCGGTCGGCGAAGAGCGGGGACCAGCCGTGCGACGGCGCGGCGGCGACGAGGGCGTCGACCCCGGCCGCCGAGGAGACGTGGAACGCCAGGTGGTTGAGCCCGGGACGGTGCCGGTCGTGGGTCCGCGCGGACAGCGCCGGGGAGCGTTCCATGACCAGGTAGGTGGCCCCCAGTCGCCAGCTCCGTCCGGCCGGCCACGCCTGGAAGGGCTCCCAGCCCAGTTCGCCCAGCAGCCACCCCCAGCTCGTGGCCGCCCGTTCCAGGTCGGCCACCCACAACTCGACGTGGTGCAGCGCGCCGTTCACCGGATCCTGCGGGCGAACCGGTCGTAGTCGATGACGAGCCCATCGGCGTCCACCGTCAGCTCGTAGCGTTCCTCGACGGGTCCTCGGTACTCGTAGCGGTCGACACCGCCGAAGGGCGCCAGCCTCGTGTAGCGCTGGGCCATGCGGTGGATCTTGAGGCCCGGGACGTCGATCCAGGCCACCGCGATGTCACGTGATTCGCCCGGTTCGAGCCCCAGCCTGCGGATCGGCAGCGTGTTGGTGAGCGGGGTCGCCGCGACGTCGACGTCCAGGCAGCCGTCCAGGCGGGGCTCCCTGCGTCCGTTGACGGTCCACTGCCCGCCACCCCCGGTCAGCGTGATCCGTTCGGCGCCCCGTTCCGTCAGCACCTCCACCTCGACCTCGCGGGTCACCCAGGCGAGGTCGGCGCGCACGGTGAACCGGCAGCCGAAGTGTTCGCGCCGGTCGGCGATGACCTCGCTGCCCTCCAGCCGGAACCCGGCGGGCTCGGCGACGAGCGCCCCCACCCCCGTCCCCTCGGGGACGTCGATGCGCGTCCAGGCGGCGGGCAGACGGTACGTGACGGACATGCCGACCGTTCTACCCCTTCTCCGTGTCGCCGCGCCATACCCGGTGTCACCGTATGGGCACAAATCGCACCCCGGACGCCCACCGCGGCGCGGACGCCCCTGCCCCTCGCACCGGCCGCCCGAGGGGTGCGGCGTTAGCATGTGCAGGCGACGGAAACCAGGAAGCCGGTGCGAGTCCGGCACGGTCCCGCCACTGTGATCGGGGAGCCGAACCCCCCGCGCGCCACGGTGCCCCGCACCGGAAGGCCGGGTGAGGCGTTGATCCGCGAGTCAGGAGACTGGGCCGTCGCTGCTTCGTCCACGCGGGCGCGGATCCCCGCGAGACGTGCCCGGCGGCCCGCCTCCGGTTCCTTCTCGCGCCGTGCCCGGATCCCGCGAGAGGACCCTGACGTGCACCTCCCCTTCCCCCGCCGGCCGCGCGCGTTCGCGCTCCCGGCCGCCCTGGCCTGCGCCGCCCTGGTGGCCGGCTGCGGCGCCGGCCCCGCCGAGCCTGCCGCCGACCCGGCGACCGGATCCGCCGAGGGCCGCCCGCTCACCCTGGACAACTGCGGCGTCGAAGTGAGCGTGACGGCGCCGCCCGAACGGGTCGTCACCATGAACCAGCACGTCACCGAGGTGATGCTGGCGCTGGGCCTGGAGGACCGACTCGTGGGCACCGCGTTCCTCGACGACGAGATCGTGCCGGAGTACCGCGACGCCTACGAGAAGGTCCCGGTGCTGGCCGACGAGTACCCGTCGTTCGAGGACCTGCTGGCGGCCGAACCCGACTTCGTCTACGGCGGCTTCGCCAGCGCGTTCGACGAGACCCAGGGGCGCGGCAGGGCCGCGCTGGCCGACGCGGGCATCCTCACCTACCAGAACATCGAGCAGTGCGTCGACGAGGTGACGGTGGGCACGGTGGAGGAGGAGATCCGCAACGTCGCCGCGATCTTCGGGGTGGAGGAGCGCGGCGAAGAGCTCATCTCGGAGATGAACGACGAGCTCGCGCGCACCGAGGCGGCGCTGGAGGGCGTCGACCCCGTCGACGTGCTCGTCGTGGACTCCATCGGGGCGACCGTGTTCACCTCGGGCGGCAGCGGCATCGGCAGCGACCTGATCGCCCGCGCCGGCGGACGCAACGTCTTCGACGACGTGGACGACACCTTCGCGGACGTGTCCATCGAACAGGCCGCCGAACGCGCGCCCGAGGCGATCCTGTTCTACGACTACGGCTCCACCGGCATCGAGGACAAGCGGGCGGCCGTGCTCGCCGACCCCCTGCTGGCCGGCACGCCGGCGGTGGAGCGGGAACGGTTCGCGGTGCTGCCCCTGACCTCGGCCCTGGTGGGGATCCGGGTCGGCGACGCGGTCGCCGACATCGCCGAACAGCTCCATCCGGGCGTGTTCTGAGCGTGCGCGCGCGGATGCGGATCGGGCGGCCGGCACGGCGGGCGGCGGGAAGCGCGGCGCCGGTCCGCCGCGGCGGTGGCCGGCTGAGCGTGGCCGTGGTCCTGCCGCTGCTGGTGGCGGGGCTGGTGGCGGCGGTGACCGCGGGGATCGCCGTGGGATCGGTCGCGGTCTCCCCCGCCGACACCTGGGGGATCATGCTCCACCGGGTGGTGCCCGGGTGGGTGGAGGTGTCGTGGCCGGCGACGCACGAGCGGATCGTGCTCTCCTCCCGGCTGCCGCGCGTCCTGCTCGGGGTGGTCGCCGGCGCGGGGCTGGCCCTGGTGGGGATGGTGCTCCAGGCGCTGGTGCGCAACCCCCTGGCCGACCCCTCCCTGCTGGGGGTGTCCTCGGGGGCGACGTTGGGCGCGGTGCTGGTCGTGGTGTCGGGGGTGGGGCTGTTCGGCGTGTACTCGCTGCCGTTGTCGGCGTTCCTGGGGGCGCTGGTCGCGCTGGTCACCGTGTACCTGCTGGCGCGGACGGGCGGCCGGACGGGTTCCACCCGGCTGGTGCTCTCGGGGGTCGTGGTCGGGCAGGTGTTCCTGTCGGCGTCGAGCCTGCTGATCATGACCTCGGGCGACCCGCACGCCTCGACCGCGGTGACCCGGTGGACGCTGGGCGGGCTGGGCGGCACGACCTGGCAGACGCTGACCCTGCCGTCGGCGGTGGTGGTGCTGCTGCTCGCGGCGCTGGCGGCGCGGACGCGGTCGCTCAACCTGCTCCTGGCCGGTGAGGAGGCGGCGACGACGATGGGGCTGGCCGTGGGACGGTTCCGGACCGAGATGTTCCTGTTGACGGCGCTGGTCACCGGGGTGATCGTCGCGGTGAGCGGGGTGATCGGGTTCGTCGGCCTGATGATGCCGCACATCGCCCGGCTGCTCGTCGGCGCCGACCACCGTCGGGCGCTGCCCGTGGCGACGCTGCTCGGTGCGGTGTTCCTCGTCCTGGCCGACCTCGCCTCGCGTACCCTGGCCAGCCCCGAGGAACTTCCGGTGGGCATCCTCACCGCGTTGTCCGGCGCCCCGTTCTTCCTGTGGTTGATGCACCGGGAGTCGCGTGGCCGGCGGGGCCGCCCGTGACGACGCCCCCTCCGTCCACAGCCTGTGGACACCCCTTCCACTCCCCTCTTCCACCCGGAAGGACCACACCATGAGCCACCACGGCGTCCACCCCGCGTCGTTGTCGCTGCGCGGGGTCGGCTGCCGGGTCGAGGGCACCGACCTGGTGCGCGACGTCGATCTCGACGTCGCGCCCGGCGAGTTCGTCGGCGTCATCGGCCCCAACGGCGCCGGCAAGTCCACGCTGCTGCGCACCGTGCACCGGACCCTGCGGCCCCGGACCGGGAGTGTCCGCATCGACGGCGAGGACCTGTGGGCGCTGTCGCAACGGGCGCTGGCCCGGCGTGTGGCCGCCGTCCTCCAGGAGAACGGCGCGGACTTCGAACTGACCGTCGACGAGGTCGTCGCGATGGGCCGCGCCCCGCACAAGCGGGCCTTCTCCCCCGACAACGACGACGACCGGCGCCTGGTGATGACCTCACTGGAACTCGTCGGCGCCGCCCATCTGGCCGCCCGGTCCTATCCGACCCTGTCGGGCGGTGAACGGCAGCGCGTCCTGCTCGCCCGCGCGCTGGCCCAGGAACCCGCCCTGCTGGTCCTGGACGAGCCGACCAACCACCTCGACATCGCGCACCAGCTCGACGTGCTGGCCGTCGTGCGCCGGCTCGGCACGAGCGTGCTGGCCGTGCTGCACGACCTGAACCTGGCCGCGCTGTTCTGCGACCGGCTCTACGTCGTGGACCACGGCCGGGTCGTGGCCGCCGGCACGCCCGCGGCCGTGCTCACCCCCGACCTGCTCGCCGAGGTGTACCGGGTCCAGGCCGACGTCGCCCTCCATCCGCTGACCGGCGCCCCCAACGTCGTGCTGCTCCCACCACGCTGAGCCCGCCCGTCGGACACGAGGAGGCCCGGCCGGCGCCTCACACGCCGGCCGGGCCGCCCCCTACGCGGATCGACAGGTCAGTCCCAGTCCAGGCCGCCCCCTGTCTGGTACTCGATCACGCGGGTCTCGAAGAAGTTCTTCTCCTTCTTGAGGTCCATCATCTCCGACATCCACGGGAACGGGTTCTCGGTCTCGCCGAAGATCGGCGCCAGGCCGATCTGCTCGGCCCGCCGGTCGGTGATGAAGCGCATGTACTGCTCGCACAGCCCGCTGTTGAGCCCCAGGATGCCGCGCGGCATCGTCTCGCGGCCGTAGGCGATCTCCAGCTCGCACGCCTCCGCCAGCATCGAACGCACCTCGGCCTGGAACTCCTCGCTCCACAGGTGCGGGTTCTCGATCTTGATCTGGTTGATGACGTCGATCCCGAAGTTCAGGTGGATGCTCTCGTCACGCAGGATGTACTGGTACTGCTCGGCGATGCCCACCATCTTGTTGCGCCGCCCCAGCGACAGCACCTGCGCGAAGCCGGTGTAGAACCACATCCCCTCGAACACCACGTAGAAGGCGACGAGGTCGCGCAGGAACGCCTGGTCGGCCTCTGGCGTGCCCGTCGCGAAGTCGGGGTCCTCCAGGTTGCGCGTGTACCTCAGCGCCCAGGCGTCCTTCTCGGTGATCGAGGGGATCTCCCGGTACATGTTGAACAGCTCGCCCTCGTCCAGGCCGAGGCTCTCGCAGATGTACTGGAAGGTGTGGGTGTGCACGGCCTCCTCGAACGCCTGGCGCAGCAGGTACTGGCGGCACTCGGGATTGGTGAGGTGGCGGTAGACCGCGAGCACGATGTTGTTGGCGACCAGCGACTCCGCCGTGGCGAAGAAGCCGAGGTTGCGCTTGAGCATCAGCCGCTCGTCGTCGGTGAGGCCGTCGGGCGACCTCCACAGGGCGATGTCGGCCTGCATCGCCACCTCGGTGGGCATCCAGTGGTTGTTGCAGCCGGCCAGGTACTTCTCCCACGCCCAGTGGTACTTCAGCGGCAGGAGCTGGTTGACGTCGGCGCGGGCGTTGATCATGGCCTTGTCGCCGACGTCGACCCTGCCGGCGTCGCGCTGGATCTCACCGAGGCCGGTGGTGTCGTTCTCCGAAACGGTGGTCATCTCGTCGTTCTCTCAGGAGGTCGGGTGAGCGGGGCCGGGGCGGGGCGCCGCCCCGGCCGGGAGGGCGCCGCTACTGGCACGCCTCGCACTCGGGGTCGTCGATGGAGCAGACCGCGCCCGTGACGGGGGCGGGGGCCGGCGCCGGGGAGGGCGCGGCGGCCGGCGGCGTCGCCGCGACCGCGTTGAGCCGGCCGTCGGTGCCGCGCAGGGTGCTCTTCTCCACGTGGGTCGCGCTCTGCGAGCGCAGGTAGTAGGTGGTCTTCAACCCGGACCGCCAGGCCCGCCGGTACAGCTCGTCGAGCTTGCGGCCGCTGGGCGCCGCCATGTAGAGGTTCAGCGACTGCGCCTGGTCGATCCACTTCTGGCGCCGCGCCCCCGCGTCGACCAGCCACGACGGCTCGATCTCGAACGCGGTCGCGTACAGCTCCTTCAGGTCGACCGGGATGCGCGCGATCTCGCCGAGGCTGCCGTCGTGCAGTTTCAGCTCGGTCACCATCTCCTCGTCCCACAGCCCGCGCTCCTTCAGGTCGCGGACCAGGTAGGGGTTGATGACGGTGAAGTCGCCCGACATGTTGGACTTCACGTACAGGTTGCGGTAGATCGGTTCGATCGACTGGCCGACCCCGGTGATGTTGGCGATGGTCGCGGTCGGCGCGATCGCCAGCACGTTGGAGTTGCGCATCCCCTGGGAGCGCACCTTGGCGCGCAGGGCGTCCCAGTCGAGCCGCTCGGTGGTGTCGACGTCGAGGTCGCCGCCGCGCGCCTCGGCGAGCAGCCGCAGCGAGTCGATCGGCAGCACGCCCCGGCTCCACAGCGACCCGTCGAACGTGGCGTAGGAGCCGCGCTCGGCGGCGAGGTCGCTGGACGCCTCGATCGCGTGGTAGGAGATGAGCTCCATGCTCTCGTCGGCGAACTCCACGGCGCCGCGCGAGCTCATCGGCAGCCGGAGTTCGAACAGCGCGTCCTGGAAACCCATGAGCCCCAGGCCGACCGGGCGGTGGCGCATGTTGGCGCGCTCGGCCTCGGGGATCGTGTAGAAGTTCACGTCGATGACGTTGTCGAGCATCCGCACGGCGGTGCGCACGGTACGGCGCAGCCGGTCGGCGTCCAACCCGTCCGGCCCGACGTGGGCGGCCAGGTTCACCGAGCCGAGGTTGCACACGGCCACCTCGTCGGCGCTGGTGTTCAGGGTGATCTCGGTGCACAGGTTGGAGGAGTGCACCACGCCCACGTGCTGCTGCGGGGAGCGCAGGTTGCACGGGTCCTTGAAGGTGATCCACGGGTGGCCGGTCTCAAACAGCATCGTCAGCATGCGCCGCCACAGGTCGACGGCGCGCACCCGGCGCCACACCCGGATCTCGCCGGCGTCGGCGGCCCGCTCGTAGGCGACGTAGCGCTCGGCGAACTCCGGCCCGTACAGGTCGTGCAGGTCGGGCACCTCGTCGGGGGAGAACAGGGTCCACTCGGCGCCGGCCTCGACCCGCTGGAGGAACAGGTCGGGCACCCAGTTGGCGGTGTTCATGTCGTGGGTGCGGCGCCGGTCGTCACCGGTGTTCTTGCGCAGGTCGAGGAACTCCTCGATGTCGATGTGCCAGGTCTCCAGGTAGGCGCAGACGGCCCCCTTCCGTTTGCCCCCTTGGTTGACCGCCACCGCCGTGTCGTTGGCGATCTTCAGGAACGGCACGACACCCTGGCTGTTGCCGTTGGTGCCCCTGATGTGGGCGCCCATGCCGCGCACCGGGGTCCAGTCGTTGCCCAGGCCGCCGGAGTACTTCGACAGCATCGCGTTGTTGGAGATGCCGTGGAAGATCGCCTGGAGGTCGTCGCCGATCGTGGTGAGGAAGCAGGAGGAGAGCTGGGGGCGGCGGGTGCCGGAGTTGAACAGCGTCGGCGTGGAGCACATGAAGTCGAACGACGACAGCAGGTCGTAGAA
The DNA here is from genome assembly GCF_054780875.1 of Marinactinospora endophytica. NCBI lineage: Bacteria > Bacillati > Actinomycetota > Actinomycetes > Streptosporangiales > Nocardiopsidaceae > Marinactinospora > Marinactinospora endophytica. The sequence goes on along the minus strand of NZ_BAAGVM010000007.1, from coordinate 278,320 downwards.
CTCGATCGCCCGGGCGTCGCGGTCGTCCTCGCGCAGGGCCAGGCCCATCGCCACGCGCATGAAGAACGCCTGCGGCAGCTCGTAGCGGACGCCGCCGCTGTGCAGGAAGTAGCGGTCGTAGAGGGTCTGGAGACCGAGGAAGGTGAACTGAAGGTCACGTTCGGGGCGCAGCGCCGCGCCGAGCCGGTCCAGGTCGAAGTCGGCCAGTTCGGGGGCGAGCTGGTCCAGCTCGATCCCGCGGGCGATGTAGTCCTTGAGGTAGGCCGGGTAGCGGGCGGCCATCTCCGCCTGGCCCGCCTCGTCGAACCCTCCGGCCAGGAATCCCAGCGCCTCGCGGCGGAGCTTGTCCAGCAGCAGCCGGGCGCTGACGTAGGAGTAGCCGGGGTCGACCTCGACGAAGGTCCTGGCCGCCATGACCAGGGCGAGCTCCAGCTCGGCGGGGGTGATGCCGGGGTAGAGGTTGCGCCGCGCCTCCGCGAGGACCGTCTCCGCCGAGACGCCGGCGAGTCCGGCGCAGGCCTCACCGACCACCATCCGAACCCGTTCCATGGGGTCGGCGGTTCCTCCCGCTGACGGCGCGACCTCGGTGCCGAGGGACATGGTGACTCCAACCAGGTAGACGGTAACCGGCCGGGTCCTGAGCAGGAGGGCACACGTCCGGGAGTGGGCACATGTCGGCCCATGTCCGTCCCTGGTTCGCGCGGCGGCCCTCCCTCGAGGCCCCGTTCCGTGCGCGCACGCGCGCACGCCGATGGCAGGTCTTCGGACTCACGGGCGTGGGCGGATTCCTCCGGCCCGGCCTACCGGCCGTCGCTTCCCAGGCGTGTGGCACCCAGTGCGTGTTGACGGCTTCCGTTCCCGTTCACCGCTGCGGGGCAGTCCCGGATTCCCACCGGGTTCCCTCTTGCCTCACCCGGGGAATGCACCGGGTGAACCATCAGCGGGAGAGATACTACATCTGGTGGCGACAGGTCGCGACAGCCGCAAGATATCGGCGCGCCACCGTTGGTTCACCGATCTGGTAGGCGGAACGGACCGTGGCCCCCCGAGCACTCCGCGAAGGCGGCCCCGGCGGGTGGAACAGTGGACCGACGAGACGGACCGCTCTGAGGGCGCCTCTCCGCCACCAGGCGACCGTCGAGGAGGTGCGCACGCGAGGGGATCGCGCGGGAGCGGTGCGTGGCCTGTGGCGGCTCGCTGTCGGACGGCCCCCTGTTCGGGCACCTGGCGCGCACGGTCGCCGTCAACGCCGACCACCACCTCGCCGACATCGCGCGTGTGGACCATCGCGGCACCGACCTGTGGGACGCCTACCTGCTCGGCCGCGGACTGCTGGACGGTTCGGGGGAAGGACCGGACACCGCCTCCAGGACCCTCCGGGCGAACCGCGCGCACCAGGCGTGAAGGTCCTGCGGCTCGTGGACGGTGAAGTCGGCGTCGAGGAAGGCGAGCTTGAGCAGGAGCCACTCGGGTGAGTGGATCCAGGTCGTGAGCCGGCTGGTGGCCGCCCCGAGGGGTTCGATCGCGCAGTCCTCCCAGGTGAAGACGTCGGCGACGGCCGTGGCGGGCGCGTCGACGGTGAGGACCACGCGCCGCCGGTCGGGGCGCATGGCGGTGCGCAGGTAGTCCTCCACCGAGTCGGCGGGGAGGGGACGGGGGGTGAAGGACGTCCCGGTGCCGCGCACGCCGCCGATGCGGTCCACCCGGTAGACACGCCAATCGTCCCTGTCGAGGTCCCAGCCGAACAGGTACCAGCGCAGGTGGCGCACCACCTGGCGGTGGGGTTCGACGCGGCGGTGCGTGCCGACCCCGTTCCTGTCCTCGTAGTCGAAGGTGACGACCTCGTGGTGGTGGGCGGCGCCGGCGAGCAGGACGAGCGTCCGGGGGTCGGCGGACGGGCCGGACTGGGGTGCCGCTTCGAGGGTCGCCCGCAGGGCCCGCGCCTTCGGCCGCAGCGAGCGGGGCAGGAGCTGGTCGATCATGCCGTAGGCGCGCTGCGCGGCGCCGTCGAGCCCGCCGGGGGCGTCGGGCGGCGTGGTGGCCGCGACGATCGCCAGTCCGACCAGGGTGGCGACCGCCTCGTCGTCGTCGAGGACCAGGGGCGGGAGGGCGCGGCCCGCGCCGAGTCGGTAGCAGCCGCCGGGGCCCGGGCGCGTGGTGACGGGGTATCCGTAGGCGCGCAGGCGTTCCACGTCGCGGCGCAGGGTGCGGGGGCTCACCTCCAGTCGACGGGCGAGCTCGTCGCCGGAGAAGCCACGCCCGCTCTGGAGGGTGGCGAGCAGGTCGAGCATCCGGCGGGTGACATCGGCCATGCCCCCATCATCGCCGGTTTCGCGGTCAGGATCCGGCCACATCTGTTCCTAGCGTCATGGCCATGCAGATGCGACGGCAGGACGGCGCGCAGCGGATGATCCGGATCAGGCGCGCCAGGACGAACAACCTCAAGGGCGTCGACATCGACGTCCCCCGCAACGCCGTGGTCGTGTTCGCGGGGGTGTCCGGGTCGGGGAAGTCCTCGCTGGTGTTCGACACCATCGCGGCCGAGGCCGGCCACCAGTTGAACGAGACCTATCCGCCGTTCGTCCGCAACCGGCTGCCCAAATGGCGTCGGCCGGAGGTGGACCACATCGACGGTCTGTCCCCGGTCGTGGTGATCGACCAGCGCCGTATCGGGGGCAACGCGCGTTCCACGGTGGGGACGATCACCGACGCCTACACCTACCTGCGCCTGTTGTTCTCGCGGGTGAGCGAGCCCCACGTGGGCGAGTCGAACCACTTCTCGTTCAACGACCCGGCGGGGATGTGTCCGACCTGCTCGGGGCTGGGGGAGACGGTGGTCAGCGCCGTCGACCGGTTCCTCGACCTCGACCGGTCCCTGGAGGAGGGGGCGATCCTGCTGCCCGGTTTCGGCAGGGGCGGCTACTGGTACTCCCAGTACGCCGACATCGGTTCCTTCGAGCCGACCACGCCGCTCCGCGAGTGGAGCGCGGAGCAACGGCGGGCGCTGCTGTACGGCGGCGAGGCCGCGGCGCGGCTCGGCACGCGGCCACCGAAGGACTACGAGGGGATCGTCGAACGGTTCGAGCGGATCTACCTGCGCACCTCGGACGACCTGTCCCAGCGCAAACAGGAGGTGCTGGCGCGCTTCACCCGGCGCGAGGTCTGCCCGGAGTGCCGGGGTGAGCGGCTCGCCGAGGCGCCCAGGACGGCGACCGTCCTGGGCCGCACGATCGGCGAGATGACGCGTATGGAGGTCGCCGACCTCGCCGCGCTGGTCGCCGGCGTCACGCGGCCCGATGTCGCCCCGGTGGTGGAGGCGCTGCGGGAGCGCCTGGACGCGATGACACGGATCGGCCTGGGCTATCTGTCCCTGTCCCGGGCCACCACGACGCTGTCGGGCGGCGAGTCCCAGAGGATCAAGACCGTCCGCCACCTGGGCAGCAGCCTCGCCGAGATGGTGTACGTGTTCGACGAGCCCACCGTCGGCCTGCACTCCCACGACGTCACGTCCATGATCGACCTGTTGCTGCGGTTGCGGGACAAGGGCAACACGGTGCTGGTGGTCGAGCACGATCCCGCCGTGATGCGGGTGGCGGACCAGATCGTCGAGATCGGTCCGGGCGCCGGCGACGCCGGCGGGAACGTCGTCTTCCAGGGCCCCTGGGAGGAGCTTCGTCGGGCCGACACGCCCACCGGCCGCGTGGTGCGGGCGCGCTCGGCGTCCGCGCCGCCGCGGCGCCGGCCCACGGGGGCTCTGACGGTCCGCGGGGCGTCCCGCAACAACCTGCGCGACGTCACCGTGGACATCCCCACCGGTGTCCTCACCGTGTTGACCGGTGTCGCCGGTTCGGGCAAGTCCAGCCTCGCCGCGGAGCTCGTGGAGCGGCACGACGCCGTGGTCATCGACCAACGTCCGGTGTCCACCGGTCGCCGATCGACCCCGATGACCTACACCGGCATCGCTCCGGCGATCCGCCGGCTCTTCGCCCGGGCCAACGGGGTCGGTGTGAAGTTGTTCAGCGCCAACTCCGAGGGAGGCTGTGCCCCGTGTGGCGGGCTGGGGGTCATCTACACGGACCTGGCCTTCATGGACGGCCAGGAGGTCACCTGCGAGGCGTGCCAGGGGCGGCGTTTCTCCCCTAAGGCGCTGGCGCATACCGTCGGCGGGCTCAGCATCGCCGACGTCGACGACCTCACCGTCGCCGAGGCGGTGGAGCGCCTCGGCGACGAGGCGGTCGTGCGGACGCTGGACGTGCTGCGTACCGTCGGGCTGGGCTATCTCCGCCTGGGCCAGCCGCTCGGCACCCTTTCGGGCGGTGAGTGCCAGCGTCTCAAGATCGCCCGGGAACTCGCCGGCGACGCGCGGCCCGCCGCCCTTTACGTCCTGGACGAGCCGACGACCGGGCTGCACCCGTCCGACACCGCGACCCTGTTGCGCGTCCTGGACAACCTGGTCGACTCCGGTGCCGGCGTGGTCGTCGTGGAGCACGACCTCGACGTCATCTGGCACGCCGACCGGGTGATCGATCTCGGTCCCGGTCCGGGCCGGCACGGCGGCCGGGTGATCTTCGAGGGCACCCCCGACGAGCTCGCCCGGGAGGAGGGCTCGTTGACCGGGGCGGCGTTGCGGGGCCGGGCGTTCGGCTGAGCCTCGTCGGGGCGCGTTCCGCCCGGCGCCGGACCGGGGACCGTCGTTCGGGCCGAGCAGGTGGGATCGCTCCCGGGCAGAGCGGTCCCCGCGCCGGCCCGTGACGTGCCGGCGCCGCCGGTCCGCGCGGCCGTGCCGCCAGGGCCTGGTGCGAAAACGCCGGTCACCGCCGGTTCGGCCCTCAGGTGCGGCTCGTTGTCAGCGGCGCCGGGCATGATCGGCCCGTCGGTTCTTCCAAGGGGACGGGACACTATGCCGATCACCAATCCGCAGGTGGCGGGGCACGCTTTTCTGCGACAGCTGTACGCGGACTCCTACTTCCCCGATCACGTCGTCGACAAGGGCCGGATGGTCCTGCTGCGGCTGTGCGAGCGGATCGAGGCTGAGCGGCCGTCGGATCTGGCGGCCCTGTACGCGCTCACCCAGGCCGCGACGGAGGAGTTCAACCTCCTGGAGGCGGAGTTCGAGGCGGCCGGGAGCGAGATCGAGACGGTTGCGCGGGAGGAGATCGCTGAGGGCTTCTGGTTCGTCGCGTCCGCCTACGGGTTCCCGGACGCCGACGTCGAGGAGCTGATCGCCACCCGGGACTGGTGAGCGGCGTCCGGCAACGGGATCGGGCCGCCGGTCAGGGCCATCCGTTTTCGCGACAGGCGCTAGCCGTCGAGCAGCCGGTCGAGGTCGTCCTCGGTGAAGCCGAGGTCCATGCGGATCCGGAAGCGGATGCGCAACAGCTCCAGCAGGAGGTCGTGCATGTAGGGCGAGACGTCCTGGTGGCGGAAGCGCTCCACCCCGAGGGTGGCCCACTCGTGGGCTCCGGTGAGGTCGTCGTGCGCCTGTAGGGTCTCGGCGATGTGGATGTAGGTGGGGAGGTTGCGGGGTCCCTCGGCGCGGAGCCGGTCGAGCTGGGTCCGGGCCTCCTCGACACGGTCGAGTTCGAGAAGGGCGCCGCACTGCAACGCGCGGGCGTCGATGATGGTGACGCCCCCGTCGTCGATGGCGCGCTGGTAGATGGCCACGGCCAGTTCGAACTCCTGGGCCATCTCCCACTGCTCACCGGCGCGGACGAACAGCTCGGCGCGACAGATCTCGCTGTCGGCGTCGACTTGGTTGGCCAGGTCGGCCAGCTCCCTCGCGACCTCGGCGTGGTCGCCGGACTGCACGGCCCGGAATTCCAACCGATCGAGGTCTGCCGTCGTCACCCGGGTCACTTGCCACCTCCCTGTGCTTGCCGCCGGCGATCTACTGTGCGTGCGAACGTTCGAGGGCCTCCCAGAAGCCCTGCCGCAGTGCGTGGCGGACCTCGTCACGCAGCAGGTAGTCGATCGGCAGCACCGAACCCTGGAGCAGCCGCGCCTCCAGGTCGGAGGGCATGCGCGGCTTGCGTGCCAGCACGGCCTCCCGCCAGAGGGCCGGCGCGTCACGCGCGATGGATTCGGCGAAGCCGTCGCCCTCTTTCCGCGCGATGGCGACGGCCTCCTCGACGGTCCGTGCCGGCGACCGCGGCAGGACATGATGCCCCGGCCGGGGGACCGGGTCGGTGTGGGGACCGTGGTGGACACGGTCGGCGGGGCGGGGGCCAGTAGCGGTCCCGGAGTCCTGTCCGGCTCCGGGGATGCTCCTGAACGCGGGATCAGTTCCCGTACTGGCCCCAAAAGTAGGGTTTGGTCCGGTATTACCTCCGAATCCCGGATTCTCCCCTGTGGCGGGCCCGTACCGTGGATCGGGCCCCGGCGGGGCCCCGCGTGTCGGTGGCGCCTCGCGTTCGTAGGGCGAACCCCCCATCACCGGATTGCGGTGGGCTCCCGTGGGGTGCTGTTGCGGCTGCCCCTGCGGCGGCGTGCCGTACCCGCCCTGCTGCATCCCGCGCATGCCCGGGTGGGCCCCGGTCTGCGGTGGCACCGCGTGACTCGGGTTGGGCCCCGTGGAGGCGGAGGAGTGCGCCATGCTCGTGTGCGCCCCGGTGGCCGGCTGCGCCGGCGGTGGCGTGTGCCCGCCCGTGGGGAATCCGTCGGCGTCGACCCCCGCGGCGGCGCCTCCCCGAGGTTCCATGCCGCTGGAGCCCTGGGGGGCGAGATGGTCGCCGCCGCGCTGCTGGGCGATGCTCTGCCGCATCGCGCGCAACTGCTCCATCGCGCTACCGGACGGCGCCTGCTGGGCTCCGGTGCCGGCGAAGACCGCGTCCAGGCCGGAGGGGGCGGGCTCCACCCGTGCGGCCCCCGCGTGCGCGGAGACCGGCCGGCGGTTGACCTCGCGCTCGGCCGAGCGCGAACGCCCGTTGCTCAACGGGGAGTGCGACGCGGGCGCCGCCTCCTCGCCGTTTCCGCTCCCGGCGAGCAGGTTGACGTAGGGACGCAGGTGACCGGCCCCGATCTCGATCAGGTCGTCGCACTCGCGGCGCAACGCCCGCGAGATCGTCCAGTTCCCCTCGACGGAGACGTGGATGACGGTGACCCGCACGCCGAGGTCCTGGACGTCGGCCACGACCTGCGCCATGTCCTCGTCCCCGCCGACCAGGACGGCGTCGCACAGCCTCCCGGTTCCGGCGAGCGTGATCAGATCCCGTTGGACATAGCTCTCGACGCCCTCCCGTCTGCCCGGACGGATGCGCGCGGCTCGGAACTTGACACCGGGAATGTCGGCGATGCCGTCCTGCTCCTGGTTGCGGCGTCCCTCGGGGGTCGCCTCGTACCAGTAGCAGCGCAGCACCGGAAGCCCCGTGCGGTCACGCGCGACCTCGTTGAGGAGCTGTACGAGTCCCGCATAGTCCCAGGACACGGAATCGCGGTTGCGGGTTCCGTGCACGGCCATCGCGCCGTCGGCCAGGAGGTAGCCGGCGTCAACGAACAACGCGCAGCGATCCACGCGACACCGCCCCTTCCCTTGTGTTCGGTTGCCCGGGTCGGTGGCCGGGTTCACCCGAAGATCGGTACTCGGCCAAAGACAGGCCGGGCCACAGCCTAACCAAGTCTGTGACGTTTTGTGTGCCGGGCCGCACACCTGGGATCGGGGAAGGGGATACGGTCCTGGAGCCGGGTCGTTTCGGGGCAGGGCGGTGACCCGCGCAAACGCCCACTGCCCGGGTCCGGGCCGCTCAGTCGTCGGTGTGCAGGATCGCACCGTCCTCGGCGCTCACGCCGATCTCGCGGTCATCGTCGACCTCGACCTCCCAGCGGGCGATCCGCTCTTCGGCGTCGTCATCGTCGTCGTCACGCTCGGCTGCCTCGAACTGCACGCTGGTGACGGTGCCGCCGAGTTCACGCTCGGCCGCCTGCGCGGCCTCCACCAGACCGACCCCGGCCTGCGCGGCCCGCATGTCCTCGTCATCGGCGCGACCCTCCCGCTCCGTGCTGACCGCGCCGCTCCGGTCCACGCGCAGTTCGTACTCGCGCTCCTCGTCGAGGACGACGACGTCGATCTCCCACCCGGCGCCCCCGCGTTCCACGTCGTGGACGACACCGTCGGGGACGGCCTCCTCGGCCAGGTTCAGGACGCGGGCCAGGTCGAGGATCGTCTCCTCGGAGCCGCCGGCCGGTTCGGCCGGGCCGCTCGACTCGCCGCCCGCGGACCGGGCGGGTTCGATGTCGGGCGTGGAGGACGCCGCCTCCACGTGCTGTCCGTCGCCGCGGGCCTCCGCCGGCGCGTCGGCGCCCAGGCCGGAGGCGAAGGCCAGTCCGGCACCGCCCAGGGCGATCAGCCCGACCGCCGCGGTTCCCGCGAGCAGCAGGGGGGTGCGTCCGAATCCATTGGCGGCCATGTGGTGCCCCTCTCGTCTGTGTCACGGCGCGCTTGCGCCGACATGTCACAGACTCGCGTGTCGCGTGCTAGCGATGCGCTGCGCCGACGTTAAGGCCGCGCTAAGAGGGCCGGGCGGGAGTCTCGGCGGTGTGCCTGTCGGTCTGGATGCCCGTCGGCTCTGCTGCGGGGAAGGGGCGGGTGCGTCTTTGAGAACCGTGGTGGGGAGCCGTGGTCACCGGTGGGACCGCTGCCGTCCCCGGGGCATGGCGGGGCGGCCGGACCCGTCCCGGGCGGTGATCGCCCCTCCCGCATCCGGGCCGCCCGACACGGGCCGGTGGCAGGCACCTCGCCCTCGTCGCCACCCGGGGAATCCCGCTCGCGGTGGCGCCGGCCAGCGGTTCCCGCAACGGCGCCGCCCAGCCGCAGCGCCGCGGGCCGAAGCGCCGCCGTGCCCGGTCGGCCGGCTCCGGCGATGTCCCGGCAGCGTGCCCGGCGACCGCGGCGGGTATCGCCGGCCGCGGCGGGCCTGGGGACCACGCCGGTCATCGCCGGCGATCGGTTCCGCGCGGCTTCGGCGTGCTCCTTCACCGCTGGAGCGGCGAGCGGCCCATCGTCCGGCTTGTCCCGCCCGCGCGGCCATGGAGCGACGCGACGACATCCACGCGGCCGAGCCCTCCTGAGGCGAAGCAGGTTCAGCGATCCCTGGCGAGCAGATCGGCCGCGAGCCCCAGCAGCGCGCCGGCCGGGGAACCGGGACCGGACGGGGACTCGACGACGGGCCAACCGCGCAGGCGGGCCAGCCGGGCGCAACCGGCGTATCCGGGGTCGGAGAGGAGGTAGCCGCAGGGCGCGTCCGGCCAGTCGGCCGTCACGGGGAGCGGCTCGGTGTCGTATCCCGGGGGCGGCGGCGGGCCGGTGTGGTGGACGTGGGGCAGCTGCGCGGCGGCGAGGGCGGCCCGCGTGGGCGTGCCCGGTTGCGGGAGCGGTCCGTCGGCGAGGACGTACCCGGCGACGCGGCGGTGCGCGGCGCGCTGGGCCGCGGCGACCCCCGGCAGCAGCGGTGCGGCCCCGCCCTCGCCGACGAGCAGGAGCGGGGCCGAGGGAGCCGCTCGGCGGATCTCCAGGGCCGCCCCGGCGACGTAGCGCGCGGCGTAGGGGGCGGTGTCGCCCACGACGACCTCGGGGACCACCACCTCGACCCCCTCCTCGGCGAGGTCGGCGGGCAGGGCGCCCCAATCGGCCGGCCCGCGCAACGGGTCGTGGAGCAGGACGACGGAGAACGGGGTCACGTCTTCGGGCCGGTCTCGGCGCTCACCCAGGCGAGGTAGCCGGCGGATCCACCGGTGACGGGGACCGCCACGACCTCGGGTTCGTCATAGGGGTGGAGGTCGAGGAGGCGGGCGGTGAGCTCGTCGAGGCGGGCGGCGGTGGTCTTCATGACGACCGTCCACTCCTGGTCCGCCTGGACCTCCCCCTCCCAGCGGTAGAAACTCGTGATGGGGCCGCCGACCTGGGCGCACGCGACGAGGCGGGCCTCGACCACCGCGCGGGCCAGCCGTTCGGCCGCGGCCCGGTCGTCGACCGTGGTCTCGACCCGCACGTGTCCGGCCGCGGACCGAGGATCCGTCATGTCGCGCCTCCTCCGCTGCTCAGGGCAGTGATCCGCACGTCCTAGGCTCATGGGACATGAGCGACCGCGAGGATCTCCTCCGACACATCAACGATAAGGCCGTGGTGCACGGCAAGGTCACCCTGTCCTCGGGCATCGAGGCCGATTACTACGTCGATCTGCGCCGGGTGACGCTGGACGGCCAGAGCGCTCCGCTGGTGGGCCGCGTGATGCTGGACACCACGGCGGACCTCGACTACGACGCCGTGGGCGGCCTGACGCTGGGCGCCGACCCGGTGGCCACCGCGATGCTGCACGCGGCGTCCGCCCGCGGACGGCGGCTGGACGCTTTCGTGGTGCGCAAGGCCGGTAAGGCGCACGGTCTGCAACGGCGTATCGAGGGACCCGACGTCAAGGGACGCCGGGTGCTGGCGGTCGAGGATACCTCGACCACTGGGGGATCGGTGCTGACCGCCGTGGAGGCGTTGCGCGAGGCCGGCGCCCATGTCGTCGGCGTCGCCGTCATCGTGGACCGAGGCGCGCGCGCCAAGGTCGCCGGCGAGGGACTGGAGTACCGCGCCGCGTTTGAATTGTCCGATCTGGACGTCGGGGAAGGCCGCTAACCCTCCTGTTCCACGGTGAAGGCGTAGTCCGGACCCTCACCGCTGATGTCCTTGGGCCTGCCGTTGACGTGGACCTCGACCGCGTCTGGATCGCCGATGGTGACGTCCAGGCGCGGTTGGTCATAGGTGGCGTACTGGCCCTGTTGCATGGTCGTGTCGGTGATGACCTCCCCGCCGGGGATCCTGACGAGCACGTCGCTGGATTCTCCGACGACCCGGATGTAGAGCACCTTCTTGTCGGTGATCTCGTCCTGCGGCTCGGCCAGCGCCGCGGATCCCTCGGGGACCACGACGTCGCCGGTTCCGGGTAGGGAACGGTAGAAGAAGTACCCGCCCAGGACCACCAGGATGATCAACAGCACGACCGCTCCGACGATGGCCAGCATTTGGCCAACGCCCCGAGGATCATTGCGATGTCGTCCCACGGTGCTGAATGTAGCGTGTATCACCCGGGGGGTTCGACGGGCGGGGGCACTCTCGCCGCCGCCCCCCACGGCCGGTCACGCAGCGCGTCAGCGGTGGTACCCACCGTGCGCCGCTCCCCTCGGCGGGACGCGGTTCGGCACGATGGATCCGAGAGGCCATTTCCGGCTTTTTGGTCTAGACCTTTCGTGGGCACCCGGTGTTCGCGATACTTGCACCGGAAACCCGACGGGACATCCCGTGCACGACCCGGCCCCGGGAGCCCCCGGAGCCGTTCTCATCGACAACTCCAAGGCCAGAGCAGGGAGTCATCACCATGCCCATCGCCACCCCAGAGGTCTACACCGAGATGCTGGGCCGCGCGAAGTCGCAGGGCTTCGCCTACCCCGCGATCAACGTGACCTCCAGCCAGACGCTGCACGCCGCCCTGCGCGGCTTCGCCGAGGCCGAGAGCGACGGCATCATCCAGGTCTCCACCGGTGGCGCGGAGTTCCTGTCCGGCGCGACCGTCAAGGACATGGTCACCGGCTCGGTGGCGTTCGCCGAGTACGCCCGCATCGTGGCCGACAAGTACCCGGTCAACATCGCCCTGCACACCGACCACTGCCCGAAGAACAAGCTCGACGGCTTCGTCCGTCCGCTGCTGGAGATCTCCAAGGAGCGCGTGGCCAGGGGCCAGGAGCCGCTGTTCCAGTCGCACATGTGGGACGGTTCCGCCGTCGAGCTGGAGGAGAACCTCCAGATCGCCGAAGAGCTGCTGGCCGCCTCCAAGGAGGCCCGCACCATCCTGGAGATCGAGGTCGGCGTCGTCGGCGGCGAGGAGGACGGCATCGTCGGCGAGATCAACGAGAAGCTCTACACCACGCCGGGCGACGGCCTGCGCACCGCCGAGGTCCTCGGCCTGGGCGAGAAGGGCTACTACATGGCGGCCCTGACCTTCGGCAACGTGCACGGCGTCTACAAGCCCGGCCACGTCAAGCTGCGCCCGGAGGTGCTGAAGGAGATCCAGGACGCCGTCGGCGCCCAGTACGGCAAGGACAAGCCGTTCGACCTGGTCTTCCACGGCGGCTCGGGGTCGACCCTGGAGGAGATCCACGCGGCGATCGAGTACGGCGTGGTCAAGATGAACATCGACACCGACACGCAGTACGCCTTCACCCGTCCGATCGTCGACCACGTCATGAAGAACTACGACGGCGTGCTCAAGATCGACGGCGAGGTCGGCAACAAGAAGGTCTACGACCCGCGCTCCTACGGCAAGGCCGCCGAGGCCGGCATGGCGGCGCGCGTCGTCGAGGCCGCGCAGCAGCTGAAGTCCGCGGGCAACAAGATGAAGTAGCCACGCGCCTGTCAGGGCCTCCGGCCGCGGCCGGAGGCCCCTCGGCTGCCGCGGAAGGCGCCCGCGCGCTGGCAGGATGGGGGCATGGACCTGTCACAGAACCTGCTGGGGGAGCCCCCGGCGACCCGTCTGCCCGAGAACGAGGAGGCCCGCGCCGCTCTCGCCGCCGGCGACCCGGCCGAGGTCGCGGCCCGCTTCCCCGCCTACTCCGCCGCGTGGGCCACGCTCGCCGAGCGGGCGCTCGCCGCCGGCGACCCCGTCGCCGCCTACGCCTACGCCCGCACCGGCTACCACCGGGGGCTGGACCAGTTGCGGCGCTCCGGTTGGAAGGGGCACGGCCCCATCCCCTGGGAGCACGAGGCCAACCGCGGTTTCCTGCGCTCGCTGCACGCCCTCGGCCGCGCCGCGGCCGAGATCGGCGAGACCGACGAGGCCGAGCGCTGCTCCACGTTCCTGCGGGACAGCAGCGCCGAGGCCGCCGCGGCGCTGTCCTCCTGAGCTGGGACGCCTCCCCCGGGCGGGGAGCCCGGTGACGCCCTTAACGTCCCGTTGAGGGTCGTGTACCCTCGATATGCAAGAGCCCCTGTCGTTTTCTTGCGCCAGGGGCTCAGGCATGTGCAGGGACACCGTGCCATGGTCCTCGGTCGGACAGAGATTGAAGAGGTAGACGCGGATGCCGGCGATCACGCTCGTTGGGGCCCAGTGGGGGGACGAGGGGAAGGGCAAGGCCACCGACCTGGTCGGCAACCGCGTTGACTACGTCGTGCGCTATCAGGGCGGCAACAACGCCGGCCACACCGTCGTCATCGGCGACCAGAAGTACGCGTTGCACCTGCTGCCGTCGGGCATCCTCTCCCCCGACGTCGTCCCGGTCATCGCCAACGGCGTCGTCATCGACCCGGCCGTGCTGTTCGAGGAGCTGCGCGGCCTCCAGGAGCGCGGTGTCTCCACCGAACGGCTGCTGATCTCGGCGAACGCGCACCTGATCATGCCCTACCACCGGGCCTTGGACAAGGTCAGCGAGCGCTTCCTGGGCAAGGGCCGCATCGGCACCACCGGGCGCGGCATCGGCCCGACCTACGCCGACAAGATCTCCCGCGCGGGCGTGCGGGTCCAGGACATGTTCGACGCCAAGATCCTGCGCAAGAAGCTGGAGCTGGCGCTCAACGACAAGAACCAGATCCTGACCAAGGTCTACAACCGTCGCGGTCTGGAGCTGGAGCAGATCCTCGACGAGTACCTGGGCTACGCCGAACAGCTGCGCCCCTACGTGGCCGACACCTCCCTGATCCTCAACAAGGCCCTGGACGAGGGCAAGACGGTCTACCTCGAGGGGTCGCAGGGCACGCTGCTGGACATCGACCACGGCACCTACCCGTTCGTGACCTCCTCCTCGCCCACCGCGGGCGGCGCGTGCGCCGGTTCGGGTATCGGCCCGACCCGCATCACCAAGGTCGTGGGCATCCTCAAGGCCTACACCACCCGGGTCGGATCGGGGCCGTTCCCGACCGAGCTCCTGGACGAGTCGGGCGAGTGGCTGCGCCGCCAGGGCCACGAGTACGGGGTGACCACGGGTCGCAACCGCCGCTGCGGCTGGTTCGACGCCCCGATCGCGCGCTACGCCACGCGGGTCAACGGCATCACGGACTTCTTCCTCACCAAGCTCGACGTGCTGTCGGGCCTGGACCGCATCCCGGTGTGCGTGGCCTACGACGTCGACGGCGTGCGCCACGACGAGATCCCGATGACCCAGACCGACTTCCACCACGCCACGCCGATCTACGAGTACTTCGACGGCTGGAACGAGGACATCACCCACGTCCGCGCCTTCGAGGAGCTCCCCAAGAACGCCCAGGCCTACGTCCGCGCGCTGGAGGAGATGTCCGGCGCGCCGATCTCGGCGATCGGCGTCGGCCCGGGCCGTGACCAGACCCTGGAGCTGCGCTCCCTCGTCTGACCCGTCCGCTTCCCCACGTTGGTCTCGACGTCGGGGCCCTCTCCCGGCCACTGGGGGAACTCCGTCGCGGGATCGCCGTGGGGACGTCCCGTCCGTTTCCTCACACCCCCTGGGGTTCCTCCTGTGATAACCCTCGTCCTCGGTGGTGGCGGCCGCGAGCACGCCCTCGTCCGCGCCCTGTCGCTCGACCCCGACGTGACCGCCGTGCACTGCGCGCCCGGCAACCCGGGCATCGCCGACCTGGCGGAGCTGCACCCCGTCGACCCCGCCGACGGCGGGGCCGTGGCCGATCTCGCCGAGCGCGTCGGCGCCGGGCTCGTCGTCATCGGCCCCGAGGCGCCGCTCGTCGCGGGCGTCGCCGACGAACTGCGCGCGCGTGGCATCCCGGTGTTCGGCCCGGGCCGCGAGGCGGCCCGGCTGGAAGGCTCCAAGGCGTTCGCCAAGGAGGTCATGGAGGCCGCCGGCGTGCCCACCGCGCGCGCCAGGGTCTGCGTCACCGAGGCCGAGGCCGCCGAGGCGCTGAAGGAGTTCGGCGCGCCCCACGTGGTGAAGGACGACGGGCTGGCCGCGGGTAAGGGCGTCGTGGTCACCGACGATCTCGAAACGGCCCTGCGGCACGCCCGCGCCTGTGAGCGGGTGGTCATCGAGGAGTACCTCGACGGCCCCGAGGTGTCGCTGTTCGTGCTGTGCGACGGCGTCGACGCGGTCCCCCTGCTGCCCGCGCAGGACTTCAAGCGCGCCCTGGACGGCGACGAGGGCCCCAACACGGGCGGGATGGGCGCCTACACGCCGTTGCCGTGGGCTCCGGAGGATCTGGTCGCGCAGGTCATGGCCGCCGTGGTGCGCCCCACCCTGGCCGAGATGGCCCGGCGCGGCACGCCCTACCAGGGGCTGCTCTACGTCGGCCTGGCGCTGACCTCGCGGGGTCCGCGGGTGGTGGAGTTCAACGCGCGTTTCGGCGACCCCGAGACCCAGGTCGTGCTGGACCGGCTGGCCACGCCGCTGGGATCGCTGCTGCTGGCCACCGACACCGGTGGGCTGGGGGCGCTGCCGGAGCTGCGTTGGCACCCGGGCGCGGCGGTGACCGTGGTGGTCGCGGCCGAGGGCTACCCGGGGACGCCGGCGAAGGGCGACGTCATCACCGGCCTGGACGCCGCGAACGCGGTCGAGGGCGCCTACGTGCTGCACGCCGGGACCTCCCGGGACGCTGACGGCAGGATCGTCGCCTCGGGCGGCCGGGTGCTCAGCGTCGTGGGCACGGGCGAGGACCTGGAGGCGGCCCGCGAACGCGCCTACGCCGCCGTCGCCGAGATCGGGTTGCGGGGGGCGCACCACCGTAGCGACATCGCCAAGGCCGCTGCCCGGAACACGTGACACTGCCGGACGTCGGGTTTCTCGGCGTCCGCGAAGTTCGTCCTCCCTGTCGGGAAAGATGTGCTTTTTCGCGGGCAGGGAGGCGGCATGGAAGATATCGCGTCCCGCGCCGAAGAGGCCTACGTCACCGACGACGGCTCGATCCTCTTTCCCGAGAAGGTCCTGGCCCAGGCACACCTGCGGCCCGGCGACCGGGTCGCGGTCCGGGTGGTCGGGCAGGGCGCGCTGTCGGTGCGCGCCCTGCCCGGCGCCGCGGATGTGGCCCCGCCCGTGGTGGGAGGGACCGCCGCGCCCGCGGGTGGTGAGGCCGCGCCCGACAGCGCCCCGACCGTCCCCCTCCCCCGTTGAGATCCCGCCGGGCCGTCTCCCCGCGCAACCGCGCACCGCCTGCCCCCGCGTGGCGGACACCTGCCAAAATGGTCCCGTGATCGAGCGCTACACCCTCCCCGAAATCGGCCGCGTCTTCAGCGACGCCCACAAGTACGAACTCTGGTGCCGGGTCGAGACCCTGGTGATGGAGGCACACGCGGCGGCGGGGACGATCCCGGCCGACTCCGTGGAGCCGGTCCGCCAGGCGCCGCCGCCCACCCCCGAGCGGGTCGCCGAGATCGAGGCCGTCACCCAGCACGACGTCATCGCCTTCCTGACGGCCTGGGCCGACAACACCGAGCCGCGCGAGGCGGCCAAGTGGGTCCACTTCGGCATGACCTCCTCCGACCTGCTCGACACCGCGCTCGCCGCCCAACTGGTCGAGGCGACCGACATCCTGCTGGCCAAGGCCGACACGCTCGTCGCCACGCTGCGCGACCACGCGCTGGAGCACCAGGAGACCCTACGGGTGGGCCGCACCCACGGCATCCACGGCGAGCCCGACGTGTGGGGCCACCGCGTCGCCGACTTCGCCTTCGCCATGGCGCGCTCCCGCGACCGGCTGCGCCGCGCCCGCGAGTCGGTCGGCGTGATGGCGATCTCCGGACCGGTCGGCACCTACTCCAACATCGACCCCGCGGTCGAGTCCTACGTCGCCGAGCGGCTGGGGCTGCGCCGCGCCGACGTCTCCACCCAGGTGGTCATCCGCGACGGCATCTCCGAATGGGTGTCGGCGCTCGCGATCATCGCGACCGTGTGCGAGGCGATCGCGCTGGAGGTCCGCCACGGCCAGCGCACCGAGGTCCGCGAACTGTGGGAGCCGTTCGGCAAGGGGCAGAAGGGCTCCAGCGCCATGCCCCACAAGAAGAACCCGATCATGTCGGAGCGCGTCGCGGGGATGGCCCGCATCGTCCGCGCCCAGATCGTGCCGGTCATGGAGGGCATCCCGCTGTGGCACGAGCGTGACATCTCCCACTCCTCCACCGAGCGCATCGCGCTGCCCGACGCGGCCATCGCCACCGACTACCTGCTGCACCTGACCAACCGGCTGGTCACCGGCCTGGTCGTGGACGCCGAGCGGATGCGCGCCAACCTCGACTCCACGCACGGCCTCATCTACTCCTCCACGGTCGTCTCCGAGCTCATCGAGGGCGGGTTGTCGCGCGAGGACGTCTACGCGCTGGTGCAGACCGCGGCGATGCGGACGTGGGAGAACGGCACCCCCTTCCGCGAGACGCTGCGCGAGGAGGCCGCCTCCCGCGACATCGAACTGGACGAGGCCCGGCTGGACGAGGTGTGCCGCCCCGAGCGCTTCGTCGAACGGCTCGGCGGCGTCTTCGACCGGCTGAAGAACCTGTCCTGATGATGCGGCCCGACCAGTACACCGAGGTCGTCCGGCGACGCCTGTACGCCGCGCGCGCCAGGGTCACCGAGGAGCAGCGGCTCGGCCCCGGCACGGCCCTGGTCGGGCTGCTCTCCGACACCGTCGCCCTGTCCCCGGTCACCCTGTGCCTGGCGGTGACCAGGGCCGAGGTCGCGACCGCGCCGATGCTGCGCGACTTCTGCGGGCACGCCGCCGCCCACACCCGCGCGGTGGTGGGCGGCGGGGTCGGCCTCCTGGAGGGCGCGTGCACGATCGCGGCGGTCGTCGCCGTCCACTCGGATCCCCCGGCGCAGGCCGCCGCCTCGGCGAAGACCGCGGTCGGGTTCGGCACGATGCTGCGCCCGGTGCTGGTCGACCTCTCGACGGGGACGGTGCACACCTGGACCGGGACGCGGCTGCTCGGTCTGGCCGCCATGGGCTACATCCGCGACAGCGTCCGCCGTCTCCTGCCGCCGCCGGGCGAGGCGCTGGCGGAGCTCGGTGGTCCCACCCGGCCTGTTGGACCGCCGCACCCTCCGGGGCCGTCCGGCCACGATGGCCGTTTCGGCCCGCGGCCTCAGCCTCCCGGCCACTGGCCGCCCGGTCCGCCCCCGCCTCCTCGGCGGGGTCGCTGAGCGGCCTCGTCCCGTCCTTACGCATCTGAGAGCACAGCGAGCACACCATGAGCGGTTTCGTCGAAAAGCCCGTCCCCGTCGAGGTCCCCGGGTTGACCCACCTGCACACCGGCAAGGTCCGCGACCTCTACCGGACGGAGAGCGGCGACCTCGTCATGGTCGCCAGCGACCGCGTCTCCGCCTACGACTGGGTGCTGCCCACGGAGATCCCCGGCAAGGGACGGATCCTCACCCAGATGTCGCTGTGGTGGTTCGAGCGCCTGGCCGACCTGGTGCCCTGCCACGTGCTCTCGGACACGCCGCCGCCGGGCGCCCCCTCCGACTGGGCCGGCCGCACGCTGGTCTGCCGCGCCCTGGACATGGTGCCGGTGGAGTGCGTGGCACGCGGCTACCTCACCGGTTCGGGCCTGGCCGAGTACCGCGTCGACGGCACGGTCTGCGGTGTCGAACTGCCCGGGGGCCTGGTCGACGGGTCACGCCTGGAGGAGCCGATCTTCACACCGGCGACAAAGGCCGAGGTCGGCGAGCACGACGAGAACGTCTCCTACGAGGCCGTTGCGGCCCGCCACGGCGAGGAGCTGGCGGCCGAGCTGCGCCGGCTCACCCTGGCCATCTACACGCGGGGCCGCGAGATCGCCGAGGAGCGCGGCATCATCCTCGCCGACACCAAGTTCGAGTTCGGCCGTGACGACGAGGGCGGGCTGGTCCTGGCCGACGAGGTCCTCACCCCCGACTCGTCGCGGTTCTGGCCGGCGGACTCCTGGGTCCCCGGCCGTCCCCAGCCCTCCTACGACAAGCAGTACATCCGCGACTGGTTGACCTCGCCGGCCTCGGGATGGGATCGTGCCGCCGACACCCCGCCGCCGCCGCTGCCGGCGGAGGTGGTCGAACACACGCGCGCCACCTACGTCACCGCCTTCGAGCGTCTCACCGGACGCTCCGTCGACGCCGGGTGATCCCGGCCACGATGGCCCCAGGGAGCGCGCCCAGCACTTACAGTGGTAACCGGTCCGTTCGGTCGCATGGGGCCGTGATCCCCTCTTGCGCGTAGGACCGTCCGCATTCGCCGGCGGGCGATCTGCCTTGGTTGCATATGGCGCGTTTTCCCGGGTAACCGGTGATTCGTTGCGGGATGATCAGGCGTACGAAGTACGTTGCTATAGAGTCATCGCCAGATGGCCACCGGTTGAGCCCATTCTCGTCGGAGCGCTCCGCGTGAAACCCCGCGTTCGACGGTTATGCATTCCCGGCGAGTACCACCAGATTCTGCCTCACGAAGGAGCTTATGAGCATGGGCCAGGAGGTTCGTTACCGCGTTCGAGGCGGCCGTCCCCTCACCGGAACCGCGTTCATCCAGGGCGCGAAGAACGCCGTCCTGCCGATGATCGGCGCCGCACTGCTGGCGTCCAAGGGGCGCACCGTCCTGCGGAACGTTCCGATCATCGAAGACGTCCGCCGCGCTCTGGAACTCGCCGAGCACATCGGCGCGAAGGTCGAGTTCCACGAGCCCGAGCGCACGATCGTCATCGACGCCTCCCAGCTCAACGACCCCGAACGCGCGGTCCTGCCGGCCGACATCGCGGCCCGCTTCCGCGGCTCGGTGCTCTTCGTGCCGGCGCTCATGCACCGCATGGGCCAGGCCCGGATCGAGGGCGTGGGCGGCTGCAACCTGGGCAGCCGCAACCTCGACTTCCACTACCGCGGGTTCGCCCGTCTCGGCGCCGAGGTGACCGAGGACGCCGAGCGCAACCACATCAACATCAAGGCCGGGAACCTCAAGGGCGGCCACCTCTACCTCGACACCCCCTCGCACACCGGCACCGAGAACCTCATCATGGCCGCGGTCCTCGCGCCGGGAACCACGGTCATCGAGCACGCCGCGCTGGAGCCCGAGGTCCTCGACGTCATCGACTTCCTCACCCGCATGGGGGCGAAGATCACCGGCGGCGGCACCGGCTTCATCACGGTCGAGGGCGTCGAGGAGCTCAGCGCCGTCGAGCACACGATCATGTCGGACCGCATCGACGCCGGCGTGTTCGCGATGATGGCGGCGGCCACCGGCGGTGAGGTCAGCCTGGTCGGCGCGCACCTGGAGCACCTGGGCGTGGCCCGCTGGAAGCTGGAGCAGATGGGCGTGGAGTTCGCCCAGCAGGGCGCCGTGCTGCACGTACGCCGCGACCCCGCCACCCAGCTGCGGCCGATCAACGCCGTCACCTCGCCCTACCCGGGCTTCGCGACGGACCTGCAGTCCCCGTTGATGGCGCTGGCGACGCTGGCCGAGGGTGAGAGCTACATCCACGAGGCCATCTACGACGGCCGCTTCGCGCTGGCCGACGAGCTCAACAAGATGGGGGCCAAGGTCGAGGTCGACGGGACCCGCGCGATCGTCCACGGTCCGACGGCGCTGCACGGGGCCGAGGTCGTCGCCCACGACCTGCGCACCGGCGCCGCGCTGGTGCTGGCCGGTCTGGTCGCCGACGGGGAGACGATCGTCGCACCGGGCTACCTCGTCGACCGCGGTCACTCTCAGTTCGCGACGCGTCTGGCCGCTTTGGGCGCCGACGTGTCACGGGAAGAGGTTGGTTGATCACGTAACGTCCCAGTTCACGGCGGGGCGGGGGGGTGGTCCCCCGCCCGGCCTTTTGACGTTCTGTGGCAAACGATCTTCATGGCCCCCGAACAATGGGTACGATCTCGGCAATCATGCCGTGACAGGAATTGGGTCGGGACCAGTGGGCGCACATAGTGAAGAGCGTGGAATGGTAGCGGGGAGCAACCCGAGGTGAGTGCGCAGCGTACCGGCGATTTGACGATCGGCGTCATCGGGCCGCACGAGGTGGTCGAGCGCGTCATGCTCATGGGCCCGGGCTCGACGGGACCGCTCAACGCCAGACTCATCGCCGCCGCCTATCGAGACGAGCAGGAGGCCACCGACAAGGTCCTCCGTCTGGGGTCGGCCATCGACGCCTATTTGTTCGCGAGCCCGGTCCCCTATGAGTTCGCGCGCAAGGCCGGCGTCTTGACCATGCCCGCCACCTATGTGCCGCTCGGCGGGGCGAGCCTGCACGAGGCGCTGCTGCGGGCCACCCTCGATGAGCGCTACGACCCCACCCGGGCCAGTCTGGACGTGCTCAGCCGCGCCGACGTGGTCGAGGCCTACTCCGAGGTCGACCTGCCCGTCGACGGGATCCACGTGCACGAGGAGCTCGCCAGCACCGCGGCGCTCACCTCGTTCCACGAGGGGCTGTGGCGCCGCAAGGCCACCCGCATGGCCATCACCTGCGTGCGGGGGGTCGCCGAACGGCTGGAGGCGGTCGGGGTCCCCACCCTGCGGTTGCGCCCGACCAACGCGGGCGTGCGCAGCGCGTTGCAGACCGCCGGCCTGCTCGGTGCCCACCATCGTCTGGAGGAGGCCCAGCTCGGCGTGGTCATCGTGGACGTTCCCACGCTGCGCGACTCCACCCGCCGCTCGACCCCCCGCTACTGGCGGGACGAGCTGCGCCTGTCGCTCCAGCGGCTGCTGTTGCAGGAGGCGCACCGCATCAACGCCACGGCGCACCCGGTGGACGACCACACCTTCATGGTCACGGCCACCCGCGGCTCCCTGGTGAGCGCCACCGAGGGATTCCGCCAGCCCCCGTTCGTCGAGCGGATCAAGTCCGAGCTGGGCATCACCATCGAGGTCGGCATCGGCATGGGCCGCACCACCCAGGACGCCGAGGCGCACGCCCGCGCGGCGCTGAGCAGGGCCCAGGCCACCCGGCAGAGCTTCGCGGTGGACCGCGAGGGCCGTTCCCTCGTCCCCGCCCAGCGCGCGCCCCAGCGCCAGTCCGGCGAGCCGTTGCGCACGAAGGGACGCGAGACCCTGCTGCGCCTCTCCGAGAAGATCGCCGAGGAGGACGCGCCGCTCGTGGTCGACGCCGAGGGCGCCGGGCGGATGCTCGGCGTCACCCCGCGTACCGCGCGCCGGCTGCTGCGCACGCTCGTCGAGGAGGGGCTGGCCTGGCCGCTGCCGCCCAACCGGACCCTCCAGCCCGGTCGTCCCCGGCAGTTGTACCGCCTGATCGTCGAGAAGCTCGACAAGGACAAGGCCGGGAAGTAACGGCGTGGCCGCACGGGGGCGGCCCGGTCGCCGGACGCGCGACCGGGCCGCCCCCGTCGGCGTCCCGTCTCAGTTGCGCGTCGGGTAGGACCGCGCCACCGCGAGGAAGGCGTCGTTGTCGGCCGGCTCCCCGATGCTGACGCGCGCGCCCTCACCGGCGAAGGGACGCACCGCCACGCCCGCCGCCTCGCACGCGGCGGCGAAGTCCGACGTGGCCTCGCCCAGCCGCAGCCAGACGAAGTTCGCCTCGGTCGGGGGGACCGTCCAGCCGTCGGCGAGGAGCGCGCCGCGCACCCGTTCACGCTCCTTGACCGTGCTCTCCACCCGCTCCAGCAGCTCCTCCTCGGCCTCCAGCGAGGCGACGGCCGCGGCCTGGGCGAGCGCGTTCACCGCGAACGGCACCATCGTCTTGCGCACCGCCTCGGCGACGTGGGGGTGGCCGACGAGGAAGCCGACCCGCAGCGCCGCGAGCCCGTAGGCCTTGGAGAAGGTGCGCAGGACCGCCACGTTGGGACGGTCGCGGTAGAGGGAGAGCCCGTCGGGAACCGCGGGGTCGCGGACGTACTCGCGGTAGGCCTCGTCGAGGACGACCAGCACGTGGTCGGGAACCCGGTCGAGGAAGGCGGTGAGCTCCTCCCCGCGCACCACCGTGCCGGTGGGGTTGTTGGGGTTGCACACCAGGAGGAGCCGGGTGCGCTCGGTGACGGCCGCGAGCAGGGCGTCGAGGTCGTGCGTCTCGTCGCGGAGCGGCACCTGGACCGACGTCGCGCCGGAGAGGCCCGCGAGCAGCGGGTAGGCCTCGAAGGACCGCCAGGCGTAGACGACCTCGGCGCCGGGTTCGGCGACCGTCTCCAGGAGCTGCTGGAGGATGCCCACGGACCCCGCTCCGAGGGCCACGTGCTCCTCGGGGACGTCGAAACGGCGGGCGAGCGCGGCGGTGAGTTCGGCCGCTCCGTTGTCGGGGTAGCGGTTGATCCCGGTCGCCGCCGCCGTGATGGCCTCCAGGACCGAGGGCAGCGGCCCGTAGGGCGACTCGTTGGAGGAGAGCTTCGCCGATCGGCCGTCGGGACCGACCACCGCGCGGCCCGGCCGATAGGGGGGGATTGTCCCGAGTACGGCCCTGAAGTATGGCGAGTTCCGCTCCGACACCGCTGACCTTCCTCGATACTCTACGTATATGGGGTGTCACGCAGGGCGAGCCCATCCGGTGCCCGCTGTCACCCCCTCTCCCGAAATATCGCACAGGACAGGAAAGCGCACCATGGAGCACCCCCGGAACACCCTGAAGGCCAGCGTGGCGGCCCTGGGGGCGGCGGCCCTCCTGTGCGCCCTGTCGGGCTGCGCGGGCAACGTCGCGCCGGCCCCCACCGATCCCGGGGCCGAGGCCGCGGCCCGGCTCGGCACGGCCCAGATGGTCGAGTACGGCGCGCTCAAGTTCGTCGCGGACCAGAGCGAGACCGGCACCTATGAACGGCTCGCCTCCGTGCGCCAGTTGGAGTCGGTCCGCCAGGAGGCCGACTCCGACAAGCCCGCGTGCATGGACGCGGCGAACCGCTGGGGGCGCATCCCCGAGGTGCGCACGGCCCCCGCCTCGCTGGCGACCTTCGTCTCCGACTCCACGACCGTCACCCACCTGCTGTTGGCGCTCCCCGAGGAGACGGCGCGCGCGGTCCTCGACTCCGGGCCGCCGCGCGAGTGCGCCTCCTACACCATCACCCTCGGCGGCGTGCCCACCTCCTACCGGGTGCGCGATCTCGACCTGGCCGGCATCGGCGAGGAGAGCCGGGCCTTCTCCGTCTCGGCCACCTCGCGGGGGGAGCGGGTGTGGATGCACAATCTCGTCTACCGTGACGGCGGGCACGTCGCGATGACGACGCTCATCAGCGGTTCCGACGACACCACCACGACCCTGGAGGGCTTCGCCGACGCCGCGCTGGAGCGTGAGCGCAGGGTGCTGCTGGGCTAGCGCGCCTTCCCCCACCCCTGGTCCGCCCGATCCCCCGTCATCCACGCCGCGCCCGTCCCGGCCTCGGCGTGCCCGCCCCTCCCCCTTTCCGCCGTCCCCGTCGCGAGGGCGGTCTTCCCACGACTTTCCCCAACCCACCCCAAGGCGCTGGCACGCCGCCGGAGGATCCACTACAGTCATACCGAGTCGAACACTTGTTCGACGAAAGGGGGAGGGGGAACATGACCACGGCAGCGCTTCCACCGTTCCGGACGGCGGTACGGCACGGTGGGGTCGGACAGGTCCCCCTCCCCCACCCCGACGAACGCCACGCCCTGCGCCGGATCGACTGGGCGGCCACCTCATCGGCGGCCTTCTACCGCTCCCTGGAGGCCGCGCTGGACCCCGCGCCCGTGTCCGGGCGTCCCGACCCCCTGCACAACCCCTACACCCCCGGCGCGGGTCGTCGCCCTCCGGAGCTCGCCGGTCGCGAGATCCCGCTCCGGCGCTTCGACCTGCTCCTCGATCGCGTCGCGCACGGCCGCCCCGACCGCAGCGTGCTCCTCACCGGGCCACGCGGGGTCGGCAAGACCGTCCTCCTCGACACCTTCCGCTCGATGGCGTCCGGCCGGATGTGGGGCACCGGCGGCTTCGAAACCCGTCCCGGCCACTCCCTGCGCCGTCCGATCGCCACCGCGGTGCACACGGCGCTGCGCGAGCTCGCCCCCCGCCACCGTGCTCCCGAACGCGCCGACCACGCCCTGGGCGTCCTCAAGTCGTTCGTCCTGGCCTCCCCCGCCCCGGCCGCCGGCGCGGGCCGTGGGGCCGTCCCCCGTCGCCGGCCCGTCGTCGACGCCGTGGCCGTGCGCGGTCAGGCCGACTCCGGCGACCTCGAAACCGACCTCGCCGACCTGTTCACCGCCGCGGCGTCGGTGGCCACCGACCTCGGCGTGGGCATCTGCCTGCTCGCCGACGAGCTCCATGACGCCTCCCACGACGACCTCTCGGCGTTGTGCGCGGCCTGCCACCGCATGGCCCGCAGCGGCGCGCCCCTCGTCGTCGTCGCGGCCGGGCTGCCCGACCTTCCCAGGGCGCTGTCGACCGCCAAGGGATACGCCGACCGTCTGTTCCAGCATCTGGGCCTCGGTCCCCTCGACCGCGCGGCCACCGAACACGCCCTCGTCGCGCCCGCCCGGGCCCGGGGTGTCGCCTTCACCCCCGAGGCGCTCGACGAGCTCTACCGGGCCACCGGCGGGCACCCGTTCCTCGTCCAGTCCTGTGGCCGGGCCGCGTGGGACCTCGCGGAGGGGGCGACGATCCGCCGCGCCGACGCGCGGGCCGCCGTGGCCAAGGTGAAGGACGAGATCGGCCTACACGGGGACGCCCCCGCCCCGTCCCGCCCGGCCTCCGTTGCCGGGGCGGGCCGTCGCCCCGGCGCGCGTCACGGCCCCGCCGATTCCCCGCCAGGCGCTCACACGGCTTCGTAGGGAGCCCTGGCGGCCCCGTCCCCGCCTCGCGCGCGGTCGGGCCGCGACAGCCCGGCGACCTCGCCGAAACCCACCAGCGTCGTCCCGGTCTCGGCGTCGACGATCACGGCGCGCACGCCCGACTTGCCTCCGGTGATCGGCACCCCGAACACGACGTCCACGTCCCGCCCGTTACGGCGGCCCGCGAACCGCACGAACCTCCAGCAGCCGTGCCGCCACAGGTCCACGGGTTCGGCCGAGGTGATGGTGGCCCGGTTGGACTCCCACAGATCACTGGCGCGCAATCGGGCCATCGTCCGGCGTAGCGGAACCTGACGCAGCTCGCACGGTGTCCGGTGCGTCAACCGGAACGCGATCTCCTTGAGTTCCGGCGACAGCGCGCCGAGCACCACGATCTCGGCGCCCAGCACGATCGCGTGGGCCGAGGCGGATCCCAGCAGTGCCGTCACCCCCGACACCGGCAGGCCGACCGTGCTCACCGCCGCGACGGCCAGCAGGCCCGCGCGGGTGATCGTGCGCCAGCCCACGGGTTCGCTGCTCAGGCCGCCGAAGCAGCCGCACCCCATCTCCGGATCGCGTTTGCGCAACTGGATCAGCGTCACGACCGCCAGGACGAACATCAGCGCGGTGGCGCCCCGGACGATGTTCCCCGGCTGGCCCTTCAGCACCAGCAGTCCCACCGCCAGCGCGGCCTCGGTGCCGCCGTGCAGGAGCGCGACGGGCCGGTGGAACCGCACGGGCAGCAGCCCCGCCGGACCCTGCCCGTTGATGGAGCGGTCGGTGAACTTCGCCGCGGCGCCCAGCAGCAGCATCACGGCGAGGACCAGGAGTTGGATCTCGCGGACGACGTCGATCATGATCAGCCCACCGTCAGGGTCGCGTTGAAACAGCCCGCCTCGGGGAGCCCGCCCAAGGCGATGAAGCTGGTCAGGGTGAGTTGCGCGATACGGCCCCGCTCCTCGGACCCGCACGTGGCGCAGCGGTCGCAAAAGCGCGCGGTGGCCGATCCGCAGGCGATGACCTGGAGCGCCGCGGAGCGGCCGGTGCAGTCGTTGCGCAGCCGAAAGGAGGTGCCGATGGACAGCAATGGCAGCGGCGCGCAGCTGGTGACCTGGTCGCAGCCGGGACCGCAGTCGGCGGACCGGTCGAGCGCGGGGTAGGCCGCGCCGGTCGCGGTCGCCAGCGGATCGCCGGAACGCCCCTCGGCCGGGTCGTACCATCCCACCGTGCCCGAGACCGTCGTGGGCCGGCGTCGTACCGCGGGCCGGCGCGGCGTCTCCGCCACCGGATAGGGCGGCTGGGAGGTCACGGGGATCATCGCCTGGAACTCGCCGTCCTTGTCCAGCCCGACCGCGTCGAACAGGTAGCCGGGTTTGAGGATGGGGTGGCGCACCTGGATGCGGCCGGAGGAGCGGTAGGGGATGGCGACGACGCTGTTACGGCGGTCGTGTCCGGTGTCGACCTCCAGGAGGCCGTCCTCCTCCGCGACGATCACACCGGTGACCCGGGCCAGCCCGGACCACACGCGCTGGGCCACCCACCGGTTGTCGGGGTGGGTGCGGACGATGACGTCCTGGCCGGGGCTCAGCTCGGTGACGTCGGCGACCCGCCCCCGCCACAGGACGCTGTCCTCCGCGAGGACGAAGCGCTCCTCGCCTTGAGGCGTGGCGACGCTGATCAGGTGCGGGCCGATGTCGACCAGCGTGCCGCGCACGACCCCCGGATCGGGTTCGTCGGGAACCGGGGCGGTCCCACCGCCCAGCAGGGCGGCGGTAAGCCTGCGGCGCTCCCGCGTGTCCACCGGCATCAGCGTCCCCCTTCCGCGAGTTACGGCTTTGCGGTCCCTCGGGACCGCAACCGCCATGTTCCCGCACGGCCACTGCGCGGGCGACACGTGCCCGGGGGCCGCGCGTCCGGACATGACGGTCTTTCCCGGCATTGTTCGTACCAGCCGAGGCCGCCAGAGGACTGACACTCCGACCTATCAGGAAATATTTCCTATGTCGTTCTCACCTCATGGTCTTCTCCTCCGCTCCCCCGCCGTATCGGCGGATTCGCCGCCGAACACGCCCGTCGGGGGACAGATCCACCTCCTCATCAGGGGACCTGTTTCGCCTATCGGGACGCTCCTCTCACTCGCCCATAGATCCGGTTTGTCGGAAGATGGGGCTCTTGTGAGCCGGTGATGACAGAGGCCGTGCGACAGTGAGGGGCGTGAGGATGTGACGAAGAGCGCGTGTCCGGGTTCTGGGGACGCGCTCGCGGGAAGCAGGTCGGTGGTCGTGTGGACGGAGCAACGCGGCAGAGTAGGTACGAGGAGTTCTCCGACTACGTCGCCAGCCGCGGACCGGCCCTCCTGCGCATGGCCCAGTCGCTGACCGGCAACCACGCCGACGCGGAGGATCTCCTCCAGGCCGCCCTGGTCAAGACGTTCTTCTCGTGGGACCGCATCGCCAATCCGCGCGCCCGCGACGGTTACGTGCGCCGGGCGATGGTCAACACCCAGATCTCGGAGTGGCGCCGCCGCCGCGTGGACGTCTACCCGACCGACGAGATCCCCGAGCAGCGGATGGACGACCCCACCTGGCAGACCGATCTCGCCGACGCGGTGGCGCGGGCGGTGAACCGGCTGCCACAGCGCCAGAGGGTGACCGTGGTGCTGCGCTACTACGAGGACATGTCGGAGGCGGAGATCGCGTCGAGGCTGGGGGTGAGCGTCGGCACGGTGAAGAGCACGGTCTCCCGCGCGGTCGCCAAGCTCCGCCGCGACGCCGATCTCGCCATCGAGCGGGCCACCTCCTGACGTCCGGTGACGCCGCTTCCCGAGTTCGTTTTGCTCCCGGCCCTCGCTCTCGGTACGCTTGTCCCAGCCAGGAGGATTCGCCTAGTCCGGTCTATGGCGCCGCACTGCTAATGCGGTTAGGGTTCACGCCCTTCCGGGGTTCAAATCCCCGATCCTCCGCAGGTCGGAAGGGGCCTCGCGCTTCGGCGCGGGGCCCCTTCTTCATGGGCTAGTCGCGGTCCTAGTTGCAGTCGCACGCGGAAGCACGGTGTCTCGGCGCCGTCATGGCCACACCTCGAACCGCCTGCGTGGCGGAAAGCCCCAACAGGTACCCGCACCGACACGACCGCTTCGCTCCGAGTCACTGACACCGGCCGGTACCCGACGCGCACCAGCCGCACCGGATGGGGCATGCCGTTGTCCACAGCGTGAAGGCGCCCCGCTCCACAGGCTGTGGAGCGGGGCGCCCTTTCGTGTCGCCGTGGTTCTAGGCGAACAGACTTGCAGCGACCTCGCGCACCTCGGCAAGTCCGACACGGGCGCGCCCGTAGGCGATCGCGTTCGTCAACAGCACCAGGTACCGCCCCGTCTGCGGATGCAGGTACAGGCTGGTTCCGGTGAATCCGTGGTGGTAGACGAGGCCGCTGTCTGCGAGCAGCCAGGCAAGCCCGCGGTGCGTCGCCTGGTCGACGCGTACAGCCGATTCCCACGACTCGCGCACGTAGGCACCGAACGCCGAGTCGGCGCTCCACGCTTGCAGGATCACGCCCGCGTAGTCGGCGAGTCCATCGGCCGTGGCGAACACGCCCGCGTGTCCGGCCATACCGCCCAGGGTCGCGGCGTTCTCGTCATGCGTGGTCCCGTGGACAGGGTGACCGCCCGTGAGCCGACGCTCGGTCGGCGCCACCTGCGGGCCCCGTGCGAGCGGACCATAGGAGACACCGCTCACACCGGTCTCACTCGTGTACTCCTCGAGGAGTTGCCCGAGCGTCGCCCCGCGCAGGCTTCGTGGGCTGGTCGCGGTCCTAGGCTCAGTCGCACGCCAGAGCATGCGATCTCCCCCTGCCTTTACTCTGCCGACGACCTCATGAGCTGGGACCTAGGGGTCGGCGACTTCGTGATCTTTCATCCGCGTATCCTCCACGGCGCCTCCGGCACCGGACCGGATTCCGGAGGCAGGGCCTTTGTATCCCGCTGGATCGCGGACGGTGTGACGTTTGAGCCCGAGCACGCCGTGCTCCCGCTTTTGTGGAAGCACGGACCGAAACCGGAGATCCGATCTCCGGCACCCTGTCCCCCAGGTGCTCCCCCACACCATCGAAAGCGAGTCAGCCTTGCGCTGGGAACATCCAGAAACTGAAGCCGAGGAGCGGTTCCTTGAAATCATCGACCTACTCCGAGAAAGGGAGTAGAGTGATATCCATTTGATTCACAGAAGAGGACCGCGTGAAGAATAATCCGAATCCCATCATCGACGTCCTGAAGATACCGAAGTTCAGAAGACTGATAGCCGCACGCTTTCTTGCACTATTGGGGAACGGAATAGCCCCGGTCGCACTCGCTTTCGGTATCCTAGCGACGGGCGGCTCAGGGGCGAGCATTGGGATTGTCGTCGCTGCTCGGGGATTCGCCCTACTACCAGGTCTGCTGTTCGGCGGGGCGCTCGCCGACCGGTTCTCCCGGACATCCATCATGGCCTGGTCCGATTCCGTCGTCGGACTGAGCGCACTCGCCACAGCCTACCTATTCGTGAGCGGCAGCGCCGAGACCTGGAATCTCGCCGCCATCCAGCTCCTCAACGGCGCAGCCGCGTCTTTTTTCATTCCGGCTTCACAAAGCGTCATGCCCATGATCGTTCCGGCCGAGAAACGACAGGCCGCGAACTCCCTGATGTCGCTGTCGATGCAGCTCGGTGTCATCATCGGCGCAACCGGTGCTGGGCTCATCGTGGCCAACCTGGGCGCCGGATGGGCCATGTCCGTCAACGCACTGACCTTCCTCCTCAGTGCCCTGTTGATCTCTCGGATGCTTCTCCCCGCCATCGCGTCAACCGGGGAGAGCATGTTCCAGAGCATCCGCACCGGCTGGCGGGAGTTCTACTCACGGCGTTGGGTCTTCATCGTCGTGCTCCAATTCATGGTGATCATGGCAGCCGTCTACGCGACACTGAACGTCCTTGGTCCCCTCGCCGCCGATCTTCACCTCGACGGAGCGACGTCCTGGGGGTTCATTCTCTCCGCCAACTCCCTGGGCTACATTCTGGGTGGCTTCATCGCACTGAGAATCAGGACGAAGTACCCGTTAAGGACCGCGGTGTTCATGACGCTGCTGTTCGCCGCGCCCAGCATCTTCCTGGCCATCGCCACCGGCAACACCTGGATCATCGCCCTCGGGGCGGTCATCAACGGCGTCGGCGCCACGGTCTTCAACGTCCTGTGGGACACGACGGTCCAGGAACGGGTACCCCCCCAGTACCTTTCCCGCGTCGCTTCCTACGATGCGCTCGGTTCACTAGCCGCGGTGCCGATCGGTACCGCCGCCGCCGGCTTCCTGTCAGAGGCCATCTCGCTGGATGTGGCCCTGTGGATCTGCAGCGCGGTCATCATCGTCTCAGGTGTCATCACGCTCTGTTTTCGGGAGGTCAGGACCCTCACCAGCGAAGAGG
Organism: Marinactinospora endophytica; assembly: GCF_054780875.1. Taxonomy (NCBI): domain Bacteria; kingdom Bacillati; phylum Actinomycetota; class Actinomycetes; order Streptosporangiales; family Nocardiopsidaceae; genus Marinactinospora; species Marinactinospora endophytica. Next base: position 247,264 of record NZ_BAAGVM010000007.1, on the reverse strand, counting down.
AGAATTTGTCGAAGACCTGATCCGGGGCGGGTACCGCAGTTGCACTACCGATCTCCAGCACTTTCGCCCCTGGGCGCACGTCGAGGCCGTCGAGGGTCGACGCGATCAACGTCGCCGCGGTCGTCTACGTGAGGAGTGACCCGTCGGGGTTGAGCGTGTAGGTGTCTTCGTCGACGGCCGACAGGGCAGCGGTCACGTGGGAGCTGTACCGGGTCATGGCGCCTTTCGGGTTCGGGTGATCACGGTGAACGGCCGGTCGGGTTCCACCTGTTCTCCAACAGGGATTCCCTCTGCCTCGGCCCAGGCGTGAGCGGCGTAGGGCGTCAGGCGAACGCCGATGCACCAATCGACTGACCGCCGCGTCAGTATTGTGGTCAGCGCGGCGACCAGGGAGTTTTCCAGGCAGGCGGCGCGCCCGGGGAACCAACGCGCGGCAGCCCGCACTGCGGCGACCGCGTCGGCCGCCTCGGTAACAACAGCGGCGGCGCGGGTACGGCGTTTGAGCGCGGCGAGAACCGCCAGGCTGTGCTTGAGCTGGAAACGCAGCAGCAGGACGGCACCCCAGAACCCGACTCCGAATCGGGGGTCGTCAGGCGGTACGTCGTCAGTGCTGTACGGACCGTCGGCAGCGCCTCGTGGGCGTCCCGTGTGATCGTCGTCGCTGAAAGCCGCTCCCCTCCCGTGAGCTCGGCCAGGTCCTGCACCTGGAGAACCTCAGCGAGTCGAAGCAACAGGGGAAGCCGAGGAACGCCGAGACGGCCGGTCTCTATCGCCCTCACCCACCCGGCCGAGCGGCCGACCAGACCGCCCACGACCGCGCGGGTCTGTCCGTTGCGTGTGCGGTAGAACTGCACGCGCTTCCCGAAACCGGCTGTTGTTGGCGGGGTATCGTTGGGCATAGGCCCTGTCCCTTCCTGATCAGGTCGCACTATCAGGCTAAAGACAGGGCCTCGCCCTTGTAGGGAATCGGGTTCCGGTCCCTGGCCCACCCGTGGTGAACACGAGTGCGGCTACTTCGGCAGGGTGAGGATCTCGGCTCCGTCGTCGGTGATGGCGATCGTGTGCTCGCTGTGCGCCGTCCGGCAGCCCGTCGCGCTTCGGAGCGTCCACCCGTCGGCGTCGGTGACGAGCCTGGCGGTGTCCGCCATGACCCACGGTTCCAGTGCCAGCAGCAGCCCCGGGCGCAGCCGGTACCCACGGCCGGGCCGTCCGGTGTTCGAGATGTGCGGGTCCTGGTGCATCGTCGATCCGATGCCGTGGCCTCCGAACTCGGTGTTGACCTGGTAGCCCGCCTCGCTGAGGACCGTGCCGATGGCGTGGGAGATGTCGCCGGTGCGGGCCCCGGGCCGGGCGGCGGCGATCCCCGCGGCCAACGCGCGTTCGGTCGCGCTGATCAGCGCGACGCTCTCCTGGGGCCTCGCGTCGCCCACGATGAAGCTGATGGCGGCGTCCGCGGCGACCCCGCCTTGGGAGACGGCGAGGTCGAGCGACAACAGGTCGCCGTCGGCGAGCGCGTAGTCGTAGGGCCGCCCGTGGAGCACGGCGTCGTTGACGCCCGTGCAGATGTAGTGGCCGAACGGGCCGCGGCCGAAGGACGGCGCGTAGTCGACGTAGCAGGACACCGCCCCGGCCTCGACGATCATCGCCTTGGCCCACTGGTCGATCTCCAGCAGGTTCGTGCCGACCGTGCTGCGCCTCTTCAGTGTCTGCAGGATGTCGGCGACCAGGGCGCCCGTGTCCTTCGCCTGGGCCAGCTCGGCGGGTTTCAGGATCTCGATCATGCGGCGTCTCCTCACGGGACCGATAACTATACCGGTCATATTATCCCGGTATTACAATCGGATCCATGGTCAGGTTGCCGCTCACTCCCGCAGAGATCGAACGCGGACAGCGCCTCGGCGCCCTCCTACGTCGCGCCAGGGGGGAGCGCTCGATGCTCGATGTCGCGCTCGACGCGCGCGTCTCACCCGAGACCCTCCGCAAGATCGAGTCGGGTCGCGTGGCCACCCCCGCCTTTCCGACCATCGCGGCGATCGCCGATGTCCTTGGCCTCTCCCTTGACGCGGTGTGGGCCGAGATCAACCGGTCCGAACCCGGCGGCGAACCGACCACCTCCGGTCACGGCGCGCGCGAGCGGCTGCCCTCCTAAGCCTCGGACCCGCGGTCGCGTCGGAGATCGCGGGAGGAGAGGACCGGGCACGGCGCCCCGGCACGCCACCAGGCCGGCCCCGCCATGAGCAGGCCAAGGGCCCGTGGAGCGGTCACCCCTCGCCCGGCGCCCGCGCCCCCGCGAGGTGGCGCCGCGCGGACGGCGCGCACAACAGCGCGAACGCCGTCCAGCAGCCGACCGCGGCCACCCCTGCCGCGAACACCCCCGCTCCGGCGCCGAGGAACACGAGAGCGGCAAGGGCCACTCCCCCCAGAACGCCCTCGAACACCACGGACCAGATCCACGCCCTGAAACACCGGCGGCGAAGCCGGGCGGCGAGGAGCAGGGCCGGCACCGCGACTCCCAGGCAGACCAGGGAACCGACCGCCGCCACGATGGCGACGCCGGCCCCCACCGCCATGGGGCCGGGCCCCAGGTAGTCGTCCTCCAACGGGACCGTGGACGCCTCCAGCCCCGCCAGGGCCGCCACGACCGCCGCCACCAGGAGGCCGGCCCCCGCCAGGCAGCACAGGAGACCCTGCGCGGCCATGATCACCCGCGCCACCACCAGGGGAACGGGGACCGGGCCGGAACGGACCTCCGGAGGCGGCGCGGGCGCGCCGGCGTCCCGGCCGGACGGCGTCCGCCCATCGTGGACCGGACCCCCGGGGGCGGCGCCGCTGGGATTTTGGCCGGGACCTGCGGGAACGTCGCGTTGCGACGGACGGGAACGAGCCGGACGCGAGACGGACATCGTCGGTGCTCCGATCTTCGGGACCTGACCGCGGGCGGTCCTCACCACGGGTCTCGGCCGGGCCATGACCTGCCGGGCAGACCACCCTTCGCCCACGCCCCCCTCGCTTCGGGAACCCCTCGATGACTACAGTGAGCGACTGCTATATTCCTCACAGTGACGAGGTCGGCGGAAACGCGGACCAGCCTCCCCTCCCACAACCCACGCGTGCCCCCGACCGGCCGCCACTCCCCGGGCACGCCCCACCCGGTCGCGAGGGCGCGCACGCCCATCGGAGGTCATGTCCCATGCAGGTTTCGAGCCCCAACCCGCTCGACGAGCTTCGCGTCCAACGCGATCGGCTGGCCGGCCCCCTCACGGGCCGGCGCGCTCCCAGCACCGACTCGCACGAGCGGATCGTCGAGGCGCTGGACCAGCTCCTCACCGCCTGCCTCCTCGACCCACCCGCACCCCACGCCCACGACCCGCGCCACCGTCTCCTCGACGCCGTGCTGGAACTGTGCCGGCGGATCCCCGAACCGGACTCCCGCGACGGCGAGGGGGACGACCACCTTCTCGACCATCTCATCCTCCTGGTCGATCAGATCCTGGCCGCCTCCCGCACCGACCGCGCCGGGACGGCGTTCACGCGGCGGGTGAGCGCCCAGCGTCTGCGGGTGGCCCTGGGGCCGGTCGTGAAGGCCGGCCGCCCCCATCCGACGGTCCTGCGTCTGGTCACGCTGGCCGACGAACTCTCAGCCTGCCGAGACCAGGGCGTCCCCACGGGTGGGACAGCGGCCACCCGGACATCGGAGACCCGGGTCGCCGACATCGGGATCACGGGCCTGGGCCGGCGCGTGACGACGGCGGGTCAGGCCAGTGGCTGGCAGACCACCTGACACCCCACCGGGCCGTCGTACACCGGTTTCCCCCCGGTCGGGGCCGGATCCGATCCGGGGACGTGCGTGCCCGTCCCGGTGACGTTGATGTCACCGATCAGGCATCCTCCCGGCTTCCCGATCCCCCCACCTCCACGTCGACGCCGGAAACATCGTCCACCACAGCCGGAGCCCCGGGATCGGCCGCGGGCTGTCCCGCGCCATCGGCTCCCTCCACCACCCCGCCCGGGTCTTCCGCCGTGGCGGCCGGTTGTCCCGTGCCGGGGTCCGCCGAGACGGCCGCGGGCTGTGCCGCCTCGACCTCCTCGGGGGCGTCTCCGGGCTGCCCCGCCCCGCCCGGGTCCGGCGCCGCGCCCCCGGGAGTGCCGCCCGCCGCTTCGGGCTTCCCGGCCGGAGACGGGGTGACGGCACCCGGATCCCCCGTTGCCTGCGGTTCGGTGACGACGCAGCCCGCGTTGGCACTCACCAAGCCTTCGCGGCCGTCACCCCACCTGACCAGGTAGGTGATACCGCGCTCCCCCTTGCTCACGCCGATGATCTCCCCCTTGTGGATCTGCCCGGTGAAGGAACAGGAACAGTGGATCATGTCCCCCACCCCTCCCCCCGAAGCCGGGGACGCGGCCCCCATCGTCACCGTCATCGCCCCGATGACCATCCCCATGGTCAGCACGCGACGTAGCTCCATGACGCCCACCTTCTTCACCGACACCGCCCCCTTTCAGACGATGCCTCACGACGCCGGACCGATTACCCACAGTGACGAAGTGGACGCATTTATTTGCGCTAGGTAGTCAATTCCTTGCTGCGGCCATTCCTCCAAAAACAAGAAAGCCGCTCATTTTCGCCTTTTCCCCTCCGCTCACCACGCTCCCCCTCCCTCTCCAGACGATCCCTCGACGACGCGGAGGAGACGCGCGACCTCTCGAACGCACGAGGAGCACACATGAGAAGTTTTAGAACATCCTCGGGTTTTTGCTGTCCAAGGCGCTGTGGGACACGACCCGACGGCGGACCGGCCCGCCCCTTCCCCCGGGGGCGGGGCGCGAGGAGCGGGCCGCGACGTCCCAGGGGGTCACGGCCGCGTCAGCGGCGAGAAACGCGAATCGCCCGCGGCGGGGTCCACGCAGATCCGATCGGCCCCCCGCGTCGGGACGTACTCCGCCCCCTCGTCATTGCGGAAGAAGAGGTGGACGCCGGCCACCTCGACCGGGTCGCACTCCCCCGGATCGCGTCCGTCCGGATCGGGTTTGGCAACGGTCAGCCGGGCCGCCTCGCCGGGGAAGAGCGCGAACGGATCACCTCCCGCGCCATCACGCACCCCGGGCGCGCCGATCGGGTTGCCCTCGGAGTCGCCCCAGTACATGGCGGCGAGGTCGCCGTACATGACGCACGCCTCGTCGTCGTAGGGGGTTCTGGGCGGGAGCTTGACGATCTCGAAATCGATGTGGGTGGTCCCGTCCACCGTGCGCCTGCCGACCTCGTCGACCTCCAGCACCGCGGCGGTACAGTCGGCCACGCTCAACGGGGCGCTCACGGGTCCCGCCGCGAGCGCGTTCGTCGCCCCCGCCGTCACCAGGACGGTCGAGGTGGCACCCACCAGCAGGGCCGTACCGGTCACGCGAGAACGGGACATGGGGGTCTTCTCGGACATGTTTCCCCTCCGGGGGCCGTCGTCCTTCGTCTGCCATCCTGACGCCGGCCGCCCCCACGGGGTTGCCCCTCGAACGCGGCCTGGACCCGCTCCGCCCTTCCGACCTGCCCGTCCTATCGGCCGGTCGGCCGCGTTCCCCTCCTCACGGACCAGCCGAAACCAATATCCCCGCATGTCACAAATCCGATAATCACCCTCTGTAGGGGTGAGGTGACTAGTTTCGGCCTAGGCAATGGCCCAGCTGGGCCATATCGAAAATGGGCCTAATGGGGCCTGTTGGCTGTGCACGGTGAGCCGTAATTTCATCACCAGCGGCAACGAGGAAGGCCGCGTCGCAACGGTCATGACCCCCACGGCCGGACGCCCCCGTCCGGTTCGTCTTCCTTTCCCGACGCCCGCCCCTCGACGCCGCATGCCGACGACCGCGCCCGTCGGCAGGAACACCACAACACAACACATGCTGATCTTGGGAGTGGGGCACATGTGGAACACCAATTGGGCCAACGAAGGGGCGTGTCGGGGGTCCGATCCCGACGCGCTCTTCGTCCAGGGAGCCGCGCAGAACCGAGCCAAACTCATCTGCCGGGGCTGCCCGGTACGTACCGAGTGCCTGGCCGACGCATTGGACAACCGGGTCGAGTTCGGTGTCTGGGGAGGGATGACCGAACGCGAACGCCGTGCCCTGCTACGCCGCAGGCCCGAGGTGAAGTCGTGGCGTGACCTCCTGGAGGGCGCCCGCGAGCAGTACGAACAGTCGCGACAGCCCGCCTGACCCGACCACGGCGCACCCGGAGGTGACCGTCCCCGGCAGGACAACGGGGGCGGCGCCTTCGGCCGGCGGCGGTCACGCCACCCGCCGGCCCCGGGCACGCCAGAATGCTACGTCAACGACCTGCGAGCCCGCAGGACTTCCCACGACACCACGCCGGCCGCCCGCGGTCCCGACCCGATCACGCGGCGGTCCACACACCCGAACTGCCGCGGCGATGGCTGCCCAACAGGTGGGTGTCGACCATGCCCACCGCCTCCATCAGGGCGAACATGGTCGTGGGACCGACGAACGCGAACCCCTTACGGCGCAGCGCCGCCGACAGCGCGGCCGACTCGGCCGAACGGGTCGGCACCTCGGCCATGGTCCGCGGAGCGGGGGTCCGCGCCGGCCTGAACGACCAGACGAAATCGGCCAGGCCACCCTCGTCGCGAAGCGCGAGGGTGGCCTTGGCGTTGGTGATGGTGGCGCGGATCTTGCGCTCGTTGCGGACGATCCCCGCGTCGGCCATGAGCCGGGCGACGTCGTCCTCCGTGTACCGCGCCACCGCCTCGGGATCGAATCCGTCGAACGCGGCGCGGAAGGCGGGCCGCTTACGCAGGATCGTCGCCCAGGACAGACCCGCCTGGAACGCCTCCAGGCTGATCCGTTCGTACATCCCCTGCTCGTCTCGGACCGGCATCCCCCACTCGGTGTCGTAGTAGGCCCGCAACAACGGGTCGGCCGCGGCCCATGGGGGACGGGCCAGGCCGTCCTCACCCACCACCAGCCCGGTCCCCTCCGGCCCCGGTTCCCCGGTGACGGTCCCGACCCGCCCCGGCCCGCCGGCCTGGTCCTGCGTCTCCCCGATACGGTCCATCCGTCCTCCCCGGAAACGGCGACTGGCGCCGGAACGGCACGGGCCGCTCCGGGCAATGAGCGTAGACGAGGCGACGACGCGCTAGGCCGCCTCCAGGTCGAGCAGGACCCGCTTCGCGTCGACGCCGCCGATGTAACCGCCGATCCCCCCGTCGCTTCGCACGACCCGATGGCAGGGAAGGACGACGGGCAAGGGGTTGGTGGCGCAGGCCGTTCCCGTGGCCCGCACGGCGCGGGGGCTCCCCGCCGCCGTCGCCAGGGCCGCGTAGCCGACGGTGGTGCCATAGGGGACCTCGGCGAGCCGGGTCAGGACCTCGCGGCGGAATCCGGAGGTCAGACGCAGGTCGATCCCCAGATCGAAGGAGGTGCGGCGCCTCGTGAAGTACTCCTCGACCTGGCGCGCGGCCGCGTCCAACGGCGCGGGAGCGGCCAGGACGCGCGGTCCGACACGCGCGGCGAGGGTGCCGAGGACCCGGTCGAAGTCCTCGACCTCGAAGGCGACCCGGACCAGGCCGCGCTGGGTGGCGGCGAGCAGGAGCGGGCCGACCGGGCTGTCGACGGTCCGGTAGGCGACGTCGAACGGGTCCTCGTCCGATGCCCCCGTCACGGGACGCCGGCGGTGTGGTGTGGTCCCGTCCTTGTCCGCCGGGTCGGTGAAGGAGGTGCTCACGGTGTCGCGTTCGTTCATGGTGCCGCTCCGGTGCGGTGGGTTCTGCGCGGTTCCCCATGCCGTCGACGACGGGCGAGGGGGCGGAGGCCGGGGTGGGCCGCTGTCCGCGTAGCACGGCCCTCGACGCCTTCCGCTCGATCCTGAGAACAGGGGGCGGGAAGACGGTCCGTGGGTGAGGGGGCCGGCCACGCCTCGACGCCGCTCCCCCGACACTAGCCGGGAATGGGGGCGGGGTCGCGGGGAGCCTTCCCGGCCCGGTGTCCGCCGCGCCGTCCGGATCGGGGACTCCGGCACGGTGGGGCCGGGTCAGGCCATGACCTGCTGGAACGACGGCGGATCCGCGAACGGTGGACATCAGCCGACGGACGCGAGGTCATCCGGATGCCGGGGTGTGGCCCGCTCCGCGCGCGGCGCCGGAGTCCTCCCGGCTCGGCGACGTTGCGCCGTCCACAGGCTGTGGACGACCGCGCGCCCTACCACTTCCATCCCGCCGACCGCCGCGCTCATGGCCACCGCGTCCCCGGGGACGCGGACGGGCCGGGCGGGGGCCGCGCAACGCCTCGGACCGGTCCTGTCACACGTTCCCCGAGGTGTCGGCCGCGGGCGTACGGGGACCGCCGGTCACCCGTAGAGCCGCTGGGCGTACTGTTCGCCGTAGTAGGTCTCCAGCTCCTCCAGCGTCTCCTCACGGTCCTCGACCGCCTTGGCGATGCGCGGGCGGCTCGGGAGCACCTCGGGGTTCCACGTCTCCGGCTTCCACAGCGAGGAGCGGAGGAACGCCTTCGCGCAGTGGTGGAACACCTGCTCGATCTCGACGACCAGGGCGAGGGAGGGCCGGTGCCCCCTGACCACCATCCGGTCGAAGAAGGGGGCGTCGCTCACCAGGCGCGCCCGCCCGTTGATGCGCAGCGTGTCGCCCCGCCCGGGGATCAGGTAGACCAGACCGACATGGGGGTTGGCCAGCACGTTGCGGAACCCGTCGACGCGCCGGTTGCCCGGACGGTCGGGGATCGCGATCGTCGTGTCGTCGAGGACCAGGGTGAATCCGGGCGGGTCCCCCTTCGGGGAGACATCGCAGGACCCGTCCGCCCCGGAGGTCGCGATGAGGCAGAACGGGGACGCCGCCAGCCACTCCCGGTCGAGGTCCCGCAACGCCCTCCGCTCCTTGGCGATGGACTGCGGCATCGGCGCACCGACCAGTTTCGCGAGCTCGGCCTCAGAGGTTATCTCCACCAGGCCGTCGATGTTGTGCATGTCATCCGCCTCCAGGTGTGACCCTGCCGTCGCCCAGGCGCGCCGGCCGCGACCAGCCTTGCGCAGGCGTTCCCCGCGCGCCACCGTTTTCCGGTGGCCGATACCGGTACGCGCGGGCGGGAGCGGCGGGTGCCACCGGTCACATCCGGCGCAAGGGGAAATAGCGGAGGGGGAGGTCCTGTTGTACCGGGTGCAGGTCGATGCGGTAGCAAGTGTCCCCCGGGCCTCACCTATCGCCTTCGTGGAATACCGCGTCCGGCCCCGCCCTCGGCGGGAATCCGGACGGCCTCGGAGCCACGTTGTGCCCCGCGCCGAGAGGCGACCGCCGCATCGTCCTGGCAACGTGCGCGAGCCCCGGTGGAGATCCCTCCACCGGGGCTCGCGTGTTCTCACGGGGCGCGCGCCGCCGGCCATGGACAGGTGAATGGCGGAACGGCCCGCCGACATCGAGACGCGCGCCGGCCACACCGCGCCGGCCCCCGGGCCGGGGGCCGTGTCCGGGGTCAGTTCGTTTCGGTGCCCTCGGTGGTCTCCGTCCGGGCGGTGCGGCCGGCGAGGCGGTCGTGGCGTTGCCGGGCGGCCTGGGCGGTGCCCAGTCCCAGGCCGAAGGCGATCTCCTGCCAGGTCATGCCGCGCCCACGGGCCATCTGAAGGAGGCCGGCCTCCAGCGCGTCGAGCTCGGAGCGGGCGCGCGGGGCGAGGGTCAGCGCGGCGGTGATGTCCTCGGCGTCGACGGCGGGCTCGTCCGGCGCGGTCGGGGCGACACCGGAGGCGAGGTCGGCGACGCGGCGGACCGCGTCCAGGGGCTCCATCGGGATACGCCGCTCGTCCCACCTGCGGCGCGCCTCGTCGATGGCGTGGCGCTCGGTGATCCGGAACAGCGCGGTGTGGACACGCCTGCGGCGGGCGTCCTCAGGGTCGGGAGGGGAGAAGGGGGCGTGCTCGTCGGTCATGCCTCCACTCTGCGACTCAAGCAAGTCGTTGTCAACGGAATATGTTGAACAATTTGTTCAACGACCGTCTTCACCATCCCCCTTCTCCCCGTTCCACCGCGCAGCCCGGCGGACGCCGGCGGCACCGGTCCGCCCCCGGAAGCGAGAGACGTGGAATGGGTTCCGCCTCGTCCGGGGTTATATTTGAACTGACCAGTCAGTTCAAAAAGTGTCCGGTAGGAGCTCCGACATGCGATTCGCGACGGGGGCCCGGGTCCAGGCCCACGAGCTGTCCCTACGGACCGGCCGGGGATGGGTCTACCGTGACGTCGACCTCACCGCCGCGCCCGGATCCCTCACCGCGCTACAGGCCGAGTCGGGCGGTGGCCGCACCGCGCTGCTGCTCACCCTCGGCGGCCGGATGCGCCCCAGCTCGGGTTCGGCGCGGGTCGACGGCCACGAACTTCCCGGCGCCGAGGCCAAGGTGCGGGGCATCGCCGCGCTCGGTCTGAGCGACGGCGTCAACGACCTCGACGGCCGGCTGCGCGTCCGCGAGCACCTGCGCGAACGCCTGCACCTCCGGTTGCGCCCGGCCCGCCGCTCCCTCACCCGCGCCGCGTTGCGCGCCGCGGGCCTCGACGACCTCGACACCGCCCGCCCCGTGGGCGGGCTCTCGGCGGAGGAGCGGCGCCGGCTCGGTGTCGCGCTCGCCCTCGTCGACGAACCCCGGCTGCTCCTCGTCGACGACGCCGACCGCGGCCTGCCCCACGATCGGCAACGGGAGCTGTGGCGGACGTTGCGCGAGCTCGCCGACGGCGGGCTGACCGTCATCGCCGCCTGCGCCGACGCCGGGGCCGCCCACGACCTGGCCGACGTGGTCGCGCTGGGCCGCCCCGGCGACGATCCGGCGACACGCCCGGCCGACGGCTCCGAGACGGGGGAGGCGCGGCCGTGAGACGACCGCGACCGCGCGGGATCCCCGCGCTGCGACTCGGCGGGCTGTCGATGCTCTCCTTCCTGCGGGCCCCCCTGCCCGCCGCCGCCCTCGCGGCGCTGGTGCTCATCCCATTGCTGTACTCCGGGCTGTACCTGTGGTCGTTTTGGGACCCGTTCGGCCGGATGGACCAGCTGCCGGTCGCGCTGGTCGACGAGGACCGGCCGGTGGAGGTCGGCGGAGAGGAGCTGGACGCGGGCGGCGCGCTCGCCGACGAGCTGGTCGAGGGCGGCGACCTGGACTGGAACCTGGTCGACGCGCAGGAGGCGGAACAGGGGCTGCGCGAAGGCCGCTACTACGTGTCGCTGCGGATCCCCGAGGACTTCAGCGAGCGCCTGGCCTCGCCCTCACGTGACGACGCGACGCCCGTGCCCGCGATGTTGGAGGCCCACTACGACGACTCCAACGGCTACATCGTCCGCTCCCTGATGCGGTCGGCCTTCACCGAGGTGCAAAACGCCGCGGCCTCCTCCGCGATCGCCGACTACCTCGACGAGATCTTCCTCGGCTTCAACGACATCCACGAGGCCACGCGGGAGGCCGCCGACGGCGCCGCCGAACTCGCCGACGGCGCCGGGACGGCCAAGGACGGTTCGGGGGAGCTGGCGAGCGGCGCGTCCGAGGCCGCCGCGGGCTCCGGTGACCTGTCCAGCGGCCTGGGAACGCTGTACTCCGGGTCGCAGGAGCTGGCCGACGGGGCGACCTCGGCGTCGGACCAGGTGTCGGCCGCCACCGACGAGCTCGACGCGATCGCCGACACCTACATCCCGCTGCTGCGCGACAACGCCCCCGAGATCGAGACCGCGGCCGACGCCGTCTCGACCGCGGCCTCGAACCTGTCGTCCGCGCTCGGCGACCTGCCCACGGGGACGCGGTCGCGGGTGGCCGACCTCCAGGACGACCACCAGGCCCTCCAGGAGTACGTCACGGCGCACCCGGAACTGCGCGAGGACCCGGCGTTGAAGGAGGCCGTGGACGGGCTCCTGTCCAGCGCTGATGAGGCCGTGAGCCAGGCGACCGCCTTCGACGACTACGTCCAGGGCCACGCCGCCGACATCTCCGACATCGCCGAGCAGGCCGACACGGTCTCCGGCATCGCCGCCGACATCGCCGACGCCGCGCCGACCCTCGCCGACGACGCCGAGGCCGCGCGGGACAAGGTCGACGCCCTGGACGCCGGCCTGACCGAGCTCGCCCAGGGCAGCCGTGACCTGCGGGACGGGCTGGCCGACGCCTACGACGGCAGTGCCGACCTCGGTGAGGGGCTGAGCGCGCTGGAGGAGGGCGCGGTCCGGCTCGACGACGGTATCGGCGAGCTCAGCGACGGTTCCGCGACGCTGTCCGACGGCCTGGCCGACGGGGTCGAGCAGGTGCCCACCTACGACGACGCCTCCCGGGCCGAGCACGGCGACATGATGAGCTCGCCGGTGCGGCTGAGCAGCGACATCGACAACGAGGCCCCCGACTACGGCACCGGGTTCGCCCCGTTCTTCCTCCCGTTGTCGCTGTGGGTCGGCGCGATGGTGACCTACATGGTGCTGCCCGCGGTGTCCGGTCGGGCGTTGGCGGCCAACGCCCCCGCGTGGCGGATCGCCCTGGCGAACTGGTCGCCGGCGTTGGTCATCGGTGTCGCCCAGACGCTGGTGATGCTGGCGGCGCTGCGTGTCGGTCTCGGGTTGGACGCCGCCCGCTGGCCCGGCCTGGTCGGCGTGCTCGCGCTCACCGCCGCGACCTTCACCGCCGTCGTGTACTGGGCGAACGTGCGGTTCAACGCCGCTGGCCGGATCGTCGCGCTGGTCCTGCTGATGTTGCAGCTCACCTCGGCGGGCGGAACCTACCCGATCGAGACCAGTCACGGCTTCTTCCAGGCGATCGCGCCGTTCCTGCCGATGAGCTGGGTGGTCGCGGCGACCCGGCACCTGATCTCGGGCGGGGACCTCACCGTGGTGTGGCAGGCGTGCGGGGTGCTCGGCGCCTACCTGGCGGGAGCCCTGTTGCTGACATGGCGGTCGGTGGCCGGAAGGCGGGTCTGGACGATGGCGAGGTTGCATCCGGACCTGAAGCTGTAGCGTCGCGCGGCCGCGGTTCCCGGCCGACGGGTGAGGTTCGCCATGGCCGCCGCCCGCCGGGCCCGGAGTTTAGCCGCGCGGCACGTGGTCAGCCGGGCGGGTGAGGGCCGCCGTCGTCCGCGACGTTCGACGGCGGCCGAGTGCTATCCGTCCGACGACGAAGAGGTGTGTGATGGCCGGGACGAACTCGAAACCGACGACCCGCTCGCTGATCTCCCCGGCCCGTTACGTGCAGGGCCCCGGGGCCATCGCCGAACTCGGCTCCCATGTCGCGCGGATCGGCGCCAATCCGCTGCTGTTGTCCGATGACGTGGTGCGTGGATTGACCGAGTCCGCGATCACCTCCTCCTTCGAGGAGGCGGGACTGCCGGTGCGGTTCGAGGAGTTCGGTGGTATGCCCACCGCGGCGGAGGCCCGCCGGGTCGCCGAGATCATCGACAAGCACGGCGTCGACGTGGTCGTCGGGTTGGGGGGCGGAGCGGCGATCGACACCGCCAAGGCGGCCGGGGACAACGCGGGGATCCGCTGGGTGAGCGTGCCCACGGCGGCCTCCACCGACGCGCCCACCTCGGCGTTGTCGGTGGTCTACACCGAGGAGGGCGCGTTCGAGTCCTACCGCTTCTACACGCGCAACCCCGACCTGGTCCTCATCGACACCCGGCTCGTCGCGAACGCGCCGGCCCGGTTCCTCATCGCCGGTGTCGGGGACGCGCTGGCCACCTGGATCGAGGCGCGGGCGGTGCAGCGCGGCAACGGCCCGACCATGGCCGGGGGACGCGCCACCCGGGCCGGGACGACGCTGGCGCGGCTGTCGTGGGACATCCTGTGGGAGCACGCCCTCCCCGCGATCGAGGCGGTGCGGGCGAACCTGGTCACCCCCTCCGTCGAGGCGGTGGTCGAGGCGAACACGCTGCTGTCGGGGCTGGGGTTCGAATCGGCGGGTCTGGCCGCGGCGCACGCGATCCACGACGGTCTGACCGCGGTGCCGCACACGCACGGGCTGGCCCACGGTGAGAAGGTCAACATCGGGTCGATCACCCAGCTCATCCTGGAGGGCGCGCCGACCGCCGAGATCCGTGAGTTCATCGAGTTCACGACGCGGGTGGGGCTGCCGACCACGCTGACCGAGGTGGGCCTGGGCGACGTGGAGGACGACGTGCTGCGCACCGTGGTGGAGGCGGCGACCGCGCCGGAGGAGACCATCCACAACATGCCGTTCGAGGTGGTGGCCGAGGACGTGTTGGACGCGCTCAAGGCGGTGGAGCCGCTGGCGCGCTCGGTGCGGGCCGCGGCCGGCCTGCCCGAGCCGAAGGCGCCGAAACGGCACTGAGGACCGGCGTCCCCCGCCGCCGCGCCGTGGCGGGGAGACGCCGCCCTTCCGTGCCGACGTCCCCCGCACCGCCGTCCCGTCCGGTCACCCGTTTCCACGGGTGACCGTTTCCGGCCGCCCGGCCGAACGGGACGCGTCCCTGAAAGCTCGGCAAACCACACAGATGCCGTCGAAGTCTTCTTTCGCCCGAAACGGCATCACCACTCCAGATCCGGAGGTCTCGCCGCGAATCCCTGTCCTCACAGGGCTCCCGGCTCTTCTAGACTCTTTTCTTCAAGGTCCGGAAGCGTGGCCTTACTACTTCGGTGACCCTTGATCGTCCCGGACACCGGACGGCCTGTGAACCGACGGGTCGCGCACCGATGCCCGGGGATCCACGATCAGCCGACCTCATCAGCATCCCGATGGGGCGTTTCGCCGTGCGCAAGTGTCCTCCCCTACAGGGGGTGCGATCGCCTGCGCGGCGGGCAGGGACGGGTCACCGAGGAAGGCCACCGGCGGGACACGGACACGTCCCGCCGCGGCCTGGTGGGCGGGAACCGTCCGTCCGCCGTCGACCATAGGTGCCCGCGCGCCGTGGAGATCTCCGGACCCGATGAAGAACAGCCGAGCGAACGACCGTTCAGCAGCCACGGAAGGCGTCGCCCTTCCCTCAACAGAAGAACTGGTTACCGACCCCCGCCCCAACGGCGTGGGCGACACCACCGCGTTCGCCCGCCGCCTGGTCACCCTGGCGGAGGAGGTCGGCACGAGCGGCAGCGTCGAGGAGGCCGCACAGCGGGTCGTCGACGCGCTGGTCGGCAGTCTGTCCCTGTGCGACCACGCCTTCCTCTCCGCGCGTACCGGGAAGAACAGTTCCCCTGTGACCGCCTACAGCGACGACGTGGCCAAGCAGCTCGGCGACTCCCAGGTCTTCCTGGGCTCCGCGCCCCGCCTGCACGTCACGTTGGCGGACCCGGGATCCTACAGCCTCACCGACCACAGTGACGACTCGTGGAACGGCTTCCTGGAACGCGCGGCGGCGTTGAACATCCGCAGCCTGTACGCGGCCCGCCTGGCCAGCGCCGAGCGACGCATCGGCCTGATCACGATGTACTCGACGTCCCTCGAATCGTTCGACCGGCACGAGCCGGGCCTGATCACGGTCGCCATCGACCACATCGCGATCGAGCTCCAGCACCGCATCGAGGTGGCCAACCTCAACCGGGCGCTGAGCACCCGCAGCCTGATCGGGACGGCGCTGGGCATCCTCATGGAACGGCACGGCATCTCCGAACCCGAGGCGTGGAAGCTGCTGAGCAAGACCTCGCAGGAGCTCAACATCCGGTTGGTCGACATCTGCCGCCGTCTGGTCAACGGCTCCGAGGGGTGAGCGGCGACGACGATGGCCCCTGGACCGGATTGAACGTCCTGTTCAGGGGCAAGGGGGCCTATGACAGGGCTTCGCGCTCCTCCGGCACCGCCCCCGCTCGTGTCCACGGACGCCGGGCGTCACCGCGGAGCCACCGACCGGCCGAGGAGCGTCATGACCGACTCTTTTCCGCGGCTCCCCTCCCCGGGGGAGATCTATGATCTCCTGGTCTCGCTGGAGACCGTGGAGGAGCAGCTGAACGAACTCGCGCGGCTGTCGGTGCGCGTCCTGCCCGAACAGGTGCACTGCGGTATCACGATGCGTCACCGCGGCCGGACACCGGTGACGGTCGCCAGCAGCGACGCGGTCGCGCTCCAGCTGGACGAACTCCAGTACGGCTACGACGACGGGCCGTGCCTGCGCTCGCTGCGCACGGGCGAGCGCATCGTCGTCCAGGACATGGCCTCCGACCCTCGCTGGGGCGAGTACGGGATGCAGGCCGTGGCCAACGGGGTCCTGCCCGCCATGGCGGTCCCCGTGGAGGCGAACGGTGAGCGGCTGGCCGCGTTCAACTTCTACGGCGACAAGCCCCACATGTTCGACGATGACCGCATCACCGCGATCGAGTCCTTCGCCCAGCAGGCCACGGGCATGCTGCGGCTGCTGCGCCGCTTCTCCGACCAGGAGCACACGACCGGGCAGTTGCGCCAGGCGCTGATCTCGCGCGCCGTGATCGATCAGGCGATCGGGATCGTGATGGCCCAGGCCCGTTGTGACGCCGACGCCGCGTTCGAGATCCTGCGGCGGGCCTCCCAGCAGCGCAACCGCAAGCTCCGCGACGTGGCCGCGGACATGATCACCGCGATCACCGGCGAGCCTCCGAGGATGGGGCGGGAGTTCGTCGAGCCCGCGTAGAGGCGGATGACCGAGAGCGGCCCCAAAACAACGACATATCACCTGAGATGGGGTTATTTGCTGGTCATCGGGAAGAAATCGTACAAGGCTCTCTAGGAGAGATAGAGGTGCGACTGTGGAGATCACCGGCATCATCAGCGCGCTCGTCATCGGCCTGGTCATCGGCGCCCTCGCCCGGCTCATCCTGCCGGGCAAGCAGAACATCCCGATCTGGCTGACCATCCTCGTCGGGATCGTCGCCGCGTTCATCGGCACCGCCATAGCGGGGTTCTTCGGCTACGCCGAGACCCCGGGGATCGACTGGTGGGAGCTGATCACGCAGCTCGTCCTGGCGGTCATCGGCGTCTACCTGGTGGCCGGCGTCTACGCGGGACGCTCCAGGAGATAGACGGGACATCCATACGCGACCGAGGGCCCGGCGTCCACACGCCGGGCCCTCGCCCGTGCGGGACCACCGAGAGCGAACACCCCTTTCCCGACCTGCCGATTCGCCCACTTTTCCGGATGAGAAGTTGATTCGTCCCGCGTGCGGGCAGGGGTCGTGTCGACAAGGAAACGAGCGACCGGAAGGCAGGGACATGGAGATCGGCGGCATCATCAGCGGACTGATCATCGGTCTCATCGTCGGTGCGCTGGGACGGCTGGTCGTGCCGGGGAAACAGGACATCCCGATCTGGCTGACCATCGTCATCGGTATCGTCGCGGCCCTCATCGGCGCGGCGATCAGCGGTGGCCTCTCGTTCTGGCTGACGCTCGTCATCCAGGTGGTCCTCGCCGCTGTAGGCGTCTACCTCGCCGCGCTGATCCGCGGCCGGGGACGCGGGCACGCGCACGCCTGACGCGCACGACGACGTGGACGAGGACCCGGGCGCTCGACCCGGGTCCTCGTCATGTCGGGGCGTGGACCGGCCGGAACCGGGCGCGGGCGAGGTCGAGCCCCGATGCTCCCATCCCCGGGCGCGCGGGTCGGCGGTGGTGAACCACCCCTCAACCGGGCCGTACCGGGAGGCGGCGCCGGACCCGGCCGGTCCCGGGCCGCGCACCCCGTGTCCTGGCGGGATCTCGCGCGGTCGCGGCCGGCGGAGCCGGCGTGGAAGGACCGCGCCGCCGCGCCTGGACGGCGGGTGACATCGGCGCCGCCGTGGCGGTGGCGGCCGCGATACCCGCCACCGACGCCGACCGTCTTACGGAACCGCGCGGCGCTCCTCGCGACGGAACCCGGCAGAGGAGAAGGCGACATCGGGATCCACGACCTTCCGGTCTCCCCCACGCATGGGCTTCGGCGGCCGGGAAGGTCCGCGCTATCACAGCCCCGGCCCCGCCTCTCGCGGCTTCCCCACCCACCACATCGGATTTTCGGCGCATCAAACATGTAACCGGCACACTTCCCGGTAATGTGCCGTCTCGTCAGCACGGCGAGTACGGCAGGACGAGCATGGACATCAGCCCGGCGCTCCTCGCGAGCATTCGCGCCGCCGCCGAGGCAGCGCCCGACAACGTGGAACTACGGGTCCACCTCGGGGAGCTTCTGCTGACCAGCGGGGACACGGCCGCCGCCATCACCGAGGCGGGCCGCGCCCTCATGGTCGACCCGCACTCGGAACAGGCTCGCTCCCTCATGGCCCGGGCCCTGGACGTCCCTCCACCTCCGGCGTCCCCCGCCCCCTCCGGCACCGGCCCCCTCTCCTCGGGATCGGACCGGGCCGCCCCCGAGGAGCCTCCCGCGCCGTCCGCCGGATTCGACTGGGCCGCCGCCGAAGAGGAGGTGCGGGGCATCGCCGAGCCGCGATTCCGCTCCCCCTCCCCCGGTGATCCCGTCCTCCCCGTCCACGACGTCGAACGCCCCACCCTCACCCTCGCCGACGTGGGCGGCATGGAGCACGTCAAACAGCGCCTGGAAGCCGCCTTCCTCGCCCCGATGCGCAACCCCGAACTGCGCCGCCTCTACGCCAAGAGCCTGCGCGGAGGACTGCTGCTGTACGGCCCGCCCGGCTGCGGCAAGACGTTCCTGGCCCGCGCGCTCGCCGGCGAGCTCGGCGCGCACTTCCTCTCCGTGGGCATCTCCGACGTCCTCGACATGTGGGTCGGCAGTTCGGAGCGCAACATCTCGGCGTTCTTCGACCAGGCCAGGCGCACGGCCCCCTGCGTGCTGTTCATCGACGAGCTCGACGCGCTCGGCCGTCGTCGTGGCGCCTCCTCCGGCCCCGGCTCCACCGTCCACCAGCTGCTCACCGAGCTCGACGCCGTGGACAGGGACAACGAGGGCCTGTTCGTCCTCGCCGCCACCAACCAGCCCTGGGACGTCGACCCCGCCCTGCGGCGCCCCGGACGCTTCGACCGCACGGTCCTGGTCCTTCCGCCCGACGCGCCCGCGCGCCGCGCGATCCTGGAATACCACCTGCGTGACCGGCCGATCGAGGGCATCGACCTCGCGAACCTGGTCGAACGCACCGACGGCTTCTCGGGGGCCGACCTCGCCCACGTGTGCGACACCGCCGCCGAACGCGCCCTGGTGGACTCGGCCCACAGCGGCGAGGTGCGGATGGTGAACATGGCCGACTTCGAGGCCGCGCTGGGCGACGTCCGTCCCTCCACGGGGCCGTGGTTCGACGCGGCGCGCGGCGTGGCGCTGTTCGCCAACGAGGGCGGCGCCTACGACGACCTCGTCGCCTACCTACGGGGGCGCGGGCGGGGGTGACCCGTCTCCCGGCCCCGACGGCGCCGGACGCGCCCATGGCCGGGAGGCGCGGCGGTGGCGGCGGCCGGCTGAGACGGGCGGAGCGCGCCCTGCGACCACGCGCGGAACACCAGGCCGAGGAGAGGAGAGCCACCATGGACCCCACCGAGGATCCGCGCTCGCGGCGTCTCTCGGCACTGGTGCGGCTGCGCCGCCCCGAACAGGCCGAACGGGCCGCCCGCGAACTCCTCGCGGAGGCGCCCGACCACCCGCTCGCCCTGTTCGCCCTCGCCTGGGCCCAGCACACCCTCGGCGACCTCGACGGCGCGGCGCGTTCCGCCCAGCACCTCGTGACCGCCCACCCCGACCTGCCCTACGGATACGGCTGGTACGCCGCGTTGCTCGTGGACGGGCACGGACACCACGCGGAGGCGTTGCGCTACGCGCGGCACGCGGCCGGCCTGGCCCCCGACGACCCGTGGGCGCTGCGCGTCCTCGCGCTCGCGGCCATGGAGGTTCCCGGGTGCGGCGAGGAGGCGCTGGCCGCGGCCACCGAGGCCCTGCGTCTGGACCCTGATGCCCCCGACGGCCACGACACGCTACGGGCGGTCCACTGCTCCGCGGGCGAGTGGGGGAAGGCCGTGGAGGCGGCCCGGGCGGCCGTCGCCCTGGCCCCGGGCGACCCGGGGCTGCGGTTCCGGCTCGGCCAGGCGCTGCTGCGCCTCGACCGCCACGCCGAGGCCGGTGAGGCCCTTCTCTCGGCGCTGCGCGAGGCCCCCCTCAAGTGGACCCGCGCCACCTGGGGGACCCTGCTGAGCGTCGGCGTCCCCGAACCGCTGCGCGGCCTCTACCTCGACACCTGCGCGGCCCTGGGGCTGCCCGACCTCACCGTGCCCCACGCCGCCGGCGACGACCCCGACCTCGCCCAGGAACAGCTGGACGTCGCGTTCCGCCTGGCCTCCGCCGGATCGGCCCGTCGGGCCCGCGAGATCCTGGACGCCCTGGTCCACGACCAGCCGCACAACCCCGACGCCCGCGGCTGCCTGGGGGTGCTGCTGGAGGAGGCCGGCGAGCACGAGCGCGCCGCCGAACTCCTGCTCCCCCTGGTCAGGTCCGGCCACCACGACGTCGACGTCCACTCCTCAACGGTCCACGCGCTCTACGGCCTGGGGCGGCCCGGCGACGCCGCCGAGGTCGCGCGGGCCGCGTCCGAGCTGTTCCCCTCCGTCGATCTCTTCCCGTACCTGGACGCGGTGCTCCGCAACGAGTTGGGGGACCGGCGCGCGGCCCTGGCCGCCGCCGAACTCACCCTGTCCCGCAACCCCGACCATCCCGACGCGCCCGCCGAGCGCGCGATCGCGCTGCGCTCCCTCACCTGCGCGGCCGAGGAGGGGACGCCGCGCGGGACGCCGTGACCCCCGCAGGACGACGGAGGCGCCCACGCCCCCGGGCCGGCCCGATCCGGTGAAGCCGCGGACCGGTCCCGCGGCGGTTCCCCGCCGTCACGCCGGCCACGCCCTCACCCGCGCTCCCCGTGTCCGCGCCGTACGGACCGGCCGCGCCCCACGACCCGGGAAAAACCGGAGCCGACCGGCCCTCGGCCGGCCCGCCCGCGCGGGTGCCGGGTTCAACGCTCCCCGTCGAAGCTCGCCAGGTACGCGGCGGCCATGTCCCGTCCTCCGTGCCCCTCCCGTACCGCCCGTTCGAACCGCCGCGCGGTCGCCTCGGCGACGTCGAGGCGTATCCCCTCCCTTTCGGCCGCGTCCAGGATCAGCCGCGCGTCCTTCGCCGCGTTGGCCACCGAGAAGTCGGGGGTGAAGTCCTCTTCGAGGATGGCCTCCGCCTTGGCCCTGAGGTATCCCGCGTCCAGCGGGCCTCCGGCGACCGTTCCGAGGAAGTACTGGGCCTCCACGCCGAGGGCCCGGGCCAGGGCCAGGGTCTCCCCGGTGGCCGTGTTCAGGGCGAGCACCCAGTTGTTGACGACGAGCTTGAGCCGGCTGGCCGCGCCGGGGCCCCCGTCCAACCAGACCGTCTCGGAGCCGATCGCGTCGAAGACCGCGACGAGCCGGTCACGGACGTCGGCGTCGCAGGCCGCGAGGACCTTCAGCCCTCCCGTCTCGGCCGGTCCGCGGGTCCCGACCACGGGCGCGTCCACGAACGCCATCCCCCGCTCGGCGGCCAGGTCGGCGAGGCGCGTGGCCGCCTCGGGGCCCACCGTGGTGGTCTGCGCCCACACCTTTCCCTCCAGGGAGACCCCGATGCCGCGCATCACCTCCTCCACGGCGGGACCGTCGGTGAGCATGGTGAGGACGATGTCGGCGGTCCGTACCGCGGCGGCGGGGTCCTCGGCGACGGTGATCCCCGCCTCCGCGAGCGATTCGGCCTTGGCGCGGGTGCGGTTCCACACGTGCACCGCCAGTCCCGCCGCGGCGATGTTGCGCGCCATGGGAGCGCCCATGACGCCGGTGCCGAGGACCGCGACGGTCGGGGCGGGCAACTTGTCGACTGATACGTGCATGCCCGCACGCTAACCCGGCTTCCGGCCGCTAACCGGAGGC
Organism: Marinactinospora endophytica; assembly: GCF_054780875.1. Lineage (NCBI taxonomy): Bacteria > Bacillati > Actinomycetota > Actinomycetes > Streptosporangiales > Nocardiopsidaceae > Marinactinospora > Marinactinospora endophytica. Next base: position 225,455 of record NZ_BAAGVM010000007.1, on the reverse strand, counting down.
ACCACAGCGAACAGCCCCCGCTCGAATCCGGAACGTGCTGTAGCCGAAGGACTCCGACCATCCCTGGGGGCTCTCATGCCGGTCATCACGCAGCACCGTGTCTCCACCGTCCGCGACGGCCTGCTGGACGAGTGGGTCGAGCGGTGGCGCGCCGAGGTGGTTCCGCTGCGTCTGGAATTCGGTTTCACCATCGACGGAGCATGGATCGATCGGGATCGGAACCAATTCGTGTGGGCACTGTCCTATGACGGCCCCGAGAGCTTCGAGGAACGCAACCGCCGATACTGGGAGTCCGCCGAGCGGAAGGCGATGCGGCTGAACCCCGGGGACTACCTTCTCTCCACCGAGAAACGCGAGGTGATCCGCGTCTACTGATCCTCCTCGGGGGAACGGGGGGCGTCACCGTTCGCCGTTCCGGCGACGATCGCGGCCACCGATCCCGGCTCGAAACGCGCCCTTCGCGGACGTTCACGGGGGTCCGACGCGCTCCGCCCTTGGCGGCGCGGGGATATGTCGACATGGCGCACCGCCGTCCGGCGGTTCACGACGCCGGAACCCCGGGACGGGGACGCTTTCTCACGCGCCGATCGAGAAGCCGCGGACGCGGGCCTTCCCGCCGAAGTCCCCTCGTCCCGTCTTCCACCGCCCCGACTCCTCCAAGCCCGAAAACACGCACGGACAGAACGGTCCAGGCCGTGACCGCACCCCTCCGGCCACGCGGGGGCCGCGCGGCTCCCCGGGGGCACCCGCGTCTCGTCCACCCGGCGACGGCGGGTGCCGCGCGCCGGTGGCGGCATCGGAGTGCCCCTGCCCCGCCGGGCGGGTGACGCCCCGTCCCGCGCCGGGCCGTGCGGGACGATCACCCGGGGAGGTCGTCGAGGGGGTCGAGGCGGACGGCGATGTGGCCGCCACGGGCGAAACGGCAGAGCACCGCCTGCACGGCGGCGGCGACCCGGGGGAGGGCGTGTCGGTGGCGGGCGCGGATATGGAGTTCGAGGGCGTCCCCACGGCCGAGGGGATGGGGGACCACGGCCACCACCTCGGGGATCCTGAGCACCCGTTGGGCGATGTCGCGCGGAATGACCGCCTGGCGCATGGGGATTCTCCTGTCCTGACACGGCGCGTGGCCGCCCCGACCGGGACGGCCACGCGTGAAGACAACGGGGAAGGGTCATGGCTCACCCTCATCACCCCGTGCCATGCGTCACACGTCTGCGCGGGTCCCCCGGGTCCGGACGGCTACCCCGGGTGCTTCGCGGGCTCGATGTGGACGACCTTGACCGTCGTCATCTCGTCCAGCAGCTCGGGACCGTACCCGAACCCCTGGCCGCTGACGCCCCTCGGCTGCGCCGCACCTCCCGGCGCTCCCCCGAAGACGGCGTTCACCTTGACGGTGCCCACCCGGAGCTCCCGCCAGGCCCGCTGCGCGTGTTCCATGGACGGGGTGAGGACGGTGGCGGCGAGCCCGTGGCGGTCGTCGCCGGCCTCGTCGAGCGCCTGGTCGAAGGAGTCCACCACGCGCACCGCCGCGACCGGACCGAACGTCTCCTCGCGCATCACCGTCATCGCCGGGGTGCAGCCGGTGAGGACCGTCGCCGGGTAGTAGGCGCCGGGGCCGTCCGGCATCTCGCCCCCGATGAGGCGGGTCGCGCCCGCGCGCACCGCCTGCTCGACGTGGGCGTGGACGGCGTCGCGGTGCCGCCGGTCCACGAGCGGCCCCAGCTCGACCTCGCCGGCCGCGGCCGACTCCGGGACGCGCCGCGCGGCTTCGGCGACAAGGGCCTCGACGAAGCGGTCGGCGAGCGCGCGGTGCACGTAGATGCGCTCCACGGAGGTGCAGATCTGTCCGCTGTTGGCGAAGCTGCCGATGGCGGCCTGGTGTGCGGCCCACTCCGGGTCGACGCCCTCGTCGACGATGAGCGGGTCGTTACCGCCGTTCTCCAGCAGCGCCTTGGCGCCGGTGTGCGCGGTGGCCTGCCGGATGGAGTCCCCGGTGGCGGTCCCCCCGACGTGGGCGACCACGTCGGCACGCGGGTCCGCGGCGAGCGCCGCCCCGACAGCGCCGTCACCGGTGAGTCCGTTGAGCACCCCCTCGGGCAGGCCCGCGGCGACGATCTCGGCGAACAGCGCGCCGGTGTGCGGGGCGCGCTCGCTGGCCTTGTACAGGACGGTGTTGCCGGTGGCCAACGCGGCGCCGACGATGCCGCAGCTCACGGCGACCGGATCGTTCCACGGGGTCAACGTGACCACGACACCGCGGGGTTCGGCGACCATCAGATCGGTGGCCGACCAGTCCCCGACGAGGCTGCGGCCACGGTGCAGCGGCCCCAGTTCGGCGTACTGCTCGAGCGTCCCCGCACCGGCGGTGACGCCCTCGCGCGCCTCCGCGACGGGACGGCCCGTCTCGCGGGCGTTGAGCACCGCGAGGTTGTCGACGTTCTCCCGCAACGCCGCTGCCGCGGCGCGCAGCGCGGCCCCCCGCTCGGTGGCGGGGGTACGCGCCCAGCCGGGAGCGGCCCGGCGGGCGCGTTCGAACGCCGTGTCGATGTCGGCGCGCGTCGCCATGGGGACACGGCCGACGGTGGAGCCGTCGCGCGGGTTCAGGATCGTCAGGTCACCGCCACCGACCGGATCGCGGCCGGACCGGACCTGCGGCACCCGGACCTGGGGCGCGGCCGGGGCGTGTGCCTGCTCAACCACGCGCGCTCCCCTTCGCGCGCGTCTTCTCCGCGGCGGCCTCCTCCGCGCGCTGCGCGGGTACCGCCACCCCCGCATCGGCCCGCCGCACGCTGACGATGCCGTCGCGTACGCGCGTGCGCAGCACCGGCTGCGAGGTGGTGGCCGGGCCGTTGACGACCGACCCGTCGGTGACGCGGAAGGTGCTGCCGTGCCACGGGCAGGTGACACACCCGTCGGCGTACTCGCCCTGCGAGAGCGGACCGCCCATGTGGACGCACTCGTCGGCCATGACGTGGACGTCGCTGCCGGTGCGGACGATGACCAACGGGATGTCACCGAGGACACCGTGGACCGGCCGCCCCTCGGGGAACTCCGACAGGGTGCCGATGTCGTGCCAGCCGTCGGGGATCCGGTCGGGAACGTGGTCGGCGTGGTTGGCGCCGCCCGACAGCGCGTAGGAGATGTGCGCGCCGAGCAGGCCGCTGACGCTGACCACTCCCAGTCCGGCCATCCCCAGCGCCTTGCCGAGCCCGTGCCGCCCGCTGTGGCGGGCCAGGGACGACGCGCCGTACAGCATGGTCGCGACGGTGTTGAGACCCGCGTGGACGACGCCGACCCGCTTGTGCCGTTGCTGCTGTTGCGACCAGTCGGTCGAGCCGGCCAGCGCGGCGGGCAGGCTGGCGACCAGCCCGACGTCGACGAGCCGCCGCGCGGCCCGCTCCGAGCCGGGCGTGAAGTCGAGTACCGCCGCCGACAGCCACGCGCCGATCGGAACCTGTACGAGGAGGGGGTGCAGCGGGTGCCCCAGCTGCACCCCGTGTAGTACGTCGCGCACCCCGCCCTCGGGGATGCGGTCGGTGACCCGTTGCATGGCGGTGACCGCCCGGTCCAGGCCGGTGGCCCGCTCGATCCGGTGGATCCGTTCTCCCAGTCTCATGGGCGGGCGGCTACCCGCGAGTCCCGCGTTGAATCCCATGGCGCGCTCGTCCGGGCGGCGACGTGCCAGGTCAGGGTCTGGGGACGTGGTCGTGGGCGGAGCCTCCGGTCGAGGGCCCCTCGTCGCGGGAGCGGGCCCGCTCGTCGTCGTCCTCGCGCGGGATGTCGGTGGGCACCCCGGTCCCGGTCACCTGACGTCCCTCCTCGCGGGGACGCTGGCCCTCCTGTTCCTCGTCGTCGCGCAACAGTGGCGCGACATCGCGGTCGTGGGTGGTACGCGGCTCTTGGCCGAGCGGTTCGGACACGACGGCTCTCCTTTCCGGGGAACGGTGGACGCGGCGCCTACTCGAACAGCGAGTCGTACCCGGAACCCCGCCGGCGCCGGCGGACGATGACGACGCAGATGTCGACGACGCCGATGATCGCGAGCACCCCCAGCAGGACCGCGAGGATCATAAACCCGTTGACCAGGGCCAGGACCCCCAGCGCCACGCACATCACCACACCGAGGATGGCCAGCGCCAGCCGTAGGTTGAGAGCGCTTCGGGGGCGTTCCGGGGTTCCCCTCGCCGGCCGTCCCGGCCGTTCGCCGCCGCGCATCGGTCCTCCCATGTCCGGTCGGGGCCACGCGGTGGGCGTGGCCCTCCGTTCCCTTCCGGCTATCCGGACAGGGGACCGCCAAACCCACCCCCCGGATCGGTCCACCCGGGCAGGGAGCGGACCAGCGCGACCGCCTCCAGCTGTGAGGAGACCTCCAGTTTGGTGAGGATGGAACGGATCTGGGAGCGCACGGTGGCGATGGAGACGACCGAGTCCCGCGCGATCACCGCGGCTCGTCGGCCGGCCACCAACTCGTTGAGGACCTCACGCTCCCGAGCGGTGAGCCGCCCGAGCAGTTCCCGCCCCGTCCGCCGGTGCGTCCGCGCCCGTCGGTGGATATCGAGCAGGTGCTCGCGTTCCTGGGCCGAGATGACGGGGCGGCCCGCGACGGCGTCGACGATCATCCGGACCAGGTCGGGGAAGGGCGCCGACTTGGAGATCCAGCCCACGGCCCCCGCGGCGATGGCCGCGGCGATACGGGTCTTCTCGGTCGTCCCGGTCAGGATCAGCACGATCCAGCCCTCCGCGCGGAGGTCCTCCGCCATGAGCATCCCGTCCACCGGGACGCCGTCGGCGCCGCTGCCCAGGTCGAGGTCGAGCAGCAGAAGACCGGCCGGACCATCCGCTGCGGCGGCGCGCACGGAGTCGGGGTCGAGCGAGCGCGGCCGAAAGGCGGTGATGCCCTGCGCGCGCAGGGCGAGCTCCATCGTCGTGCTGAGCAGTTCGTGGTCGTCGACGATGAGGACGCGGGGCGCCGAAACGGTGTTGCGCGCCGCGCCCCCGGAACCGGGGTCAGGCACCGGCACGGTCACCTCCGAGCGTGTGCGGGCGTTCGCCCCGTGCCGTCCCGTGCGCCAGAGGCGCCCATCCCTGACGCACGGGACGGGCGGGCAGATCGACGAGGACGGTGCAGCCCGGTTCCTCGGGAGGGGCCGAGACCAGCCGTAACCGTCCCCCGTGGGCGGACAGCAGCTCGCGGCACAGGTGCAGGCCGATGCCCTGCCCGGGCGAGCCCTCCCGTTTGACGCCGCGGCGCAGCACCTCTTCCTGCTGTCCCGGGGGCACTCCGGGACCGTCGTCGTGGACGCGGATCCTGATCTGATCTCCGGTCCGGTAGGCCGTCACGGTCACGCGCGCGCCGGGGGCGTGCCGCTCGCAGTTGGCGAGCACGTTGGTGACCACCTGGGCGATGACCCGGTGGGGGGCCGTCGAGGCGAGGTCCTCCTCCACCGACAGGTCGATCCGCATGCCGGTGGTACGCCGGATCAAGACGAGCTGCCGTAACAGGCCGGCCAGTCTGACGGGCTCCTCCGGCCGGGAGGACACCCCCTCGTCGAGCAGGGCGCGCATGCGGCCGAGTTCGGCCGACAGCGCGGCACGCAGCGCCGCCCGGTCCAGTTCGACGTCCCCGCCCTCGCCGAGCGCGAGCAGGTGGGCGACCCCGTCCACCCCGGCCAGCGCGTTACGCAGCTCGTGGACCTGCTCCGACATGCGTTCGCGGGTCTGGGACGCCTCGGCCCGGGCGTCGCGTAACTGTTCGCGGTCGAGGGTGATCTGGCGGTGGACGAGGAAGGCGACCCGCAGGACGACACAGAGGATGAGGAGGAGGCCCACCAGGCGCATCCCGGGAACCAGCAGGACCGAGGAGACGATCGGCTCCCCCAGCAGCAGCCGGGGAGCGTGCCCGCTGATGATGGCGATCACGCCGACGCCCGTCCAGGCGGATACGGGACGGTAGCGGATCAGCCCCGAGGCGATCATGAGGAGCCCGGCGTCGACCCACAGCAGCGATACCGCCGCCCCCATGAGCGGTGACGTGACCAGGGGTGCGGCCACCTCGGGCGCCGAGGCGGCGGCGAGCACCGCGACCAGGGTGCAGCCGAGCGCGATGGCGCCCCCGCGCGAACCCCCCGCCGGGGTCCGAAACCCCGGAAGTCTCCAGGGACGCGGCCGGTCGTAGGGGGAGGCCGAGGCGAGGAGGAGCAGCGCGGTACACAGGCCGGCGGCGTGCCGGGCCGTCGCCAGCAGGACGGTCGCGGTGTCTCCCCCGTCACCGGCGGCGGTCGCGGGCACGACGACGAGCGCGTAGACCGCCATCGCCGCCGAGATCCGGCGCAGCGGCGGGTGTCCGCTGATGCACGCGGTCAGTTCCGCGAGGAAGGAGGTGGCGACCGCGGTCCCGGAGGCGAACATGGCCAGGGTGGCGGGCACGTCGCCGCTGACCCTCTCGGTCCCGGTTTCGACCTGCTGGAGGACCATCGCCGTGGCGGCGACGGCGGGAAGCGCGAGGGAGATTTCGAAGACGAGTTTTCGCACGTTGCTCGGGGCTCTTTCGGCGGAGGGAACGCGATCGGGGGCGCCGGGCCGGTGGGCATGGGCCGGTCGCCCCCGCAGAGCTCGCCGGACGGACGGAGCCGGGGGGAGGACCTCCGTGGAGGAGGCGGGAGGGAAACCGGTCTGTGACGGAAATAGCGGAGACCGCCGTGACGTAACCCGGGGAAAGACGGAAAAAGAAATCGGTTGGATGGGGATTTGGTCCCCTTTTCGGCGCTCGTCCATCGCTATTCTTTTTCGTTGGCGAAACGTCATTGAACGATGACATAGCGCGATCATCCATACGGTTCCCCTCGCCCTCGGGCTCGCTCCGTCCGGGTTCCTCTCGTAGCAGTCACTCCAGGCCACGTCACATGGCGTTGCCCGCCGGGCGGCGACACGGGACCCGCTCTTCAGGTCCGTCTCCAGCGTCCGGCGGGGGCACGCAGGAGGCACCCTACGGAATCACCTCGCCGGACAGGAGAGTTTTCCGGGAAACACGCTCACCGAATTCCACGCCGGGGCGGTCGGGGCCGGGAATTCGTTCCCGCCTTCCCACGCCGTCCCACCGTCGCGAGGATCGGGGAATGGGCGTCCAACCGCCTCTGCCGTCGGCCATGGACGGCGGCGACGTCATCGACTTTGAGGATGACGTGGCGGCATGGCCACGGGCAGAGTGGGGGGTGCCGGCCGGGAGGACGGACGGGGTGAAGAGCGCAGCGGGACGGACGTCGTCTCCCCGCCCCGCGCGCCACGCCCCTCGGCCCGCGGCGCGACGTTACGCGGACGGTCCCTCGCCGCGCAGAGGGCCGGATTCTCCGTTGTCCGCCGCGGGCCGCCCCGGCCCGGTAGCCTCTCGACACGGCCATATCGGGCCTGTCACAGCCGCTGCGTTCCTGTTCGAAAGGACCACAGTTCTCCCGTGGCCATCGTTCCCAAGGTCCTCGCCGCCATCGGGGCCGCCGCCGTGGCCGGGATCGCCGCCGCCGTGACCGGTGCGACATACGCCTACTTCGCGCACGCCGACCGGGACGGCGCCCCCCTGGTGACCACCTCCGAGGGACGTTCCGCCCTGTCCCGGCCCGTCATACGCCTGAGCGGCGCCACCCCGGTCGGACTGACCGATCCATGGGGCGACATGTGGTACAGGGTGCGGATCGTCAACGCGGGCCCCTCGCGCGCCGAGATCGACGCCATCGGGATCGCCGGTCCCGTCGTGGACGGTCCGCTCCCGGCGGAGTCTCCCCTGGAGGTCCGCGCCCTCCTCAAACCCGCGTCATGGCGGCCCGGCTCCTGGGACTCCCCCGCCTGGGAGCCGCTGACCCCGGGCCCCCTGGAGAACGTGCCCGGGCCCCGCGCGCTGGGGCCGGGCGAGACGGCCCACCTGTACTTCCAGTTGCGGCCGGCCGGCGACGGAGCACCGGAGCCGGCCGCGGACACCACGGCGTCACTACGTTTCCGGGTGTCACTGGAGGACTGAGCGCCCCCGCGACTCAGTCCCGTGGAACCCGCTTCTTCGGCGGCGTGTCCTCGTCCACGGCGTGACGGCGCCGGGGGTCGAGCCTCGACGACGAGATGTCCGCCGCCTCCTCCGACCCGGACTCGAACACCAGGGGGTCGGGGGCCGGCCTGATCAGCAGCTCGGTGTCGTCGTCGAAGGCGATCTCGATACCGGCGTCGGTCTCGGTGATGACGGTGGATCGTTTGAGGCGCTTTCCGGCGACCTTGCCCGCCGCGATGATGCGTTGGCGGTCGCGCGCGGTCAACGCGCCCATGACAACGCACTCGTGGGCACCGAGACCGCTGGTGATGCGATCGACCAGGTCACGCTGCGGCTCGGCGCCATGGATGTGGGGAAGGCGGACGGGATCGGGTCCGGCCGGTTCGGGAAGGGGCATGAGGGGTCCGCTCCGACGGGCGGAGACCAGATGCGCGTCCCTGGTGTGGGGAGACACCGGTACGGCACGGCTCCGACGAAAAACAAGGAATTTCTCGCGATGCGCGGTAAACCTTATAAGCGATTTCGCGTCCCCAGCAGGCCGTTACTGCGATACGTATCCGACGTGTTACGAACAGTTCTCCTCTACCGTCGGATCCCCGCCTCCGTCGCGCCGTAGACGATGTGCCGCTGAAGCAGGACGAAGACCAGGACCAACGGGGCCACCGACACCGCGGCCGAGGCGAACAGGCCCTGGAGGTCGGCCGTCTGGGCGGTGAGATGGGTGGACAAGACGACCTGAACGGTCCACATCGAGGCGTCCTGGGCGATGACCAGCGGCCACAGGAAGGAGTTCCAGCTCTCCACGAAGGAGATCAGGCCGATCGCCGCCAGGAACGGCAGCGAGTTCGGCAGCACCACCCGCCAGTACGTCCCCCAGTAGCCGAGCCCGTCCACCCGCGCGGCGTCCTCCAGCTCCCGTGGGAATGCCAGGAAGTACTGCCGGAACAGGAACGCGGTGAACGCGCTGAACAGGCCGGGGACGATGAGCCCCCGCCAGGAGGAGACCCAGCCCAGGGACGACACGACGACGAAGGTGGGGACGAAGGTCACCGCGGCCGGGATCATCAACGTCGCGAGGACCACGAGGACGAGCTTGCCGGCATGCCGGTAGGGGACCCGGGCGAGCGCGTAGCCCGCGGCCGAGCACACCAGGAGCCGTCCGGCCGTCTGGAGGACCGCGACGACCGCGGAGTTGCGCAGTCCGGTGGCCATGAGCGGGTCCCGGCCGGAGAAGAGGGCCGCGAACCCTCCCCAGTCGAGCTCGCGCGGCAGCGGTGACCAACCGGGCGAGGTGATGTCGGCGTCGGTGGACAGCGCGTTGCGCAGGATCAGCAGGTAGGGGAGCAGGAACAGCAGCGCGACCAGCGTCAACGTCGCGTACAGGACCACGGCCCCCACCGTCACCCGCGGCACGCGACCCGCGAACCGTCCCGCCGCGCTCACCGCGGCCCCCGGCCGATCCCGAGAAGCCGCCCCTGGACGAGGGTGACCGCCGCGATGAGCAGGGCGAGGATCACCGCGCCCGCGCTGCCACGGCCGAGGTCCTGCCCCGACCCCAACGCGGTGTAGTACAGGTAGACCAGCGGCGGGCGGGCGTAGGGCGGATAGGTCCCGTCGGCGCCCAGAAGGTTGTAGAACTCGTCGAACGCCTGGTAGGCGGCGATGAGATTGAGCAGGAGCACCGCGATCGACGTGGCGCGCAACTGCGGCAGCGTGATGTGGCGGAAGGTGGTCCACCCGGGGGAGGCCCCGTCGACGTAGGCGGCCTCGTACAGCGAATGCGGGATGCGCTGGAGTCCGGCCAGGAAGATGAGCGCGTAGAAGCCGACCTGGAGCCACAGCCGCAGGGACACCAGGACCGGCCAGTACCAGGGCGGGTCGGTCACCGCCAGCCAGGCGATCGGGGCGGCGCCGAAGTGGCCGATCACCGTGTTGGCCAGTCCCGAGGGCAGGCCGTTGAAGATCGTCAGCCTCCACACCAGGGCGGCGACGACGTAGGAGCAGGCTGCGGGCAGGAAGCAGGCCGTCCGGAACAGGGGGCGGGCGCGCCGCGCCCGGTGCAGGAGCAGCGCCAGTCCGAGCGAGAGGGCGAAGGTCAACGGCACGACGAACAGCGCGAACAGCGTGAAGGTGAGAAGGCTGTCGAGAAAGGCCCGAGAGGTGAGCATGCGCGCGTAGTTGGCCAGGCCGACGAACTCGGTGGGGGTGACGGTGTTGCGCGCCTCGAAGAAGCTGAGGTAGATGCTCCACAGCAGGGGGAGGTGACCGAAGACCACCAGCCCCGCGAAGAAGGGACCCGCGAGGATCCAAAAAGCCCACGCGGGCCGGTCGGTGATCCCCTCCCACCCTCTCCGCCGTGGCGTGCCGTTCATGTCGCCCGCCCGTCTCAGTCGAACAGCGCGTCGAGCTCGTCCTGGACCGTCCGTGCCGCGCGTTCCAGCTCCTCGCGGGGTGCGGCACCGCCCTTGACGATGTTGCCGAGCGCGTCCTTGAAGGCGGCGTCCATGGCGGAGGTCCATTCGGGCGGGCTGGAGGGCCGGCCCAGCTCGTCGACGTAGTCGACGGCGTCGGCGGCCGGACCACTGGCGAGCCGGCGGGCCGAGGAGGCGATGGAGCCGCGGGGCGGGATGTGCAGGCCGTAGCCGAGGTTGAAGTCCTCCTGGAGGTCGGTGCGCTCGATCCACAGCCAGTGGATGTAGTCCTTGGCGAGATCGGCCGCCCCGCCCTCGGCCGCGGCCATGGCGCCGAACGCGCCGACGGGGACGGAGTCGGCACCGGCCTCGGTGAACCTCGGCCAGGGCAGCACACCGTAGTCGCCGGGGAACGCCTCCTCGATGCGCGGCAGCGCCCACAGCCCGGTCCACTGCATCGCGGTGAGCTCCTGGACGAACGCCGCGGGATCGGCCCAGTCGGTGGGGGCTCCGAGCAGCAGCGTCCCCTCCTCGTAGAGGTCGCGCAGCCGCTCGAACGCGCTGGCCGCCGCGGGATCGGCGAACCCCGGCCGCCGGTCGGCGGTGACCTGTTCGAGCCCGACCGACCACAGCATCATCGGCCCGGCCACCGAGACGCCGGCGTCGTTGCCGAGGAACAGCCCCTTGCGGCCGTCACGGGTGAGCGTGCGCGCGGCGTCGGCGAGCGCCTCCCAGGTGCGGGGCGGCTCGGTCCCGGCGTCGTCGAGAAGGCTCTTGCGGTAGACGAGCACCTGGGTGTCCACAGCCTGTGGAATTCCATAGACGGAACCGTCGACGGTGTGGATCGCCAGCGCGGCCGGGGAGAAGTCGTCGCGGACGTCGGCGATCAGGTCGTCCAGCGGTTCCAGTAGACCGGCCCTGACCAGGTCGACCTTGGTCTGGTACTCGAAGACATCGGGCGGAGCTCCCCCCTGGAGTGCCGCCAGCAGGCGCGTGGCGTAGTCGCCGGGAGTCCACTGCACCCGCACCCGGGCGCGGTCGTAGGACGCCGCGTAACGCTCGACGGCCTCGCGCACCCCCTCCTCGCCGTACTGGTGGTACCAGTGCACGAGCGTCCCGGGGTCGCCATCGGGACGGCCGGTGTTGTCGCCGCACCCCGCGGTCGCGAACGAGGCCGCCACGGGCGCCGCGGCCAGGCCGAGGAAACGCCTGCGGGACATCGGGGAGGATCCGGACGTCATCGGCCCCGCCCTTCCTTGTGCCGGGAGCGCGTCGCGGGAGACGGCGGACGGGTGCCGGCGGGTCACCACGGCCGCTCCCCCGACGGCCAAGTATGACAGTGGCGACTTCCCTTCGCGAGGGAATCGGTACTTTGCGTAGCCGAGAGCGGTCCGTCACCCGATCGGGCAGGGGACCCCGTCCCTTCCGGCCTCCGGCGTCCACGGAGGAACGTGGATGGCCCACGGCCCCGCCTCGCCGGCCACCGGGTACACGTTCCACCCCTCCGCCCACTGCGGCGCCGGTCCTCCCCCTCGGGTGAGCAGAGCGGTGGGCGTGCGGCATGACAGCGCGAGCAGTCCTTCCAGCGTGTGCGTGCCGTTGTGGCCGCCGACCGCCGCGGAGGCGCATCCCGCCCGGTAGGCGATCGGGATCGCCTCGGTCCCCGTGAGCACGCACGGCGGATCCACCCCCAGGCGGTCCAGTTCGGCGATGACGGCCCCCTGGTCCCGCCGCACCTCGCCGTGCACGCCCACCCAGTGCCGCAGGATCACCCCCTGGATCACCAGGTGCGCCAGGAGCCCCACCGCGATCACCGCGACGATGACGGGCCGCCAGCGGGGACGCGCCGCCTCCACCATCCCCACGACGCCCAGCGCGGCCGGCAGGAACAGCAGCGCGTAGGACGGCAGCAGGAACCGTGGCGCCGCGTAGCCGATGAAAAAGACGTAGGTGACCGCCAGGCAGACCCCGACGGTCAGGGGCAGCCATCCCGCCGCGGCCCTGCGCGCCCGCACCGCCGTCCTCACCCCCGCCGCGACGAACAGGGGCAGCACGAGCCACCACAGCACGGCCGGCCAGCGCACGCCGTCCGTGCACGGCCGGCACAGCAGGGGACCGTCCAGCGCGGAGGCGGCGAGCGGCAGCGCGAACGTCGGCCCGGCGCCGCCCTGGATCTCGCCGGTCCGCGCGATCCGCGCGGCAAGACCACCGTGACCGCCGGTCCACGCCTCGACCATCCACGGCAGCACGCCGACGAACGCGCCCGCGACCACCGCCGCGGCGAGCCCGGTCCGCCGCCAACGGGGGACGAGCAGGACGGCCGCCGCCAGGGGCGCGGTCAGCCAGAACGCCTCACCGGGCCGCATCAGCCCGGCGACCGCCAGCGCCACGGCCAGCGCCCACAGGGGTGACCGCGCCCCCGGCCGCCGCGCCGCGTCCAGGAACCACCCGGTCGCGGCGGCACAGGCCATCGCCGCGTAGGTGTTGGGCATCGCCGCGCCCGCGTAGAACAGGGCCGGCCACAGTGTCGCGTACCCGAACGCGGCCAACGGCACGGCCCAGGGCCGGGGGAGGACCCACAGCCAGGGGAGGAACCCCGCGAACATCGCGAGCGCGCCCGCCGCCGCGAGGAAACAGCGCAGCGCCACCACCGACGCCGTGACCGTCACGACCGGCGCGGCCAGCACCGACACCCCCCTGGCGCGGGGCGCGCTGAAGAAGGGGGCGGGACGGTGCGGATCGTACTGGCCCACGTAGACGGCCTCGTCCCAGCCCAACGGCAGCCCGGCCGGGACGAGGGTCACTCCCGCGACCGCGTATCCGACGCAGACGGCGCCGAGCGCCCAGGCCGCGCGGCCCACCGATGGTCGTCGCGTCCTCATGTCCGCCGCCCCTTACCGGGACTTTCCCGGAGAAACGCGACAGATGGCTATGGCTTACTCTCTTCGGCCGTCGAATCGGGCCGGAGCCGGACGGCGTGGGGACGGCCACATTCGGCCGCGCCCCGATCCCCACCGGGACTTCCGCACGTCACCGCGGGATCATCGCCGGATCACGATCCGGACGACCCCGGTGCCGGAACGATGGCGCCCCCTCCTCTCCGGGCACGGGTAAGACGGCAATCACCGGCCCGGGCGCGCGATCCGCGATGGATTCTCGTAAGATCGGTCAACACGCCATACGGGTCCTCCCCCTCCCCCGCGGCGCGCTGCACGTCTCAGCGCGGACCCGTTGGTCCTCCTCGCCCCTCACGGCACCTCCAGGTCCTGTGACGCCCGCCGATAGAAGGCACCCCTTATTCATGTCCGATGACGCCTCCACAGCCACGCCCGACGCCGCCGCCCCGCCCCGACGGCGGTGGAAACGTGTGCTCGGCTGGACCGCCGTCGCGCTGGTGGTCGTGCTCCTCACCGGGGTCGGCACGGCCTACGCCTACTACCGTTCCCTGCGGGGCAACATGGTCCAGCACGACCTCGCCTCAGCGCTCAACGAGGAGGAGCGCCCGCCCAAGATCGGCGACGACGTCAACATCCTGTTCATCGGCTCCGACATGCGCACCGGCGGCAACGCCGAGTACGGCGGACGGGACTTCGTCGGCGAGCGCTCCGACTCGCTCATGCTCGCCCACGTCTCGCCCGATCACGGCGTCACGGTCGTGAACTTCCCCCGCGACTCCCTGGTCCAGCTCCCCGAGTGCGCCCCCTACGAGGGGACCGAGGGCACCACCGGCTACTACGGGATGATCAACGCCGCCCTGTTCCACGGCGGGCCGCCGTGCGTGGTCAAGACCATCGAGACGCTGAGCGGGATCCGCATCGACCACTTCGTCCACCTGAGCTTCGTCGGCTTCCGTGACATGGTCGACGCCATCGGCGGCGTGGACATGTGCATCCCCCAGCCGATGAAGGACGAGCGCGCCAAGCTCGACCTGGAGGCCGGGCAGCAGCGTCTCACCGGTGAGCAGTCCCTGGCGTTCGTGCGCGCCCGCTACGAGATCGGCGACGGCGGCGACATCGGCCGCATCGACCGGCAGCAGATGTTCCTCGGCGCGCTCGCCGACGAGGTCACCAGCAGCGACGTGCTGACCAGCCCCAGCAAGATGACCGCGCTGCTGGGGGCCGTCACCGACCACACCGCCACCGACGCCGAGTTGACGCTGGACAGGATGATCTCCATCGGCTCCACGCTCGCCGACGTCGACCTGCGCGACATCACCTTCTACACCGTTCCCTGGTTCCAGGCCCCCTACGACCCCAACCGGGTCGTGTGGAACGAGGAGAAGGCCGCCGAGCTGTTCGCGGCGATCAACGCCGACGAGCCGGTCGACGATGCGGCGTTGGAGAGCGGCGCCCCCGAGGAGCCGAAGCCGTCGCCGTCGCAGACGCCGACCGCCTCCTACCCGGCCGAGCCCGCCGCCGAGGACCCCGCGGGCGGCACCTCGGCCCTGCCCAGTGAGGCCATCGAGGGCAGGGACGCCACCGCCAACCCGTGCTCCAACGGCCTGGGCACCGGCACCGAGGAGCAGTAGCCCTTCCTCCTTCCTTCGCCCCCGTCACCGGACCACCGGCGACGGGGGCGTTCCCATGGGCGGCCCTCCAAAAAGCGGCTGATGACGGCCGCTTTTCTGTTACCACTGACCCATGCCCCTTCCCATGAGCAAGTCGCAGGTGGTCCGGCTTGGGGAACGTCTGATCTCCTCGGCCTCTCCTTCCGAGGACGACCTGACGGATCTGAGCCGGCTGCTGCTCGCCTACGACGAAGCTTTGGAATCCGCCCTTGGCACCGTGCGCGGCCTGGGCTTTACTCCCTCGTCCCGGGTCAAGAACACGGGGACGGTCCTGGAGAAGCTGAGGCGGCACGGCGGGTCCTGGCTGAAGAGCATGCAGGACCTCGCGGGAATGCGAATCGTGCTGGACGGCGGGAGAAGGGAGCAGGATCGCGTGACGGAGACGCTCATGGGGGTGTTCCAGGAGGAAAGCCGCGCACCGCGTCTCGTCGACCGCCGAAAAGACCCCAGTTCCGGCTATCGAGCGGTCCACGTCATCGTCTACCCCGGTGGGTTGCCCGTCGAAATCCAGGTGCGGACACGCTGGCAGCACGAGTGGGCCGACATGTTCGAGAAGTTGTCCGACCTCGTCGGGCGGGGTATTCGCTACGGAGAACCTCCCGAACACCGGCGACACCGGCTGGCCGACCACGCAGAAAGCCTCACCCCCGAGCAAGAGACGGGTCTTGACCTCCGGTACGACACGGCCTATCGGAGGCGCGCATCCATGGTCGATCTGGCGATCGCCGTCAGCGACGTGATCTCCACTCTTGAGCAGGCGGAGGCAGCGGGTGTCGGCGAAGGCGATCCAGGCGTCCAGGAGGGGTGGCGGCGGGTGCACGACTACCTCGCGAAGCTCCGGGAGGACATGAATGAGATGGCTCTTGCCAGGGATGTCTAGAGGCTCTTCAGGTATCGTCGAGCCATGACGAATGTTCTCGTGGTGTATGACCGTTCCTCGGGACGTGTCCTGCGTGAACAGGAGTACGAGGGCCGCAGGGACGCCTTGGAGGCCCGGTTCGCCGCCGAGAAGGAGTACCGGGGCCGTCCCTCCGTCGAGATCGTCGTTCTCGGGGCCAGTGACCGCGAGGCCCTGCGGCACAGCCATGGGCGGTACTTCCTCGACTTCGACGCCCTGGCGGCCCGCATCGCCTGAGGCGGCGTCCCGACCTCGGTCGTGTTTCCAACCGTCTGCGGGCCATTGCCCTGTGACCGGCGCTTCCCTACCAGGTCGTCCTCCCGTGCTCCAACGGCCTGGGCACCGAGGAGCAGTAGCCCTTCCGCTTCCTCCGCCCCCGTCACCGGGCCACCGGCGACGGGGGCGTTCCCGTGGGCGGCCCTTCTGCGCCGAGACGGCCGGATCGCGGCCGCCGGACTTTCCGGCCCCGGCGGCACGATCTACGGGGCCGGCCGGCCACCCGGTTCCCCACGCTCGGGCCGTGGACCGTACCGGGGCACGACGCCGCGAACCCGTCATCGCCCCGAATGCCGGCGAGGGCGGCCCCGGACGGGAGCCCCCCGCGCCGGTGGGGCGCACCACCTTCCCGACCTGGCCGTGGGCCACCGCGCGGCCGCCGGAACCGGGCGACGCGCCGGACGGACCGAGCGGGACCGGAGGGGGCGGACACTCGTCGACAGCCGCCATCGCGAGATCCCCTCCTGGACGACGGCCCGGCCCCTGGCGGGGTGGCCCCGCCAGGGGGACGTGACCGGAATCACCGCTCGACGTTACGAGGCCGTCACGTGTGGTCGTCGAAGCGCAACGTGACCGGGGCATCGTTACCGGCATGGGTCACAGCGGATTCGACCACGCCCGCCACCACGCTCCCCGGCGACGCCCGGGTTTTCTCGGCCGGGAACTCCTCGAACTAGGCGCGCTCCTGCTCGCGGCGGGCGCGGCCCACACCTTCGTGCTCGCGCTCGGTCACAGCGACCACGGGGCGGCGGTGCTGCCGGCGCTCGGCGCGGTGTTGATCGTGATCGCCTCGGGACACCGCTGGTGGCAGCACCACCGCGCCCCGGCCGAGCCCACGGCGTCTGCGGCCGGCGGGCGGGAGGAGCAGTTGTGGCGCATCCGGGTCGGCGTCACCGACGTTCCCGGAGGGCTGGCCACGCTGACCGCCGAGCTGGCGCGGCTCGGCGTCGACATCCGGCTCGTCCAGGTGTACCCGGGCTACACCGACGCGGTCGACGAGTTCCTGGCCACCGCGCCGCCCGGGATCGGTCCCGGGGAACTGGCCGACGCGGTGGTCCGGGCCGGCGGGCACGACCCGGTGGTCCGGACCGCCGACGCCCACGAGCTCAGTGACACCACGAGCCGGACGCTGGCGCTGGTGTCGGGGCTGGTGACCGACCCGGCGACCCTGCCGTCGGCGCTGGCCGACCTGTCCGCCGCGCAGAAGGTGGAGCTACGTCCCGGGCCTCCCGAGGGGATGGCCCCCGACGACGTGTCCGGCGCGGTGATGTGCCTGCCCGCCCCCGAGGGCGGCGTGCTGGTGGTGCGCCGGGAGGGGATCCCCTTCACCCCGGTGGAGTTCGCGCGCTGCCGCGCCCTGGTGGACGTGGCGGCGCTGCTGGGCCGATCCCGGCGGGCGAGCCGGGAGAAGTGAGCCGAGGGCGTCGGGCGCCGAACCCGGCGGGAACGTGAAACGGGGTGGCCGCGGATGCGGCCACCCCGTTCCTCCCAGCGGGCGTCCGCCCGGATCGGCCACTGGGAAGCGCCGAAGCGGTGGGCCGGACCGGCTCCGGCCACGGGGCCTCGCCCGTTCGGTGCGCACGGCCCCTCGACGTGCGCACCCATCCGGCGGGACGCCGGGCACCGGGTCCCCCGTGGCGGCGTCTCCGATGCGGTGTACCGGTGTCGCCGCGGGCGTCCTCGTCCGGTCCTGTGACCGAAAGACGGTTCCGGCTCGTCGCTCCACCAGCCAAGGTAGTGGCACGACGCCGGTGGAGCGCGCTCCTTCCACGGATGTGGGGGGTGTGTCCTTGCCCCCACCGGCCGCGGAGCGTGACCGTCCCGGCCCCCGCCGGGGCGGTCACGCGCGCCGATGGTGGACTACAGGCCCAAGGGCAGGGTCATCTCGCCGAGCGGGGTGCCCTGGGTGATCCCGTCAAGCAGGCCGCCCACGCGCTCGCCCTCTCGGGGCGCGCCGGCGTCGCCGGTGGCCGCGCCCCGGTCGAGCGGCGTCCCGCCGGGGAGGAGAGCACCGAGCAGACCACCACGGGGCCGCTCGCCGGTCGGCCGGTCCCCGGTGCGCTCACGGGAGGCGGCGTCCTCGACGTCGCCGCCCGCGTGGTGCCGGATCCCGGGCGTGACCTCGGTCTGGCCCGGCTGGATCTGGACAAGCCCCCCGAGCGGGCCCCCGCCCACCAGCGAGTCCGTGGTCCCCGCGAGCCTGCTGACGGAGAGGGACGGGGCGTCGCCCATGTGGTTGATCCGCTGGATCGGCCCGTTGGTGGCCGGGGTGCCCAGCGCGTTGTCGCCGACGGAGGGCTTCAGGGTGACGGGTCCGCTTCCGTCGAGTCCGGTGGCCGAGCCCAGGGCGGCGGGGTCGATCAGCTCACCGCCCCCACGGGGCCCGGTGCGCAGCCCTCCCATCTCGCCGCCGACCTCTCCCACGGCGTGCAGGGCGGCGCCGGGAGCGCCGGCCACGGTCGGGGTCACGTGCTGGGCGGCCATGCCGGGAGCGCCGGCGATGGAGCCGACCACGTCGGCGGACGCCGCGCCGGCGCCCAGGGCGATGAATCCGGCGGCGCCGGCGCCGATGAGGGCGAGCTTCACGGGGGTGGACGTGAGACGGAACATGGTCGAGGTCCTTTGCAGATGTGTCGTTAAGGAGGTGTCGATCCCTCCGGGACGGCGTCCCGGAGCGCGGGCGTCTCGGTGGGGAGCGCACCGCGGGAGTGGGTTGACCAGGGGGCCGCGGCCGGCCGGGGCGCGCCTGGGGGACGCGCCGGCGGGGCCGGGTCAGTCGAGGGGTCGAGCGGACCGCCGACTGACGTGAATCCCGTGTCCCGTCGCGTGCACGGGACTCACGTCAGCCCCCAGCCGGATACGGCTGGGACGGGAGAGCTCAAGAGCGCAAAAGCCGATCGGCCTTTGGCCGAGCGCGAGACGGGCGCTAGTCGGGGGAGAACGACGGATCGTCGACGGGGTTGTGCGGCATGCCCCGCTCGGCTCCGCCGATGACGGCGCGGCCGGAGGCCGCGGGACGGGGCTCGGGGACCGTCGCGAGGTATCCCGTGACGAAGGTGAACGGGGCGCCGGCCTGTTGGGGGGCCGCCGGGGCGGTGGCCTGGGCCGGGGAGCGGTGGAGGTCGCGCTCGGGACCGGCCGTGTCGTCGCGCAGGTCGGCGCGGCCGTGTCCCACCTCGCCCGTTGTCGCCGTCGTGGCCGCGGGCGTGGTCTCGACCGTGGTGGCGGCGAGGAGGGGAGGCGCGGAGGGGCGCGGTGTCTCGGGCCCGTCCTGCCGGGGGACGGGCCGGGGCTCCCGATGCGCTGGGGCGGTCTCGGGCCGGGGCGCCGTGGTGGCGGGCTGGCCGGGGGCCGGGTCGGAGACGCCGGTGACCGCGGTTTCCACGTCGGCTCGGGTATGGCGGGCGAGGGCGGCCACCGGCGCGAGGTCGGCGACCGGCCCGATCCCGGCGGGGGCCACGATCTCGTCGACGACCTCGATCGGGTGGGACGCCAGGTCGGTGACGGGGTCCCCCGTGGTGGTCGTCGAGGGGATGAGGGCGCGGGTGGCCTCCTCGACGGCACCGGTGGTGTCACCGAGAAGGGCTTCGTCAAGGGTGTCGGCGGTGGCCGGGGCCGCGCCGAGGAGCCAGGCCGCGGCGGCGATTCCGGCGAGGACCAGCAGACGCCACGAGATACGCCCGTCGGCGGCGCGCGCGGCGACGACGGCGCGCGGTCCGCGCTGCGTCGTCCGGCCGTCACACGCCACGGCGCATCATCTCCCTTCGGCGGGATGGGCGGTTCAGGACCGCCCATCCGGTTACTGATCGTGACCGTAGCATGATCCTGCGTGTCCGCAACCCTGTTCGGGAATTCTCCGGCGGCTTCTTCGCGATCGACCAGTCCCCGGGCTCTCACCAGCGCTTTTACTGGATCCCCTGGAAGGCCGCCCACCCGAGAAAGATGATTTTTCGCTTTCAGGACTAAAGTCCACACATTTCCTATCTTTTGGCTGCTTTCCAACGCCATTTTGGAACGATGTGCTGGATCCAGGCGCCGGGAACGGGAAGGCCCGGCGCCGCCACGGAGGGGAGCGGTCACAGCCCCACCGACCCGGAACAGAGCAGCTTTCCCCTCATTTCCCCTCGTCTGCTCGCGCGGCCCCCACCGCATTTCGGACCCGGTGGAGACAGACCCCGGCGATCGCGCGGATACCGGGTTGCGTGACCGCTCCTCGTCGGCCCCACCAGTCCCGGTCGTCCCGAAAAGGACGGTCCCGCCCTCCCTCATCGCGTATCGGGATAGCGTGTACACCGGAGGTGTGGACACGTGCCCGAGCCCCACGACGATTCCGGGCAGCGCCCCTTGCTGCCCCAGATGCGCCTCGACGATCTCCTTTCGGAGCTGCACACCCGCCTGGAGGCCGCACTGTCCACACGCGACCGCGTACGGTCCCTCCTGGACGCGGTGGTGTCGATCGGCAGCGACCTCGACCTGGCCACCGTGCTGCGTCGGCTCACCGAGGCCGCCGCGCACCTGGCCGGGGCGCGCTTCGCCGGATTGGGCGTGATCGGCGAGGAGGGGCACTTCGTCGAGTTCATCCCCGTCGGCATCAGCGACGAGCAGGCGCAGCGCATCAGCCGTTTCCCCCACGGCGACGGGCTCCTGGGATTTCCCACCCGGCAACGCGCCCCCTTGCGGCTCAGCCGGGTCCAGGACCACCCCAGCGCCACCGGCTTCCCCGAGGGTCATCCCCCGATGACGACCTTCCTCGGAGTGCCGATCCAGGTACGCGACGAGGTGTTCGGCAACCTCTACCTCACCGACAAGGAGGACGGCGGGGAGTTCGACAAGGAGGACGAGGCCATCGTGACGGCGCTGGCCACCGCCGCCGGTGTCGCCATCGAGAACGCCCGCCTGTACGAGGAGACCCGACAGCGCGAACGCTGGCTGTCGGCGTCCACCGAGATCACCACACGGCTGCTGTCCGGCGTCGACACCGACGAGGTGCTGGGCTACCTGGCCCAGCAGGCGCGCGAGATGTCCAACGCCGACATCGCGGTGGTCCTCCTGCCCGACGCCGCCGACGAGAACCTGGTCGCCGAGATCGCCGACGGCCCGCTCGCCAAGGAGATCATCGGCACCCCCGTGGTCATCTCCGAGACGCAGTGCGGCGCCGCCTACCGCGAGGGCAAGGCCATCGTCATCCCCGACCTGCGCTACGCCAACTGCCCCATGCTCAGCCACCGGGGATTCCGGCCCGGCCTGCTCATCCCGTTGGGAACCCCCGAGCACACCCGGGGCGTCCTGCTCCTGGGCAAGTCCGGCGTCCGGGCGCCGTTCGACAGCTCCACCCGAGGCATGCTCGACGCCTTCTCCGGCCAGGCCGCCGTCGCGCTGGAACTCGCCGAGGCCCGCCAGGACGCCGAACGGCTGGTCGTCCTGGAGGATCGCGACCGCATCGCCAAGGACCTGCACGACACCGTGATCCAGCGGCTGTTCGCCTCGGCGATGACCCTGATGAGCACGCTGCGCCTCGTCGACGACGCCGAGGCCGGCGAACGCCTCCAGCGCACGATCGACGACCTCGACGAGACGATCCGCGAGATCCGTTCGACGGTGTTCGCCCTCCAACACCCGCCCACGTCGACCGACATGTCGCTGCGCGGGCGCGTCCTGGCCGCCGTGGAGACCGCCGGTCGCGCGCTCGGCCGCCGTCCGGGACTGACCTTGGACGGGCCGCTGGACACCTCGGTGCCCGAAGAGATCGCCGAACACCTTCTCGCGGTGCTGCGTGAAGCCCTGTCCAACGCCACCCGCCACGCGCACGCCGAGGAGGTCAACGTCCGCGTCACGGTGGACGGGGAGCTGTCCCTGGAGGTCCGCGACAACGGTGTCGGCATCCCCGAAGGGGGCCGGCGCAGCGGCCTGCGCAACATGGACGAGCGCGCCCGCGCCCTCGGCGGGGAGTTCACCACCACGCCGCGCGAGGGCGGCGGGACCGTCCTTGCGTGGCGGGTCCCGCTGCCCTGCGCGTCCGACGACTAGCCGGGGATACGCCGCCCGGTCACCAGCTCGATCGCGATCCGCAGGAAGTGCGTGCGCGGGCCGGGCGCCCAGGGACGCAGCGGCAGCCGCTCCAACTCGGCGCGCTGCGCGGGGTCCTCGACCGCCCGGCACGGGCCGACCACCATGACCGACCATCCGGTCCGGGCCTCGATGTCGAACTCGTCGACCTCGAAGGCGACGACCGCGTCGCGTGTGGCGCGCGCCAGCCGGGACCCCTCGGAGGTGCGCACCACGATGTCGGAACCGTGGACGAGGAAGTTGACCGGTTGCACCGCGGGAAGCGCGCGCTCGGTGAAGACGATGCGCCCGATCGGCGCCATGGCGAGCAACCGTAGGCACTCAGCGCGTTCGAGTACCTCCATCCCCGCGGTGTCGATCCCCATTTCCCCCGTCTCCCCCCATGTCTCACCAGCCGTGCGCTGCGGCCGGTCCGGCCACAGGATCACGACTTCCTACTGCGCATCTGGGCGATGAGCACGGCCGCCTGGGTCCGGCGTTTCAGGTCGAGCTTGGCCAGCAGGCTCGACACGTAGTTCTTCACCGTCTTCTCCGCCAGATAGAGCCTTTCCCCGATTTGGCGGTTGGTCATGCCCTCGCCGATCAGTTCCAGGATCTGGCGTTCCTGCGGGGTGAGGGCGGCCAACGGGTCGGGCTCCGCGGTCGCGCCGCGCAGGCGTTGCAGCATGCGCGCGGTGCTCTTGGGGTCGAGCAGCGAGCCCCCGCCGGCGACGGTGCGGACCGCTCCCACCAGGTCGGCGCCGTGGATCTGCTTGAGGACGTAGCCGGCCGCCCCGGCCATGACCGCCTCGAACAGCGCCTCGTCGTCGGCGAACGACGTGAGCATGAGGCAGGCGATGCCGGGATCGCGCGAGCGGACCTCACGGCACACCTCGACCCCCGACCCGTCGGGCAACCGCACGTCGATGACCGCGACGCTGGGGCGCACCGCCGGGATGCGGCCCACCGCCTGCTCGACGGTGCCGGCCTCGCCGACGACCCTCATGTCGCCCTCCCCCTCCAGGAGGGCCGCGACCCCTCGTCGCACGACCTCGTGATCGTCGACCAGAAAGACCGTGATCGGTTCCGGCGCGGCCGTACTCGTCATCTCGCCTCCGCCTCCTACTCGTCCCCTGCAATGACGGTAACGCGCCGCCCGACAGCCGATCGCGCCGAAGGGCTCGTTCCCGCCAGGACCAAGGTCCCGAAAGGGACGAGAGGGTTTTCACGTTCGGTCACCCACCGTGATCTGGGACAACCTCGCGCCGCCAGCGCCCCGTCGCGGCCTTCCCGGCCGCCCCCGGCGAGGACGGCGAACTGCGCGAACCCCGGACGTGACCGACCGTATCGGCCTACGATTGGGCGCGACGGCCCCGGAACCCGTCCCGGTCTCCCGGCCGGACGGTCCAGGTGCGCTTCGCCGTCGAGGGGCCGGCCCGGACGTTGAGGGGCTCCGGGCCGGGAACGGTGTCGCGCGCGGCGTGGACCACGCGGTCCCGGAGCCGCGCCACCCGGCCGACCCCCGTCAGCGCGGTGCACGGGAATACCGGCCGGGTGGCGTATGTTGTCAGGTGGTGCGGGGCGGTGCGGTAGTAAGTGTCCCCCGGGCTCACAATTCGCCTTCGCGGAATACCGCGTCCGGCTCTCGCCACGGCGGGACGTCCGGGCGGTCTCATGGAGCCGCGTTGTGCCATCCGCCGTGAGGCGACCGCCGTGCCGTTCCCACCTCGTCCGCCCCCGCCGGTGTCACCGGCGGGGGCGTCGTCATGTCCGGGCCGGGCCGTGGCCGTCCGGTGGCGCCGGCCACCACTCCTGGGGGCGGGCCCGTTCGAACGCCCGCGCCGCCGCGAGGACGAGCCCGTCGGCGTGGCGGGCGCCCACGATCTGGAGGCCGACCGGCAGCCCTTCGGCCGTGAACCCGCACGGCAGGCTCGCCGCGGGCTGCTGGGTCAGGTTGAACGGGTAGCTGAACCCCGCCCAGGAGGTCCAGCGGCGGCTCGGCCACCGCCGCGGCGTCTCGCGCCCCGCCTCGAACGCGGGGATCGCCGTCGCCGGGGTCAGCAGCAGGTCGTAGGTGTCGTGGAAGCGGCCCATGAGCTCGCCCAGCGACATGCGGGTCGCCATCGCCGTCAGGTAGTCCTGCGCCGAATAGGTCAGCCCCTCCTCGACGATCTCCCGCAGTCCGGGGTCCAGCAACGCGCGCCGCTCCTCGTCCAGGGCCTCGGTGGCCTTGGCCGCGCCGGAGAACCACAGCACGTGGAAGTCCCCGACCGGATCGGCGAACCCGGGATCGACCGGCTCGACCCGCGCGCCGAGCTCGTCGAAGACCGCCGCGGCGGCCGCGACCCGTCCGGCGACGTCCGGATCGACCTCGACGTGGCCCAGCGTGGGACTGAACGCCACGCGCATCCCCGTCAGCGGGCGGTCCAGCCCTCGGGCGAACGACTCGGCCGGCCGGGCCAGCGCGGCCCAGTCGCGGCTGTCCGCGCCGCACAGCACGTCGAGCATGAGCGCGGCGTCGGCCACGGTCCGCGTCATCGGACCGGAGTGGGCGAGGGTGCCGAACGCGCTCGCCGGATAGTGGGGGACCAGGCCGTAGGTGGGTTTGAGCGCGACCACCCCGGTGAAGGACGCCGGGATGCGCACCGAACCGCCCCCGTCGGTCCCCGTGGCCAAGGGGCCCATCCCGCGGGCCACGGCCACGGCCGCTCCCCCGCTGGACCCGCCGGGCGTGCGGGAGAGGTCCCAGGGGTTGCGGGTGACACCGGTCAGCGGGCTGTCGGTGACCCCCTTCCACGCCAGTTCGGGGGTGGTGGTCTTACCGAAGAGCACCGCCCCGTGCTCGCGCAGCCGGGCGACGGCCGGGGAGTCCTCCGGCCACGGCCCCTTCGGGTCGATCGTGCGCGAGCCGCGCAGCGTCGGATGGCCGCGGGTGAGCATGACGTCCTTGATCGAGGCGGGGACACCGTCCAGGAGTCCGCGCGGCTCCCCGCGGCGCCAGCGCTCCTCGGAGGCCCTCGCGGCGACGCGCGCCTCGTCGGCCATCACCAGGCAGAAGGCGTTGAGCGCCGGGTTCTCCCGTTCGACGCGCGCCAGGACGGACTCGATCGTCTCGACCGGTGAGAGCTCGCCCGCGCGGTAGGCGGCGAGCAGTTCCACGGCGGTCAGGTCGGCCGGGCAGGTGAGGTCGCGTCGCACTCCCGCGGGGAGCGCGGACCGGTCGGTGGTCCCCTCGGTTCCGGTGGTCATGACAGCCCCTTCTCCTCGATGCGTACCGGTTGCGCGGCGGCCGGCCGCGACGGTCTCAGCCGCCTCTCACATAGCCCCGCCGCTTGTCGACGACGTTGCGCAGCGGCTCCCCGGCGAGGAAGCGGCCGAGGTTGTCCAGGAAGAGGTCGACCAGCTCCTCCCGCCACCCGAGGACGTCGCCCGACATGTGCGGGGAGACGATCACCCCGGGCAGGTCCCACAGAGGGGAGGAGTCCGCCAGCGGCTCGTGGTCGAACACGTCGAGCGCCGCGCCCGCGATGGTCTTCGAGCGCAGCGCGGCGACCAGGTCGTCCTGCACGACCAGCGCGCCGCGGCCGACGTTGACCAGCCGGGCCGTGGGTTTCATCCGGGCCAGGGCCGCGGCGTCGACCAGCCCTCGGGTGGCCGGGGTGAGCGGTGCGGCCAGGATGACGTAGTCGGCCCGCGGCAGCGCGGAGGCGAGCTCGTCGGAGGCGACGACGGTGCCGAAGTCGGGGTCGCCGTCGCGGGCGGTGCGGCCGGCGCCCTCCACCGTCATGCCGATGGCGGTGAGCCTGCGGGCGATCGCGCGCCCGATGGGTCCGGTTCCGACGACGAGCGCGTGCCGTCCCGCGACACGTTCGGTCTCGCGGTGCCGCCAGGTCCGCCGCCGCTGGAGGGCGAGGGTGCCGGGAAGGTCCTTGGCGAAGGCCAGCACCAGGCCGAGCACGTACTCGGCCATGGGCTCGTCGAACACCCCGCGGGAGTTGGTGACGACGACGTCGCTGTCGACGAGGCCCGGGAACATGAGGTTGTCCACGCCCGCGGTGGCGGCGTGCACCCAGCGCAACGTGTCGGCCTTGGGCCAGGCCGCCGCCAGGGCCTCGGAGAACAGGTCCCAGATCAACAGCGCGGTCGCGCCGGGCAGGGCCTCGGCGAGCCGGTCGGCGGTCGCGTAGCGCACGCTCCCGAGCCCGGGGTGGGCGTCGATGCGCTCCCGCCCGGGAGGCAGGTCGGCGCCGTGGAGGACGACGAGGTTCGGGGATCTGCTGGTCACGAGGCGGCTCCCGGATCGTGGCGGGCACGGCGTTGGAGTATCGACGATTCCCGTTCCGCGAGCGCGGTACCCGTGTTCGCGGGGCGCCGCCGCGGGCGGCCGGGCCGGCCCGCCTCCCTCCCCACCGGTACCGGGACTTTCCGTCACGGGGATGTAACAGACAGGCGCCCGGAGGCCATTGACACGCTAGGGAGCCTTCGTATGATTGTCAACAATCCGCGTATCCGCAGTCCTGCGGCGAATTCGACAGTGTTCCTGCTGGTCTCGCCCCTCTTGGCGAGCCCCGACCGGCCCTGCCCGGCGGGACCGCGCCACCCTCCGGTGGCGCCGACGCGACTCAGCCACCGCGTCCGCACCCACCCGAAACAGCCCGACGACGAAAGGGCCGATCCGACTATGCCCAGGTACATGACCATCAGCCTGGAAAAGCGCGGCGTCAGCTGCGTGGCGGAGCTCCTGGACAAGGACGCCCCCCGCACCTGCGACGCCGTCTGGGCGGCCCTCCCCCAAGGGGGCGACGTCTACCACGCCAAGTACGCCCGCAACGAGGTCTACACGATGGTGCCCCGCTTCGCCGACCAGGAACCCGGGCGCGAGAACACCACCGTCACCCCCATCCCCGGCGACGTCGTCTACTTCTCCTTCGACGAGGGCATGCTCGACCGCCGCTTCAAGGAGGAGAAGGGCATCGACTCCCTGCCCGGTGTCATCGACCTCGCGATCTTCTACGGCCGCAACAACCTCCTGCTCAACGGCGACGTCGGCTGGGTCCCCGGCAACGTCTACGCCACCATCGTCGACGGGCTCGCGCCCATGGCCAAGGCGTGCAACGACGTGTGGCGTTCGGGCGGTGTCGGCGAGCGGCTGGTGTACCGGCGGCTGGAGGAGTGACCCGGTCGGACCCGCGGACGCGGGACCGGTCGGACGAGAAACGAAGGAGGTGAGTGACCGATGCGGACCGATCTGACAACCGGCCGTGGGCCGAGTGGTGACGAGCAGGAGGAGCTGGTCATGGAGCAGTGGGTCGAGGCACCGACGGCCCTCGCGCCCCCGGCGCCCACGGCGGACACGGCCGCGCCCGTCGTCAACGGGTGGGCCGCCGGGCCGGCCCACCTGGACGCGCACGGGCCGTCCCGGGCCTTGGACAACGTCGTGGAGATCCCCGCGCTCGTCGAGCCGCCCGGACAGTCCGGTGTCGGCGTGGTGGCGCCGTTCGACTTCGCGCTGGACCGGGAGCTGTGGCGGTGGACGCCCGACGACGTCTCCCTGTACATCACCCGGCTCCCCTTCGTCCCGGTCCCGGTGACCGTGGACATGGCGTCGGCGTTGAGCGACGACGGCAACGTACGCCGGGCGACCCGCGACCTGCTCGTCCCCGAGCCCCTGGTGGTCGGTTACGCCTGCGCCTCTGGAAGCTTCGTCCACGGCGCCGCGGGCGAACGCCGGTTGCACGCCGGCATCCTCGAAGCCGGCGCACCCGCCGCCGTCACCACCTCCGGAGCGCTCGTGCGCGCACTGGAGGCGTTGCAGGCACGCCGCGTCGCGGTCGTCACGCCCTACGTCGACAGCGTCACCGAACGGCTGCTCGCCTTCCTGTCCGAACACGGCGTCGACACCGTCTCCAGCGTCGGGCTCGGCCTGCTCAACCACATCTGGAAGGTCACCTACTCCGAGGTCGCCCAGGCCGTGCGCGACGCCGACCGGCCCGACGCCCAGGCCGTGTTCATCAGCTGCACCAACGTGCTGACCTACGACATCATCGCGCCGCTGGAACGCGCCCTCGGCAAACCGGTCATCGCCGCCAACCAGGTGACGATGTGGTCGGCGCTCGCCGCGATCGGCCGCCGCGCGATCGGCGCCGGACAGCGGCTCGTGGACGCCACCGACCGCACCGCGGCCTGATCCGCCCCCGAGTGAGGAGAAGCAGCCCATGACGGCCACGATCGGTTTCCTGTACCCCGGCCACAGCGCCGAGGACGACTACCCGGACTTCCAGGAACGTCTCGGCGGCGATGTCGCGCTGCGGGTCGTGCACACGCTGATGCGCGAGGACGCCCACCGCGTGGACGCGCTGTTGGACATCGGCGGGGCCGACGTGCTCGCCGAGGGGGCGCGCGCCCTGCGGGCCGCGAACGTCGACGCCGCGGTGTGGGCGTGCACCAGCGGCAGCTTCGTGTTCGGCCGCGACGGCGCGCGCGCACAGGTCGAGGGGGTGCGCGCGGCGGCCGGCGCGCCCGCCTCCAGCACCTCGTTCGCCTTCGTCAACGCGCTGGCCCACCTGGGGGTGGGGCGGGTCGCGGTCGCCGCGACCTATCCGCAGGACGTCGCGGAGCGGTTCGCGGGGTTCCTCGGTGACAGCGGGGTCGAGGTCGTCGCGCTGGCCGAGCGCGGGATCGTGACCGCCGCCGAGGTCGGCACGCTCACGACCGCCGACGTGCTCGACTTCGTCGCGGCCGGGGACGTCCCCGCCGCCGAGGCGGTGCTCGTCCCCGACACCGCGCTGCACACCGCCGGTGTCCTCGAGACGCTGGAGGAACGGACGGGCAAACCGGTGTTGACCGCCAATCAGGTCAGCGTGTGGGAGGGGCTGCGATTGGCCGGCGTCACCGGGCCTCGAAGCGGTCTGGGCACCCTGCTCCGGTCAGGCGTTCCGTCCGATTTGGCACAGGTGAGAACATGAAAAAGTGATCCGATGCGCCCCGGAACGACCTTCCGGGGCGCGCGAACGATCTGAGAGGGCGTGGAAGTCATGACCGCTCCGGGCGAGCTCGAACCGGTTCCCCGGGAGTCCACCGCCGCGCTGATCGCCAACCAGCTGCGCTCGGCGATCATGTACGGATCGCTGGCACCCGGCGACCAGCTCGGCGAGACCGACCTGGCCGGCCGCCTCGGCGTGAGCAGGGGACCGCTCCGCGAGGCCATGCAGCGCCTGGTGCAGGAGGGGTTGCTGCGCAGCGAGCGGCATCGGGGGCTGTTCGTCATCGATCTGACGCCCGACGACGTGCGCGACATCTACACCGCGCGGCTCGCGGTGGAGCGCTGCGCCTGCGAGCTGATCATGCGGGGCAACCGCGGCGAGGCCCTGGCCCGGCTCACCGTGGCGCTGAACGCCCTGGTCGAGGCGGCCGAGACCGGCGACCGGGTGGCCATCAGCGACGCCGACCAGGCGTTCCACCGGACCCTGGTGAGCTGTTCGGGCAACTCCCGGCTGGAACGCATGGCCCAGACCCTGCTCGTCGAGACCCGCATGTGCCTGACGGTGATGCAGGAGGTCTACCCCGAACCCGCCGAACTGGTCGAGGAGCACCACAAGCTCGTCGAGGCCATCTCCGAGGGGGACGAGGACCTCCTGCTGCGCCTCATCGAGTCGCACATGCTGGAGACCGTCGACCGCATCAACGGGTCCGGTAACGGCGTCACCACCGGCTGACCGCTCGGGGGCGGAGACCGCCCGCCCCCGAGCGCGCACCGGTCAGTCGATTCCCGCGATCCCCACGTACTTGGTCTCCAGGAACTCGTCGATGCCGACCCGGCCGCCCTCGCGGCCCAGGCCCGAGTGCTTGACCCCGCCGAACGGCGCGGCCGGGTTGGACACGATCCCCTGGTTGAGCCCCACCATGCCGGTCTCCAACGCCTCCGAGACCCGGAAGGCACGGCCCAGGTCCCGGGTGAACAGGTAGGACACCAGGCCGTACTCGGTGTCGTTGGCCGCCGCCACGGCCTCGCTCTCGGACTCGAAGGAGATGACCGGGGCGACGGGGCCGAAGATCTCGGTGTGGGCCAGCCGGCTCTCCTGGGGGACGTCGGCCAGCACGGTCGGCCGGTAGAAGTAGCCGGCGCCGTCGCCCGGCCCGCCCCCGACGAGCACCCGCGCGCCGCGGCCCACCGCGTCGTCCACCAGGCCCTGGACCTTCTCGCGCGCCCGCGCGTCGATCAGCGGCCCCACCTGGACCCCTTCCTCGGTGCCGCGCCCCATCCGCAGCGCCGACATGCGCTCGCCGAGCCGGCGCGCGAACTCCTCGGCCACGCCGGCCTGCACGTAGATGCGGTTGGCCGCGGTGCACGCCTCGCCGATGTTGCGCATCTTCGCCAACATCGCCCCCTCGACCGCGGCGTCGAGGTCGGCGTCGTCGAACACCAGGAACGGCGCGTTGCCCCCCAGTTCCATGGAGGTGCGCAACACCTGGTCGGCGCTCTGCTTCAGCAGCGTGCGGCCCACCGCCGTGGAACCGGTGAACGACACCTTGCGGATACGGCCGTCGGTGAGCAGCGGCTCGGTGACGCCGCCCGCGTCACTGGTCGGGATGACGCTGAGCACGCCGTCGGGCAGCCCCGCCTCCTTCAGCACTGCGGCCAGCGCCAGCGCCGACAACGGCGTCTGCTGGGCGGGCTTGAGCACCATCGTGCACCCGGCCGCGACCGCGGGGCCGATCTTGCGGGTGCCCATGGCCATCGGGAAGTTCCACGGCGTGATGAGCATGGCCGGGCCGACCGGGCGGCGCATCACCAGGAACCGGGAACGGCCGTCGGGTGACACCGAGTAGCCGCCCTCGATGCGCACGGCCTCCTCCGCGAACCAGCGGAAGAACTCGGCGGCGTAGGCGATCTCGCCCTTCGCCTCGGCGAGCGGCTTGCCCATCTCCAGGGTCATGAGCAGGCCCAGCTCGTCCTGGCGGGCCATCAGCAGCTCGTAGGCGCGGCGCAGGATCTCGCCGCGCTCGCGCGGCGGGTGGGCGGCCCAGGTGGGCTGGGCGGCGTCCGCGGCGGTCAGCGCCGCGAAGGCGTCGTCCACCCCGGCGTCGGCCACCTCGCACAGCACCGCGCCGGTGGAGGGGTCCTCCACCTTGAACGTCGCCCCGGAGGCGGCGTCGCGCCACTCGCCTCCGATGAACAACTGCTTGGGCACCTGGTCGACGACCTGTGCCTCGCGGTCCGCGGTCATGTCGGCCCCCTTCCGGGCTCGTGCTCGCTCCGCCCCTCCGGGCGCGGTTCCGCCTCCTACGTCTTCCCGGCCGGCGGATCCGCTAACAGGGCGCGGGCACGGGGCGCGGCGCGTCTGGACACCGCCATGGCCGGGATGATTCCATAGCCGAGACGATTGTCAACAATCCTACGGAAGAGGTCCGAGCATGGCCGAGCAGCCGGTACGGCTCTCGCCCGCCCTCAAGCAGGCGACCCCGGTCCTCGCCGCCCGCGGCGAAGGCGCCTACATCTACGACGAGGACGACCGCCGCTATCTCGACTTCACCGCCGGGATCGGCGTCACCAGCACCGGGCACTGCCACCCCAGGGTGGTCGAGGCCGCCCAGCGCCAGGTCGCCACGCTCGTCCACGGCCAGTACACGACCGTCATGCACCGCCCCCTGCTGCGCCTGACCGAACGCCTCGGATCGGTGCTCCCCTCCGGACTGGACCGGCTCTTCTTCGTCAACGCCGGCAGCGAGGCGGTCGAGGCGGCGCTGCGCCTGGCCCGGCAGGCCACCGGACGGCAGAACGTCATCGCGTTCCAGGGCGCCTTCCACGGCCGGACCATGGCCGCCGCCTCGATGACCACCTCGGGCGTGAAGATCCGGGCCGGCATCGGGCCGCTCATGCCGGGGGTCGCGGTCGCGCCGTTCCCCTACGCCTACCGCTACGGGATGACCGAGGAGGAGGCCGGCGCGTTCGCGCTACGCGAGCTCGACTACCTGCTCGCCACGGTCAGCTCGCCGCTCGACACCGCGGCCTTCTTCATCGAGCCGGTCCTCGGCGAGGGCGGCTACGTCCCCGCGCCGGCGTCCTTCCTGGCCGGGCTGCGCGAACGCGCCGACCGGCACGGCGCCCTGCTCGTCGTCGACGAGGTGCAGACCGGCTTCGGCCGCACCGGGCGGTTCTGGGGCCACGAGCACGCCGCCGTACGGCCCGACATCCTCATCACCGCCAAGGGCCTGGCCAGCGGCTTCCCCCTGTCGGCCATCGCCGCGCCGGACGAGCTGATGGAACGGGCCTGGCCCGGTTCCCAGGGCGGCACCTACGGCGGCAACGCGGTGGCGTGCGCGGCGGCCCTGGCCACCCTCGACGTGATCGAGGAGGAGGGGCTGGTCAAGAACGCCGCGCAGATGGGCGAACGACTGCGCGAGGGCCTGGTCCGCGTCGCCGACGCCCACCCGGTGATCGGTGATGTGCGCGGGCTCGGCCTGATGCTCGGAAACGAGTTCACCGCGCCGGACGGATCCCCCGACACCGACACCGCGGCGCGGGCCCAGCGGGCCGCCGTCGAACACGGACTGCTGCTGCTCACCTGCGGGCCGCACGGCAACGTCGTACGGATGATCCCGCCGCTGATCGTCACCGAGGAACAGGTCGACGCCGCCCTGGACGTCTGGGAGCGCGCGGTCGCCGACGCGACGGCCTGACCCGGGCACCCGCGGTCCCGGGCGCGTGCCGGCGGCCCTGCGTGCGCCCGGCCGGGGTCCGGACAACGGCCGAGGCCGGGCCGGGGGTGAGAGTTCTCCCCGCGCCCCCTGGTCGCGTACCGTCCTCGCCGGGGGCGCGGCCTTCCGCCACGCCCCGCCCGCCGGCGACGACTCCCAGAGGCGTGTGTAGCCTCGCTCACACCCGCTCCCGGAGGTGCCGTTCACGGTCCGAACCCTCTCCGGAGCTGTGCTAGAGTTTTTCACGTCGCCAGGGGGACCGGACAGGGAAGCCGAGGCGACGGACAACAGAACAAGCACTCGTAGCTCAATGGATAGAGCATCTGACTACGGATCAGAAGGTTGGGGGTTCGAATCCTCCCGAGTGCGCCGCCATGAGACAGCGAAGATGAGGCCCTGCCTGGTAAAACAGGTGGGGCTTCGTCTTTTCTCGCGCTTCCCTGCGAGGATGCCGTGGGCTCCCGGTACGCATTCGGTACACATGGCCCGGGGGCCTTCCCTAGGCGGCCCGCTTCGCCGCGTTGTTCACCGCCTCGACACGGCGGAGGTCGATCACGTCGGCGACCTCGTCGAGTCGGTCCGGCCACAAGTGCCCGTAGGTATCGAGCGTCATCGACGGCTTGGCGTGGCCGAGCATCCGCTGAACGACGTAGACGTCCGCACCACCCGCGATCGAAAGCGACGCCGCAGTGTGGCGGAGCTTGTGGATCGTGAGCCCGATCCCGTCGAGCCCCGCGTTCTTGCGCGCCTTGTTGAACTCCCGGTTCCGCCAGTTCCGGATACGGAGCGGCTTATCCCGCCCAGTACGGAACACCAGCGCGTCAGGTTCCCGCCCGGCCACGAGGGGGCGTAGCTCTTCGACGAGCGACCGGAGCAGGGGTACGACGCGGCGTTCTCCCGTCTTCGGCGTGTCCTCGTACAGTTCCCCGTCGACCTCGTTGAACGCCGTGGTGACCTTGATGCGCCGACGGTCGAGGTCCACATGCTTCACCCGGAGCGCCGACGCTTCCCCCCAGCGCAGCCCCGTGTATGCGAGCAGGAGAATCAGCGTCCGGTTCACTCCCGCCGTGGCGGTCGGCCTGCCGTACTTCGTGCGCAGCTCCCCGGCAGCAGTCGCAAGCGCCTCGACCTGTTCATAGGTCAGGTAAACGTGATCGCTCGGCGGGAGCTTCGGCACTGGGACCCCCTTCGCGGGGTTGACCGCGAGCCGCCGAGGAACACACCAGTCCAGCACCATGGACAGCACCGAGTGGACGGTGCGCGTCTGAGATGCTCCGAGGTTCCTCCCTCCCTCCTCCTTGGGCTTCTGGAGACCGGCGAGCCACGCGGCGACGTCGTCGAACTCGATCGACTTCACCGGGAGATCACCCCACCGGGGAAGGATGTGGTCTTCGAGCACGTCCCGGTACTTGGACCGTGATGAACGCTTGAGCGCCTGTGCGTCGATCCACTGCGCCGCGACTTCACGGAATCGGATCTTGCCCGCCGACGGGTCGCGGTACGACCCCTCGGCAAGTCCGTTCTCGATCTCGGTCCGGTAGTTCTCTGCCTGCGGCTTCTTGGTGAACACCTTCGCCTTCGGCTTGCCAGCGGGGTCGTACCAGCGCACCCGCCACCGGCCCGGTGGCGTGCGCTTCGCGGCCTTCGCCTTCTCGACCGCCGCGCGGTACGCCGCGTGCTCGTTGCGGTCTTCGACCCAGACACGTGCCACTACTCGTCCACCTTCCTCTGTCCTCTCTTGTCCTGCACGGTCAGCAACCCCCGATCCCGCGCCCGGGTGATCCATCGGTTCGCCGTCGACTTCGGAAGGCCGAGAGCCTCCCCGACGGCCGGGACGGGCGCATGTCCGAAGATGAGCGCCATCCGGTAGAGGTAGGCCACCCACGTCAGCGCTTCCTCTGTGGGGCCGTGTTTGCCGAGGTCCTCCGGCAGCGGGCCTCGGCTGAGAAGCGTGAACCCTTGCAGGGCCGATGACACCCCGGCGTTCAGCACGGACAGAACCGGGATGGACCGAAGTGCGTCGCCAGTGGCCTCATCTCCCGATTCGGACTCGACGGTCAGGCTCTGGCACTCGTACCTGGATATCCCCTTGGTGTTTCCGTAGTTGGGATCGCCGCGGGCCCCTCAAAGGAGTCGGGCGGGTTCAAAGGGGTCTCCGCTTTTCATGGTCTGTAGTTGCCCCAGCGCGACACGTCCGTCTCCGGGTGGTGCATGCGAACGGCCCCCGGCCTTCCCCTCTTCGACAGGCCGGGGCCGTCCGTCCAGCCGGCTACCGGGGAGGAACCGAGGCCGCTCCACCGGTGTCCGGCCGTTCTCAGCCCGCCTCGTGGCTCGGTGTCCCCAAGGCTCGGCCGTAGGCGGGTGGCGGGGCGTTCATCTGCTCTTCAAGCCGCTCGGGCGTGGTCTCGTGCAAGGTCATCGCCGCTCCCGCGGCCCCGAGGTTGGTGGCCACCCAGGCGGCGGGCCGGCCGTGTTCGTCGAGAGAGCGCCACACGCGCCAACGGCCGGTGTGCTCGGCGTTGAGCCGTCGCAGGGTCGCCTCGTCCGGGCAGATGGGGACATGGCACACGGCCGTGGCATGTCCGGCCCGGACGGCGTAGACGTCGGAATCGGGTGCGCGTTCGACGAGCTCCAACGGCCTGTCCATGGCGCGCGCCCATTCCCGCAGTTCCACGAGATCGTCGAACACCAGCGGGTCGAGACGGTCGCTCATCGCGCGCCCACGCCGCGGTGGTGGCCACCGGCACGCTGCCAGAGCAGCCGGGCGAGTGTGTCGAGCCGGGGCGAGATGGGCAGGCCGGACGTGTCCATGGCGTAGAACCAGCCGGACGTCTCGCCGTACCAGATCAACGTGCGCGGGTGAGCGGCTTGAAGCCGCGCGGCTGCGGCGTGACCGGCCGCGTGTGCGCGGGAACGCCCCCGCCGCCCCGGCACAACGGAGGGAAACGGTTTAGGGTCGGACATGTCATCAGCTCCTGATTAGCTGGTGGCCACGCCCCCGGACGCCTGATCCGCGTCGCGGGGGTCGGTTCGTTCCCCAGCCTTGCCGAACAGGGGGGAATGGGGATCGGCCTACCTGTAGGCCAATCTGTAGACCAGACTGGAGCCATGCCCCCCGAGACGTTCGGTGCGATGATCTGCCGAGCGCGTAAGGAACGCGGTTGGTCGCAATCCAGACTCGCTGAAGAACTGGCCCAGGTGTCCGGGCGTTCGACCGTCACCCGCCAAGAGGTCTACCGCTGGGAGAAGGGGCGCCGCGTGCCCCGCTTCTGGCTTCCGCACATCGCGACCGCGCTCGACATTCCACGGGACCGCCTCGAACGCGCGATAGCCGCGAATGGCGCCTCTGATGACTCGCCTGACCCGGCAGCGACCCTGACCACGCTGCTGCCCGATGGAGACCCGCTGACGCCGCTGACGGCCTCGACCGGCCGGCGCGTCGGCGCGCAGGACGCGCGCGACCTGGCGGCACGGGTGCACGGGCTGCGGCTCGCTGACGACGTGCTCGCCGGTCGCGACCTGGTCTCGCCCGCTCGCCGAGAACTGGCCGCCGCGCTCCGGCTCTACCGGGAGGGAAGGCACACCGAGGCGGTGGGCAGGTCCCTTCTGGTCGCCATCGGGGAACTGGCCCAGATCGTGGGGTGGATCGAATCCGACGCCGGACACCACGACCGCGCAGAGGCGACCTACCGTCTCGGTGTGTCCGCCGCGCGCGAGGCCGGGGACCTGACCCTTGCCGGAAACGTCGCCGGCTCCCTGGCCTACCAGTGGACGAACACCGGACGCCAGCGGGAAGGGCTCGCCCTCGCGCGCGCGGCACTCGACGACGCCGGGCCGGACGCCCCTGGTAAAGCACGAGCCCTGTTCTTCGATCGTGTCGCGTGGGCGCACGCGAGCATCGGGGAAGCCCAAGCCGCCATGCGGGCGCTTGAACACGCACACGAGGCACTGGTAGCCGCAGAGCCAGAAGCCGCGCCGGAATGGGCGTACTGGGTGAGCGAGGACGAGCTTCGCGTCATGGACGCGCGGGTGTACACAGAGCTTCGCCGGCCGCTGCGCGCCGTCCCCCTACTACGGGATGTGCTCAACCGGTATAACGCCGCCCACGCCCGAGAACTCGCGCTCTACCTGTCGTGGCTCGCGGTCGCCTACGCCGACGCCAACGAGCCGGAGGCGGCCGCGGAGACGACGGCGCGGATGTTCGCCTTGTCCGCCGATGTCGCCAGTGACCGCACGGCGGAGCGTTCCCAGGTCGTGCTCTGTCGTCTTGCCGACTTCGAGGACGTTCCCGAAGTCCGCGCCGTATTAGGCGTCGCGTGACCTGCCCCCGCCACTCCCTGCCGGGTACCCAACGAAAGCACTCGGCAGGGGATGAGTAGAACGTTCCGACGAACTTCCCATCCACCACACGCAGCGCCTCAGACTGCGCCATGCGTTCGGGCAGGAAGAGCCACCTTACCTGGGCTGAAACGGCTCCCCTCCGCGTACACATTCAGTACATACCAGCGCGAGAGCCCCAATGATCCCGGGGGAAGAACCGGGAGGAGTTTTCGCAGGCGACCACGGGTCGACCGGCATCCTCGCGAGTCCGGAAGTCCCCTCGACCGAACAGAAGGTCGGGGGTTCGAATCCTCCCGAGTGCGCCACATGAAATCACGGAACGAGACCCTGAGCTGCGGCTACAGGTCAGGGTCTCGTTTCGTGTCGGCGACTCCGACGGCGACTGCCGGGCCTCGCATGACAGTAAGACGCCGACAACAGGCCCTCTGGCCTGCGGCTACACGAAGCACTGGGCTGGGTGCAAAAGAAGTCGGAAGGTTGCTCCTTCTTTCACGCGCGGCCATCCCCACGGGCTTTTCAGCGCTGGGCACCGGGATGGCGCGGAGCGGATGTGGTCGTCGAGTGGCAAGCCGTCCCCGTCGACCCGCACCCTCATGTGTGGGAGGTCACCAAACGGCATGGACCGGCGGATCGACCGCGGCGTTCCGCCGAGCCGAGCGGACCATGGCGGTGAACCACCCCGGGAGTACGCCTGAACGGGGCCACGTTAACTCGGCCCGGCGGACCCCGCACCGCGGCGGCCGGTTCGGTGCCGTCACCGGCCGCTCCGTTCCCACCGGCGACAACACCGCCGGAATCCCTGCCTTGGTCCAGGCCTGCGACGACGAGCCCGAGAGCCGCCTGCACGAGGGGGCGGGCCCTCGGCCGGCGCTCAGCGGCCTCGGTCGGCAGGGCTGAGCGTGGCTGTTCGCCCGAGCCCTCCAGCGGGCCATGGCGTGGACGCGCCTGCGGGCCAAACACCGCGGAGAGGACGATGAGCATTTCGGCGTAGGTTCGGGCGGTGGTAGGGGCGTCGCGGAACCGGTCCGGGAAACCGCGCCCCGCCTCCGATGGGGCACAGAGTTCCGCGGAGCCCCCACGCGCCGCGTACACCGGTGCACCTCACGGCGTCGCTCCGAGCCGACCGTGTCGGAGAGTATCCAGCGGTCGGGTGAGTCAGCTCCTGGTGCCGGTGGCTGCGCGCAGGACCGCGGTGTCGCGGGCGGCCATCGCCTCCAGCAGGCCGGCGCCGCGCTGCCGGAGCAGGCGCACGCTGAGCGCGGGTGTCACGCCCAGGACGATGGCGGCCAGCAGGCCGGCGACCAGGACGCTCCCCCACCACGGACCACCGATAACGCCGGGCAGGATGGCACCCAGCAGGACTACTGGGAAGATCGTCATCTGCCCGCCCGTCGGATCGCCCGCTTGCTGCCCCGGGTAGACGCGATCGCGGGCGTCGGCGCCCACGGCCGGCATCACGAGCGCGAGCAGCGGTGCCCCGGCGCAGCCCGCGGCGGCCGCGGCGATGGCGCCGCCAACGGCGGCGCCTCCCAAGGGAGAGCCGGTCGCGGCCCACAGCACAGCCGCCAGCGCGATGGACGGCAGGCCGAACATCAGCGCCCACGCCGCCATTCGCCCGTGCACGTCGGCCTTGAGGGCGCCCGGTGTGGTGAGGAGTTGCCACTGGGCCGTGCCGTCCAGGGCGTAGGTGTTGACCGCGGCCATCGCGCCGAACACGGCTGCCGCCGGGCCGACCAGGGGCAGCGCCCAGATCCAGTCGGTGGCGGCGATGACGAGCGCCATCAGCAGCGGTGTCAGCCAGGCGCTGCGCAGCTCGACGCCGCGCGCCGGGTCCCGCAGCCAGGTGGCCAGCTCTCGCGAGACGACCGCGGCCACCTGCGGCGTCGTGAACGGCAAGGACAGCGCACGTCCCGGTACGGCGGGCCGCCGCGCTCTCGCCTGGCGAGGCGGCCGGCGCAGGACGCGAACCGTCAGCGCGATCCAGCAGAGCTGCAACAGGGCGCCCAATGCCAGCAGTGCGGCAAGTGGCAGCAGGACCGGCCCCGCACCGGCGCCGTCGCGGGCGGCGAGTGCCGCGCCGTACCCCCAGCCGGTAGGCGATGCGGCGAGCACGTCGACCATCGGCTCGGGCAGTCGCCCGGCCGTGGGGATCACCAGGGTGGTGTCCCCCACGCCGAGGAGCGGCAGCAGCCAGGCCGCGACCGGCACCCATCCGGCGAACGACAGCGCGAGCATGATCGCGGTCTGGACGGCGGCCAGAGTCATCCCGACCCGGGTCTGCAGCAGCCAGGCCGCCAGTGCCGCCACCGTCTTGCCCGCCCAGACGAGCAGATACAGCTGGGCCACCACCGCGGCCACGGCGGCCGCCACCGCCACCGTGCCGCCCGGCGCGGCCAGCACCACCAGCGACGACAGGCACGCCAGTGTGATCAGCGGGCCGACGCCCAGCAGTTCGGTCCACGACAGCGCCCGCGCCAGCCGCCACTGCCGCAGCGGGTAACCGCGCAGCCACTCACGGGAGATCACGGAGGGGTCATGGCGGGGCTGGGCCAGCGGCCCGAACAGCCACATGCCACCCCAGACCGTGAGCGCCACGGCGATCCAGCCCTCGTGGATCACGCCTCGGGTGCTCAAGGACGCGCCCGCGATCACCAGGGCCGCCAGGATCAGCCCGGCGACCAGGCTGAAAGCGCGCTCGTTGTGTGAGCCGTTGCGGAACAATCGCAGCTTGAGCGCGAACAAGGCGCGGGTCATGCCAGCCACTCCAGCGTACGCACCGGATCGGCGCCCACCAGCTCGACGAACCGCTCGTTCAGCGTTGAGCCCGCGGCCACCTGCTCCACCGGCCCCTCGACCAGCACCCGGCCGCCGGCCACCACCGCCACCCGACGGCAGTTGCGCTCGACGAAGTCCATGATGTGGCTCGACAGCACCACCGTGCCGCCGGCCTCGACGTACTGCTTGAGCACCTGCTCGATGGAACGGGCCGAAACCGGGTCGATCGCCTCGAACGGCTCGTCCAGCACCAGCACCCGGGGCCGGTGCAGGAGCGCCAGCGCAAGATTGATCTTCTTGCGCATGCCCGTGGAGTACTCAACGATCAGCGTCCGGGGAACCGCGTCGAGCCCGAGGATCTCCAACAGGTCGCCCGCCCGCGCCCGCCAGCCGCCGTCCAGGCCGCGCAGCCCGGCGCTGTAGCGCAGGACCTCGACGGCGGTCAGCCGTTCGGGCAGGGACAGCCCGTCCGTCATGACACCGAGCTGTGCGAGTGCTGCCTCGCGCGCGGTGCGCAGATCATGGCCGGCGACCCTGACCGTGCCCGCGGTCGGACGGCGCAACCCGCACATGGCCGTCAGGATCGTGGTCTTACCGGCGCCGTTGGGGCCCACGATGCCGTAGAACATCCCCGGTGGAATAGTGAGGTTGAGCCGGTCGACGGCGAGCACGGTGCCGAAGCGCTGAGTCAGGCCCGCCACTTCGACGGCGGGGACGCAGGAATTCCGCAACAGACTCCCTCACTCGGCCGTGTGCGTGAGGATCGCATCGGCCAGCTCCCGGTGGGTCTCCAGCGGCAGCGTGTGCCCCATACCCGCCACGATCATCAGCCGCGCACCCGGGATCTGCTCGGCGATGACCGCACCGTGGCCCGGCTTGGCCGGCTCGTGGCTGCCCTCGATGACCAGCGTGGGCGCCTTCACCTGGTCCAGCACCCCCACCGGCTCGAAATCAGGATCGGCCATCGCGGCCAACCGATGGTTGGCCACTGCCGATAGGTCGCGGGCCCGGTCGTAGACGCGTTCCTGCAGCCGGCGCGCCGCGTCCTCGTCGAAGGGCAGCCCGGTGCCGTGCAGCACGCGCTGCTCGGCGATCATGCCGTCGATCCGCGCACGCCTGCTCTCCGGCGGTGGGGCGGCCATCAACGCGCGGTAGAAGGCCACGAACTCCGGCGTCGGCTCGGGCAGGCTGCCCTCGGGCTGCGGCTGGCCCGTCAGTGCCCGCATAAGGACCTGGCCCTCGCCGCCGCCGAGTGGCGAGGAGGCGATGGCGGTCAGCGAACGCACCCGCTTCGGCTGTTCCACCGCGATGAGCTGGCCGAGCAGACCGCCCGCTGAGTGGCCGACCAGGTGCGCGCTGTCCAGGCCGTGGGTGTCCATCACGCGGTAGACGTCGTTCTTGATGTCGTTCCAGGTGTAGGGCTCCGTCGCGAAGTCGGCGGTGCCTGACATGCCGGTGTCACGGTGGTCGTACCGGATCACCCGGCGGCCTCCGGCGGTCAGGCGACCGACGAACTCGTCCGGCCACAGGACGCCCTGCGACATCGAACCCATGATCAGCAGGATCGGCGTGTCCGTCGCGGCGCCGAACTCTTCGCTCCAGATGTCTGTGCTGCGCATGTCTCAGAGCATGCCGTCTTCGGGTGCGGACGCCTTCTGTAGAACTACTAGTCGCGCCAGTTCCGTACGGGAGCTGATGCCCAGCTTCGGATAGATCTTGTACAGGTGGTACTCGACCGTACGCGGGCTCAGGAAGAGCCGGGCGGCGATCTGCTTGCTCGACAGCCCGTCGGCGACCAGGCCCGCGATGCGCAACTCCTGCGGGGACAGGGCGTCGCGCACGGGTGTGGGCGGTGCCTGCCCGCTCTCGCCCGCCGCCCGCAGCTCCTCCCGCGCGCGCCGGGCCCACGGCCGGGCACCTGCCTGCTCGAAAATCTCCCACGCCATCCGCAGGTGCGCTCGCGCCTGGCCTGGGCGCTGCGCGCGCCGCAGGCGTTCACCCAGCAGCAGAGCCGTTCTGGCCGCCTCGAAAGGGTTGGTGTGCAGCCGCAGCGCCTCGCCGAAGGCGTCCTCCGACGATTCGGCCAGGCCCCGGCAGCGGGCCAGCAGCGCGCGGGATTCGGACGTCGCGGCGTGCTCGGTCGATCGCTCGTAGTCCGAAAGCGCCGCTCGGGCACCGGCCTCGTCGCCCGCGCCCACCGCGGCCTCGACGCGGTCCGGCGCAGTCCGCCACACCACGGTCGGATGTCCGGCGCCCGGTCCCGCCGCGGCGATGGCCGTGAAGCGGTCGTGCGCCGCCGCGAACCGGCCCAGGCACAACTCCAGCAGTGCCAGCGCGTACGACGCCACCCCCGCGCTCAATCCCACCCGGTGGGGGATGGCGATGGCCAGCGCCTCGCGGGCCTGCCGCTCGCATGACTCCGCCTCGCCCCGCAGCGCCGCCAGCACGGCCAGGTTGGCCAGGTGCGCGGCCACCGTGTTCTCATATCCGGCCTCCCGGGCCAGCGCCAGGCCCTCTTCTGAGACGGCCTGGCTGCGCGACAGCCGACCGGCGAGGCGGTCGGCTGTCGCCACGAACTCCAGCACGACGGGCAGCTGCCCGGTCATCCCCGACACCCTGGCCACACGCCCGGCCCGCTCGGCCATCTCGGTCGCCAGGTCCGATTCGCCCAGAGCGCTGGCCGCGGCCGTCGCCCACAGGCGGCCCGCCGCGTCCTCCAGCTCGCCGGCCCGCGCCAGTGCCCGCCGCAGGAGGCCCGGCCCGGCAGGGTCGCCGCTCAGCGTCAGCCCGATCCCGGCCACCGTGTCCCGCAGGAACCCCTCGGGGTGCGCCGCCGCCCGTCGGCCGAGCTCGACGATGGCCGCCGTGTCGCCGACGTATGAGGCCGCCTCCACGGCGTCGGCCAGCATGTCCAGGGTGTCGCCCGCGGCCAGGATCCGCACGGCCTCGGCGGCATTGCCCGAGTTCAGCTCGAACCGGCCCCGAAGCTGGGCGATCTCCATGGCGAGGGTGGTGTCCCCCTCGGCCCGTTCGCGCGCCTCGGCCAGCAGCGACTCCGCCTGCCCCGGGCGGCCGCCGAGCCAGGCCGCCACGGCGGCGTCCTTCAGCCGGACGGCGCGGGCGCGCGGCCCGGGGGTCAGCTCGGCGGCCCTGGACAGGGCGGTGGCGGCGGCACCGTATCCGCCGCGGTCACGTGCCCG
This sequence comes from Marinactinospora endophytica, assembly GCF_054780875.1. Taxonomy (NCBI): domain Bacteria; kingdom Bacillati; phylum Actinomycetota; class Actinomycetes; order Streptosporangiales; family Nocardiopsidaceae; genus Marinactinospora; species Marinactinospora endophytica. The sequence goes on along the minus strand of NZ_BAAGVM010000007.1, from coordinate 182,215 downwards.
CGCGGCGGCCTCCGCCAGCGCGAGAGCGACCGGCTCGGTCTGTCCCAGGGCGGCTCCAGCCAGATGCCAGGCCCTACGGTCGCCCGCGGTCTGCTCCGCCAGGGCGGCGTGCACGTGGCGGACCTCGGCGGGGGTGGCCGCCTCGTGGACCGCGGATCGCATGAGCGGGTGACGGAAGCGCACGTCGGTGCCCGAAACCTCGGCCAGCCCGCTCTCCTCCAGTTCGGCGAAGGCCGCCGCCACCACTGACGCCGCCGCCTCCGATCCCGCCCCGGCCACCAACCGCTCGGCGCTACGCAGGACCGCCTCAAGGTCGGCCTCGACGGCGGCGAGCAGCGCGACCAGCCGCGCGGGGGCCGACAACGCGGTCACCCGGCCGCCGAAGAGCCGGGCGCCGCCGGGCAGCGGGTCGGGCAGCGGCTGGCGGCCGGCGAGTTGCGCGGGCGTCAGCCGGGCCGCGATCTCGTTCAGGGCCAGGGGGTTCGCCCCGGTCAGCGTGATGAGTTCCCGTCTCACCGAGGCGGCCAGGAGCAGCCCGTGCCGGGATTCCAGCAGCTCGGCCGCAGCATCCTCGGGCAGGCCGCGCACGTCCACCGTCGTCGGCACTCCCTTGACTGGAGCGTCGCCGCGGACGGCGATCAACATCGCGATCCGTTCGGTGGCCAGCCGCCGGGCGGCGAACAGCAGCGCGTCGGCCGAGGCCCGGTCGGCCCATTGGAAGTCGTCGACCACGCAGATCAGGCCCTCCGGACCGGCGGCCTCGGCCAGCAGCGACAGCACGCCGGCGCCCAGGAGGAAGCGGTCGCCCGCACCGTCGGCGGAGTGCCCCAGGATCGCTCGCACGGCGTCGCGCTGCGGCCCGGGCAGCGCCTCCAGCGATCCCGCTACCGGCCAGAGCAACTGGTGCAGTGCCGCGAACGCCAGGTCGGACTCGGACTCGACGCCGCTGGTCCGCAGCACCCTCATCGCCTCGCCCCGCCCGGCCGCCGCGTCGAGCAGGGCGGTCTTGCCCGCGCCGGCCTCACCCCGGAGCACAACCGCCCCGCCGCAGCCTTGGCGGGCCTGTGCGATCACCTCGTCGAGCGCACTGAGTTCCGCAAACCTTCCGTAGAGCACAAAAACCCACTGTAGAGGGGCGATCGGAATACGGATCGCCGCTCCGGGGAGACGAACGGGCGGCGCCTGATCGGCTTCCCGTCCCAGGGCGGCTCATCCTCGACACCGCCGAGAGCGCGGGGCTGTCCGCGCTGTCTCGTGTCGGGTTCTTTAGAGGCGCGGAATCAACGCCTCGTCCTGTGTTGACCCGTTCTGTTGCCGGTAGAAGCCGTCCACGAACTCCGCTGGGAGGATCAGGCCGATCTCGCCGTGCAGGCGGCGGTGGTCGAACCAGTCCACGTACCCGGCCACCGCGATCTCCCCCTCCCCCAGGTTCTTCCACGGGCCGCGGTCACGGATCAGCTCGGCCTTGAACAGCGAGTGCGACGCCTCGGCCAGAGCGTTGCCGTAGGAATCGCCGGTGGCGCCGACGGAAGCCACCACGCCCGCCTCGGCCGACCGCTGGGTGCAGCGCACCACCGGATACTGCACTGCGCGGTCGGAGTGGTGGACCAGCCCGTCCAACCTGCGCCCGACGTGCTCGCGGTTCCACACCGCCATCTCCAACGCGCCAGCGCCGGATCGGGGCGCAACGACCGCGGCCCATCACCCGGCGAGAGAACACATCGATCACGAACGCGGCGTAGACCCACCCGGCGAAGGTGCGGATGTAGGTGATATCGGCGACCCGCAACCGGTTCGGAGCATCCGCGGTGAACGCTCTCTCGACCAGGTCCGGGCGCATGTCCGGTCCCGGGGCCGGGGTGGTGGTGCGCGGGCTCCTGCCGCGGGCGATGCCCCGCGAACCGGCTTGGCGCGTCAGCAGGTGAACGGTGCGGCGGGCCGCGCGGTGGCCCTGCCGGTTCAGCCCGGCGTGGACCTTGTCGACCCCGTAGCCGGTGCACCTGCCGGATCTCGACGGTGGTGGCCGCATCGGTGCGCGAACGCAGCGACGGCCCGCCACCGGATGCCACGGCGCCCCGTGTCCCCGGTGAACACGTGATCCGTCTCCGTCCAGGCCCCCGCGACGCTTGAGGCGTTGCCTCCCCGGGTACACCCACCAACGCCCGAGGGCCCCGGCCGGCCCCGGTGACGGCGGGTCGGGGCGGAGCCACCCGAGGGCTTGTCCCCCATGCGAGCTACAGCCAGGTGTCCACCGTGAGGTGACGATTTCCGGCTGCCGGATCCGTAGCGTTCAGTGCAGCCCGCGGCGCATCGGTCGCGGCCCGGCAGAAGGGTTTCCATGAGGTTCGTCTGGCAGTTCCTGACCGTGATGGCGATATACGCCCTGGGCGGCATCAGCGTCAGCGCGGTGGTGGAGAACGACTGGCTCACGCTCGTCCTCGGCATAGTGGTCGCCATACTGATCGTGCTCGGGTACAGGTGGGTGGTGCGGCGGACCGAGCACCGGCCCGCCACGGACGCGGCTTGGAAGGGCGCCGCCTCCCGGACCGGCTGGGGCGTCCTGATCGGCGTCGGCATGTTCGCGGCCGTCATCGCGATCCTCTTCGCCTCCGGGTACTACGACGTCATCGGTCTGGGCTCGGTGACCGGCACGCTGGGGCTGCTCGGCTTCATGCTCGCCGCCGCGGTGACCGAGGAAGTGGTGTACCGAGGCGTGCTGTTCCGGATCGTCGAGGAGCACATCGGCACGTACTTGGCCCTGGCGCTGACCGGCCTCGTGTTCGGCCTCTCGCACCTGTTCAACGAGCACGCGACCCTGTGGGGCGCCATCGCCATCGCGATCGAGGCCGGCTTCATGCTCGCCGCCGTGTACGCCGCCACCCGCAGCCTCTGGGTGGCGATCGGCGTGCACTTCGGCTGGAACTTCGCCGCGGCCGGCATCTTCAGCACCGTGGTCTCCGGCAACGGCACCAACCAGGGCCTCCTGGAGGGCACGATGTCGGGTCCGGCGCTGCTCACCGGCGGCGACTTCGGACCGGAGGGCAGCGTGTACTCGGTGGCCTTCGGGGCGTTGCTGACCCTGGTGTTCCTGTGGCTGGCCCACCGGCGTGGAAACATCGTGCCCTTCGGTTCCCGGCGGACCGCGGGAGCCGACTCCGCCGCTACACTGCCCCGGTGATCGATCGTCGACGTGTCATGGAGCTGTGGCACCGGCTCGATGTCACGGTCCGGGATCTCCCGCTGGGGATACTGCTCCTCGTGGCGTCGACCGTGCCGGCGCTCCACGGCAACGGGACGGAGGTCGGCGGCCTGCCGACCCGTCCCGCTGATCTGCTGGCCGGTGTGGCGGCCGTCCTGCAGTGCCTTCCGCTCGCCGTGCGCCGGCGGTGGCCGCTCGTCTGTCTCATCCTGGTGTCGGGCGGCTTCGTCCTCGACCAGTTGCGCGGCTACCACCTCGTGGCCGGCACCGCGCTGCCCATCGCGCTGCTGAGCGCAGGGTCGTATCTGGAGCGGTACCGGCGCAGCACCATGATCGCCTCGTCCGTGGCGTTCGCGGCCCTGGCGGTCGCGCTCCACCACCTCGGGCCCGGCAAAGGGGTGGCCGAGTTCCTGTCGTTCTACCTGGTGCTGGCCCTTATATGGGGCGTCGGCGCGGGGTTGCGCTCCGCCCGGATCGCGGAGGCCGAACGCCGCATCCACGTCGCCGAGGCCGCCCGCGCCGCCGAGCGCACCCGGATCGCCCGCGAGCTCCACGACGTCGTGACCCATCACGTGACGGCGATGGTGGTGCAGTCCGAGGCCGCCCGGTACCTGACCGCCTCGCCCGACCGCCTCGACCAGACCCTGGTCGCCATCAGCGACACCGGCCGGCGGGCCATCACGGACCTGCGGCACCTGCTCGACCTGCTCGACCCCGACCACGGCACCGGTGGCGAGGACAGGACACCACCCGTCGGCCGGGTGCTCACGCTCGTCGAGCAGACGCGGCTGGCCGGGCAGCCGGTGGAGCTGACCGAGGAGGGCACGCCGCCGACCTCGACCGGCAGCGCCGACCTCGTGGCCTACCGGGTCGTTCAGGAGGCCCTGACGAACGCGCTCAAGTACGACCACGGCGGCCGGACCTCGGTCCTGGTGCGCCACAGCGAAAGGGACATCACCGTGGAGGTCGGCACGGACGGCTCCGGTTCGCGGGCCGGCTCCCCCGGCGGCAGCGGGCGGGGACTGGAGAACCTGCGCGAACGGGTCAACGTCCTGGGCGGCGACTTCAGCGCGGGCCAGCAGAGCGGCGGCGGCTTCCTCGTCCGGGCGCGGATACCCGCGGGAAGCCCGGCGTGAGCACGCCCATCCGAGTGCTGGTCTGCGACGACCAGGCGCTGATCCGCACCGGGCTGTCGACCATCATCGACGCGCAGCCCGACCTGGCGGTGGCGGGCGAGTGCGGAGACGGGCGCACCGCCGTGGAGCTCGCCCGCCGACTGCGCCCCGACGTCGTGGTGATGGACGTGCGCATGCCGATCCTCGACGGCATCGAGGCCACCCGGCTGCTCGCCGGCGCCGGGGTCGAACACCCCGTGAAAGTGCTCGTGGTGACGACGTTCAACCTGGACGAGTACGTCTACGAGGCATTGCGGGCCGGAGCCAGCGGGTTCCTGCTCAAGGACGCGCCGCCGGACCGGCTGCTCCACGGAATCCGGACCGTGGCCATGGGCACGGCGCTGTTGGACCCCCAGGTGACACGTCAGCTCGTGGGCCGTTACGCCGCCCGTATCCGGCCCGTCGAGAACGGCGCGCGGGACACCCCGCTGACACCCCGCGAACTGGAGGTCCTCCGCCTCATCGCGGACGGGCTGTCCAACAGCGAGATCGCCGCGACGCTCGTCATCAGCCACGAGACCGTCAAGACCTTCGTATCCCGCATCCTCACCAAACTCGGCCTACGCGACCGCGTCCAGGCCGTCGTCTACGCCTACCGACACGGACTGGTGACCTAGCCCGTCCCGCGTGGGATCCTCGCGAAAGTGTCGGCCACCGTGGCCGCCTGCTCTTGGACACTTGGCGACCGCCTGCCGTGGAGCTGGTCCCTTTCAGTGGGAGGCGCCGGGCGTGCACGTCGCACTCATGTGCGGTGGGAACAGGCGGTCAGGGCCAGAGATCGGACGACAGGAGCCGGGTCGCCTCGATCGGTGGAAGCCCGTCATCCAGTTCACGCAGTCGCCGGTAGAGCTGACGCATGTCCGCTTTGCCCGGGACGTACTTCTTCTGCACTGCACGTTCCAAGATGGCCAGCGTGCTGACCAGGGTGATCGACCCCACCGGACGCCCGCTGCGGCGGAGCCGTTCGAGGCGGTTGATCTCCGAGGTGGCCGTCCGCGCTCCTTCTCCGTCGTCGATGAGCACGGTCACCTTCTGGCCGGCCTCGGCAATGACGACCGCGTGCGCGATGACCATAACCTCGCCCAAATCCTTGGGACGTTTCAGCCGTTCAGCCATGGGCTGGTGGGAGATGCGCTGGATGACGGCTGCGAGTTCGGGAGTCTGGTCGTCGGACAGGATCCGCATCCACTCGAGGGCCGGCTTCCGCCGGACACCTGCGGCGGCGCGGAAACGCTCATCCTGCCGGGATTTGTCGAAAACCTCGCTCTGTACAGCCTCTGGAGCACTGAGCTTGCCCAGAACGCCGATGAGGAGACGCTCTTGATCGATCGAGAGGAAGTTCAGGCCGGGACCGGCGTCGATGATCGGCCGATGACTCATCCATTCCCACTCGTTGTCGTGTCAGGAGTCTCGACATCGCGCTCAGGCGCGTTGAGAGCCTCGTCCAAAGCCGCGAGGCCGGCTTCGGCATCCGGCGGCTCGGTGGAGTCGGCCCACGCGACCGGCCGTTCGCGTCGGTCAGCGGCCTCCGCTCCCCGCCGCCTCGGAGCGTGAGGACGACCGGGACCGAGAGCGGTCCCGTCCGGTGTCAGGTCCGGCAGGGCGTGCGCCGGCCGCCACTACGAGGGCGCGCCGGGGCAGGCGGTACCACCCGCTGGAGCGGTCGCCGCGCCCCGTCCGGCGCCAAGCGGACCACGATCCCCGTGGCCGCAGACCACCGGTCTCTCCTCTTTAATGCGCCGACCACCGTGAGAGGTTCTTCCATCACCCTTCAGAGGGCGATGGGCTCATACCGCATCGCGATTTCGGCGATCTCCTCAGGTGACAACTCCTCCCTGCCCTCGACATACCTATTCGGATGGTAGATGAGGCCCGTCACATAAGGGCAGAGAACTCCTCGCTCCAACCTGGCCATCTCCTCCTCGCTTTCAACACCGTTCTGATCGTTCTCCAAGATCCTCTCGACGAGTCCCATGATCTCTTCTCTGGACAGCCCCACGGGCGGATCACCTCCGTAGCGGTAACCGCCGTCAAGGATGTCACGGCGGCATGGGGACGTGACGACCTGGATATCGCCGATCCCACGCACACCGCCTCCTTGATCGGCGGGGTTCCATGATGCGGCTCATATGGACCGTGGCCTGGAATTCCCCGTTCCGGGACCACGGACGGTGCCGGACCCCCTTGGTCTTCCGGACCGGACCGCCGGGCGAGTTCAGGGTATTCGCCACCGCTTTCCAGCAGGCTTCACGGAAGACTCCGAGGGCGGAAGCGCTCCTTCCTCCAAGGTGATCGACGACCTGCCGGGGTACCCGGCCGGTACATCCTTCACCTTCTCCCGGCCACCTCCCGGTGATCACCGGGACGCTCTCCATCTGCCGCCGTTCCGAGGGTGTCACGCGGCCGGGTGGTGGCCGGAGCCTGTTCTCGCGTCTCGCCTCCCGCTCCGCTGTCGCCACGATCCTCGTTGGTGTCGTGTACGAGGATGTCCGTCCGGCCTGCCGCGCCGTGCCAGGTGTGCGGGCCGGCGGCGGACGCGTCCTCCTCATCGGCGCCGGCGCCGTCGCACAACGTGGCGGGGACGCGGTGCCGCGGTTCGCGCGGAGCCGGCCCGATCCGGTCCGGGCGGCCCACCGGGGAGGCCACGAGAGCCGCCGCCCCCTCACGCCCAGAGGGCGGGGCGAAGACCCGGACCTCTCGACCGGCGGCGGGCCGTCATCCGAGGCGCGGTTCCTCCCCACGGTGCTCACCGAGACGACCGGCCGTTTCCCCAGCCCCGCGTCCGGTCACCGTTCGCGCAACTCATCAGGGCTCCCTCCCCTGGTACCGGTATGTCTCTCATCCCTCCCAGGGTTGCCGGCCTCCGTCACACCTGGCGCGCGCAGGCCCGCGGTCAGCCCTTCTCCGGACCGGTCGTCTCCTTATCCAGGACGCCGGTGCGCGAACATGAACACGCACGCCGGCGCTTCCTCCGCGCCCCGGCCGGACACGGGCAGCGGCAACCCCTGCGGACACTCCCGCAGCGCACGGCCCAGCTCTTCGGCGGGGAGTTCCCACGTCGGCGTGTCCGCCCACTTCGGCTTCCCTCCGGACGGCCGGCCCCGATGGCGTGGATCCACGGTCATCTCACAGAGAGTCTCCACGGCCACCGGCCACAGCGGCATACCCCTGTGAATGACGACCATGCGCATCGGCCCTGTTGACAAGGTAGGCCAGGACCAGCCGGAGCCCGCACTCGTCCGAATGCCTCTACCCCTTCTCTCGCCTCTCTTCATCCGCCAATTCCGGATGCATGTCATGGATGTATCCGATCATGTCCCGCAGAACACCCCGCCAGGTCTCCGTGTCCTCATCGGGCTCATACCCACTCCTCCACTCGATGGTGACAAGGTGGCCGATCTCCTCCTCACTGAGATCAGAGGACAGCATCATCTCGATCTCCTGAAGAATTATCCGCGATTTATCCAGTGATTTTGAATGCCTCTTCCGGAAGATGTCCTCAAGACCATCGCCCTCGATGTCCCAGTCCTGGTGCATGCTTCCCGCAAAGAAGTCCTCCAGATATTCGTACATCATCTCTCCTCTCACACCTGTGGATCAGTCAACCGGGTAATCAGTGCAGACACTGCACCCCAATGGACTATCCGGTTCCCTGTCCAGGACCACGGTGGCCCTCTCCGGAGCCCCCTCCACCCATCCGGCCGGATTCTTCTCACTCCCCTGCCGAGTGAAATTCGAGGCCGTGGGCCCAGACGTCGCCGGCCAGGCTGGTGGTCATCTCGGTGACGGTATCGATGGGGTTGAGGACGCTGTCGACCAGGTCGGTGGCGTCGTCGGCGAGCGCGTTATCGGCGCCGGTGCCCTGGCGCGCGCAGGCCCGCGGTCAGCCCTTCTCCGGACCGGTCGTCTCCTTATCCAGGACGCCGGTGCGCGAACATGAACACGCACGCCGGCGCTTCCTCCGCACACCGGCCGGACACGGGCAGCGGCAACCCCGGCGGACACTCCCGCAGCGCGCGGCCCAGCTCTTCGGCGGGGAGTTCCCACGCCGGCCCCCTCCGGACGGCCGGCCCGGATGGCGTGGATCCACGGTCATCTCACAGAGAGTCTCCACGGCCACCGGCCACAGCGGCATACCCCCTGTGAATGACGACCATGCGTATCGGCCCTGTTGAGAAGGTAGGCCAGGACCAGCCGGAGCCCGCACTCGTCCCGAAGGTTCCAGAGCGCGCCGATACGATCCTTCGCGTACCTCCCGGATGCCTCTGCTACTCCTTCTCTCGCCTCTCTCCATCTGCCAATTCCGGATGCATGTCATGGATGTATCCGATCATGTCCCGCAGAACACCCCGCCAGGTCTCCGTGTCCTCATCGGGCTCGTACCCGCTGCTCCACTGGATGGTGACAAGGTGGTCGATCTCCTCCTCACTGAGATCAGAGGACAGCATCATCTCGATCTCGTGGAGTATCCTCCGCGATTCATCCAATGCATTTACATGCCTCTTCCGAAAGATTTCCTCAAGACTATCGCCATCGAGATCCCAGTCCTGATGCATGCCCCCCGCAAAGAATTTTCTCAGATATTCGTACATCATCTCTCCTCTCGCACCTCTGGATCACTCAACCGGGTAAGCAGTGTAGATACTGTACCCCAATGGACTATCCGGATCCCTCTCCAGAACCACGGTGACCCTCTCTGGAGCTCCCTCCACCCATCCGGTCGGGTTCTTCTTACTCCCCTGTCGAGCGAAAGATGTACCCAGAACTCCCTGATCGACATCTATATTCTCAAGTTCTAGTCGAACATAGCCCTTCGATCCCGTATCCACCCTCTCCAGCCACTCCTCGATCTTCACTTTCTCCTGATCAAGGACGGTCGCGACCGCACGCTCCGCGGTTTCCCTATCAGTCCATCTCGTCGCGACCCTCCCCGAAGGGGGACCGATTCCTATCGTCCGATTACGCAAATACTCATCACTGACGCCGACATGGCGCTCCAAGGTATGGCCTCCCATATCCTCGTGGGCCTGTAGGCCTCCGCCTGGTACAAGACGGCAGGCGTCGTTGTGAACGAGGACGTCTGTCCGGCCTGCCGCGACGTGGTAGGTGTGCAGGTCGGCGACGGTGAGGTTGTGGACCCGCTGGTGGGCGGTGCGGATGTCCAGGGCGGTGACCTGGATCCAGGTGCCGGCGGATGTCTGCAGCCAGGCGCCCGGCGTCAGGTCGATGGCGTCGGTCCAGGTCTGGGCGGTGGGAACCCAGAAGGGGTGGCCGTCGGTGGCGGTGAGCCGGCCGGTGTCGCCGTCGGTGTCGGTGACAGTGATCTCCACCAGCGTCGTGGGGCCGTGGCCGTCGATGAGGTCGGTGACGGGGCGCGGCCCGGACTCCCCGGTGAGAGGGTCGGTGGCCCAGACATGATCGCCGACTCCGACGTCCTCGATGGGGCGGTGGGCGCCGTCGGCCATCAGCACGAGAGTGCCGGGGACGAAGCTGTTACGGGCGCACGAGGATCCGTCGCCGTCCTGGCTGTCCTGGCCGTCCTGGTCAGGCCGGTCGTCCGGGGAGTTGGGGGGAGGCTGGCCGGGATCGGCACCGTCGGCGTGGAAGTGGGGGGTGTTGGCTCCGGGCGGGTCGGGGGTGCCCTCGGCGATGGCCTGGGTCAGCTTGCCGCCTCGGCCCAGCCACCCCACGCCGGGAATGAAGTAGGAGCCGAGGTTCCACGCGCCGCGCCCCAGGGCCCCGGCGTAATCGCCGCTGCTCCAGGAGCCGGTGACCTCCTCGTCGACCACGCTGCGGTACAGGCTGCCCACGCTCAGCGGGGACTCCCACGCCCCGTAGCGGATGTTCTCCTTCAGGAAGGTCTCCGCGGCGCCGAGGTAGTCGCCCTCGTCAAGCCGCTCGCGGACCTGGTCGGCGGTTTCGAGGCCGTGGGCCCAGACGTCGCCGGCCAGGCTGGTGGCCATCTCGGTGGCGGTGTCGATGGGGTTGAGGACGGTGTCGACCAGGTCGGTGGCGTCGTCGGCGATCCCCCCGCCGGCGCCGGTGAGGAAGCGCCACGTGCTGTCCAGGAGCCCACCGCCGGCGTCAGCGGTGTTCTCGGAGGTGTCGGCGGCGGGCTGGATCTGCGGCTCGGCCGGCCCCGGCACAGTCTCCTCGTCGTCCCGTGAGGAGGCATCCTCCTGCTCCTCCTCAGCGGGCGGACTGTCGAGGGGATCCTGTTCCTCGTTGCCGGCGACGGGCACGTTCCCTTGATCAGCGCCGGTGCCGTCGAAGATGGAGTCGACGGCACCGGTGACGCCGTCGCGCAACGTGGTGGGGATGCCAGAGCCGATCAGGACGGCCATGATGGCCGCGACCAGCATGATGACCGCGCTGTACTCGACGAAGGAGGCGCCCCGGTCGGGGTCGTGGATTCTGCGCAGCATGAAAGGCCACCGGGGGAATCAGGGGGTGGGGGTGGTGGGGCCGTGGTGAGGTCAGCGGGCCAGGAGCGCCTCGCGGGCCCGGCCGCGGGTGAGTAGTCCCAGGGTCAGCAGCGGCAGCAGCATCTGCGTCAGCGCGCTCGGACTGGGAAGATTGCCCAGCGCCAACAGCAGGGTCAGCACCTGAAGGACCGCGATCCCCCAGAACAGCACCCGGCCGCCGCGAGGCAGGCGCAGCGCGAACACGAGCGCGAACACGCCGGGCAGCGCCACCCAGGTCAGCTCGCCCAGGATCACCGCGTCGACCTCGACGACCATCAACGCTCCGACCACGGCCAGCAGGGTCAGCCCGGCCGTGATGAATAGCAACAGGCGTACGGCCTTCAACTCCACCGGCAATCCGCGCTTCACGTGGCTCCTCCGGGAGGTTCTTGATTCATCGGCTCCCCTGTGCGGGGCTGGAACCACACAAATTAATCGGGATTTACCTCCACGGATGCCGCGAAATGCCCTTTAACCCCCATCTGGCCACATCAGGCCTTTCCCCTGGGGCGTCGGCGCGAAGAAACCACCTGGACGCCCTTCCGTCTGATCCGTGTCAGCCATTCGATTCCTTCACCCGATTTGGACAAGGAGGCGAAAAGGACAGAGGATTTCCAGGTACGGCGGAACACCCGATGAGGGCGAACGGCAGCAGGAGCGTCATCGACATGGGAGAACCCGGCGCTGGACAACGCCGCCCGATATGCCGTGGAGCAAGGAGTCTGATCGGTCCACGGATCCGGAAGACCTGGGGCGATTCCTCCCGATTACGCATCGCCGCGACGGAAAGACAGAGTCCGACCTGCACAGACAGGCCGGGCCTTCCCCACGTCCGGAGGGTGGGAGGAGAACCGGGACGGTCCGCGTCGCGCGTTCACCGCACACGGCGCCGAGCGTTCAGGACGCGGCTGAGCGAGACATCCAGGCGGACGCGCAACAGGCCGGAAGGTTCGTCCAGAGCCGTCTCGGCCGTCGGCTTCCTGACTCTTCGGGGTATCTCGTGACTATTGGCGCACTCACTTCGCGCGCCGTCCGCGCGTCCGGCCGATACGGCCTATGCGGGTCCCCTCCGGCACCTGTCCGTCCGACGGAAATCAAATGGGCAGGTGGGTGGCGACTTCGGTGAGGGCGACACCGATGCCAGTCGACATGAGGAGGAATACCCCGCACCCGCTTCCTCCCCGCGTCGCGGCCACCGGCTGGGGACGGGCGGAAGGACGGGAAAGAACGCCGTCGGCAGGCTGGTCACGCTGGAAAGGCTCGGTGAACTGCCGCTTGTACTCGGTTACCGTCAACTGACGCGGGCGCCAGAATTCGTGCCATTCGGGCCGCGCGGATCCCGATTCGGCCGCGAGGCGTTCGGCCACCTCCCGGCCCCGGCTGTCGCTGAAGACGCCGGAACTCGCCGCAACCGCCGCCACCTCGCCTTCCAGCACCTTGCGGGCCTCGTCGACCGTCATGACGGGGACGTTGGCGGCGCGCGCCTGGCCCAGCCGGGGGTCAAAGCCGTCGGTTCCCACTACGACCAGCCGCACCGTCTTGGTGAGGTTCTTGGCAACCGTCGCCCCATTGGCGAGTGCGTAGTCCAGTAGTTCCTCCATACCGGGTGCCTCGCCCACCGGCAGCAGGCGCCACCCCTTCAGCCGCCGGTTCTGTGGACGGTGGGCCGTCGCCGCTTCCTGTAGGTCCTGGATGAGGTGGGTGGCACCCAGGTTCTTGGCGGCTGCCCGCAACTCCTTGAACTCCGCCGAGGTCACGACCCCGTCGGCTTCGGCCCGCCGGCGAGCCAGGGCCAATGTGTCCTCGTGGACCTGCTGGGCGGTGAGCTGCGTGAGGCCGGCCCGTGTCGCGAGGACGGCCAGGTTCTGGGCTTCCTCGCCGACGACCTTGCCGTCGGAGAGTGCGAGCTCAAGCAGGGATCGGTAGTCGCGCAGCGCCTCAGGGCGCGGCGGCGGAGGCGTCTGCGTCCGCGGCAGGCAGGCGACGAGGTTGCTCAGCCACCCTTCCGTGCCCTTGCGCATTCCCAGGACGCGCGGAGCGACGAACCCCTGCCGGGGCAGCTCGGGCAACCGGACCGGGGACGGTCCTTGCCAGAACAGCGGCTGGGGAGCGTTCGTGAGGAGTTCGGCGAGCATGCGTCCGGCTCCTCTGGCCGTCCCCAAAGCGCCCTGCTCGCCACTTGGCCAGCTCCCCGTCAGCATCTGGTGCACGTTCTCGAACCGGTAGCCGTAGCGTTCGAACTGGGTCCGGGCTGTCACCAGAGTGCACAACCCCGGCACACCCTGGAAGCGCACCCCCAGCCGCTCGAACTCCGCGATGAGGAACTTTTCGAAGAACTCCAGGTTGTGTCCGACCACGACCGCGTCACCGAGGTAGGCGAGCAGGTCGCCGGCGATGTGTTCGAACCGAGGGGCCCCTTTGACGTCGGCGTTGGTGATGCCGTGGAACTCGTCGTTGGTGATTTTGAGGCCCGGATCGACCAAGGTCGCGTACTCATCCAGTACCTCGCCGTTGCCACGCATACGCACCACGGCGACTTCGCAGATCCGCGATCCCCGCTTGGGGTACAGACCCGTCGTTTGGAGGTTGACCAACGCATACACCGATCGACGCGCGTCACTGCCGCCTTGCCGCGCCAATTGTCCATAAGTGAACACTGTCCACCTTCGTCCTAAAAAGGGGGTTTTTCCCATTCGGTTGCGCCGGCCGGGGCACCGTGCCGGGGAACTGTCGACCGACGCCGTTGTGACGAACACGCACGAATGAGACGTCTGGTGACGACACGCGGATGTCATCGACCGACCAAGGGAAACCGCGCGGCTCTGCAAACCGGGACTCCCGGTTGCCTTTCTCCCCCGACCTCACGGCCACTCCGCAGATCGGTGTACCTCAACGGACGAAAGCCCTCCGACGGCTCATCGGACTTCCCACCGCCGCAAGGACGGGTGGTCTTCGGCTTCTTTCCTCAGCCACGCGCCACGACGGCGGTACACCAGCCGGAGTCGGCGCCGTTTCACCCCTGGGTGGGGTAATCGAGGAACCGCGTCTCAACCATGTGGTGCTTGGCCCGCAGTCAGGCCACCTCACCGCCCCGCGAGGAGGCGTCCTCCTCTTCCTCGGCGGCCGGACCGACGGGGGTGCATACTCCTCGGTACCGGCGGCGGGCCGTCATCCGAGGCGCGGTTCCTCCCCGCGGTGCTCACCGAGACGGCCGGCGCGTTCCCCCACCCCCGCGTCCGGTCGCCGTTCGCGCCTTCTCGGCTGCGGGGCGGCGTTCCGCGCTCCCTGTCCGCCGTCGACGAGTACCGCCACCCCGCCTCCCGATTCGGCGACGACCGTGCGCGCAATGCGCCGTCTCGCCCGGCCCCTCGGACCCCTCGACCCGTCTGCCCAGGGTCGGGGGGTGACGCGCCGGACGGCGGCCGGCGGGGCGGACCGTCCTCGGGCGGGCCGCGACCGACGGGGACGGATTGCGCTACCGGGCGTTCGCCGCGCCCCGTCTCCCGGCCCTACCCGCGGCCCGTCCGAGCCGAGCGCGGACGGCGACCCCGGCGCAGGCGATCACGGCGACACCGCCGAGGACGGTGGGCCAGGTGAGCCGTTCCCCCAGGAGCAGCGCGGCCCAGCACAGGGTCATCACGGGCTGGACGAGCTGGACCTGGCTGACCTGCGCCATCGGCCCGATCGCGAGCCCGCGATACCAGGCGAAGAAGCCGAGGAACATGCTCACCACGGCGAGGTAGGCGAACGCGGCCCACTCGACGGGGGCACCGGCCGGGGGATGCCGGACGATCGAGGCGCCGGCGAGGACGGCCGTCAACGGGGCGGAGAGCACGAGCGCCCAGGAGATGGTCTGCCAGGCGCCGAGCTCGCGGGCGAGGAGCCCGCCTTCCGCGTAGCCGATCGCGGCGACGATGACGGCGCCGAACAGGAGGAGGTCGGAGCGGTGGAGGTCACCGAACCCGCCGTCCTGGAGCGAGGCGAACCCGACCGCGGCGACCGCGCCCGCAGCCGCCATGCCCCAGAACGACTTCGGGGGGCGTTCGCGTCCGCGGAGCACGGCCGTCACCGCGGTCGCGGCGGGCAGGAGCGCGACCACGACGGCACCGTGACCGGCGGGGGCGGTGGTGAGCGCGAACGAGGTCAACACGGGGAAGCCGACGACCACGCCAGCGGCGACGACCGCCAGACGCGCCCACTGGGCGCCGCGAGGCGAGCGCCGCCCGGCGATCGCCAGCGCGACCGCGGCGAGCAGCGCGGCGACGACCGCCCGGGCGGATCCGACGAACAGTGGCGACATCCCGCCGCCCTCGACCGCGACGCGTGTGAGCGGGACGGTGAGGGAGAACGCCGTGACGCCGACCAGCCCCCACCACAGACCCGCGCGCGCGGGGGATAGCACTGGCGCCGTCATATCGATAGCGCTACTATCATTTTTCATGTCTGACGATAGCAGTTCCCGAATCGTCGCAGGGCTTCGCGAATGGATCGCGACAGCGCCCCCCGGGGCGCGGCTACCGTCCACGCGCGCGCTGGTCGCGCAGTACGGGGCGAGCCCGGTCACGGTGCAGAAGGCACTGCGGACCCTGGCGGCGCAGGGAATGGTGGAGAGCCGGCCCGGCGTGGGGACCTTCGTCCGCGCGGTCCGCGTGGCCCGCCCGAACGACTACGGCTGGCAGACCGCGGCACTCGGGACACCACCGAACCGCGGCCCACGCCTGTCCACGGCGTTGCGACCGGCCCCTAACGACGTGATCGCCCTGCACTCGGGGTACCCGGACCGGGAGCTGCTGCCCGAGCGCCTGGTGCGCGCCGCGTTCGGCCGCGCCGCCCGCGGCGACGCCGCCCTCGCCCGCCCGCCGGCCGCGGGGCTGCCGGAGCTTCAAGCGTGGTTCGCGGCCGAACTGGGCGCGGCGGCCCCGGCCGGGATCACGCCCCCGACTCCGGGCGACGTCGTCATCCTCCCCGGCAGCCAGAGCGGCCTCAGCGCCGCGTTCCGCGCCCTTGTCGGCGCCGGTCGTCCCCTGCTGATGGAGTCACCGACCTACTGGGGCGCCATCCTCGCGGCCGCTCAGGCGGGCGTCCGGGTCGTGCCCGTCCCCAGCGGCGTTCACGGCCCCGACCCCGACGAGCTGGCGCGCGCGTTCGCGCAGACGGGCGCCCGCGCGTTCTACGCGCAACCGAACTTCGCCAACCCCACCGGCGCCCAATGGACCCCGGACCTGGCCGACCGTGTCCTCGGCGTCGTCCGCCGGCACGGCGCGTTCCTGGTCGAGGACGACTGGGCGCACGACCTCGGTATCACCGCGGACCCGGTCCCGCTCGCCGCCCGAGACGACAGCGGGCATGTCGTGTACCTGCGGTCGCTGACCAAGAGCGTGTCCCCGGCCGTGCGCGTCGCCGGGATCGTCGCGCGCGGCCCGGCTCGCGAACGCATCCTCACCGACGTCCAGGCCGGGGCCATGTACGTCAGCGGCGTGTTGCAGGCCGTCGCCTTCGACGTCGTGACCCAGCCCGCCTGGCGCACGCACCTGCGCGGCCTCCGCCGGCAGCTGGCCGCCCGCCGCGACCTCCTGGCCGACGCCCTGCGGGAGCACGCCCCCGCCGCTCACCTGGAGGCCGTGCCCCGGGGAGGGCTGAACCTGTGGGTGCGGCTGCCGGATACCACCGACCTGCCCGGGCTCGTCGAGGAGTGCGGGCGCGCCGGGGTCGTCGTCGCCCCCGGCGACGAATGGTTCCCCGCCGAGCCCACCGGCCCCCACCTTCGGCTCAACTACGCGGGCCCGAACCCCGGCGCCTTCCCCGATGGCGCGCGCGTCATCGGCCGGGCGCTCGCCCGGCAGCGGGCGGGGTGAGGGGCGGTGCCGTGGTCGGCGGGAGCGCCCCCGCCGAAGGAGGAGACGCGATCGAAACGGGTCTCGCGCCGGAACAGTCTGCGGCCCTTCTCCCACGGCGTCGTCCTTGTTCCCCGGTCACAGGGCGAGAATCCGCAGGACGGACCGGCGTTTCGTCTCGTGGGCGGGGAGAGGAACGATGAGCGCGGTGGCACCCTCCACGTCCGCGATCATGGCGACCACCGGTTCGCCGTGGTGCCGCGACCGGCGATCGGCTCCTCCGTCGCTCCGTTCCTCCCCGGAGGCGGGAGCCGACCACCGTTCACCGTCGAAAGGGACGCCGTCCGCCGCCTTCGCCTCCGTCTGGAGGGGTTCGCCGGTCCGGCCCGTATGGCGGCCGCCCCGAGCAGGGGCGCGTAGGTCCCGGCCGGGGGGGGCGGAACCTCTTCGGACCGGACCGTTCCTCGATGACGGGGGATTCCCCTGACCGCCCATCGGACTCTCCACACCCCGCCGAATCAGACGGGCCTCCCTCGGCCATTCGTCGCAGATCGTCCTCGGCCGGGAACCGCCATGACCTCCATCTCCCGGTGTTCGGCATCACTGCCGGATCTCCCGGCGCGAGAACAGGCGCCGCTCCGCCTTACCTGGAACGACGCCCGCGCGGAGGATCAAGCAGCCGGAAAGAGGGTCACCGTGACCCGTCGGATCATCCCCCCACGAGGTTGAGGCCCACGGCACCGACGATGATCGCCCCGAGACCGAGCAACCGGGTCCGAGACACCGGTTCCCTGAGGAAGAGCATGCCGACCACCGCGACCCCCACCGCCCCGATCCCCACCCACACCGCGTACGCCGTGCCGACGGGCAGATCCCGCAGCGCGTAGGAGAGCATCCCGAGACTGATCATCGCCACCGCGACCCCGAACACCGCCCAGAACGGACGGGTCAGTCCTTCCGCCTTCTTCAGGGCCAGCGACCAGACGATCTCGAGCAGGCCCGCCACGATGAGAATGCCCCACGCCATAGAAAGCCCCCTAGACCCGTGAAACGTGGCGCGTGTCCCGCTCGTCCTCGGAGCGAGCGGACTTCTCAGACAGGTTGAGCCCGATCACGCCGGCGAGGATCAGGACGAGGAAGAGCACCCGAGGCCAGGTGACCGGCTCGGCGAAGAGCACCATGCCGGCCACCGCGACGCCAAGCGCCCCGATCCCCACCCACACCGCGTACGCCGTGCCGACGGGCAGATCCCGCAGCGCGTAGGAGAGCATCCCCAGGCTGATCATCGCCACCGCGACCCCGACCACCGTCCAGACTGGATTGTCCAGGCCGCCGGCCTCCTTGAGCGCGACCGCCCACACGATCTCCAGCAGTGCGGCGAGGAAGAGGATGCCCCAGGCCAGGGCCCCGGAGCGCGCGCGAGCGCGACCGGAGTCCCCGCCCTCCCCTGCGCCTGTTGTCATGCGGTGACACCTCCGTCCACGGTGATGGAGGTCCCGGTGATGTAGGCGCCGGCGGGCCCGGCGAGGTGCGCGACGGTGGCGGCGATGTCGGCGGTGGTGCCGTAGCGTCCCAGAGCGGTCACCGCGCGCTCCGCCTCGGCCTCCTCGCTGTCGGCCGGGTTCATCTCGGTGTCCGTGGAGCCCGGGTGGACGACGGTCGCGGTGATCCCGCGCGGCCCCAGGTCACGGGCGAGCCCCTTGGTGAAGCCGACCAGCGAGGACTTGCTCATGGAGTACAGGCTGATGCCGGGGCCGGGGACCCGCTCGACCAGGCTGCTGCCGATGCTGATGATGCGGCCTCCCTCGCCCATGTGCCGGACGGCCGCCTTCACCGCGACGAACACCGCGCGAACGTGGATCGCCATGGTGTTCTCGTAGTCGTCGAGGGTCAGCTCCTCGATGCTCCCATAGGGGAAGATCCCGGCGTTGTTGACGAGGATGTCCAGTCCGCCGAGTTCCGCGGCGGCCTGGTCGACAGCGGACGTCACCGCTTGGGGGTCGGTCGCGTCGGCCTGGATGGCGATGGCCTTCCCCCCTGCCTCCTCGACGCCGCGGACGACCTCCTTGGCCCGGTCGGGGGAGGCGTTGTAGGTGAACGCCACTGCGGCGCCCTCGGCGGCCAGGCGGCCGACGATGGCCGCCCCGATCCCCCTGCTTCCGCCGGTGACCAGCGCGACCTTGCCGTCAAGCGAACCCATCTTGTGTCCTCCACTGCGTTCGGGAAGCCGTGATCTAATTCAGTAGCGATTGCTACATAAGTGCTAGCATCAAGCATGGAAGAGCGTCAAGGGAATTCACAGAGGACCATGACAGAACGAGGACGAGGGCGCCCACGACGCTTCGACACGGCGGCGGCGCTCAAGATCGCGATGGAGCTCTTCTGGGAGCACGGATACGAGGGAACGTCGCTGAGCATGCTCACCTCGGCGATGGGGATCACCCCCACGAGCCTCTACGCCGCGTTCGGCTCCAAGGAGGAGCTGTTCCGCTCGGCGGTGGAGCTGTACAACTCGGCCAGCGAGTCGCCGACCAGCCGCGCGCTGGAGTTGCGTCCCACGCGCCGGGCGATCGAGACGATGCTCCGGGAGAACGCCGAGGCCTACGTCGATCCGGGCAACCCGCGGGGATGCATGGTGGTGCTGGCCGGTCTCAACCTCGGTGTCGGCCACGAGCACATCGGCGGCTATCTCGCCGAGTGCCGCCGTAACGACCACGCCAGGATCCGCGAGCGCATCGAGCAGGGCATCGCCGAGGGCGACCTCCCCCTGGGCCTGGACGCGGCCTCGACCGCCTCGTTCGCCCTCACCGTTCTCCAGGGGCTGTCCATCCAGGCCCGGGACGGGTGCACGGGGGAGGAGGCCCAGGCCGTCATCGACATCGCGATGAAGAGCTGGGACGAGATCGTCCGCCAGGCCGAGGAGGCGGCCTCCCCGTTCGCCACGGGGTCTCCCGGCCCCGCGGACGCGGAGGAGCCCGGAACGGGTCTTCCGTCCGGGCCCCTCTGAGCGGCGGGCAAGTGGTGGCGCGGGGCCGGCCGGCGCCTCCCGCGGCCACGCCCCGGCCGTGCCCGTCCGCCGTCACATCTGCGCGATGCCGTACTTCTCGGCGGCGATGCGCATCGCGTTCTCGACGTGGGCGGCGAACTGCTCCGGCGGCGGGGCCGGCTCACCCGGCACCACCTCCTGGCCGATCTCCATGAAGAACTCCTCGAACCCGCTGGGCGTGAAGAGCATGAGCATCCGCGCGGGTTCGTCCGAGATGTTCTTGAAGCAGTGGATCGAGCCACGCGGCAGCAGGAGGAAGGACCCCTTCTCCGCGATGAACGTCCGGTCGTAGTCGGTGATTTCGAGTGTCCCCTCCAGGAGGTAGAACATCTCGTCCTCGTTCTGGTGCAGGTGGAGGGGCGGGCCGCTGCCCGGCGGGATCTCCGCCTCCATGACGCCGAGGCCGCCATGGGTGTCCTTGGTGCCGGCCTTCAACGTGTAGCGGTCGCCGCTGAAGGCCCACACGCTCTGCCCCTCTCCGGGGGCGACGTGTACCGCCCGCACCTTGCCCTCTTCGCTCAACACCCGCTCCTCTCCGTCGACTGCCTTGAGGGAAAGCATTCATCGGGGGAGGAGCCCCCGGCATCGCGCATCCTCGCCATTCACACTCCGCCACGGACGCGGGCCACAACCATGTGTCATCACCTAGTTACAAAAACACACATATAAGACAAATCGCATAAATACGCGATTCGGCCGTCTCCTGACTTCCGCGACTCTTGGGGCTCCACCATCCCTTGGATCCGCCCGCGGTTCGCGAGGACGCCCCCATGACTCCCATGCAACCGGACCACGGTGGACGTACGTGCCGGCGACGGACGGGCGGATTCCGACACACCAGAAGGCGTCCATTCCCATGAACGGTATTTCCCGACGTGGACTGCTCACCTGGTCGGCGCTGACCGGAAGCGCGGTCGCCTCAGGAGCCCTCGTCACGCCAGGACTCGCGACGGCCTCCACGGCACCCGACCACAGCCGCACCTCCCCGATCACCACCGTCGGCCCCAGCGATCCCCGCTACCCGGCCCTGACCCGCGGACAGAACCAGCGGTGGGTGAGCACCCCCGAGCAGGTCCACATCCCCCGCACCACCAAAGAGGTGGTCACGGCCGTCTCGAAGGCCGTGAGCAGCGGAAAGAAGATCTCCGTGCGCAGCGGAGGGCACTGCTACGAGAACTTCGTCGACCGGCCCGACGTCCAGGTCATCATCGACATGTCGCAGATGACGGCCATCGACTGGGACTCCGCGAAGTCCGCGATCAGTGTGGAGGCCGGCGCCCCACTCGGCGACGTCTACTACACGCTGTTCAAGCGGTGGGGGATCACGCTTCCCGGCGGATCCTGCTACACCGTGTGCGCCGGCGGCCACGTGCTCGGCGCCGGTTACGGGGGACTCAGCAGGGAACACGGCCTGATCAGCGACCATCTGTACGCGGTGGAGGTCGTGGTCGCCGACGAGAACGGCGTCCGGGCCGTCACGGCCACCCGGGAGCAGGGCGACCCCAACCGCGACCTGTGGTGGGCGCACACCGGAGCGGGCGGGGGAAGCTTCGGAATCGTCACCCGGTACTGGTTCCGCTCCCCCCAGGGCGGTTCCACCCCCAAGACCGCGTTGCCCGCCCCACCGCGGGAGGTCTGGGTCCACCGCTCCCAATGGGCGTGGAAGGACATGACACAGGCCGGCTTCACCAGGCTCCTCCGCAACTACGGGAGCTGGCTGGAGGACAACAGCGCGACCGGGAGCCCCTACACCGGCCTGTTCTCCCGGCTGGAGCTCACGACCGTGGGGTCCGGCGCCTTCCACCTGGTGGTGCAGATGGACGCCGGCAAACCCGACGCCGAGGCGCTGCTCAACGCGTTCCTCGCCGCGGTCAACGCGGGGGTGGGCGTCCAGGCGACGGTGACCGACCACCGCAGGATGCCCTGGCTGCACGCCTCGGGGTGGCCGGGCATGTGGATGAGCAACCCGACCGACCGCTACAAGTACAAGTCGAGCTTCCACCGTCGTGGTTTCACCGACGCGCAGATCTCGGCCTTCTACGAGAAGCTCACCGCGACCGACTACGCGCAGCCGCCCTTCGTCGTGTCCATCGCCTCCTACGGCGGCCGGATCAACACGCTCGCCCCCGGCGACACCGCACACGCCCACCGCGACTCGGTGATGCTCCTCCTGTGGGGGACGGCCTGGCAGAGCTCCGCCGACGACGACCTCCACCTCGGCTGGCACCAGGACTTCTACCGCGCCGTCTACGCCGACACCGGTGGTGTCCCCGTCCCCAACGAGAACACCGACGGCTGTTTCATCAACTACTGCGACATCGATCTGTCGGACGGGGGGCTGAACACTTCCGGCG
Organism: Marinactinospora endophytica; assembly: GCF_054780875.1. Classification (NCBI taxonomy): domain Bacteria; kingdom Bacillati; phylum Actinomycetota; class Actinomycetes; order Streptosporangiales; family Nocardiopsidaceae; genus Marinactinospora; species Marinactinospora endophytica. The sequence continues at coordinate 160,143 of NZ_BAAGVM010000007.1, read as the reverse complement.
TCGCGTGGCACGACCTCTACTACAAGGAGAACTACGCGCGCCTCCAGCAGGTCAAGCAGAACTGGGACCCCGATGACGTCTTCCGGCACGCCCAGTCCATCCGACTCCCCTGAGCGCGTGGGGGCGTGCCGGGCCGACGCCCCGGCACGCCCCGCCCGGGCGGAGCGTCCCGTCAGCCGGCGGGCAGGAGCCCCCGTCTCGGCCGCCAGCCGAGGAGAGCCCGCACGGCCCGGCTGTCCACACGCTGGGACGGGGGTTCGGACGGCGTGGAGGGGTCCCACACGGGAGGTGCGGCCCCGACCGACGCGGCCAGCGCGGCGTAGTACTCCGCCGCGCGCACGGGCTCCGCTGCCACGTTGAGGATCCGCCCCGCGGCCGGCCGTCCCAGCGAGGCGACCACGGCGTCGGCGAAGTCGGCGACGTGCACCATGGAGAGGAACGCGCGCCCGTCCCCAGGAAGACGGAGCTCCCCACGCGCCAGTTGGTCCATGTGGGTGTCCTGCAGGGTGCCCGGCCCGACGAACCGGGCGCCGCGCAGCACGGTCCAGGACACCTCGCCGAGGGGTAGCGCCGTGATCGTCGCCTCCAGCTCCGCGACCGGTCCCACGATCGCCTCCCTGCGGGGCGTGGGGTCGAAGGGGGTTTTCTCGTCCAGCCAGGTATCACCACCGTCTCCGAAGGCCATGGTGATGCTCATCTGGACCACGCGCGTCACCCCGGCCCGGAGCACCGCCTCCGCGAGACGGCGGGTCCCCTCGGTCCGCACCCGGCTGTTGGTCTCCCAGGCTCCGGGGGCGGTGGGACTCCTCGGCATGCTGGTGGCGAGGTTGACCACCGTGTCGTGGCCGGTCAACGCCGAGGACAGGTCCAGGTCCGGGTCGAGCAGGTCGCCGCGGAGGGGGGTGACGCCGTCCGGCAGCCGCTCCAAGCGGTCCGGCGCCATCACGGTGACCTCATGGCCCTGGGAGGTCAGAAGGGGGACCAGCTCTCTTCCGAGCACTCCCGTGGCACCGACCGCGAAGATCCTCATGTCCCATCACCCGCTTTCTTCTCGTCGGCGGCACGGAGCCGCCCGTCGCACAGGGCCCTCACGGCCGGCCGAGGAGGTGGGCGACCTCCTTGAGGAAGCGGGGCAGCCCTCCTGGTTCGCGGCCGGTGAGGCGCAGGACCCCGGAGGTGACCTCCTCCGCCTCACCGGCGCGGATGCTGCCGTACAGCTCCAGACGCGCTTGCACCGCCCAATCGGGCACGCCCCGGGCGCGCATGTTCGCCGCCGTCTCCTCGGGGGTGACCTCCACGTAGCGGACGTCGGACCCGATGACTTCGGCGACGGACGCGGCGATCTCGTCATAGCCCAACGCGACCGGTCCGGTCAGTTCGTGGATACCGGCACCGCGCCGGGGGTCGAGCAGGGCGTGGTAGGCCGCCAGGGCGATGTCACGGGCGTCGATCATGCTCACCCGGGCGTCCCCCATCGGCAGCTCGATCCTGCCCCTACCGGCGATCCCGGCCCGCCACTGCAGGATGTTCTGCATGAACGTGTTGGGGCGCAGGATCGCGTGGGACAGGCCCGAAGCGGACAGCTCGGCGTCGGAGGCGGCGTGTTCGCGGTGGACGGTCACCGGTGAGTCCGGGTCCGCGCCGAACGCCGACACCTTGACGACGTGTTCCACCCCCGATTCGACCGCCGTCCTGAGAAGGGCGATCTGCGCGAGGTCCTGCCTCGGCCGCAGGGGGGTGAGCAGGAACAGCGCGCGCACTCCCTCGAACGCGCGCCGCACGGCCTCCCGGTCGTCCAGGTCCGCCCGCACCACCGTCCCACCTGAGGGGACCACGGAGCGGGTCCGCGGCCGGACGAGGAGGCGAGGCTCCAGCCCTGCCCCGACCAGCTCCGTCACGAGTGACCGGCCCACCGTTCCGGTGGCCCCGGTCACCAGGATCTCTCCGCGCCCCCACGGCGCGTTCTCCCGTTTCCGCTCCGTCATCCCGCCACCAGGGCGGACGCGGTGATGTCCCTCAGCTCGTCCGAGGGCCGGCCGTTCAGCGCGCTGTCGGCGAGCAGCTCACCGAGGAGGGGCGCCATCTTGAAGAGGTTGTGTCCGGTCGTCGCCGTGACACCTGGAACGTTCCAGACGCCGAACGCGTCGCTCCCTCCGGGGAGTTTGGTCATGACGCACACCCTGATGCCCACGGGCTCGGGGACCAGGCCGGGCATGGCCCTCTCAACGTACTCGGTGAGCCGGCGCACGTGGGACTCCATCTCCGTCCCCGGGGGGAGCCCGTCGTTCATGTCGACGTCGACCCCCTGGCCGATCAGCCCCACCACGAACTCATCGGTGCCTCCGATAAGGGAGCCGTAGACGGTCTCGCCGAACTCGCCGCTGCGGTCGACCCAGCACGGGATCGGGGTTGCCTGGTAGCCCTCCCGCACGCGGTAGTGGGGCCGGGTGTGCAACGCCTGGTCGAGGGGGATCTCCAGGCCGACCCCCGCAGCGAGGCGAGGGGTCTCCGTGCCCGCGCAGATCACGACGTGGCGGGCCCGGTAGATGGCGTCCTCGGTGTGCAGTTCCACGCCCTCCCCGTCATCGGGGATGGTCACGCCGTGGACGTCCTGCCGCCTGATCCGATCGCCGACCCAGCCCTGGAGCGCCTTGATGGTGGAGCGGGTCCGGATCGCTCCGGAGGTGGGGTCCACCAGCAATGGGCCGGACACCGGGGCGAGCGGGCCGAAGACGGTCGTGACCTTCTCCGGTTCCACCCACTCGTGGCGGACGTCGTGGATGCGCAGCCCCTCGGCGTCCGCCTCGGACATCCCCGCGTACGCGGTCCCCTCGGGGCCGATGAGGACCCGGCCGCTGCGCTCCTCCCACCGGCGCCACAGGGCGAGCGAGTCGGCCGCCATCCGCACCAGGCGGGGATCATCGTGGCGATGGCGGAACGACCGTGTCCGCCCACCGGACTGGCCCTGTCCCGGCGTGCGCCCGTCGAAGCACACCACGTCCACCCCGCGGCGCCGCAGAGCGTCCGTGGTCGCAAGGCCCAGCACTCCCGCTCCGATGACCACGGTGTCGAGCCGCTGCCGAAAACCCTTCATCCCTGTTCCTCTCCGTGTCTCCCGCACCTCATGACGCTCTGTGCAGTCTCTTCGGCGAGGAGGCGCGGGACGTCCCGCGTTCTCGGGATTTCACGATGGGGGAGGGAACGGACATCCTTCCCGCACCGACGGGTCCCTCGGCCAGGACCCAGATGGCGAGAAGCCGGGATGTGCCCATGGAACACCGCGGAGATAGTGAGGGGACACGGCGCGCGGCCACCCCGGCCGAGATGACGAAGCCGCAGGAACCCGTCAAGGAGCACCCATGAGTGAGAACACCAATGTCGTCGGGCCGGACTTCCTCACCCTCCAGGTCCGGGACCTGGAGCGTTCGACGCGCTTCTACACCGAGCTCGTCGGTTTCGTAACCGTTCCGTCGAAGGTGCCCAACGCGGCCGTGCTGGGGGCCGAGCCCATCCGCATCGCCCTGCGGCAGGCCACCGACGACCTGGACTCGGTGGAGCGGCTCGGCTGGGGAATCGTCGTGTGGATCAAGGCGGAGGACCCCGACAAGCTCGCGGAGCGGCTGCGGGCCGAAGGGGTCCGGATCGTCAAGCCGCTGTGCGACGGTTCGTGCGGCCGGGAGTTCATCTTCGAGGACCCCGACGGATACCGGATCACCATCTACGAAGGCCAGCCCGGCTGACCCGCTGAGCGGGACGGGCGCGAACTCCCCGCCGGTGCCGTCACCGCCGTGAGCCTGCGGCGGATGCCCTCTGTTCCCGGGATCGCGGGACCGGACCCGGTATGGGGCTGGACGGCCCTGGTTCCCGCGAGGACGCCGAGCCGGCCGCCATGGCCGGCTCGGCCGGACCTGGTCATGTCCGGGATGCCGCCCCGCGATCCGGCTCAGCGGTCGCCGACGGTGAAGCGCGTCCGCCGGTGGGCGGGACGCTCGATCTCGTCGAGGATGGCCACGGCCATGGTGCCGGTGCTGGTGTGGGACGTGCCGTCGGAGGCGACCAGCAGCTCGTCGGAGCCCAGGACGACCTCGGTGGCCTCGCCGGGGGCGAACAGCGCGGAGGGGGAGACGCCGACCCAGTCGACGTCGGTGACCGTGCGCAGGTAGTCGAGTTCCTTGAGCTGGTTCTCCGGGATCGCGATCCACGCCTCGGCGCCGGGGGTGGTGCGGAGGTCCTCGACGAACAGGTGGCCGTCCTCGCCGGTGCGCAGGCTGCCTGCGCCGAGGATGAAGACCAGTCGCGGGCCGGCCTGTCCCCGGACGCGTTCGACAAGGGCGCGCGCCAGATCGACGTGCAGGTGCGCCAGGTCGGGCGCGGTGCCGAAGGCGTTGACCACGACGTCGAAGGCGCCCAGGTCCGCGCCGGTGAGGTCGAACGCGTCACGTTCGAGGACGGGGACGTCGGTGCCGAGCGTCGTGCCCGCCTTGGCCGCGTCGCGCACGATGGCCGTCGTCTCGTGGCCGCGCTTGACGGCCTCGGCGACGAGGGCGCGTCCGGCGTTTCCGGTCGCCCCGATGATGCCGATCCTCATGGGATCCCCTCCTGTTGTTGTTCGACGCCGACTCCGGGAGCGCACCGGCGGTAGCCGGATCCGGGTCGGACCGAGACCAATTTACACTGCAGAATCCACAGCGCTGCTGTTTCCACACCGCACCGTCTGTTCCTTCGCTCACTACCCGGCACACGGTGTTGCGCCGCTCCGCTCCTCCCCAAAACCGGTCCCGGCGGCCGGCCGCGCCGCTCCCCCGCCTCTCCCGGGCGGCGGCAAACCGGCCACAGGGGTACGCCCACGGGGCGTGCCGGTCTACCGGACGCCGCGCGGCTCCGTCCCCCTCGGCCACCGCGGGAACCGTCGTCCGCCGCGCACGGTCGGCGGGGGATCAGGCCGGACCGGCCCCGTTCCGCCGAGATCACGACGTACGCGGTGGACCGGGACGCCCCACCGTCTCCCCGGGTGGTCCGACCGCGCTCCCCGGTTCGGCCACGGTCTCGGGCGGACGCCGTGCCGGCGCCCGCCGCCGGGGCGAGGTCCCGTGCTCCGGGCCGACCCACCTCGGGCGACCGTCCCGTCAGGCCACCCCCTCCGTCCGGCCCGGCGCGGCCACCGGATCGTGCATCTCCTCCAGACTGCGCCCCGCGGTGCGCAGGCCGAAGGCCGCCAGGATGAGGGCGCCGCCCAGGAGCAGACCGCACAGCATCGTGAACACGCCACCGAACCCGAGGTCGGCGTAGAGGTAGCCGATCGTGACCGGCGCCAGGATGCTGCCGACCCGGGCGGTGGCGCTGGCGACCCCCATGCCGGTGATGCGCAGGGACGTCGGGTAGATCTCGGAGGTGTAGGCGTAGAGCGGTGAGGCGGTGCCGTTCATGAAGAACGAGAGCCCGACCGTGCAGCAGAAGACCGTCACGACGCTGTCGGCGACGACGAGCCCCGCCGCGCAGCCGACGCCGCCGAGCAGGAACAGCACGATGGTCCACTTGCGGTCGATGCGCTCGCTGATGACGGCCGCCAGGTAGTAGCCGGGGATCTCGGCGACGGCCCCGGCCAGGGTGAACGCGAAGCTCGTGGAGATGGCGAACCCCTGAAGGACGAGCAGCGTGGGCAGCCAGGTCCCGTAACCGTACTGGGCGGCCTGAAAGGCGAACCACAGCAGGCACACCACGGTGCTGCGCCGCGCCATCCCCGGCCCCCACAGAGCGGCCAACCGGCGCAGGGCCGAGGTCCGCTCGACCGTCGCGGCCCCCGAGTCGCGGGCCGTCACGCCGGCCGCCGCGACGGGCTCGACCACGGCTCCCGCCCGCTCGGCCTCCCGCTCGAATTCCTCGACGATCTCGCGCGCCTCGTCGAGGCGCCCCTGGGCGATGAGGAAGCGCGGCGACTCGACCATCGAGCGGCGCCACCACAGCAGGAGGAGCACCGGCGCGGCGCCGAACAGGCACGCGATCCGCCACCCGGTCTCGGGGGCGGGACTGATGACGGTGACGGCGGTCAGGCCGGCCAGGACGTGTCCCACGCCCAGGAACATCATGGTCCGGCCGATGCCGCGCCCCCGCTCCCGGCTGGGCAGCAGCTCCGACACGTAGGGCACGATCACCGTCGCCTCGGCGCCGATCCCGATACCGCTGAGGATCCGCCACAGGATGAGTTCCCCCGGTCCTGACGCGGTCGCCGCGAGCAGCGTGAACACCACGTAGACGAGGAGGGCGTACATCAGGACCCTGCGGCGTCCGATGCGGTCGGCGAGGGCGCCGGCGATCAGCGCGCCGATGAGGAAGCCGACGAACACCGACGCCAGGACCCATCCGGACGTCGCCGAGTCCAGGGCCCACAGGGCCACGACCGCCGAGGCCGCGTAACCGAGGAGCACCCCGTCGTAGGACTCGAACATGTAGCCCATCCCGCCCTGGAGCATCAGCCGGCGATGGGGACGGGACAGGGGAAGGCGGTCGAGCCGGGCCAGAAGTTCGGTTCCACCGGAAACCGGCGTCGATGCGTCCACGGACCGCTCCTCACCGGACCGAGAGCCGATCCCATCCGAAGAAACCAGACACTCTGTCCATTAGCTGACGTGACGCACGCAATATAAGCTAGATCACACTCAGGGCTCAAGAGGTGGAAACGGGGACGTCGGAGCAGCAGAAAGGGTCCGGCCGTCCCACCAGGGGCGGGACCGGCCGGACCCGTGACCGTCGAACGCGGTGCGCGCTCAGCCGGGGACGTCGAATCCGCTGGCCCAGTAACGGCCGCGCAGGGCGAGGTCGAGCAGCATGCGCACCACCTCCTCGGCCGGCATCGGCGGGGTCTCGTGGGCGACCCACCACTGGAGGACGGCGACCTGCTCGCCGACCCACACCCGGGCCAGCAGGTCCGGATCGATGCGCGGGGTGACGCCGTTGCGCTCGGCGCGCACCCGGAACTCCATGGCGGTGACCCTCGCGCACGAGTCGATGAACATCCGCAGCGGCCGCCCGTCCCCCTCCCCCTGGAGCACGATCCGGTAGAGGTCCCGCTCGTCGCGCGCGTGGCGCAGCAGCTCCAGCAGCGGCCGCCCGGTGAAGCCGACCGTGCTCTCGGTGACGGCCGGCCGCATCCGCTCGTCCAGGTCGGCCAGGAGGTCGGAGGTGACCCGGGCGAACAGGTCGTCCTTGCCCTGGAAGTGGCTGTAGAAGGTGGCGCGCGCCACGTCGGCGCGCTCGGCGATGTCCTCGACCGTCAGGGCGCCGAACCCGCGTTCCAGCACCAACGCCACCAGGGCCTCGCGCAGCGCCCGCCGCGTGCGCCGGGTGCGCCTGTCCTCCGCCATCGTCACCTCTCGTCGCCGTGCGGGGCCGCGACCTTCTCCGGCCGACCTCAAGCCCCGTCCAGTGTAGGAAGGCTTGACACCTAGACAGCTACTGAACAGACTGTCCGAAAACATTCACCTTGTCAGGCAAATTGGCTCCGGAGGCGTCGATGAACCTGGGCGGTTACCTCACCCGCAGCGCGCGGTACTGGCCCGACGAGCCCGCACTCGTCTGCGGCCCGCGCACCTGGACCTACCGGGAGCTCGACGCGACCACCGATCGCCTCGCCTCCGCCCTCACCGACCACCTCGGACTCGGCCGGGGGGACGCGGTCGCGGCCCTCGCCTGGAACCGCGGGGAACTGGTCGAGATCGAGTTCGCCCTCTACAAGGCCGGTCTGCTGCGGGTCCCGATCAACGCGCGGCTCGGGCCCGGCGAGATCGAGCACATCCTGCGCGACGCCCCCGTGCGCGCCCTGCTCTTCGACACCGCCCACCGCGACATCGCCCTGGCCGCCATCGCCGGGGCGGACACGGGCTGCGTCCCGGTCCGCATCGACACCGATGAGGCGGCACCCGCCCCCGCGTCGGGCGAGCTGTCCTACCAGGCCCTGGTGCGGGCGGGCCGGGAGGGCACGGTGGCCGTCGAGGTCGGTGACGATGATCCGGCCGTCCTGAACTTCACCTCCGGCTCGACCGGAAAACTGAAAGCGGCCGTCCAGACCTTCGGCAACCGGCTCGCCAACATGCGCAAGCAACTGATGAGCCAGGAGTCGCGCCTGGGACCGGGCACCCGCTACCTCGCCTGCGGGCCGATCACCCACGCCACCGGGATGAACCTGCTCAGCGGGGTGTTCGGCGGGTCGACCACCCACGTCCTGCCCTCCTGGAGCCCCGAGGCGTTCCTCGACACCGTCGAGCGCGAGCGCATCACCGCGACCTTCCTGGTCCCCGCCATGCTCAACATGGTGCTCGCCCACCCCGAAGCGGCCGACCGGGACCTGTCCAGCCTGACCAGCGTGCGTATCGGCGGAGCGCCGATCTCGCCGCGGCGCCTCCGCGACGCCGTCGCCCTGTTCGGTCCGGTCGTCGCCCAGGGGTACGGCCTGGCCGAGACGACCAGCGTGGTGGCCGGCCTGAGCCGCGAGGAGGTGGCCCGGGCGGTGGCCGAGGACCCCGAACTGCTGCGCTCGTGCGGGCGGGCCGCCTACGACACCGAGATCCGCGTGGTCGACGAGGAGGGCCGCGAGGTCGCCCCGCGCGAGGTCGGCGAGATCATCGTCCGCGGTCCCGACTGCGTGACGCACTACTGGAAGGACCCGGAGCTGACGGCGCGCACCTTCCGCGACGGCTGGGTGCACACCGGCGACCTGGCCTGGATGCGCGAGGACGGTTACCTGTTCATCGTGGACCGCAAGAAGGACATGATCATCTCGGGCGGGTTCAACATCTACTGCACCGAGGTGGAGGCCGCCCTGTACGACCACCCCGCCGTCGAGGAGGTCTGCGTCGTCGGGGTCCCCGACGAGATGTGGGGCGAGGCGGTGAAGGCCGTCGTCGTCCCGCGTCCCGGCCACGAGCCGACCGCCGAGGAGCTGATCGCCTTCTGCGCCGAACGCCTCGACCGCTTCAAGAAGCCCCGGTCGGTCGACTTCGTGTCCCGGCTCCCGCACAACCGCAACGGCAAGCTGGACCGCAGGGCGGTACGCGAGCCGTTCTGGGCGGACTCCGCGCGACGAGTGAACTGAACCGGACAGGAGCCCCACGATGACGTTCTCCCTGCGCCCCTCCTACCCCGACCCCGCACTGTCCGAGCTGGTCGAACGGCTGCGCGACTACCTGGACGGCGAGCTCGCCGACTACGAGCGCGAGCGCGGCATCACCCACACCTCCCGGCTGACCCGGGCCGACCTCGAACCGGTCTGGCGGCGCAGCCGCGAGCTCGGCTTCTACGGCGTCCACCTGCCCGAGGAGTACGGCGGCCGGGGCCTGTCCCTGACCGCGCTGGCCGCCCTCAAGGAGGAGGTCGGCGCGAGCGGCCGGGTGCTCGGCCACAGCGTCCTCGGGGACATGGGCGGACCGCTGCGCGCCGGCGACATCCTCCGGCACGCGACCGACCACCAGCTCGCCACCTACCTGATGCCCGTGGTGCGCGGGGAACGCGCCTGCTGTTTCTCGCTGACCGAGACCGACGCGGGCTCCGACGTCCGTTCGATGCGCACCACCGCGGTGCGCGACGGCGGCGGCTACCGGCTCACGGGGCACAAGGTCTTCAGCACCGCGGGCCCGTTCGCCGACTTCGCGATCGTCGTGGCCCGGATGGAGGGCGAGGAGGACGCCTTCTCCGCCTTCCTCGTCGACCTCGACAGCCCCGGATGCGAGGTCCGGGAGGGGGCGACGCCGATGTCGGGCGAGCACATCGAGAGCGACATCGTCTTGAAGGACTGCCACGTCCCCGCCGCCAACCTCCTCGGCCGGGAGGGCGAGGGGATGCGCATCGCCCTGGGCCGGGTCACCCGCAACCGGCTCCTGCACTGCCCGTCCGCGTTGGGGGCCGCGCGACGCGCCATCGAGCTGTCCCGCGACCGGGCCCTGTCCCGTACCGTCGCGGGGGGACAGCCGTTGATCGGCCTCCAGGCCATCCAGCACAAGCTGGCCGACATGGCGGCCACGTTCTACGCCGCGCGTTCGATGACCTACGCGGCGCTGGCCACCCTCGACGCGGGCGGGGACGCGCGCGCCGAGGCGTTCATGTGCAAGCTCTTCGTCGGGGAGACGGCCTTCCGCATCCTCGACGAGGCCGTGCAGATCCACGGCAAGGAGGGACTCACCCAGGGCAACGAGGTCGAGTACCTCTTCCGCAAGATCCGGATGTTCCGCGTCCTGACCGGGACGTCGGAGATCCAGCGCAACGGGATCGCCCGGGAGCTGGTCCGCCGGGCCCGTTGACCCTCCGGCACCGAGACAGAGAGGACGACCGATGGACCGCCCCTCCGCTCCGACCGAGCGCATCGCAGCGGCCAACCGGGCCGCGGCCGAGTCCGCGCCGGACGGTTTCGACGACGACCTGGCCGCGGCCCGGCGGGGGTTCGTCGCCGGGCCCGCGCGCCGCCGCATCGAGGACGCGGCGGGGCGCGTGGTGTGGGACTTCGACCGCTACCGATTCCTGGACGGGCGGCGCCCCGACTCGGTCCACCCCGGCCTGTGGGAGCAGGCGCGCCTGCTCGCCGAGGCGGGCCTGTTCGAGGTGGTCCCCGGCGTCTACCAGGTGCGCGGGTTCGACCTGTCCAACATGACGCTGGTCGAGGGCGAGCGCGGCGTGATCGTGATCGATCCGCTCATCAGCGTGGAGACCTCCCGGGCCGCCCTGGACCTGTATCGCCGGCACCGCGGCGACCGGCCGGTGACAGCGGTGGTGTTCACCCACAACCACGTCGACCACTTCGGCGGGGTGCTCGGCCTGGCCGACGCCGAGCGGTTCGCGTCGGGCGAGATCGAGGTCCTGGCGCCCGAGGGGTTCACCGAGCACGCCGTCAGCGAGAACGTCCACGCCGGCACGGTGATGAGCCGTCGCGCGGTGTTCATGTACGGCTCGGCGCTGGAGCCGGGTCCGCGCGGGCAGGTGGGCGTGGGGCTCGGGCTGGCGACCTCCACCGGCCGGGTCAGCCTGGTCCGTCCCACCGTGCACGTGGAGCGGACGGGACAGGAGCACACGGTCGACGGGGTGCGGATGGTCTTCCAGCTCGCCGCCGACACCGAGGCGCCCGCCGAGCTGAACTTCTTCCTGCCCGACCTCGCCGTGCTGTGCGTGGCCGAGACGGCCACGCACACCCAGCACAACCTGGGCACCCTGCGCGGGGCCCCGGTACGGGACGCGCGGGCGTGGGCGCGGTCGCTCACCGAGACGGTCGTCCTGTTCGGCGACCGGGCCGAGGTGCTCATCGCCGGACACCACTGGCCCACCTGGGGGGCCGAGGCGGTGGTGCGGTTCCTGTGCGAACAGCGCGACCTCTATGCCTACCTGCACGACCAGACGCTGCGGCTGATGAACCGGGGGCTGACCGCCCCCGACATCGCCGAGAACCTGGCCCTGCCCCCACGCCTGGAGCGCGCTCGGCACGCGCGCGGTTACTACGGTTCGACCAGCCACAACGTCAAGGCGATCTACCAGCGCTACATCGGCTGGTTCGACGGCAACCCGGCGCACCTGTGGCCGCACCCGCCCGTGGCCGCCGCTCAGCGCTATGTGCGGTTCATGGGCGGTGCCGACCGCGTCGTGGACATGGCGTGGGAGAGCTACGCCGCGGGTGACTACCGCTGGGTGGTCGAAGTGGTCGACCACGTCGTCCAGGCCGAGCCGGACCACGCCCGCGCCCGGGAGCTCCAGGCCGCGGCGCTGGAACAGCTCGGTTACGGCGCCGAGAACGCGACCTGGCGCAACTTCTATCTCACCGCCGCGCTGGAGCTGCGCACCGGTCGCCCCCACGCGCCGCGACGCTCCGCCGGCGGGGACCTGCTCGCCGCGTTGGAGCCCCGGCAGCTCTTCGAGGCGCTGGCCGTGCGTCTGGACGGTCCGCGCGCCGCCGGGCACACCCTCCACATCCTGTGGAGACTGCGCGACGACGCCGAGTACCACACCGTGCTGTCCAACGGCGTCCTGGTGCACGACGCCGCGAACCCCCTGCCCGGTTCACGCCCCGGACTGACCCTCGTCTTGGACCGGGCGATGCTGAACCGCATCGTCGCCCACCCCGCCTCCCTGCCCGAGCTGATCGCCGCGGGGGAGGTCGGGCACGAGGGTGATCTCCATCTGCTGGCCACGCTGTTCGGCCTGGTCGACAAGGCCCGACGGGACTTCCCCGTCGTCACCCCCGCGACCCGCCCGGCCGACGTCGGGGAATCGGGGGAGGAGACGGCGGCCCGGTAGCGGCCGTGGCGGGCGCGTCGCCGCCCGTGTCCCGCCGCTGAACGGCCCCTCCCGAGCGCCGTTCACCTGTTCTCCCGGCCGGTCGGTTCCCCGGCCGAACCGGCCGGGTCCACGGGCGCCCTCTCCTGCCACGGCGGGGCGGGCGCCCGCCCACCACCGGGGGCCGGGGGCGGCCCCGCTTCCCCGCCGGCTCTGGCGGCGGACCGCGCCCGGCCGCAGCGCGCGTCCCCGGATGACGGTCCGTGGACGAGAAGACGCGGACGGCGGGAAGAGGCCGGACGGCACCCCACGGCCGAGGGGCGCCGCGGCCGGCCGGGAGACACGGACGTCCGACTCCGAGCGCGTCCGCCGCGATGCGGAGACAACGCCGGTCCCATGGCCCCCGGGGGACGCTGCGCCCGGCTCCGGCCGCGCGGCCGCCCCCTCCGGGGTGGCTGCCCGATCCGCCCCGCCTCGGGAATCACCGGGCCGGACGGGCCCGCTCCCGGACCACACGCGCGGCAAAGGGCCTCCCCGCGAGGCCGGCCCCCTCCCCGTCCCGAGGGGGACGCCTCCGACACTGCGGCGCGTCACCGTACCGGGCGAGTGGCGTGGCCGCGCAAACCGGCTGCCTCCCACACCGAGGACCGTCAGACTGCTGCCACGGTCCCCGAGCGCGATGCCGGTGACCACGTCCATCCCATCGAGGAGCAGCATGCGAGCAGGCGACGTCGTCCAGGTGGCCGAAGGCGTCCACTTCGCCACCGGTAGCAACACCAACTGGGTCATCCTCGTCGAGGGGGCCGACCTCACCCTGATCGACGCCGGATATCCCGGCGACGCCGACGCGGTCGAGGCGTCCATCCGCTCGATCGGTCACCGTCCCGAAGCGGTGCGGGCGATCCTCGTCACCCACGCGCACGTCGACCACATCGGCTCGATCCCCCGCTTCCTCGCCCGTTATGACGTCCCCGTCTACATGGACGCCCGGGAGGTCCCCCACGCCCGGCGCGCCTACCTGGAGCAGGTCACCCCGGCCCAGATCCTCGCCAACGCCTGGCGTCCCGGCGTGCTGCCCTGGGCGGTGCACGCCGTGCGCACCGGCGGGCTCACCCACGTCGAGGTGCCGCAGGCCCGCGCCTTCCCCTCCGCCGGTGCCCTCGACCTGCCGGGGCGGCCGGTCCCGGTGCCCACCCCGGGGCACACGTCGGGACACTGCGCCTATCACCTGCCGGCGGTGGGCGCGCTGGTGACGGGGGACACCCTGGTGAGCGCGCACCCCACCTCGCGGTTGCGGGGCGGCCAGTGCCTGCCCGCCATGTTCAACCACGACGGCCCGGGCACGGTGCGGGCGCTGGAGGAACTGGAGGGTCTGGCGGCGGACCTGCTGCTGCCGGGACACGGTCCGGCCGTCCGGGGACCGGTCCGCGACCGCGTGGCCGAAGCGAGGGTGAACGCCACCCGACGGCGGCCGTGATCACCGTCGATCCGCCGACACGGGGCGCCACTCTTTGCAATTGCTCGCATGCAAACTGTAGTGTCTCCAGGTGAGAGCGGTACCCAATACCGCTTCTCGCACCATATGCCCTCGCATGTGTGTGGCGAGCGGGCCCTCAAGCGGCGTCCGGCGAGACGTCCAGGGGGGCTGAGGGCCCGCTCCTCCTCCAGCGGCGAGGGCGACGAGCGACGGAGATCGCCCCCACACGTCTCCTCCCTTCCCACACCACGTTCCGTAAACGGGCGATCGCACTTCTCTTCCCTTCTCTTTCGCGACCCCGCCGAACACGCCGTCCCAACGCCGGTCCGGCCTTCCGCGCCGGGAATGTCCGACAGGCGACCGGGTAGCGGCCGGTGAGACGCTCCCGCACCTGGGAGCCCGCATCCGTGAAGTCGAGGGTGGAGGCACCCGCGCGCACTCCACGAAGGGAACGACCATGGCGGACCTCGTCTCCGATCACGTCCTGAAACGCCTGCGGGAATGGGGGGTGGAGCACGTCTTCGGCTACCCCGGCGACGGCATCAACGGACTGCTCGCCGCCTGGGAGCGCGCCGACGACTCCCCCCGCTTCATCCAGGCCCGGCACGAAGAGCTGGCGGCGTTCGAGGCCACCGGTTACGCGAAGTTCTCCGGCCGTGTCGGCGTCTGCGTCGCGACGTCCGGGCCGGGCGCCATCCACCTGCTCAACGGGCTCTACGACGCCAAGCTCGACCACGTCCCCGTGGTCGCGATCGTCGGCCAGACCGCGCGCAGCGCGATGGGCGGCTCCTACCAGCAGGAGGTCGACCTGATGTCGCTGTTCAAGGACGTGGCCGGCGACTACCTACAGATGGTGACCGTCCCCGAACAGCTCCCCAACGTGCTGGACCGCGCCATCCGCATCGCCACGGCCCGGCGTACCGTCACCGCGGTCGTCATCCCCGCCGACGTCCAGGACCTGGACTACTCGCCTCCCGGCCACGAGTTCAAGATGGTCCCCTCCAGCCTCGGCGCGTCCTCGGGCGAGGTCGTCCCGCCCGCCGACGGGCTCGCGCACGCCGCGGAGATCCTCAACGCGGGCCGCAGGGTGGCCGTCCTGGCCGGTCAGGGAGCGCGCGGCGCCGCTCGGGAGCTGACCGAGGTCGCCGACGTGCTGGGCGCCGGGGTGGCCAAGGCGCTACTGGGCAAGGACGTCCTGCCCGACGATCTGCCGTTCGTCACCGGGGCCATCGGCCTGCTGGGCACCCGTCCCTCCTACGAGATGATGCGTGACTGCGACACCCTGCTCGTCGTCGGCTCCAGCTTCCCCTACAGCCAGTTCCTGCCCGACTTCGACCAGGCCCGCGCCGTCCAGATCGACGCGGACCCCGCCATGCTCGGCATGCGCTACCCGTTCGAGTGCAACCTTCCCGGCGATTCGGCCGCGACCCTGCGCGCGCTGCTTCCCCTGCTGGAGCGCGAGGAGGACCGGTCCTGGCGGAAGGGGATCGAGGACAACGTCCGACGGTGGTGGCAGGTGATGGAGCGGCGCGCCCACGTCACGGCCGACCCGATCAACCCCGAGCGGGTGTTCCACGAGCTGTCCCCGCTGCTGCCCGAGGACGCGATCGTCACCGCCGACTCGGGGTCCGCGGCCAACTGGTACGCCCGTCACCTGCGGTTCGGACCGGGAATGAGCGGCTCGCTGTCGGGCACGTTGGCGACCATGGGGCCGGGCGCGCCCTACGCCACGGGGGCGAAGTTCGCCCACCCCGGCCGTCCGGTGATCGCGCTGGTCGGTGACGGGGCGATGCAGATGAACGGCATCAACGAGCTGATCACCATGGGGCTGTACCACCACGAGTGGGAGGACCCGCGGATCGTCGTGGGCGTGCTCAACAACCGCGACCTCAACCAGGTGACCTGGGAGCTGCGGGCGATGGGCGGCGCCCCGCAGTTCCTGCCCTCACAGCGGCTGCCCGACTTCCCCTACGCGGCGTTCGCCGAGAGCATCGGCCTGCGGGGGATCCGGGTCGAGGATCCCGAGGAGGTGGCCGGCGCGTGGCGGAGCGCGCTCGCCGCCGACCGCCCCTGCGTGGTGGAGTTCGTCACCGACGGCGCGGTGCCCCCGATCCCGCCGCACGCCACCCTGGAACAGATGGAGAGCGTGGCCGCCGCCCTGGCCAAGGGCGATCCCGACGCCTGGTCGGTGGTCAAGGAAGGGGTCAAGGCCAAGGCGCAGGAGTTCCTGCCCGGCGGGAAATCGAGGTAACGGACCACCGTTTCCTCGGGGATTTCCCGACCTCTCCTTGCGTCACCCCAGGTGGGGGGTTAATTCACCGATGGGACCGACTCTTTGGGAACCGTCCCCGTATGACCACCGTTGCGTGGGGTGATCCGCCCCGCACGGCCGTGGACTCCCGTGGGGGCCGGATCGTCACTTTGCCGACAACGAGACAAGGAGACGGCATGGCCGTATCGGTGGACCTGGACGGTGTCGTGGACAAGGCCTGGGCCGACAAGGAGCTGGCCGAGGTGCTGGCCGCCCCGGTGAGTGCCCTGAAGGGCGTGTCCGAGCGCGACGGTGAGCTGCTGAAGGAGGCGTTCGGCATCGTCACGGTCGCCGACCTCGCCGCCAACAAGTACTTCGCCAACGCTTCGGCGCTGGCGGCGGTGGCGAAGGCCACCGGCGCCTGAGCGGTTCCGCGATGACAGAGGGGCCCTGCGGCTCGGACCTCCGCGGGGCCCCTCCCCTATCCTCCCTCAGCGGTCACCCCTTGTCCGCCCCCACCTCACCGGCGCCACGCGAACTCGCCTCGACCGGGACGAGCCGGACCTCGGTGATGGCCCGGCCGTCGGTGGCGCTGACGGTGGCCGTCCAGCCTCCCAGGTCGACCCGCTCCCCCGGCTCGGTGGGGATGTGGCCGAGCCGGGCGATGAGCAACCCGGCGATGGTGACGTAGTCGCCCTCGGGGGCGTCCGCGAAGGCGATGTCGAGGTCATCGAGGTCGTGCACCGGGAACGTGCCGGGCATCAGGATGGCCCCGTCGTCCAGCCGGGTGACGGTACGGATGTCGGAGTCGGTCTCGTCGTAGATGTCGCCGACGATCTCCTCCAACAGGTCCTCCAGGGTGACGATGCCCTGGGTGGAACCGACCTCCCCGATGACGAAGGCGAGCTGCTGGTGTTCGGCCGTCATGCGCTGCAGGGCCAGGGAGACCGGCAGGGAGTCGGGAAGCAGCAGCGGGACGCGCGCGAGCTCGCCGACACTCCCCGAACCGCGGAGCAGATCCGACCAGTGGACGACACCGACGATGTCGTCGAGGTCGTCGTCGGCGACCACCGGGGCGCGCGAGTGCCCACGCTCGGCGAGGACCCGAACGGCCTCGTCGGCGGGCAGGGCCGCGGGCAGGGCGTCCACGTCGCGACGTGGCACCAGGACCTGGCGTAGGCGGCGGTCGGTGATCTCGAACGCGCCGGACAGAATGGTGCGCTGTTCGGGAGCCAGCCCGCTCTGGGTGGAGATCAGGTCGCGCAGCTCCTCCTCGGTGACCTCGTCCCGGTTGGCCTTGGGGTCGCCCCCGGTCAGCCGCACCACCAGGTCGGTGGAGACGCTGAGCAGCCACACCGCCGGACGCGAGATCGCGGCCAGCAGGTTGAGCGGGCGCGCGGCCAGCAGCGCCCAGGTCTCGGCCCGCTGCATGGCGATGCGCTTGGGCGCGAGCTCGCCGAAGACCAGGGTGACGAAGGTCAGCACGATGGTGACCAGCACGATCGCCGCCGGGCTGGCGGCCGCACCCAGAACCCCGCTGAGGGGTTCGATCAGCGGCTGGGCCAGGGCGACGGCCGCGGTCGCCGACGCGAGGAACCCGGCCAGGGTGATCCCGATCTGGATGGTGGCCAGGAACCGGTTGGGGTCGCGGGCCAGCCGGGCCACCAGCCGCCCGCCCGCCCCCTGCTCCTCCAAGCGCTTCAGCTGCCCCTCCCGCAGCGTGATGAGCGCGATCTCGCTTCCGGCGAACGCCGCGTTCAACACGACCAGGACCAACACGAGGCCGATCTGGACCCCGTAGCTCTCCATGGGAACCCTCACCCCAACCGTTAGGACCGGAAAGTCCGGGATCTTCCCAGAAGCGACCCTCTTCACACTTGAGCGGCTGGAATGCGGACGGGAACCGGCTCGACCTGGACGATGGTCGCCCGTCCCGACGTCGAGGAGTTCCCGGACGACGTCCACCTGCTCGGTGTGGTGCGCGTTCTCCAGGGACATGCGGAGGAGGACCCACCTCAGGGGGACCGTCTCCCCGGACCAGGCGATACCGGTGTGGTCGGGGACGCGCCCGGCGCTCACCGACCGGCGACCTCCCGCGCACGCGCGTAGGACGCCACGGTCTCCCCGGTGCGCTCGTGCGGCTCCACCCGCAGGTCGGCGTCGGGGCGAAGGGGAGCGATCGGTCGCCGAAGGTCTCACACGACCAGGTCCGACAGGGCGGTCCCCGACGGCGTATCAACCGTCGCGCCATCGCGTCGTCCGGCCCCTCGTTCCACCCGCGTGGACAACCGCCTTCGCCCCTGGCGGGGGCGGCGACGGCGGCCGAGAGGAAAAAATCCCGGGAGCCCGTAATAACGGCCCCGTGGCGGACATGAGAGGACGACACCGCACCGGAAGGAATCCGATGACGCGATCCGAGGAGGATCCCGACGCCTCCACGAGCGACGGGTTCGCCCGCCTGTTCGAACGGCACTATCCCGACGTCTACCGCTACGCCCTGCGCCGGCTGGGTCCCGATCAGGCCGACGACGTGGCGGCGGAGACGTTCGCGGTGGCCTGGCGCCGCCGGGACCGGATACCCGGGCACGCTCCGCTGCCCTGGCTCTACGCGACGGCCCGCAACATCGTGCTGGCGCGCAGTCGGGGCGCTCGACGCCGCGGCGAACTGTTCGGCCTGTTCGACGGGGAGCCACCGGGGCTCCCGGCGAGCTCCGACGCCGCCGGGCAGGTCCTCGACCGCCAGACCGCCCTGTCCGCGCTGAAGGCGCTGCGCCCCCGAGAACGCGAGCTGGTCATGCTGCTGGCCTGGGAGGGGCTGGACATGCCCGCGGCCGCGCAGGTCCTGGGCTGCACCGTCGCGACGGCCCGGGTGCGGCTGCATCGGGCGCGCAAGCGCATCCAGCGGCTTCTCGCCGACTCCGCGGCCCAGCCCGACGGCGACGGCCCCGGGCCGCTCCCCCTGACCCGTCCCACCCTCGTGGAGGAGAACCGATGAACGCCGACGAGCAGGTCGTACGCGATCTTTTCGCACCGCATGATCCGGCGGCAGGGACCCGGCCCGACCCCGAGCGGATGGACCAGGCCCGCGCCGGCATCCAGACCGGGACCGTGCCCGCGTCCGTGCGGGGCGGCCCGGCCCGAGGCCGCCGGCCCCTGCTGCTCGGCCTGGCGGCGGGTGTCGCCACGCTGCTGCTGACGGGGGTGACGTTGTACCGCGATCCCGGAACCGCCGAAGCCACTCCACCGCCGGCGCCGCTCAGCGTGCTCCCCGGGGAGCTGGACGACGCGGGGGAGGAGCTGCGGGAGCTGGCCGAGCGGGCCGCGGCGCGACCGGCCACGGCGGGAGAGGGCGAGGTCGCCTACGTCCGCCTCTCCCGGTGGAACCTCACCCTGTCGCAGGACCTCGACACCGGAGAGGAGGGGTGGGGGATCGCACCGGTGGACGAACAGGTCTGGCGTTCCCCCGACCACACCGGCCGGGTGGTCGAGCGGCCCCGGCCGGCCGAGCACCTGGCCGGCGACCGCGGCCCCATCGACGCCCTGTTCGAGCCCGAGGCCACCGAGTACGAATGGTCGCACCCCGACGAAGGACTCCAGTTCAGCTGGGCCCCGGGGACGCTGGCGGAGGACCCCGACACCCTGCGCCGGCAGCTCGCCGAGGGGGACGGCATCGAGAACGCGGAGGTCGACACGGCGGAGGTCTTCTACGGGTTGCAGCGTCTCTACCAGGAGATGCCGGTGTCCCCAGGGGAGCAGGAGAGGATCCTGCGCATGCTCGCCGAGGACGACGGCGTGCGCCTCGCGGGTCAGGCCACCGACCGCGAGGGCCGCACCGGGGTGCTGTTCGTGGCGGAGGACCGCCTCTTCTCCGAGGGGGGGACCCTCCAGCGGCGCATCATGTTCGACGCCGACACCGGGATGCCGCTCTACCACGAGACCGTGGCCATGGAAGGGGACACGACCGACATCGCGGACGGCTCACCGGTGGTGAACGAGTACGTCGTCCTGGTGGAGTCGGCGTGGGTGCGGGAGGTGGGCGACCTTCCGTGATCCCGGGACGGGCCGGCGCCCGCGCGCCCTGGTCACAGCGCGGTGTCACGCACGCGCAACCACGCCTGGGCGGCGTCGAGTGCCGGCCCGCTCACCGCGTCGCCCTCCCCCGGGTGCCAGTGCAGCACCACGTCGGCACCGCAGCGCCGCAGGTCGGCGGCGAGTCGCTCCGACTGGAGAGGGTCGGTGACGCGATCGGCGCGCCCCGCCGCGATGAACGCCGACCGTCCCGTCAGGTCGGGGCGGGGCGGGTCGTGCAGGACCGGAGCCGGCGCGAACATGACCGCCGCGCGCAACAGGCCCGGGTGGAGCAGGAGGCTGGCGGCGGCGAGGGACGCGCCGTCGGAGCGTCCGACCGCGATGACGCCGTCGGGGTCGAGGCCGTAGTGGATGGTCGCCTTGTCGACGAATCGCTCCAGGCGGACCACCCGTTCCTCGACCTCGCGTCCGTCCATCCCGTCGTGGACGCCGAACCCGCGCGGGGCGAGCAGGGCGGATTCGGGCAGGAGGCCGCGTCCCGCCGCGACGAGCTCCTCCTCATCACCGTCGGGTCCGTGCAGCAGCAACAGCAGTGGGTGGCCGGGGCGCTCGGCGGGGTGGAAGACGTGGTGGGGCGCTGTCGTGTCCATGCTGCTCCTCCTGGGTCGGCAGGCCGGCGTGGCGCGATCGCGGCCCGCTACCCACCTCTTCTGCTCGCCAACCCTTTCCCCCGGGGGGAGGAGGCCGCTTCCGGCCGGACGCGGGGCACCGGCCCCTCGACAGGGATCCCACCGGCGCGTAGTATTCGTACACGCGTTCGAGTCTCGGGGACTCGGACACAGGCCGCTCCGCGCCCCCCTCCATAGCGGGACGGCCGAGGGGCCGGCGTCCTGCGCGAGACGCCGGCCCCTCCCCCTTTCTTTCACAGCTCCCGTGTCCGCGGACTCGAAGACATGACGCCCCTTCGCACGGCCGAACCCGATCGGCCCATGCGTCTCAACCGGTCGGCCACAGCAACACCCGTCCACCAGGTACGCAAACCCCCGAACAGCGGTACCCAACCGGGACGACCAGCCCCTCCCCCGGTCCACGGCCACGGATTCGAAGACATGACGCCCCTTCGCACGGCCGAACCCGATCGGCCCATGCGTCTCAACCGGTCGGCCACAGCAACACCCGTCCACCAGGTACGCGAAGACCTCCGGACACCGCTGCCCAGCCGGGGCCACCGGCCCCCTGACCCCACTCCCATGTCCGCGGGTGAGCGGCGCGGCGCCGAACCCGCGCGCGTGGTCCCGGCGGGCCTCCCCTCACCGGTCCGGATCCGACGCCCCCACACCTCCCGGGGCCCCGCCTGCCCCCGTCGCCGGGAGGGGGTTAGACCAGGACGGTGGAGGCCGCCTCGCGCAGGGTGCGCGCGCTGGCCTCCAGCGCCGCCCGCTCGGCGTCGTCCATCGCCGGTTCGATCACCTCACGCACCCCTCCGGCGCCCAGCACCGAGGGCAGCGACAGCGTGGTCCCCCACGCGGGGCGGTGCGAGGCGACCGGGAGCACGGTGCGCTCGTCCCGGGCCACGCAGCGCACCAGCATGGCGGCCACCGCGCCGATGCCGTAACGGCTGGCACCGGTGCCCTCGATGATGTCGATGTTGGCGTAGCGCACGGCCCGCTCGACCTCGGCGCGGAACCGGTCGACGTCGTGCCCGGCCCGCTCGGCCAGGTGGAGAGCTGGAACGCCCCCGACCGCGGCCGTGGACCACAGGAAGACCCCGCTGGTGCCGTGTTCCCCGATGATCTGGGCGTGGACCGATCGCGGGGTGACGCCCAGCGCGTGGGCCAGGCGCACCCGGAACCGCAGGCTGTCGATGACCGTCCCGGTGGAGAAGACCCGGTCGTGGCCGAGGATGGAGCGCGCCAGGTCGGCGAGCGGGTCCGGCGGATCGGTGATGACCATGACGGTGGCCGAGGGCGCCGCCGCGGCGATGGCCGGGACGACGTCGCGGAAGACCCCGGCGTTGTGGTCGAGCAGGCGCAGCCGTCCGCGCGGATCGGAACGGTCGGTCGCGCCGCCGGCCTTCTCGTTGAGGCCCGCGGTCACGACCACGACCCCGGCTCCGGCCAGGTCGTCGGTGGTCCCGGCGCGCACGTCCACCTCGGGGTACATCGGCGCGGCGTAGCCCAGGTCGAGCGCGACCCCCCTGGCCCGTGCCGTGTCCTGGTCGACCAGGACGATCTCTCGGGCGATCCCGTGGTAGACCAGCCCCACGGCCACCATCGCGCCGACCTTCCCGGCCCCTACCACCGCGACCTTCACCCTGCCTCCTGCGCACCCGACCGTCTTCGCATCGGTGGCACGGGCTGCCCCGCCCCCTCCCGGTCATAGGTATCACGACCTGGGCCGGAAGGACTGGGAAACGCGGGAGGCGGGTCAGCGCACGATGACGGTCTTGCCGTGGTCGAGGTGGCCGCTCTCCCACAGCCAGTCCATGGCCGGGGTGCTCACCCGGGCGCACCCGTGCGAGGCGGGGTAGGGGGGAACCGAGGGATAGCCGTGGATGGCGATGCCGCCGTTGAAGTACTTGGGCCGGTACAGCGCGCCGAGCGGGCCGGGGTCCCAGGCGTCCACCTCGCGGAAGACGGTGTAGGCGCCGGTGGGGGTGACGGCGACGCTCTGGCGTCCCCGGGACTCGTAGGTCTCACCCGATCCGGTCGAGGTGTTGAAGACCTGCTCGACACGGCCGTCGGAGACCACGAGGAGCAGCTGACGCTCCAGGTCGATCTCGATCGCCTCGCCCGAGGCGGTGGCCTCGGGCCGCACCCCTTCCCGGAGGGCCTTACGGGTCTGGGGTCCGACCACGCCGTCGCGGTCGATGCCCGCGGCCTTCTGCACGGCGTAGACCGCCTGCACGGTGAGGTCCTGGAACAGGCCGTCAGGGGTTCCCGTCCAATAGCCGAGCTCGTTCAGGCGTTCTTGGAGCTCACGGACCTCGGGACCGGAGTCGCCGCGGTTGAGCAGCTCGGAACCACCGAGGTCGATGGGCAGGATCGCGGCGACCGACGACGGTGCTCCCGCGACCGTGGCCGCCTGCGCGGGGGCGGCGAATCCGGTGACGGCGAGCGCGGACAGCGCCAGTGCGGCGATCCGCGCCGTACGCCTGGGGAGGGGGCGGACTTCAGGAGTGGCCATACGCCGTCTTTACCCATCCTCGACCTTCCCTTTAACGTTGCGCGCCGAAACGATCACGGAAAGGCAGGGAGCCGTCCACGTCACCCCCGCCCCACCAGGGCGAACCCTCACGACCGGATTTTCCGCTTTTTCGGACTGTCTACGATCGTGGCCATGACGATCACACGGGCCGACACCCCCCTCAGCACCGAACAGGTCATGGCGCTGCTGGCCGAGCTCGGTGTCACCGCGAGCGCCGGACAGGGCTCGGGGGACGGATCGACGGCTCTGGGCCTGGCCTACGCGCTCGTCGGAGCCGCCGAGCGCAACGCGATCGACACCGAGCGTGCCGCGCTCCGCGCCGGGACCAGCCCCGCCGAGTTCGGCGCCACCGCGCGGAGCCGGACGCTGGCCGCCGGGGTCCGCAGTGAGACCGAGGAGTTCGCCCTGGTCGAGTGGCAGGCCACCCGGCTGGCCCAGGCCATCGGCTCGCTCGCCCATAACCGCGACTCCGCGGGGCCGGCCCCGGCCGGCGGCGACCGCCTGCTCCGGGCCGTCGAGCTCGTCGCGGCGGCGCTCTCGGCCCTGCTCTGCGCGGCGGGGGCCGCCCGCGACCCACAACGGGACGAGGACGGCGCGCGCACGGCGATCGACGGCCTGCGCCAGGCCGTGCGCGCCCTGGACCGGGCACGGGCGTCGGTCCACGAGGCGGTGCTGGTGGACGAGCCCGCCGTCCACACGCTGTGACCCGCCCACGGCCCCAGGCGGATCAGCCGGTCCCCTCTTCGGTGTGGGTGGCGTGTCCGTCCCCGGCGCCCGGCGCCGGGCGCCCGCCGTCCCTGCCGGTGACGACGACCGCGACCAGGGCGACGATCACCAGGACGGCCGCGGCGCGCCCGGCCAGCCTCAGCCAGACGGGCAGGAGGCCGCGCCGCCTGTCGCCCCCGCCGGCGCGCAGCCGCTCGCCGCGGCGGGACGGTCGGAGCAGGCGGGCCAGCAGCAGGACGGCGATGGGGAGCTGGGCGAGCCACAGGGCCGTGCGCGGCCAGCCGTCGTACCAGACGTTGGTGCCGTACAGCAGGGTGTGCCAGACGGCGAGCACGTAGCAGACGATGACGAACCGGTGCAGGTTGCGCCACGTGCGCGCGCCGATCCGGTGGCGCGCGTAGAACATCAGACCCAACGGGAGCGCCAGGTACATCGCCGCCTGGCCGATCGGGATGGCGATCTGCCCGGTGCCACTGGTGTAACCGCCGGGGACGAAGGTCTCCAGGTAGGCCGCGCCGATCCGGGCCGCCCACCCCAGCTCGTCCTCGTAGCGGACCAGTTCGGCGAAGAACATCAGCGCGTGGGCGAACATGAGCGCGATCGCGCTCAGGGAGGTGGTGCGGTGCAGGCGTTCGATCCGGGCCACCGACGTGGCGAGTCGGCGCGGCCGGGGTCCCGAGAGCAGGAGCCCCAGTACGACGGTGCCCCACGCCCACAACAGGGCGGACCAGCCGAAGGCCTGGCTGAGCCAGTACATCCAGTACTCGTCGGCGTCGGCGAGGAAGGGCATGACGGCGACGGTGTCGGAGGTCCCGGCGCGCACCCGCGCGTAGAGGACGACGAAGACCGTGGCGGTGACGAGCAGGGCGGCCAGCGCGTCGGGGATAGCGGCGCGGAGGTCGGCGCGCAGCCCGGTGGGTCGGCGCCGTCCGCCGGACGGGTCGGTGGGGGGCGAGGCGAGTTCGGACATGTCGGCTCCGCCGTTCCGGTCGGTGGCTGTGTCCCCCCGCACGGAGAACGTAACCGACACGAGGCGGGGGAGTACAGACTGTTCTCCCGGCCCGCGACGGCGCCCCGCGTTTCCGGCACCACGAGGGCCGCCACGGCCTCGGATCGTCCCCGGTCCCCGCGTCCCGCCGACGGGGAGGGCGCGGAGGCGGCCGATCAGGTGACCGCGTTCCCATGGCGGCGAGGGGTCCACGCGACCACGCCCTGCCGGTGACGACACGTGGACCCCGGCCTCAGGGACCGGGGTCCACGTCGAGGACGGCGGCACCGGCCGTGTGGGACCGGTCCCACACGACGGCGGATCACACGTGCAGGCGGACCGCCCGGAAGACCTCGATCTCCTCCCCGGCGTCGACGCTGGTCTCCCCCGTCGCCTCGAAGTCGACCGTGTAGTCGTCGCGCTTGTAGCGGTACCTGTCCTTGGGGTCGGCGACCTCGGCGACCGTACCGTCGAGGTCACGGACCGCGTCGAAGGAGGCGTCGGCGGGAACCGAGAGCCTGATCCGCTTCATGTCCGGCTGAAGGATCGACACGGGCACCTCTCGTCTGTGTGGGAGCGCATCCGGAACGGCTCCCTGTGTAGCCAAATGTAGGGCTGCCACGCCGCGGCGCGCGACCGCTGGAGGAACCTCACGGCAGGCCGGAACACCGGCGCGAAAAAAATCCGAAGAAGATGTTTGGTCACTGTTCAAGGGGTAGTAGCACGGCCGAGCGGTCACGGTGAGCCGGGGTGATGGGGGTCCCCCGGACGTCACCGGGGGTTCGCCGCCCCGATCGGGGGATCTCGGGGCAGGAGGGCACGGGGGGTTCCCTCCGGGCGAGCGACCGTGGAGCGGGGTCCGTGTGGAAGCGCCTTCAGGCGCCGGCCTACGGGCCCCGCCTTCTTGTGTCCCGCATGAGCACGTGTCGAGGCGGCCCCTCCCGAACACGGAAACGGCCGCCGCGCGATGCGCGACGGCCGTGGGAGGCGTTCCGGGGCTATTCGGCGGCCGCCGCAACCTCGTCGTCTTGGCGACGGAACGGCCACCAGTTCGTGGTGCGTCCCTCGGGGATCATCCGGTCCAGCCGGATCGTCAACCGCAGGGCGAAACCGCCGGCGATCATCCCGGTCACCAGGTCGGTGAACCAGTGGAAGTGCAGGTAGGCCGAGACCACCGACTGCAGCACCGCGATCATGACGATGCAGTAGGCGAGCCGGTGCACGATATGCGGCCGGGCCGCGCGGTAGCGGACGATCAGGAACAGCACCAGGCCGTAGATCATGATCGCGTTCGCGCCGTGCCCGGAGGGGAAGGAGACCCCGCCCTCGGAGAAGAACGACGGGTCGTAGGTACGCGGGTGGCTGCGGGCGAGCAGCAGCTTCATCGAGGCGACCAGGCAGATCATGCCGAAGACGCCACCGGCGCCGAGAATGATCGGCCGCCAGGAGCGGTGGTGGTAGGCCAGGTGCAGTGCCACGACGGTCAGCACGGGCAGTGCGACGAATCGCGAGGCGACCGTGTCAGGCCATAGGATCAGGAACACCCTGATCTCATCCCAGAAGGGGCGTGGCAGGGTGTTGATGAAGTTGTCGACAGGGTGCAACGGTCCCGCCGACAGCACCGTCATCGTCACCAGCGCCACGGCCAGGAGGATGGCGATCTTGTCCGACGCCAGTCCCCAGGCGATCTCGCTGACGGTCGGCCAGGTGACCCGCTTGGGTCCGTCCCTGTCGGGACGTGGGCCGTTGGAGATGGTGACGGGACCACCAGAGGGGTACCCGGACCGACGGAACGCGTGGTTGGAATGCCCGGCTCGGTTTGGCGGCTTGGGCCGGATCCGCGATGTGTGCATCATGTGCTCAGTGCTGTCTCACGTGGTGTGGGCTGGCCTGCGGCACGGTCGTGCGTAAGGGGGACGGGCTCGCCGCTGGGTCTGTCTCGGTGGGGTCGTAGGGGTTGGGGAACGGGCGCGCCCTTGTACGCGCCCGCGCAGCCGGGAAATACCGCGTTCCGTCAAGTCGACATGAGGAGCGCCATCGTGACGGCTCCCGGGCGCCACGACGGACCGTGGCTCCCACCGCGCTCCGGTGACCGTTGTTGGGGGCGGTCCTCCCGAGGCGGCAGCCTGCTTTTCAGAACATTTCCGACAGGAGAGCATAGCGCGCCGGGCCACCTCGACATGCCCCGACCTGTTGAAGTCGGTCCTTCTACCTCGCACTTTCCGCCGCGGACAGCTGCCGGGCGCGCATCGGACGACCAATCGGCGCGACATGTTCATCCAGGTGGCCGGAGGAGAGGGGACACGGGAGGGCGGCCGGCCGCATGCCGGTGAACGCGCCACGATGTGGCACTCTCGTTGATGCCCTCCCCCACCCCGTACTCCGAGCAGAAAGGCCGTCGATGGTCGACCTCCCCGAGAGGCCGGACGACTCCTCCCGGCTGGCCCGTAACCCGTTACGGGAACAGATCCGCCGCGTCCTGGTCGACGGCCTGCTGGCCGGTCGATGGCAGCCCGGGGAGCGCATCGTCGAGCGGCGCATCGCCGCCGAGCTCAACGTGAGCCAGGCGCCCGTGCGCGAGGCGCTGCGCGAACTGGAGACGCTGCGGCTGATCGAGTCGGTGCCGAACAAGGGGGCGCGGGTACGCGACTTCGGCGTCGAGGATATGGCGGAGATCTACCCCGTGCGGGCCGGGCTCGAACTCGTCGCGGCCGAACTCGCGGCGCCGAGGCTGGCCGAGGACATCCGTCCCCTGGAACGCGAGGTCGAGGAGCTCAAGCGGGCGACCGCCAACGGGGACGTCGAGGAGCAGATCAAGCACAGCGTGGACTTCCATCGCGAGATCGTGCGGGCGGCGCGCAACAGCGTGCTGCTGCACACCTGGGAGTCCCTGGGCGTGGAGGTGTGGACGGCGCTGTCGGTGCGCTGGCTGAACATGGAGTTGCACGCCAAAGCCGCCGACCACCACCAGATCACCGAGGCGTTCCGCCGCCGCGACCCCGAGGTGGGCCGGATGCTCAGCGACCACGTGCTCAACTATGTCGAGGCCGCGCTGAAGACACGGGACGCCATCGGGTGATCCGACGGGAGGGAGACCGCCTCCCCTCTCGCATTACCGCCCCTTCTGCGAGGAAAGTCCAGGATCTCCCTTAAAGTCGTATTGATCGATCATCGATCAGTACGTAGAGTGTGCGCGACGAACCTCACATTGAACATCGCAGCCACCCCGCGCGCCCGCCGTTGAGCCCGGTTCCGGCGCGCGGCCCGTGACGAGGCGCCACCGCGCGTCACGGAGCGGCCCCCGGACCCACCGGCCCGGACCGGCCGAGCCCGCACGTAGAAAGGCACCACCATGGCTGACACGGCCAAGCCGAAGGGCGGCGGCACTGCCAGGAGCACTGGCGGCCGCCGGCGGAGCCGCAAGGACACCGCGCCGAACATCGCCGACGAGCAGCCGAAGACGCTGCTGGACTACTACCGGCAGATGCTGCTCATCCGCCGGTTCGAGGAGCGCACCGCGCAGGCCTACACCCAGGCCCGTATCGGCGGCTACTGCCACCTGAACCTGGGCGAGGAGGCCACCATCGTCGGCCTCATGACCGCCCTCCAGGAACGCGACTACCTCTTCACCAACTACCGCGAGCACGGCTACGCCATCGGCAAGGGCATCAGCCCGCGCAGCGTCATGGCCGAGCTCTACGGCCGCTCCACCGGCGTGTCCAAGGGGTGGGGCGGGTCGATGCACATGTTCGACACCCAGACCCGGATGCTCGGCGGCTACGGCATCGTGGGCGGCCAGCTCCCCCTGGCCACCGGCGCCGCGCTCGCCATCTCCTACCGCGGCGGCGACGAGGTCGTCATGTGCCAGATGGGTGACGGCACCACCAACATCGGGGCCTTCCACGAGTCGCTCAACATCGCGGCGCTGTGGAACCTGCCCATCGTGTTCGTGGTCGTCAACAACTTCACCGGCATGGGCACCACCGTGGAGAAGTCCTCGGCCGAGCCCGAGCTCTACAAGCGCGGATCGTCCTACCGGATGGAGGGCGTGCGCGTCGACGGCCAGGACGTGCTCGCCGTCCGCGACGCCGCCACCGACCTCGTCGAGCGTGCGCGCGCCGAGCAGAAGCCGTTCCTGCTCGAGGCGATCAGCTACCGGATGAAGGGCCACTCCGTCGTGGACCCGGCCAAGTACCGCACGGCCGAGCAGGCCGAGGAGGCCAAGGCCAACGACCCGGTCCTCGCGTTCGAGCGCCAGCTCGAAGAGGCCGGCATCCTCACCGAGGAGATCAAGCAGGAGATCGCCGACTCGGTCCGCGACGAGGTGACCGACGCCGCCGACTTCGCCGAGAACAGCCCGCACCCCGAGGTGTCCACGCTGTTCGACTACACCTACGCCACCCCCGTCCCGAACGAGTCGCGCCGCATGCCCGCCGACCCGGTCTTCGCCGAGTAGAGAAGGAGCGGTCATGTCCGTTATCACTTACCGCCAGGCACTGCGCGACACGCTCCGCGCGGAGATGCACCGCGACGAGAACGTCTTCCTCCTCGGTGAGGAGATCGGTGTCTTCGAAGGCTCCTACAAGATCACCGAGGGGCTGCTCAAGGAGTTCGGCGAGCGCCGGGTGCGCGACACCCCGATCGCCGAGGAAGGGTTCGTCGGCGCCGCGATCGGCGCGGCGATGCTGGGCCTGCGCCCGGTCGTCGAGATCATGACGATCAACTTCTCGCTGATCGCGATCGACCAGATCATCAACCACGCCGCGAAGATCTACGGCATGTTCGGCGGTCAGACCAGCGTGCCGATGGTCATCCGGACCCCGGGCGGCGGCGGGCAGCAGCTCGGCGCCACCCACTCGCAGAACATCGAGCTGTTCTACTCCTTCATCCCGGGCCTCAAGGTGCTCGCCCCCAGCACCCCCGCCGAGGCCGCGTCGATGCTGCGGGCCGCCATCCGCGACGACGACCCGGTCCTGTTCCTGGAGAACCTCGGTCTGTACAACACCAAGGGCGAGGTTCCCGACGGTGACGAGAGCGTCGCCGAGATCGGCCGCGCCGCGGTGACCCGCGAGGGCACCGACATCACGCTGATCGGCTACTCGCGGATGGCCATGGTCGCCGGCCAGGTCGCGGAGAAGCTCGCGGCCGAGGGCATCAGCGTGGAGGTCGTCGACCTGCGCAGCCTGCGCCCGCTGGACCGCGACACCATCGTGGAGTCGGTCCGCAAGACCGGCTGCGCCGTCGTCGCCGAGGACGACTGGCTGACCTACGGCATCGGCGCCGAGATCGCGGCCTCGATCCAGGAGGGCGCCTTCGACTACCTGGACGCCCCGGTGCGCCGGGTCGCCATGGCCGAGGTTCCCATGCCCTACGCCAAGCCGCTGGAGACGGCCGCGCTGCCGTCGATCGATTCGATCACCACCGCCGTCAAGGAGACCCTGAGCGCCGTGGGCCGGCGGGTCGGATAAAGGGGATAACCACACGATGTCTGAGATCTACATGCCGCGCCTCTCCGACACCATGGAGGAAGGCGTCATCAGTAGCTGGGTCAAGAAGGTCGGCGACAAGGTGGCCCCCGGCGACGTCCTCGTCGAGATCGAGACCGACAAGGCCGTCATGGAGTACGAGGCCTACGAGGAGGGCTTCCTCGTCAAACAGTCGGTCTCCGAGGGCGAGACCGTGCCGATCGGCGCGGTGATCGGCGTCATCGGCGACAGCCCCGACGCCGTGCCCGACGAGTCCGGCTCCGGCGACGCCGCGCCCGCGCAGGAGGAGGCTCCCGCGGAAGAGCAGCCGAAGGCCGAGGAGAAGGCCGAGCCCAGCGCTGCGACCGGTCCGGCCGACGGCGCGCCGCGTCCGCGTTCCTCCCCGCTGGCCCGCCGGCTGGCCCGCGAGTACGGTCTCAACCTCGACGACATCGAGGGCTCCGGTCCCAAGGGCCGGATCGTCCGCGCCGACATCGAGGCCGCCGCCAAGAAGCAGTCCGCCTCCGCGCCCGCCCAGCAGGAGGCGCCGCGGGAGCAGCCGAAGGCCCCCGCTCCGCAGGCCGCGCCGCAGGAGAAGTACGACGACGGACGCGACTCCGAAGAGGTGCCGGTCAACAACGTCCGCAAGGTGATCGCGCGCCGCCTGCTCCAGAGCAAGCAGGAGGTCCCGCACTTCTACCTGCGGCGGACGATCGACGCCGAAGCGCTCAAGGCGTTCCGCGCCGAGGTCAACGAGCGTCTGGCGGACACCGGCGTCAAGATCAGCTTCAACGACCTCATCGTCAAGGCGGTGGCGACCACGCTGCGCCGCCACCCGGCCGTCAACTCCTCCTGGGTGGACGACCGGCTGCTGCGCCACGGACGCATCAACGTCGGCGTGGCCGTCGCGGTCGACGCTGGACTGGTGGTCCCGGTCCTGCACGACACGGACAAGACCCCGCTGTCGGAGATCTCCACCAAGACCAAGGAGCTCGCCGCCAAGGCGCGCGACGGCAAGCTGAAGCCGCAGGAGATGAGCGGCGGCACGTTCAGCGTCAGCAACCTCGGCATGTTCGGCGTGGACAGCTTCGCCGCCGTCATCAACCCGCCGGAGGCCGCGATCCTGGCGGTGGGCGCGATGAAGCAGGAGGCCGTGGTGCGCGACGGCGAGATCGTCGCCCGCAACACCATCGCGCTGGAGCTGTCGGTGGACCACCGCGCGGTCGACGGCGCGGTCGGCGCGGCCTTCCTCAAGGACCTCGCCGAAACGCTGGAGGAGCCGATGCGGATCATCCTGTAGGACAGGAACCGCTTGGATCACCTCGTCGCCCGCTCCGGCCGCCTGGCGTGCCGGAGCGGGCTTCGTCGTCATGGACCGGCGACCCCGGGTCGACGGTCCGGGGAAACAACCACAGGGAGAACAGCAGTGCCGCTCGATCCGCCCACCCGCCCCGACGCCGATGTCCGCGAGGCGACCACCGACGACCTTCCCGTCATCGCCGACACCCTCGCCGACGCCTTCGCCGACTACCGGTGGACCCGCTGGGTGCTGCCCGCCGACGACTACGAACGCCGACTGCGGGCGGTGCAGCTCTACTACGCCGAACGGGTCGGGCTTCCCCACGGCCGTGTGTGGGTGGCCCGCGACGGTGCCGCCGTGGCCGTGTGGACCCTGCCCGATGTCGCCCTGCCCGAGGAGCTGTTCACCGCTGCGGAACTGGTGGAACTGCACGGCGACCGCGGCGCCGTCATGGCCCGGGCCGAGGAGCTCCTGGCCCCGCACCGCCCGCAGGAGCCCTGCTGGTTCCTCGCCACGGTCGGGGTGCGGCGCGCGGACCAGGGCAGCGGTCTGGGACGCGCCGTCCTGGCCCCGGGGATCGCCGCGGCCGAGGCGAGCGGCCATCCGGCCTTCCTCGAGACCGCGGACGAGGGCAACGTCGGTTTCTACCGGAGCCTCGGCTTCGAGGTGACGGCCGAGGTCGCGCTCCCCGGTGACGCGCCGCGCGTGTGGTGCATGCTGCGGCGACCACGCGCGGACAAGGTCGCCGGATCCCTGGAGGAGCGGTCGCGCGGCGTGTTCTAATGCCGCATGGCCTCCCCGCCCCTCCCCCGTTCCGTCCACGTGGGTTACGGCCTGGGTTCCCTGGTGACGGGTTCCTTCGCCACGGTTCCCGGCCTGGTGCTGCTGTACTACCTCACCGACGTGCTGGCGGTCTCCGCGGGGGTGGCCGCGCTCGTGGTGTTCCTCCCCAAGGCCTGGGACGTCCTCGCCAACCCCTGGATCGGCGGGCTGTCCGACCGCACCCGTTCGCGCCTGGGTCCCCGCCGGCCGTGGCTGCTGGCCGGGGCGCTCACCCTGCCGGTGTCGTTCGCTGCGGTCTTCCTGGCCCCACCGCTGGACGGGACGGGCGCGGCCCTGTACGTGGCGGTGGCCTTCCTGGTCGCGGCGACCGCGTTCGCGGTGTTCCAGGTGCCCTACGTGGCGATGCCCGCGGAGATGACCGACGACCCCGGTGAACGCTCCCTGCTGATGTCGTGGCGCATGGCCTTCCTCGGCGTGGCGATCCTGCTCTCGGGGGCCGTCGCCCCCGCGATCGCGCAGAGCCAGGGCGGAACCGCGGAGGGGTACCGGCTCATGGGGATCGCGGTGGGCGGCCTCCTGCTGGTGGGCACGCTCGCGGCGTTCCTCGGCACCCGCCGCGCCCCCCTGACCGGCCGTCTGGAGTCGGAGGGGCGGCTCCGGGAGCGGATCGCCGCCGCCCGGTCCAACCGCCCCTTCGCCCTCCTGTTCTGCGCGTTCGTCCTCCAGGCGATCCCCGCGGGGATCATGCTGGCCGGCGCGCCCTACTTCGCGACCTACACGCTGGGGGCTGCCTCGGCCGTCACCCCGCTCTTCGTCTGCCTGGTCGGTCCGCTCATCGTGACGATGCCGCTGTGGCTACGCGCCTCCCGCCGGCGTGGAAAACGCTCCTGCCTGTTCGCCGCGGCCGGGTTCTTCCTGGTCGGAGCCGCGGCGATCGCCGCCACCCCGCTTCTCCCCGCCGCCTGGGCGGCCTCCTACGCCTACGGCTGCGTGGCCGTGGTCGGGATCGGTTACGCCGGGACCCAGATGCTGCCGTTCGCGATGTTGACCGACACGCTCGCCCTGGACGCCGCGGTGTCGGGACGGCGCCGCGCCGGCCTGTTCACAGGGCTGTGGACGGCGGGCGAGACGCTGGCCATGGCGGCCGGCAGCGGGATCTACGCCCTCGTCCTCGCGCTCGGCGGGTTCGTCTCCTCCGACGCGGCCGTCCAGGTGCTCCAGTCATCGAGCGCCCTGGCCGGGATCGTCATCGGAATGAGCCTGCTACCGGCCGCCCTGATCGGCGTGAGCCTGCCGTTCGTGCGGTGTTACGACCTCACCGAGGAACGGCTGACCGCCCTTCTGGCCGGCACCCGTGAAGGTTCCACGTGAAACACCGGAGAGCGCCCCATGCCCAGTGACGACGAGATCCTGGCCGAGCTCACCCGCCTACGCGCGCACGACGCCCCGACCCGCGGCGGACGCACGTTCGCCTACGTGTACGAGGCCGGGCTTCCCGGCCTGGACGACCTGGCGGCACGCGCCTACGCGACGTTCGCGACCGTCAACGCCCTCGACATGACCGTGTTCCCC
This sequence comes from Marinactinospora endophytica, assembly GCF_054780875.1. Taxonomy (NCBI): domain Bacteria; kingdom Bacillati; phylum Actinomycetota; class Actinomycetes; order Streptosporangiales; family Nocardiopsidaceae; genus Marinactinospora; species Marinactinospora endophytica. The sequence continues at coordinate 126,099 of NZ_BAAGVM010000007.1, read as the reverse complement.
AGCGTGGTCCGGCTGGAGAACGATGTCGTGGCGTTCGCCGCCCGGCTGCTCGGCGGGGACGACGCGACTCGTGGCTCCTTCACCAGCGGTGGCACCGAGTCCATCCTCCTGGCGGTGAAGGCCGCGCGCGACCACGCCCGCGCCACCCGGGGCCTCACCGACCCCGCGATCGTGCTGCCCGCCACCGCGCACGTCGCGTTCCGCAAGGCGGCCCACTACCTCGGACTGCGGGTCGTCACGGTCCCCGTGGACCCCGTGACGCTCACCCCCGACCCCCGCGACATGGCCGGGGCCGTCGGCGAGCGGACCGCGCTCGTGGTCGCCTCGGCCCCCTCCTACGCCCACGGAGTGTTGGACCCGGTCGCCGACATCGCCGCCCTGGCGCGCGAACGCGGTGTGTGGTGCCACGTGGACGCCTGCGTGGGCGGCATGGTCCTGCCCTACCTGCGACGGCTCGGCCGCGACATCGCCCCCTTCGACCTGTCCGTGCCCGGTGTCCAGTCCCTCTCCGTCGACCTGCACAAGTACGGTTTCGCCGACAAGCGACCTGCACAAGTACGGTTTCGCCGACAAGGGCGCCTCCGTGGTGCTGTACCGCGACGCCGCGCTGCGGCGCCACCAGTACTTCGCCTCGGCGGCCTGGCCGGGGTATCCCGTCGTGAACCCCACCATCCTGGGAAGCAGGTCGGCCGGGCTGCTGGCCTCGGCCTGGGCGGTACTGCGGCACGTCGGGGACGACGGGTACGCGGACCTGGCCGCCGCCGCGCTGCGCGCCACCGAGGCCGTGGTGGCGGGGGTGGAACGGATCGACGGGCTGCGCGTCCTGGGCAGCCCCGCCTCGACCCTGGTGTGCGTGGCCAGCGACATCACGGACCCCCTGAACGTCGCGGACGAGATGCGGGAGCGCGGCTGGTTCCTCCAGCCGCAGCTGTCCTTCGGCGGGTTGAACCGCACCCTTCACCTGACGGTCACACCGGCCACCGGGCCGCGTGCCGCGGACATGCTCGCCGACCTGGCCGAGGCGGTGCGCGTGGCGGCGGACCTCCCCTCGCCCGACCCCGATCCCGACGTGGCGGAGGCGATCGCCGCGCTGAATCCGGCGGAACTCGGCCCCGAGGACATGGCGGCGGTCCTGGCCGCCGCCGGCATCGTCCCCGGGGAGGGGGTGCCGGCACGATCGGCGCCGGTGTTGGCGCTGCTCGACGCGGCTCCCCAGGAGCTGAAGGAACTCTTCCTGGTGGAGTTCGTCGGCTCCCTCTTCTCGGCCTCGGGCGCCTGAGCCGCCTCCCGGTCCCGGCCCACGCACGCGGACCAGGGATCGGTCCACCGGGCACCGCCGGCGGGACAGGCCCGGAGTGCCCGCGACACAGGCGCGACCAGCGGCGACGTTCACCGTGCCGCGTCGGCCCCGCCCCGGCCGGGTCGGGCATCGGACGGTTGGAATTCCAACGGTGCCCAACCGACCGCGCTTTGTCACCGGCCGCGCGGAGGATCTGGGCACCGGTAACAGCGATCCAGGAGGTCCCCGTGACCCACGGCACCCGACGCACCGCCCCTCCCGACGACGGCCCCGCCAACGGCGAAGAGGGGTCCTCACCCGACGGCTCGGCACCGGACGGTGAGCAGCACGAGACTCCCCCGGCCCTCGCCACCCGCTGGTGGCGGACCCACGACGACGAGCTGGCCTCGGCCCGTTGGACCGGGATGGTCCGAAGACTGCCCACGCTGGTGGGCCAGGCGGTCCGGCTGGCCTGGACGGCCAGTCCCCTCGACACCGCCGCGACCATCGCCCTCAACCTGGCCGCCGGGGTGTTCACCGCGATCGCGCTGGTCGCCACCGCCGGCGTACTGGAGGAGCTGTTCGCCTCCGGCCCCACCCCCGACCGGGTCCGCGCCGCGGCCCCGTCACTGATCCTGGTGGCGGGCTCGGCGGCGTTGCGCGGGGCCCTGTCCTCGGCCGCCGGCTGGACCCAGTCGCGGCTGGAACCCCAGGTCGAGCGGATCGCCGAACTGCGGCTGCTCCGGCTGACCGGACGGATCGACCTGGTCGCCTTCGACGACCCCGCCTTCCACGACGCGGCCCACCGCGCCCGTCTGCGCGGGATCCGCGAGGCCCAGTACGTGGTCTCCCACACCGTGAACGTGCTGACCGGTGTCACCGGTCTCGTCTCGGCCGCCGGCGTCCTGGGCGTGCTGCACCCGGTGCTGCTGCCCCTGCTCCTGCTGGCGGTCCTCCCCGAGGGGTGGGCCGCGGGCAGGGCCGCGCGCATGCGCCACGCCCTGCTCGTCGCGCTGTCGGACCGGCACCGCCGCAAGTGGATGATCTCCGACCTGCTCGCCGAACGCGAGACGGCCGCCGAGGTGCGTTCGTTCACCATGCGCGACCTGCTGCTCGACGACTTCGACCGGGTCGCCCGCTACGAGCGCGACGCCCACCTGCGCCTGGCCCGGCGCCAGGCGCTGGTACGGGCCGGTGGCGAGGCCGCGACCGGCGCGGCGACCGTCGTCGTCTACGTCGCCCTGGCCACGCTGCTGGTCACCGGCGGCATGCCGCTCGCCGTGGCCGGAACCGCCGTGATCGCCATCCGCAGCGGCCAGTCCGCGCTGGCCAGCACGATCGTGGCGATCAACAGCTGTTACGAGTCGGGGCTGTACTTCAACGACTACGTCGAGTTCTGCGCGTCGGCCCGCGCCCACCTCCCCGCACCGGCCTCGCTGACCGCGCCCGCCGAATTCGACCGGATCTCCGTCGAGGACGTCGTCTTCCACTACCCCGGCCAGGACACCCCCGCCCTGGACGGGGTGACCGTCGAGATCCGCCGCGGCGAGGTGATCGCCCTGGTCGGCGAGAACGGATCGGGCAAGACCACCCTGTCCAAGCTGCTCGCCGGCCTCTACTCGCCCCGGTCCGGGCGCGTGTGCTGGGACGGCACCGATCTGGCCGACGTCGATCCCGACACGCTGCGCGACCGGATCGCCGTCATCGCCCAGGACCACACCCACTGGCCGATGACGGCACGGCGCAACGTCGTCATGAGCAACGACGACGACCCCGCGCGCCTCGAACGCGCGGCGGCGCTCTCGGGCGCCGACGCGGTGGTCGCCGAGCTCCCCCACGGCTGGCAGACCCTGCTCGACCGCAGGTTCGCCGACGGTCACGAGCTGTCCGGCGGCCAGTGGCAGCGTGTCGCCGCGGCCCGCGGCTTCTACCGTGACGCACCCCTGCTCATCTGCGACGAGCCGACCGCGGCGCTGGACGCGCGCGCCGAGCACCGTCTGTTCGAGTCGATCGGCCGGCACGTCGCCGCCGATTCCGGGCGCACGGTCGTGCTCATCACCCACCGGCTCGCCTCGGTGCGTCTGGCGGACCGCATCTACGTGCTCGATCACGGCCGTGTCATCGAACAGGGCACACACGAGGAGCTGATGCGCCAAGGTGGGCACTACGCGAGCCTGTACGGATTGCAGGCGAGCGCCTACCACGCCGATATCGACCCGGCGGGCGGCCGGCCGGCCGCTCCCTCGGTCACCCGACCATCGGCCCACCACGAAAGGACGGACTCCTCCGCATGACGGTCGCCTCGAACCAGTCCAGCGAGACCGAGATGATCATGACCGCCGTGGCCATCGTTCCCGGCCCCGACGGGACCCTGACGTTCGTGCTGCAGAACTGCGGCGCCTACATCGGGCACTGGCTGCTGCCCGGCGGGTACATCGACCCCGGTGAGACCCCCGAGCAGGCCGCTCGGCGCGAGGCCGCCGAGGAGGCGGGGGTGGACGCCGGCGCGCTCGCGCCCTGCGGGGTCTACGACCTGTACGGACGCTTCAAGGACGAACCCTACGCGTTCCGGTTGCACGTCTACCGGGCGTCCGAGCCGAGCGTGGTGCGCGAGGGGTTCGCGTTCGACCCCGAGGAGATCTCGGGGATCTGCCAGGCCCGTCCCGACGAGATCCTGCCCCACCCCACCGACATGCGGATCCTCAACGACGTCGGCCTCGCCGACTACGACGAGGAACTGATCGACAAACTGCTCGACACCGACGAGGTCACCATGATCCGCCGGCCTGACCTCCAGGTGCCATGACCCCCGGCGAACCCACCGCCGGCCACGAGGCGACGTGGCCGGCGGGCCGGCCGGAGGGGCCGGTGGTCGACCGCGAGCGGGTCCGCGCCCTGCTGTTCGACGGTCGCGGGTCGGTGGTGCTGTTCCGTCGGGTGATCGCGGACCACCCGGTCTACTGGAGCCTGCCCGGCGGGGGGATCGAGCCCGGCGAGACCCGCCTGGAGGCCCTGCGGCGCGAACTCGACGAGGAGCTGCGGGCGGTCGCCACCCGTTTCACCCCGCTCACCTCCGTCGTGGTCCGCCACGAGGACGGCCGGCTCCACCGGCAGCACCTGTTCGCCTGCCTGCTGCGGGACATGCGTCCCGAGGAGCGCTACGGCCCGGAGTTCCACGCCGGCAACGGACGGCACGAGGTGGTGCACGTGCCGTTCACCGCCGAGGCCATCGGGGGCGTCGACCTTCGGCCGGCGGCGTTGCGCGCGTGGATCGTCGCCAGCGTCGACGAACTCCGCGCGCTGTTCCCTGCCGCCGACACCGCGGCCCCTCCGACGACGCAGTGAGGAGTCGGTGAGCCGACGGGGCCTCCGGTCGCCACCGCCCGCGGAGTGGTTCCACGGCGCGCGGCCGCCGTGGGACTACCCCTCCGCTTCGATCGCGACGACGACGCGCTCGCATAGCTCATGCGTGCGCAGCGCGTCCCGGGCGTCGAGCGGGCGTCCCTCGCGCACCGCGTCGAGGAACACGGAGCACGCCTGCTCGATACCGCGCTGGCGGGCCACCGGGGTCCAGTCGCCGCGCCGTGTCACGGTGGTCCCGCCGTCGTGGTCGATCTCCTCGGCCAGCCCGATCACCACGCGCTTGCGACCGCCGCCGGTGACCTCCAGCCGTTCCTCCTTGGCCCCGCCGAACCGGCTCATGAGGCCGAGCAGTGTGAACCCGTCCCCCGCCAGCCGCAGTGTGACGTGGTGCAGGTCCCCCGCCTCGACCCGCGCCGTGACATCGGCCCGCCGGATCTCCCCCGGCGCCAGAAAGCGCAGCGTGTCGACCACGTGGATGAAGTCGTCGTAGACCACGGTGCGGGGAGAGCCGGGGATACCCGGCTGGTTCTTCTGGAGCACGACGAGGTCGCGCGGTGCCTCCCGGGCCTTGACGTATCCGGGGGCGTACCTGCGGTTGAAGCCGACCATCAGCGTGACGCCGGCCCGTTCGGCACGCTCGACCACGCGCCGTGCCCCCTCCAGGGTCGAGTCGAGCGGTTTGTCGACATAGAGCGCGATCCCCTCGTCGATCAGTCGCTCGGCGATGGACACGTGCTGATCGGTGGGAGCGTGCACGAACGCCGCGTCCAAGGGACGCTCCAACAGCGCGTCCAGGTCGGTGAAGCAGTGGTCCACGGGAACCCGATGGGCCTCGGCGAGACCGGCGAGCTTGGTGGCGTCCCTGGTCATCAGGTACGGGTCGACGCCCGGGCGGGACAGCAGTGTGGGCAGGTAGGCCTTGCGCGCGATGTCGCCCAGCCCGATGATCCCGATCCTCAGCTTGTCACCGCCGTCCACGATCGCTCCTCGTCACTGGGTGGCCACCGCGGCAGCATACCCGTGGGCCCGTCGGGCGGACGGGGCCGCGCTCCCGTGCCGACGGGCGGAACGGGCCGGGCACCGTCCCGAAGGGGATGGCGAGGCGGGGACGGACCGGCCGGGAGATCCGCGTCATGGCCACGGCGCAGGCCCCGTCCCGCGGCTCCCGGCCACGAGACGGCCGCTTCCCGCCGGCACCGGCGGGGAGCGGTCCGCGTCCAGGGCGTCGCGGTCAGTCCCCCGCGGCGAGTTCGGCGCGCGCCCGCATCAGCGCGAATCCGAGCAGGTTGTCGCCGCGCCACCGGGCCGGATCGGTGGCGCGCTCGTCGTCGGCCGCCAGGCCGATGCCCCACACCCGATCACGCGGGCTCGCCTCGACCAGCACGCGGCTTCCGGTGCCGACCAGGTAGGCGCGTAGCGCGGGGTCGGCGCGGAACTTCTCCACCGAGCCGCGGACGACGATGTCGAACCGGTGCGCGCGCCACGTCTCCTCGTCGAAGCCGCGGACCTGGCGTCCCAGTCGCTTGGCCTCGCCGGGGTGCTTCGCGGCGACGATCCGGCCGGCGGCCTCCTCGTCGCCGAACAGCAGGGCCTTGTGCGCCATCATCCAGTGCTCGGCGGTCCGGTACTCGACCCCATCGACCGTGAACGGCGCGGGCCACCACTGGCTCAGCCAGCCGGGGCCGGGACCGCCGTCGCGGGACGGGCGGTGTCCCCAGAAGAGGAGGTAGCGATACGGCTCGCCACTTTCCACTCCCTTCAGAAGGTCAGCGACGGACAGGGGAGGAAGGGAAGCGTCGACCATAGCGGTCATTATGCCCTTAGGGAGTGACTTTCCCCTGGGCGCCCACGGCCCCCTTCCCCTTCTCGACGGCCACCTTGACGTGCGCCGATGACCGAGAGTGGTCATCTGGTATCACTCGTTCCCCTCCATAGGAGCGTTCCCCACTGCTTTACTGGAGATCATGGGTGAGCGTTGGCAGGAACGGTTCCGGGCAGCCAGGATCAGTCTTCCCTCGTGGGCCAAGGAGGCCCCTGACCGCTCCCTCTTCCGCAGCAACTCCAGCGGAACATGGGAGCTCTACACCTGGGACCGGGCCACCGGTGAGCAACGCCAGGTGACCAAGCGCCCCAACGGGACGACGACGGGCGTCCTCGACCCCACCGGCACGCGGGTGTGGTGGTTCGACGACACCGACGGCGACGAGTTCGGCCTGTGGCGCCGCCAGGAGTTCGACGGCGGCGAGCACGAGATCGCCGTCCCCGGACTGGAGCGCTCCTACTTGGGAGGGCTCGCGCTGGGCGCGTCGGGAACCGCCCTGGTGGGCCGCTCGACCGACGACGGCTTCAGCGTGCACCTCGCGCTTCCCGACCGGCCGCCGCGGACGGTGTACTCCCACCGTGAGGAGGGCTGGCTGGCCGCGCTGTCGCGCGACGAGTCGCTGTTCGCCATCGCCCACAGCGAGCACGGCGACAGCCGGCACATGGCGGTCCGGGTGCTGCGCCTGGACACCGCGACCGGCACCGCGCAGACCGTCGCCGACCTGTGGGACGGCCCCGGCAAGAACCTGTCACCGGTCGCCTTCGCCCCCCACGACCACCGGCTGCTGGTCCTGCACGAGCGGCGCGACCGGCTCGAACCGCTCATCTGGGACGCCGTGGCCGGGAGCGAACACGAGATCGCGATCGACCTGCCCGGCGAACTCGCCGCCGACTGGTACCCCGACGGCGACGCCCTCCTCATCTCCCAGGATTTCCGGGCACGGTCGCGGCTGTACCGGTACGACCTCGCCTCCGGCGCGCTCACCGAGCTCCCGGTGCCCCCGGGACTGGTGTCGGCCGCGGCCCCGCGCCCCGACGGCACCGTCGAATACGCCTGGTCCAGCTCGGCCCGGCCCCCGATGATCCGCGACACCAACGGCAGGACCGTCCTGTCCCCGCCCGGACCCGAGGCCCCGTGGTCGGTTCCGGTGGAGGACGCCACCGTAAGCGGCCCGGGCGGCGACATCCACGCCCTGGTGTCGCGCCCCGAGGAGGAGTCGGCGCCCTTCCCGACCGTGTTCCTGGTACACGGTGGTCCCGAGGCCCAGGACTTCGACTCCTTCTCGCCGGACGTCGCGGCGTGGGTCGACCACGGGTTCGCGGTCGTGCGGGTCAACTACCGGGGATCCACCGGGTACGGCAGCCTCTGGCGGGACGCCCTGGAGGGCCGGGTCGGCCTGACCGAACTGGAAGACATCAAGGCGGTGCGCGACTGGGCCGTCGAGTCCGGCCTCGCCGACCCCGACCGCCTCGTCCTCGAAGGCGGCTCCTGGGGAGGCTACCTGGCGCTCCTCGGTGTGGGCGTGTACCCCGACGACTGGAGGGTCGCCATCGCCGCCGTTCCCATCGCCGACTACGCCGCCGCCTACGAGGACGAGATGGAGGCGTTGCGGGCGTTCGACCGTTCACTGTTCGGCGGTTCTCCCCAGGAGGTGCCGGAGTTGTACCAGCGTTCCTCTCCCATCACCTACGTCGGCGACGTCACCGCTCCGGTGCTGATCCTGGCCGGCGAGAACGATCCACGCTGTCCGATCCGCCAGATCGACAACTACATCGAACGCCTCGCCGAGCTGGGCAAGCCGCACGAGGTGTACCGGTTCGACGCCGGCCACGGTTCCCTGGTCGTGGAGGAACGCATCCGCCACATGGCCGCCGAGCTCGACTTCGCGCTCAGAAACACCGGACCGGTCCTGGAGGTGCCTCGCTCCGGGCGTTCCTGACCATGTCCCGGCAACCGCGCTACCTGTGGGTGGCCGAGACGCTGCGACGGCCGATCCTCAGCGGTGAACTGGCCGCGGGGACCCGGCTCCCCTCGCGAGCCCAGCTCGCCCGGCAGTACGAGGTCAGCGAGCAGGTGTCCCGCAACGCGCTGCGGCTGCTCGTCACCGAAGGGCTCGTGGAGAGCCGGCCCGGGTCGGGGTACTACGTCCGGGGGTTGCCCGAGGCGCACCGGTTCTCGCGTACCGACCGCGCGTCGGGGACGGGGGTCGAACCGCTGGACGCCGAACCCGTGGGAACGGTGACGCTCCCGGCCGACCTCTCGCTCGCGCAACGGCTGCGGATCCGCGAGGACGAGCCGCTGTACCGGACGTGCTTCGTGGGGTCCTCCGAGGGCGCGCCGGTCGCCGTCCACACCTCCTGGGAGCCGACGATCCTCACCCACGGCACCTCCCGGGCACCCGGCGAGATGATTCCGCGCCTGGGGGTCATCGACCGGCTCGGCGCGGCGGGGGTCCCCATCGACCGGGTGGTGGAGGAGGTGTCGGTCCGTCCGCTCCGCGAGACCGAGGCCGGACTGCTGCGGCTGACCCCGGGGCTGCCCGTGCTCGTGGTGGAGCGCACCCACTTCTCGGGGCGCCGCCCCGTCGAGACGTCGGACCTGGTGGCCACCCCGGACCGGTGCCGGCTGGTGTACCGGCTCAGCCTGGCCCGCTCCCACGCCGACGTGCGCCGTAACCGCTACCGCTGACCGCTCCGTCCCACCCGCCGCAACGCGAAGGGCACCGCGGGGACCGTCGGGTCCTCGCGGTGCCCGTACGCCGTGCGGGATATCCCCGCTCGAGCGGACACGTCCCGGTGACCGGGATCACGCCGAGTGTCAGTCGACGATGATGCAGTCCAGGGAGTCGCTGGCGTCCTGCTCGCCGACGGCGAGGATGTTGAGGTTGATGGGCAGCTCGATGATCCCGCCCTCAAGCGTGCAGTTGTTGACGTTGTCGTTGTTGTCGTTGTTGCCGCCCTCGTCGCCGCCGGCGAACGCGGCACCGCTGAGGGAGGCCAGCATCGCGCCGGTGGCGATGGCCAGGGAGGCGGACTTCGCGATGAGACGCATTCTCATTTACCTCTTCCACGAACGTTTTCGGATCGGCCGAACCGGAACACAACGTGTTCATTCAGTGACCTGGTGTAACCATAGTTGCTCGACCTCGGAAAACGCGGAAACACGCCAGGCATGTCGCGGCGTGTCCCGTGACCATTCGCGGCTGAGACGACGGTGGGGCGGGGCGCTACGCGCCCCGCCCCACCGTCACCGGTCCGGTGTCGCTCAGCCCTCGGTGAGCTCCTTGGCGACGACCTCGGCGATCTGCGCGGTGTTCAGCGCCGCCCCCTTGCGCAGGTTGTCCCCGCACAGGAAGAGGTCGAGCGAGCGCGGGTCGTCGAGCGAGCGGCGGATACGGCCCACCCACGTCGGGTCGGTGCCCACGACGTCGGCCGGGGTCGGGAACTCACCCCTGGACGGGTCGTCCTGGACGACGACACCGGGCGCCGACGCCAGCGCCTCGCGCGCCGCCGCGGCGTCGACCTCGCGCTCGAAGGTCGCGTGGACCGCGAGCGCGTGGGTGGTGACGACCGGGACGCGCACACAGGTCGCCGACACCTTCAGGTCCGGCAGGCCGAGGATCTTCCGGGACTCGTTGCGGACCTTCAGCTCCTCCGAGGACCAGCCGTCGTCCTTGAGCGACCCCGCCCACGGCACCACGTTCAACGCCAGCGGGGCCGGGAAGGGCCCCAGCTCGCCGACCGCGGCGCGGACGTCACCGGCGCGGCTGCCGAGCGTGCGGTCCGAGGCGACCTTGGCGATCTGGTCGTGCAGGGTGTCGATGCCCTCCTGGCCGGCCCCCGAGGCCGCCTGGTAGGAGGCCACGACCAGCTCGGACAGGCCGTAGGCGCGGTGCAGCGCGCCAAGGGCCACGATCATCGACAGCGTGGTGCAGTTGGGGTTGCTGATGATGCCGCGGGGACGGTTACGGGTCTGCTCGGCGTTGACCTCGGGCACCACGAGCGGGACGTCGGGGTCCATGCGGAACGCGCCGGAGTTGTCGACCGCGATCGCGCCGCGCGCGGCGGCGATCGGCGCCCACTCCTTGGAGACCTCGTCGGGGACGTCGAACATCGCGACGTCCACCCCGTCGAAGACCTCGGGGGCGAGCGCCTGGACCTCGATCTCCTCGCCACGGACGGTGAGGCGCTTGCCGGCCGAGCGCGGGGACGCCACGAGCCGGATCTCGCCCCACACGTTCTCGCGGGTGGAGAGGATGTCGAGCATGACGGTGCCGACGGCGCCGGTGGCACCGACGACGGCCAGGGTGGGAAGACGGGTGCTCATCGGCCGGTACCTCCATAGACGACGGCCTCGACCTGTTCTGCGTCGAGCTGGAACTCGGTGTGCGCGGCGGCGACCGCGGCGTCAACGTCGTCCTGGCCGACGATGACGGAGATGCGGATCTCCGAGGTGGAGATCATCTCGATGTTGATGCCGGCGCTGGCGATGGAGTCGAAGAAGCGCGCGGTGACGCCCGGGTAGGAGCGCATCCCCGCGCCGACCAGCGAGACCTTGCCGATCTGGTCGTCGTAACGCAGCGACTCGAACCCGACCTTGTCCTGGATCTTCTTCAACGCCGACAGCGCCGTCTGGCCCGAGGAGGCCGGAAGCGTGAAGGAGATGTCGGTACGCCCCGTGGAGGCGGCCGAGACGTTCTGCACGATCATGTCGATGTTGATCTCGGCGTCGGCCAGGACCTTGAAGATCGCCGCGGCCTCACCGACGCGGTCGGGGACGCCGACGACCGTGATCTTGGCCTCGCTGCGGTCGTGCGCGACCCCGGAGATGATCGGTTGTTCCATGCCTTCGGTTTCCTCAACTTCCGAGACGACCCAGGTACCGGGCTTCTGACTGAACGACGAGCGGACGTGCAGCGGGATACCGTAACGGCGCGCGTACTCCACGCAGCGCAGGTGCAGGATCTTGGTGCCGCAGGCGGCCATCTCCAGCATCTCCTCGTAGGAGATCTTGGGGATGCGCCGAGCGGTCGGCACGATGCGGGGGTCGGCGGTGAACACGCCGTCGACGTCGCTGTAGATCTCGCAGGCGTCGGCCTCCAGCGCAGCGGCGAGCGCGACCGCGGTGGTGTCGGAACCGCCGCGCCCCAGCGTGGTGATGTCCTTGGTGTCCTGGGACACCCCCTGGAAACCGGCGACGATGCAGATGGCGCCGTCGCTCAGGGCCTCGCGGATGCGGCCGGGCGTGACGTCGATGATCTTGGCGTTACCGTGCAGCCCCGTCGTGATGACGCCGGCCTGCGACCCGGTGAACGACCGGGCCTCGTAGCCGAGGTTGCCGATGGCCATCGCGACCAGCGCCATGGACATGCGCTCGCCCGCGGTCAGGAGCATGTCGAGTTCGCGTCCCGGGGGCAACGGGGAGACCCGCTGGGCGAGGTCGAGGAGTTCGTCGGTGGTGTCGCCCATGGCCGAGACCACCACGACAACGTCATACCCCGCCTTTTTCTGGGCGACGATCCGTTGGGCTACCCGCTTGATGGCTTCCGCGTCAGCCACGGAAGACCCACCGTACTTCTGCACGATTAGAGCCACGGTCGGCGCTCCTGAGGAATTGGGATCAAGGTAATCAACCAGAAGTGTAGCGATTCGGTTTCTTCCGATGCCCTGCCACCTGCGGCGGGAGGCCACCGGCGGCAAGGCATACCCGGAAGACGGCCGGATACGCGCGTTACGGAAAAAACGGGCGTTCAACTGATAGGACGCCGCCGTCCCGCCGACCGCGTCGGAACCGGGACGGATGTGAGGAGTCCGTCAGAACTCCAGGCTGCGGCGCCCCTCGAAGGCGCGCCCCAGCGTGACCTCGTCGGCGTACTCCAGATCGCCGCCGACCGGCAGCCCGCTGGCCAGGCGGGTCACTTTCAGGCCCATGGGTTTGACCAGGCGGGCGAGATAGGTCGCCGTCGCCTCGCCCTCCAGGTTGGGGTCCGTGGCCAGGATCAACTCCGTGATCTGCCCGTCGGACAACCGCGTCATCAGCTCCTTGATGCGCAGGTCGTCGGGGCCGACCCCCTCGATGGGGCTGATCGCCCCGCCCAGGACGTGGTAACGGCCCCGGAACTCGCGGGTCCGCTCGATCGCCACGACGTCCTTGGACTCCTCGACCACGCAGATGACCGCCGCGTCACGACGCGGGTCGCGGCAGATCCGGCACTCGGTCTCCTCGGCGACGTTGCCGCAGATCGCGCAGAACCGCACGCGCTCCTTGACCTCGACGAGCGCGTTCACCAGGCGTTTGACGTCAGCGGTCTCGGCGGAGAGCAGGTGGAAGGCGATACGCTGCGCGCTTTTGGGACCGACGCCGGGCAGTCGCCCGAGTTCGTCGATCAGGTTCTGGACAGCGCCCTCGTACATCGTCTACCCACTTCACTCGCGTCACCCCAACGGTATACGGAGCCGAGCGCGCGGCGCGAACCGGCGCCGCCGGACTGTCGGGGACGGCCGCTAGGGTCACGAGCCGACGCGGGAACCGGCCGCGACGGTCCCGGTGAGAGAACGGAGACGAGGGCCATGACCGACGGACAGCCCACGACGGGACGGCAGTGGTTCGGCCCCCGCCTGGAGGCGTTGGGCGCCGCCCACGCCGCCGTGGCGCTCGAACAGCTCCCCCACTTCAACGACCACCTGCCCGACGGCGACTGGCAGGTCGACGTCGAGGCGAGCGTCTTCACCCAAGGGGGAGTCGATGTCCACATGGCGCCCCTCGGCACCTTCGGCACCGACGGGAGCTGGCTGTGGGCCTGGGCCAACCCGCACATGCACCCGCCGGGGTCGGCCCGGCTCGCCGCCTCCCTCGCCCTGCGGGAGATCGGTGAACGCGACGACATCCCCGAGCTGGTCACCCCGAGGCTGGAGCTGGCGGAGTTCACCGATCCCCGGATGGCGGCCGAGCGGCTCTGCCTGACGGCGATGGGAGTCCTTGGAGGACGCGGCTACGCGGGCGTGACCGCCGACACCGGCGCGCGTTTCTACATGCTCGTGAACGACCCGGCCGTCCCCGTCGCCGGTTTCGACCCCGTCACCCTGCCCAGGATGCTCACCCAGGCCATAGGGGTCTTCCCGCACGACCATCGGGCCACCGCGGCGAACTACCTGGGCAGGCACGGGTTCGCGGGAGGCTTCTCCACTGAGGGCGACGTTCTCGTCGGGGAACGGCCCGACTGCGCGGTTCGCGTCGAGTTCGACGCGCACGACCGGATCTCCGGCATCTCGATCCAGCCGCGCACCGCGTCGGCCCCCGCCTGAGGGAGCCGGCGACGACGGCCCTCCCCCAGCGCGGTGCCCACCGGTGGCCGCACCAGAGCGCGCGGCCACCGGAACGGCTCAGAAACCGGGCAGGCCCGGCATCCCACCGCCACCGAGTCCCTGCGCCAACGGCCCCATCTTCTGCTGCTGAAGCTCGTCGACGGCCCGCTCGGCGTCCCGGATGGCCGCGAGGACCAGATCCGCGACCGTCTGCGCGGTCTCGGCCGGGTCGTCGGCGTCGATCGCCTTGGGGTCGATCCTGATGTCCTCGACCTGCCCCCGGCCACTGACCGTCACCGTGACCAGGCCGCCGCCCGAGGTTCCCTCGACCTTGGACTCCTCCAGCTCCTGCTGGGCCGCCATGAGCTGCTGCTGCATCTGCTGGGCCTGCTGGAGCAGCGCCTGCATGTCCATTCCGCCGCCAGGGTTCACCGGCTCCTCCTTACACGCGATGTCCGTGCCTGCGAGCGTATCCGCTCTTGGCCGACACGGAACGCGCACGACGGCCACGATGACGCCACGTCACGCGGTGTGGTCGATCTCCTCGATGATCTTCCCCCCGAGCTCGCTCTCGATCAGTGAGAAACCCGACGGCGGAGGAGCGTCCTCGGCGTCCAGGTCGTTCTCGGGGTCGGGGATGTCGGGCTCCTCTGGCGGAGGCGGCCCCTGGTCGGCGGATGCCGGCCGGGACGGCGCCGCAGGGCGCACCGGCTCCTGCGGACCGGTCGGCGGACGCTGCGCGTCCGACCGGTCGGCGGAGGGGGGCGCGGGCCGCGCGTCCCAGCCGCCCGGCTCCGGCCGCGGGTCCGGCGCGGGAGCGGGGGCCGGGGCGGAGCGGGGCCGCTGCGGCGCGGCGCCGTTGAGCGGGACCGCCGTCACCCGCAGCTCGACACCGAGCACGTCCTTGATCGCGCCCTGCACCACCTGGTCGCTACCGCTGTTGGAGAAGCCCTTGGCGTCGTTGGGCCGCTCGAAACCGAGCTGGACGATGTTGCCCTCGACGCCCACGACCTGGACGTCGTTGCCGGTGAGGATCATCCAGGTGAAGCGGCGGCGGCGTTTGACCGCTTCGAGGATCTGCGGCCAGGAACCGCCGAGGACTCCCACGTCGATCGCGCCGGGCGCCGCCGGACGTTGCGGCACCGGGGCGGGCGCCGGCGGCTGCGCCGCGCGGTCGGGGACGGGACGGTCCCAGCCGCCCCCCGTGGGCGCGGCCGGTGGCCGGGACGTCTCGGGCGCCGGTTCGGGCGCGGCCGGTCGGGCTTCGACGGGCGTGGGGGGCGCGGGAGGAGGCGGCGCGGGGCGCTGCGGCTCGGATGCCACGGGCGCGGGCCGCTGCGCCGCAGCGGGGGCCGGAGCCGCGACCGGGCCGGCCGCCAGCCGCCGCTCCATCTGGTCCAGCCGGGCCGCCAGCGCCACCGGATCCCCGGCCCCCTCCGTTCCCGGCAGGAGGATCCGGGAGCACATCAGCTCCAGCAGCAGACGGGGCGACGTCGCGCCGCGCATCTCGGTCAGGCCCTTGTTCAGCACCTCGGCCGCGCGGGTCAGCTCGGCCGCGCCCAGCCGGGACGCCTGCTCGCGCATCTGCTCCACGGCGTCGGGGGAGACGTTGATCAGGCCCTTGTCCAGCGCGTCGGGCACGGCCGCGAGCACCACCAGGTCGCGGACGCGTTCCAGGAGGTCGGCCGTGAACCGGCGCGGGTCGTGCCCGCCCTCGACCATCCGGTCGATCAGCCCGAACACGGCGGCACCGTCGCGCGCGCCGAGCGCGTCGACCATCTCGCCGAGCAGTCCCGAATCGGTGTAGCCGAGCAGGGACACCGCGCCCTCACGGGTGATGCCGCGCTCGTCGGAACCGGCGAGGAGCTGGTCCAGGATCGACAGCGAGTCACGCGCCGACCCGGCACCGGCCCGCACCACCAGCGGCAACGCCGCCGGGTCGAAGGGCACCCCCTCCTCGGTGAGGATCTGCTCCATCAGCTCGCGCAGCGTACTGGGCGGGATCAGCCGGAACGGGTAGTGGTGGGTGCGCGAGCGGATGGTACCGATGACCTTCTCGGGCTCGGTCGTCGCGAACACGAACTTCAGGTGGGGCGGCGGCTCCTCGACGAGTTTGAGCAGCGCGTTGAAACCCTCGCGGGTCACCATGTGCGCCTCGTCGATGATGTAGACCTTGTAGCGCGAGTTCACCGGCGCGAAGAAGGCGCGTTCCCGCAGGTCGCGCGCGTCGTCCACACCACCGTGGGAGGCGGCGTCGATCTCGATGACGTCGATGCTGCCGCCGCCGTCGGGCGCCAGCGCCACGCACGACTCGCACACCCCGCACGGGTCGGGCGTGGGCCCCTTCTCACAGTTGAGGGAACGCGCGAGGATGCGCGCGCTCGACGTCTTGCCACACCCGCGCGGACCGCTGAACAGGTAGGCGTGGTTGATCCGGCCGTTGCTCAACGCCTGACGCAGCGGCTCGGTGACGTGCTCCTGCCCGCGCACCTCGCCGAACGTGGCCGGCCGGTACTTGCGATACAGCGCGATGCTCACGGCGCGCTCACTGCTCCCTCCGCGGACCGGCGTCCCGTGGGCGCGGATTCCCCGGTCGCCTCCACGTCACCCATTCAACCCCGTAACCGTGACAGCTCGGGCCGACTTCCGGCAGGGACCGTCACGGCGAGGCGGGAACGACGGTGCTCGGTGGCCCTGCGGCGCGGAGCCCGGCCCCGAAAACGAAAGGACCCCCCGCGCACCCGCCAGAGCTTACTTATCCTTGCTGCCTTCCGGCCCTGGGGAGGTTCATAAGATGACGCCGCACGAGGGGTCTGCCCCCAGTCTATAGGGATCGGGGAGTGCCACGCCAACCCGCGGCGCAGCGCGGCGTCCGGACGGACCGGAGATCTCCGGCGTCGCGCGTGACGGGGCCTCCCACGGCGGCTTCGGGGGCGCCCGCCCGAGACGGAGACGCCCCTTGTCCGATGGCGAGGGCGCCGTGGCCGGGGATCCGGAGACGTTCACCCGGTTCCGGGAACGCCACCGCGACGACGGCACACGGCGGATCGGCGACGTGGCCGTCGCGACCACGGCCGTCGCGCGGCGCGGTCCCGCGCGGCCTGGCCGAGCACCCCGAGAGGTGGACTGTGCGGCTGTCGACCGCGCGCGCTTCGAGGCGGTGAGCGAAGACACCGCCCACGGCGGCCCCCGCACCACCGGCTGATCTTCGACGCCGTCGCCGTCGTCCTCAGGCGCCACGTGGATCCGCCCGGACCGCCGGCCTGGAGTCCCGCCCCCGTCCAGCGCCCGCCGGGGCCGGCGCGGCGGGCCGGGTCACGCTCCCGGCCGGGTCCCCCGACGCCTTCCCCGCCAATGGATCCGGCCCGTCCGGAGCGCCCTTCCCCACGCTGTTCCGGGGAGTGCCCCGGGGTGCCCCACGAGCGTTCGCGGCACCCCTCGACGGCATGTAGAGTTGTCCACGGAGGATTCGCCTAGTGGCCTAGGGCGCACGCTTGGAAAGCGTGTTGGGGGCAACCCCTCACGAGTTCGAATCTCGTATCCTCCGCCGGCGGAAGGCCCGGAGCGTTCAACGCTCCGGGCCTTCGTCGTTCGCGGTCTCAGTTGACCTGTTGGAGGCTGGGATCACCCTCCTCTCCGAGCCGGTCGGCCATGGAGGCCCGACGACCAGCCCACGAGCGCCATGACGGCCCGATCGGACACCCACAGGATCAGGAGAACGATCGCGGCGGTGTGCCGGGCGTCGCGCAGACGGGAATCCCGCAATCCGACCTGTTGGAGGATCGCCTTCTCGCGGTAGTCGGTGTTCGGGTTCGGCCTCCCTGGTGGGCGAGGTGAAGACGTACTCCCGATGGCGTGGATCCGACCGCATACCCGATCGGCCGACACAGCGTCCTGTTCACTGAGCAGTTTCGGAGAAGTCTTCGTCCTGGTTGATCGCTAGTGTCGATGTCGTGTTCACCGCCATCACGCAATCGCAGATATACGTCCTCGACCAGGATGAGGCCGTCGACTTCTACGTCGGCAAGCTCGGCCTGGAGATCACCGCAGACGTCGACATGGGGTTCATGCGCTGGCTGACCGTCGGCGTACCGGGTCAACCCGATCGGCAGATCCTCCTGGAGAAGCCGGGCGCGCCGGCGATGTCGGAGGAGACGGCGGAGCAGGTGCGCGAGCTGATGACCAAGGGAGCCCTGGGCGGCTGGTTCATCCTCACCACGGACGACTGCCGCAAGACCTACGAGACGCTGCTCAAGAAGGGGGTGGAGTTCACCGAGGAACCCACCGAGCGTCCGTACGGGATCGACTGTGGTCTGCGCGACCCCTTCGGCAACCACATCCGCTTCACCCAGCCGAAGGCCTGAAGCGCTTCGACACCCACGAACGGTCACACCTCGGGCACGGCGTACAGCGCAGAAGTACAGCGACCGCAGCGGCTCGCGGCAGAGCACCGTCACATCTCCCGACCACCGGGAGACCCGCATGACCGGTGTCGAATCATCCGCATCGGACTACGGATCAGAAGGTCACGCGGCTCACGGGACGGCCCAGCCGTCGGCGCGGGGCCGGAACCGCAGTGCCGGTGCCGTCGCCCTGCTCGTCGCGGCGAACGCCGGGCTCCAGGGGCCCTGCTCCACCGTGACCACGATTTCGAACGCGTCGCGGCCACCACGGAGCACCCCCTCCAGTGGTACGGACCCCTGAGCGGACAGTGGACCGCCCTGCGGGGTCACCCGCGTACCGCTTGGAGGGGGTTCGCGACGCCTCCCCAAGTGCCGCCCGCGTCCCGTCCCGTCCCGGCCGGGACGGGACGATCAGGCGTCGCGGCCCCGGCCGCCGCGGTCGACCACGGGGGGCAGCACCGACCAGGGGAAGTTGATCCAGCGATCGGTGTGCTTCCAGACGTACTCGCACTTGACCAACGAACGCGGCTTCTCGTAGATGACCGCGCTGCGCACCTCGGCGACGTGCTCGGCGCAGA
This sequence comes from Marinactinospora endophytica, assembly GCF_054780875.1. Lineage (NCBI taxonomy): Bacteria > Bacillati > Actinomycetota > Actinomycetes > Streptosporangiales > Nocardiopsidaceae > Marinactinospora > Marinactinospora endophytica. The sequence continues at coordinate 107,350 of NZ_BAAGVM010000007.1, read as the reverse complement.
AGTCGTGGACGAGCTTGAGCGTCCTGCCGCTGTCGGCCACGTCGTCGGCGACGAGCACCTTCTTGCGGCTCAGGTCGACGGTATTGGGGACCGGGGGCAGCATGACCGGCATGTCGAGGGTCTGGCCGACGCCGGTGTAGAACTCGACGTTCATCACGTGCAGGTTTTTGACGTCGAGCGCGTACCCCAGCCCTCCCGCGACGAAGAGCCCGCCGCGCGCGATCGAGAGGATGATGTCGGGCTCGTACCCGTCATCGGCGATGCGGTGCGCCAGCTCCCGCACGGCGGTGCCGAAGAGCTCGTAGGTCAGGTTCTCGCGCTCGTCGCTCATTGCTTCCCTCTCGATCCGTGTCCGGCGTCCGGGCCGGCGGCGGCCTGCGGTGCCCACCGGCCGGACCGCCCTCCAGTATCGGGGGCGGCGCCCCGCCACGCCCCCTCCCCCTCCGGACACGCGCGGGCCGCGCCGGGAGGGTGTCCCGGCGCGGCCCGCGGTGGAGGGCGTCGCGCGCTCAGCCGCCCATCGCCCGGACGAGACTGCGCGGGCGCAGGTCGGTCCAGCGCTCCTCGATGTGGGCGAGCGCCGCCGGCCTGCTCCCCGCCGGCAGGTCGACCTCCCAGCCCGCGGGAACCTCCGCGAACTCCGGCCACAGGCAGTACTGCCCCTCCTCGTTCACCAGCACCAGGAAGACGCCCTCGGGGTCGTCGAACGGGTTGTCCACGTGTGTCTCCTCTCCTCGATTCAGATGCGCGCGGCCGGGCGGCCGGGCGCGGACCGCGACGCCCTCAGCGCGGCGTCGATCGCCCGGCCCACGCGCGCGGCCGGGCCGGTGTCGAGCAGGCGGTCGTGTTCGGCGTCCACCTCGACGCCTTCGACGCCGCCCGCCGCGTGGGGCAGCCACGCCTCGGCCGTGGGGTCCCCGGGGGCGCGCCCCCGGGCCGCGGTGACGTGCAGCAGCGCCCCGCCGAACCGGCCGGGCCGGAACCGGCCCGCGATGGTGCCGTGGCAGCGCACGACGTGCACCAGGTTGTCCAGGGTCGCCTCGTCCAGCCCGGCCAGCGGTCCGCCCGCCGCGCGGAAGACCTCCAGCAGCCGCGCGGGGGTGAGCCGATCGGCGCCGAGGGAGCGGGGGTCCACCGCCGCCCCCGAGTAGGCGAGCAGGTCGGCGAGGATGTCGTGGTCGTCGGGAACCCGTTCCAGCGGGGTGGGCGGGTAGCCGTCGAGCAGCGCGAGCACGCCGACCTCCCGGCCCTCGCGTTCGGCCTGGACCGCCATCTCGTGGGCGACCAGCGCCCCGAACGACCAGCCGACGAGGTGGATCGGCCCGTCCCCGTACATCCGGCGGACCCGCGCCAGGTAGCGCTCCGCCATCTCGGGGATCCCGGCGGGCGGGTCCGCCGGGGCGGCGATCCCCTCCGCCTGGAGGGCGAGCACCGGATGCGCGGCGTCGATGTGGCCGGCGAGGCGCACGTAGGGCCAGCCGACCCCCACACCGCCGTGGACGCACACGACCGGCGGCGCCGTCCCCCCGCTCCTGATGGGCAGGGCCGGGGCGTAGGCGCCGTCGGCGACACCGACCGGTCCCGCCGTGGCGGGGCGGGCGGGCGCGGCGTCGGCGCCGAGGTGGGGGCGGACCGCGTCGAGGGCGCGCATCCACTCCGCCGCGATCGCCCTCGCCCGCTCGGCGCCGACCAGGCGGGTGGCCCAGCGCAGTTCGGCCACGAGCCGCCGCCCTTCGGGACGCTCCTCGACCCTGGAGGAGACCTCCAGGACGTGTTCGAGCGGCGTCGCGGACGCGGTGTCGGCGTCGAAGGCCGCGCTGTCCTCGGTGACGGTCCAATCGCCCCGGCCCCCCGCGCCGAGACGGCCCAGGTGGTTGAAGCCGATCTGGGGCCTGGGCGCGTCGGCGAGGAGCGGCGCGGTGCGGGGGTTGAGGTGGCGCAGCAGCCCGAACCCGACCCCCGTCCCGGTGAGCTCGGCCCGGCGCCGGGCGACGCGCGCGGCGGCCCGGGCCAGGGCCGGGCCGTCCTGCGGCGCCGCGGCGGCGACCCGTACCGGGCGCTGGGTGGTGAACCAGCCGACGGTGCGCGAGACGTCCCCCGCGCCGGGGACGGCGTCGCGGCCGTGCCCCTCGACCTCGACGACCACGGCCCCGTCGGAGCCGCCGCCGGGCCGTCCGTGCGCGGCGACCGCGCCGGCCAGGGTGGCGAGCAGGACGTCCTCGACGCCCACGGCGGGGGCGACGGCCAGCCGCTCCAGCAGGTCGCGGGTCGCCTCGGGGGGAAGTTCCACGGTCAGGGAGGCGGAGGTGGCGCGGGTGTCATGCCGCGGATCCGGCCCCTCCGCGGCCGGCAGGACGCCGGCCGGCCCGCTCTCCCCCACCCACATCGGCAGTTCCGCCTCGACCTCGGGGGCCGTGGCCAACCGGTGGAGCTCCCGTGACCAGGCGCGGAAGGAGGTCCCCGGTTCGGGGAGCCGCGGCGCGTCCTCCCCGCGCGCCGCGGCCCGCCACGCCTCCTCCAGGTCCTCGACCAGGACGTGCCAGGAGACGGCGTCCACGGCCAGGTGGTGGACCATGAGGAGGAGCCGGCCCGGTTCGTCGGGGCCGTGGTCGAACCACACCGCGCGCACCATCGCGCCGCCGCGCGGGTCCAGTCCCGCGCGGATCCGGTGCGCGTGCGCCCCGATGGCGGACACGTCGCCGTCCGCGGCGCGCGCCCCCGCGGCGTCGACGCGCTCCAGCACGGGCCGCGGCGCCCCGTCCGGGCCGGGCACCTCCAGCGACCACGCCCCGTCCTCGGCGACGTCCAGACGCGCGCGCAGCATGGGGTGGTGGCGGACGAGGGCGTCCAGGGCCATGGCGAGGTCGGTCTCCCGCGCGCCGGCCGGAACCTGGACGACGACGGACTGGTTGACCTGCTCGATCGGCCCCCCGTCCGCGCGCAGCCGGTGCATGATCGGCGTCACCGCGACGGTGCCGGCGCCGTCGTCCCCGGCCGTCCCCGCGCGCGCCACGGTCAGCCGGCGGGCGAGCGCGCGGACCGTGCGGTGGGCGAAGACGTCGGCGGGGGCCAGCGCGAACCCGCGCCGGCGCAGCGCGCCGACGAGCTGGATGGACCGGATGCTGTCACCGCCCAGGGCGAAGAAGTCGGTGCCGACCCCGGGCACGGGGACCCCCAGGACCTCGGCGAACGCCGCGCACAGCGCCCGCTCCTCCCGGCCGCGCGGCGCCCGGTCCGCGACCGGACCGTCGGTGTCGTCGGGGTCGGGCAGGGCGGCGCGGTCGACCTTGCCGTTGGGGGTGAGGGGGAGCGCGTCGACGGTGACCAGGCGCGCGGGCAGCATGTGGGCGGGCAGCACCTCCGCGAGGGCGTCGCGAACGTGGTCGGGCTCCAGGTCGGTGACGACGTGGGCGACCAGGTGGGCGATCCCGCCGGCCGGGGAGCGCGCGGTGACCACCGCCGCGTGCACGCCGTCGATCCCGTGCAGGGCCGCCTCGACCTCGCCCGGTTCGATCCGGTGGCCGCGGATCTTCACCTGGTGGTCCCTGCGCTCCAGGAAGGTCAGCGTCCCGGTGGCGTCCATGACCACCCGGTCGCCGGTGCGGTACATGCGCGCGCCGGGCGGGCCGAACGGGTCGGCGAGGAAGACCCCCGCGGTGCGGGCCGGGTCGCCGACATAGCCACGACCGACGCCGAGGCCGCCGACGTACAGCTCGCCGGCCACCCCCGCCGGAACCGGGGCGAGGTCGTCGCCGAGGACGTAGAGGGCGGTCCCGCGGACCGCGCGGCCGATGGGGACGCGGACCGTGGACGGCGCCGGCGGCGTGTCGAGGACCGCGTGGGTGACGTCGTCGGAGCACTCGGTCGGACCGTAGGCGTTGACCAGGGGGATGTCGGGGAAGCGCGCCAACCAGCGTCGGCACAGGTCCGGCGGCAGGGCCTCGCCGGTGACCACGAGCCGGCGGATCCGTCCCAGGTCGGGCGGGGCGACCCCCGCGTCCCACAGGTCCAGTGTCGCGCGCAGCAGGGACGGCACCACTTCGAGGATCGTCGCGCCGTGCGCGCCGGCGCGGCCGAACAGGGCGCCGGGGTCGGCCGCGGTGGGACCGTCCACCGCGACGATCCGGCCGCCCGCGGCGAGGGGGGCCAGCGTCTGCCACACCGCGATGTCGAAGGACAGCGGGGCGTTGAGCACGACGGTGTCGTCCTCGCCGAGTCCGAGGTCGTCGAGCTTGGCCCGGAGGTGGTTGGCCATCCCGCCCCGGTGGACCATCGCCCCCTTGGGACGTCCGGTGGAGCCCGACGTGAAGATCACGTAGGCCAGGTCGTCGGGGCGTTCCGCGAGCGGGGCCGCGGAGGGGGGTTCGGCCGTCGCGCCGTCCGCCGGGACGGTGATCGCGACGGCGCCGGCCCGTTCGGCCAGCGCGTCGGCGTACCCCCGCTGTCCCGACCCGGCGAGCAGGATCCGCGCGTCGCAGTCGGCGAGCATCGCGGCGGCGCGGGCGGGCGGGGTCGTGGGCTCCACCGGGAGCCAGGCGGCCCCGGCGTCGAGGATCGCCAGCACCGCGGCCACGAACCCCGATCCCCGCTCGGCGCACACGGCGACGACGTCGCCCCGCGCGACCCCGAGGTCGAGGAGCCGGGCCCGCAGCGTGTCGGCGCGCGCGACCAGTCCCCCGTACCCCACGGCGGTGCCGTCGGGATCGACCACCGCCGGGCGTTGCGGGTCGCGTTCGGCGACGTCGCGGACGATCCCGCCCAGGGGACGGTGCGCGACGTCGGGCCGGCTCCCCCGTCCCAGGGCGAGGACCCGTTCCCGTTCGTCCCGGTCCAAGATCCCCACCCGTGACAGCGGCGTCTCGGGCGCGTCGAGCAGGGTCTCCAGCAGGTGGACCAGCCGCCGGGCGAGCAGCTCGACCGTGGGGTGGTCGAAGAGGTCGGCGGAGTACTCCACCGCCCCGTCCAGCCCGTCGGGCTCGCCCCGGGGTCCGGTCCGCTCGACCAGTTCGAAGGACAGGTCGAATTTGGCGGTGCGGGTCGTCACCGGAAGGGCCGTCAGCCGGGCGCCGGCCAGCTCGGGCGGCCCGCCCACATCAGGGTGGAGGGTGAGCATCACCTGGAAGAGGGGGTCGCCCGCGCGGGACCTGCCGGGGTCGACGTGCGCCGCGACCTTCTCGAACGGGCAGTCCTGGTGGGCGTGGGCGGCGAGGTCGGCGCGCCGGACGCGCTCCAGGAGGGTGGCCAGGTCGGGGTCGCCCTCCAGTCGCGTGCGCAGCACCAGCGTGTTGACGAACATGCCGACCACGTCCTGGACGGCCTCGTCCGTCCGCCCGGCGACGGGGACGCCGATGGGGATGTCGGTTCCGGCGCCGTGCTTGTGCAGGAGGACGGCCAGGGCCGCCCTGAGCACCATGAACGTGGTGCACGAACGCGAACGCGCGTACGCGGCGATCCTGCGATGCAGCCGCGCCGGGACCGTGAACCCGCACACCCCGCCCCGGCCGGACGGGCGCGCCGGCCGGGGGCGGTCGGCGGGCAGGTCGATGTGGGCGGGGAGGCCGGCGAGCTCCTCGGCCCAGTAGGCGAGCTGGCGTTGCAGCGTGGGCGTGGGATGCTCCCCGCCCAACAGGTCGCGCTGCCACAGGACGTGGTCGACGTAGCCGGGGCCGGGCTCGGGCGGGCGCGGGGACCGCCCCGCCCGGCGGGCCCGGTAGGCCTCGGCGAGGTCCGCGTGGACCCTGGCGAGGGCGTGCCCGTCCGCCGCGATGTGGTGGACGACGAGGAGCAGGACGTGCCGGTCGGGGGCCAGGCGCAACAGCCGGGCTCGCAGGAGCAGGCCCCGGGCGAGGTCGAAGGGCCGGGCGGCGGCCGCGTGAAGCGCCTCGTCCAGTTCCGGTTCGGCGACGTCGGCCGTCTCCAGGGTGATGTCCGTCTCCTCCATCGGGATGGTGACCTGGTGCGGCCCGTGGCCGTGGTCGTGGTGGGCGGTGCGCAGCTGCGGGTGGCGTTCGACCACGTCGCGCAGTGCCGCCTCCAGCGCCGCCGGGTCCAGCGGCCCCTCGACGAGGGCCGCCGAGGGCAGGTTGTAGGTGGCGCCGGGCCCGTGGAGCCGGTCGAGGAACCACAGCCGCGCCTGCGCGGGCGACAGGGGCGCCGGCCCCTCGTGGCCCCGGGGGACGACACGGGGGCGGTGGGCGGCGGGCGCGTCCAGGCGCGCGGCGAGCAGCCGGGGCGTGGGCGCGTCGAACACCGCGCGGACCGGCAGGTCGACGTCGAGCGCGGCGCGGACCCGGGCGGCCAGGCGCGTGGCCAGCAGCGAGTGGCCGCCGGAGGCGAAGAAGTCGTCGTCGGCGCCGATCCCGGGGCGGCCGAGGACGTCGGCGAACAGGCCGCGCAACAGCTCCACCCGCGGATCGTGGGCCGCGGCGGGGGCCGGCCGTGGGGTCTCGCCCCTCCGCCACGGATCGGGCAGGGCCGCGTGGTCGACCTTGCCGCTCGCGGTGAGGGGGAGGCGGTCGATCTCGGCGATCGCCGCGGGCACCATGTGGCGCGGCAGCGCAGCGGCGGCGTGGCGGGTCAGCTCGTCGGTGTCGACCGTCCGCCCCTCGGCCGCCACGACGTGCGCGACCAGGTGGTCGGCGGTGGCCGTGACCACCGCCCGGGACACGTCGGGGTGCCGGTTCAGCACGGCCTCCACCTCGCCCGGTTCGATCCGGAACCCGCGGATCTTGACCTGGCGGTCGGCGCGCCCCAGGTAGTCCAGGCGGCCGTCGGGGCGGCGGCGCACCAGGTCTCCCGTCCGGTACATGCGCCCGCCCGGTGGGCCGAACGGGTCGGCCACGAAACGTTCGGCGGTCAGCGCGGGGCGCGCCGCGTACCCGCGCGCCACCCCGGTCCCCGCCAGGTAGAGCTCGCCGGCGACCCCGTCGGGGACCGGCCGCAGCGCGGCGTCCAGGACGCGCACCCCGGTGCCCGAGACGGGGCGGCCGATGGGCGGCGGGCCCGAGCCGGGCGGTCCGAACTCGGCGACCGTCGCGTAGATGGACGCCTCGGTGGGGCCGTACCCGTTGAAGGCCCGCGCCCCAGCGGAGACGACCCTGTCGGCCAGGTCCGCCCCCACCGCCTCGCCGCCCATGAGGACGCGCACGCCGGCGACGCAGCCGGGGTCGTGCTCGGTCAGCGCGTGCCACAGGCTCGGGGTCGCCTGCACGATGGTGGCTCCGCTGTCGCGGATCGCGCGGCACAGCAGGGCCGCGTCGACGATCGTGTCGGGTTCGGCGACGACCACCTCGGCGCCGGCCAGCAGCGGGACGAGCAGTTCGACGTTGGCGATGTCGAAGCCGAAGGTGGTGACGGCCAGCAGGCGGTCGCCGGGGACCACGCCGAGCCGGTCGCGCATGTCGAGGAGCACGTTGAGCAGGCCCGCGTGGGACACGACGACCCCCTTGGGCCGCCCGGTGGACCCGGAGGTGTGCAGCACGTAGGCGGCGTTGTCGGGCAGGGCCGCGGCGGGGCGCGGCGCCCTCTCCTCCCGCGGCCCCGCGAGGGACGGCGCCACCGTGGGCGTGCCCTGCGGCAGCAGGGCACGGCCGAGCTCGTCGGTGGTGACCACGACGGCCGGCGGCGCGTCCGCCAGGACGGCGCGGACCCGCGCCGGCGGGTGGGCCGGGTCCAGGGGCAGGTAGGCGGCGCCGGTGGCGACGACGGCGAGGAGCGCGACGACCAGGTCGGTGGAGCGGGGCAGCAGGATGCCCACCGTCGTCTCGGGACCGGCACCGCGCGCGGCGAGCTCGCCGGCCAGGGCGGTGGCGCGTTCGCGCAGCTCCCGGTAGGTGAGGGTGTGCCCCGCGCAGGTGACGGCGGGCGCGGCGGGACGCAGCCGGGCCTGTTCGGCGAGCAGGCCCGCGAGCCCGGGGCCGGGGTCGGGCGCGGCCGGCCCCTCCCCGTCGGCGGCGAGCACCGCCCGGCGCCCCCGTGGCAGCGGGTCGATCCGGGCGATGGGGGTGTCGGCGACGGCGGGCAGGTCGGTGAGCAGCCGGGCGGTCGCCTCCGCGAGGTCGCGGGCCGGCCCGTCGGCGACGGCGTCGGGCAGGTGCGAGACCCGCAGGCGCAGGTCGTCGCCGGGGACGACGATCAGGGACAGCGGGTAGTGGGTGGCGTCGCGGACCGCGGCCGACACCAGTTCCAGTCCCCCGGGCAGATCCCGCCCCGCCCGGTCGAGCGGGTAGTTCTCGACCACCACGACGGTGTCGAAGAGCTCCCCCGACCCGACCTCGCGTTGGATGTCGGCCAGGCCGACGTGCAGGTGCGGCAGCAGGTCGGCGGCGCGGTCGTGCAGTCCGGCGAGCAGCTCGGCGGGGGTGCGGCCGGGCCGCGGGCGCGCGCGGACCGGGACCGTGTTGATGAACAGGCCGACCATCGTCTCCACCCCGGGCAGGTCCTCGGGCCGCCCCGAGACCGTGGTGCCGAACACCACGTCGTCGCGTCCGGTCCAGGCGCCGAGCACGATCGCCCACGCACCCTGGACGATCGTGCCGAGGGTCAGTCCGCGCTGCCGGGCGAACGCGGCGAGGCCGCGGGTGGCCTCCCGCCCCAGGCTCACCTCGACGTCGCTGGGCAGCGCCGCGGGGCCGGTGGCGCGCTGCGGGGCGATCCTGGTGGGCTCGGCCGGCCCCGCGAGGTCGGCGCGCCACGCCGCGAGCGCGGCCGGCCGGTCCCGGCCGGCCAGCCGGCGCAGGTACTCGCGGTAGGGCGGGGGCGGTCCGGCCACGTCCGCCCCCGCGTACAGCGCGACGAGGTCGCCCAGCAGGGGGGCCATGGACCAGCCGTCCAGCAGGATGTGGTGGCAGGTGAGCACGATGTGGGCGGAGTCGGGGGTCTCCCGGATGAGGGAGAGCCGCATCAGGGGCGGGCGGGCCATGTCGAAGCGTTCGAGGCGGTCGGCGTCGACGATCCGCTCCACCTCGGCGGCGCGCCGCTCCTCGGGCAGGTCGCCGAGGTCGTGCTCACGCCACGGCATGCGCACCGCGGTGGGCAGCAACTGCACCGGACGTCCGTCCCCGCGGAACCGGAAGGCCGCGCGCAGGTTGGCGTGGCGGGCCAGCAGGGCGTCGCCGGCCGCCCGCAGGGCGCGCGCGTCCACCGCGCCCCGCACCCGCAGCAGCATCTGCACGTTGTAGACGTCGAGGTCGCCGGTGTCGTAGCCGGCGAGGAACAGCAGCCCCTCTTGGAGCGGCGTGAGCGGGAGCACGTCGCTCAACGACGAGCGTGTCACCGGGATACCTCCTGGTCGGCGAAGTCGTCCAGCAACTCGTCCTCGAACGAGTCGATGTCTTCCTGGGTGATCTCGGGGATCGCCCCGGTATCGCGCGGGGCCTCGGCCAGCTCGGCGAGGACGCCCTCCCACGTCCGGACGATCCCGTCGGCGTCGGTGTCGGAGACGACCGCCGGGTCCCACCGCCACAGCGCGGTCAGGCGCGGCCCGTCCGCGTGCTCCTCGACCAGCACGTCGAGTGACAACGGGTGCGGGATCGGCATGTCCGGGTCGGCGAAGGCGTCGTCGGGCAGTTCCCCGAGAAGAGGGGTCCAGGGCTCCCCCGACCGTCCGGGCAGGCGGCCCAGGTGGTTGAAGGCGATCTGGGGGGCCGGGGCGCCGGCGAGCCCGGGCGCGTGGTCGGGGTGCAGGTGGCGCAGTACCCCGTAGCCGATGCCGTGCTCGGGGACCGACGCCAGGATCTCCTCGTTGCGCGCCCGCGCCACCCCGCCGGCGCCGCCCTCCAACAGCACCGGGTGCAGCGTGGTGAACCAGCCGACCGTCCGCCCCGGGTCCAGCCCGGATCCGGGGAGGGGGCGGCGCCCGTGCCCCTCGACGTCGACCGCCACCCGGCGCGGGACGGGGCCGCCCCGTTCGCGCGCCCACGCGGTCATCGTCAGGGCGAGCGCGCCCAGCAGGACGTCGCCGAGCCCGCCCCCGCGGCCGGCCGCCGCCCCGTCGAGCAGGACGGAGGTCAGGTCGGCAGGGGTCTGCGTGCGCCGGCGATGCGCGTCGGCCATCCTCGTGGCGCCGGGCGGCGCGGGGAAGAACGGCTCGATCCCCGCGGCCACCTCCTCCCAGTAGGCCGCCTCTCCCCGGTGGCGGTCCAGCGCCGCGGTGCCGGACTGGTGGAGCGCCCAACGGCGCAGCGACGTGGGCACCGGCGCGAGGTCGGGCGCGCGCCCGGCGGCGACCGCCTCCCAGGCCGCCGCGAGGTCGGGCAGCAGGATCCGCCAGGAGACGCCGTCGACCGCCAGGTGGTGGACCACGAGCAGGAGACGCCCGCGACGCGGTTCGGGGGCGGCCAGCCAGACCGCCTGCACGAGCCCGCCCTCCTCGGGGGACAGCCGCGCGCGGGCCCGCGCCGCCTCGGCCTCCTGGGCCGCCCGCGCGGCCTCGCGCGGCTGGGGCAGTTCGGTCCGGCGCAGCAGGTCGCCGGCGCGGACCGTCCCGGGTTCGGCGATCTCCATCCGCCATTCGCCGTCGCACACCAGGCGGGCCCGCAGCGCGTCGTGGTGGTCCAGGACCGCCTGGAGCGCCGCGGTCAGCTCGGCCTCCCCGATTCCTCGCGGCAGGTCGACCAGCACCGACTGGTTGAAGCCGCTCGTGCGACCGCCCAGTCCGCGCAGCCAGTGCCCGATGGGGGTGAGGGGGAAGGCGCCCACGCCCTCGGGGTCGTGTTCGCGCGCGGTGACGGGGACGCACGCGGCGGCCACCGCCTCCAACGTGCGGTGCCGGAACAGGTCCTGGACGCTCAGCTCGTGCCCCGCCTCGCGCAGCCGCCCGGCCACCTGGATGGCGAGAATGCTGTCACCGCCCAACGCGAAGAAGTCGTCCTGTGGGGCCGCCCGCACCCCGAGGACCTCCTCGCAGACGCGGACGAGGGCGCGTTCGGCCGGGGTCGCGGCCCCACGGCCCCGCCCCGACTCGACGAGCGGCTCGGGCAGGGCCGCGGTGTCGAGTTTCCCGTTGGGCAGGACAGGCAGGGCGGCCAGCTCCACGACCGCCGAGGGGACCATGTGGTCGGGAAGCCGCCGGGCCAGGCGCGTCCGCACCGCGGCCGTATCAAGGGGGGCGCCGTCGGCGGGGACCGCGTAGGCGACGAGGCGGCGGACGCCGGGACGGTCCTCGCGGACCCGGACGGCCGCCTGCCCCACCTCGGGCAGGGCGGTCAGGGCGGACTCGACCTCGCCCGGCTCGATCCGGAACCCGCGCAGCTTCACCTGCGCGTCCGAACGGCCGAGGTGGTGGAGCCGGCCCCGACCGTCCCAGCGGGCGAGGTCCCCCGAACGGTACATCCGGGATCCCGCGGGCCCGAAGGGGTCGGCGACGAACCGTTCCGCGGTGCCCGCCGGGGCCCGCAGGTATCCTCGGGCGACCCCGTCGCCGCCGATGTAGATCTCGCCGACCTCTCCCGGGGCGACCGGGCGCAGGTAGCGGTCCAGGACGTAGACCCTGGCCCGGGCCAGCGGCCGGCCGATGGGCGGCGTCCCCTCCCCCGGGTCGAGGGGGTCGCTCATGGAGGCGCACACCGTCGCCTCGGTCGGGCCGTAGGCGTTGATCATCCGCCGTCCGCCGGCCCACCTGCGCACCAGTCCGGCGGCGCAGGACTCTCCCGCGACCACCAGGGTCATGTCCCCGGGAAGGTCCACCCCGTCGGGGAGCGCGGCGAGGACGGTGGGGGGCAGGCAGAGCATGCCGACACGTTCGCGCCGCAGGAAGGCGGCCAGTTCCGCGCCCCCCGCGCGCTCCCCGGGGGAGGGCACGACCAGCGTCGCCCCCGACAGCAACGTCAGGACCGTCTCCCAGGCGGCGGCGTCGAAGCTCAGCGCGGCGAACTGGGCGACGCCGACCCCCTCGGCGAGGCCGAGGCGTTCGATCTGGTCCCGGGCCAGGGCGGTGACACCGTGGTGCGGGACCACGACCCCCTTGGGCCGTCCGGTGGAACCGGAGGTGTAGATGACGTAGGCGGGGTGGTCCGGGTGCAGCGGCGCGGCGCGCTCGGCGTCGGTGACGGGACGCTCGTCCAGCGCGTCCACCAGCGCGGCGGTGCCCGGATCGTCCAGGCGCACGACGTGCACGCCGGTGGGGACCTGCCCGGCCCCGGCGGCGTCGGTGATGACGGCGACCGGGCGCGCGTCCTCCACCATGTGGGCGACGCGCTCGCGCGGGTAGTCGGGGTCCACGGGCAGGTAGGCCGCGCCCGCCTTGAGCACGGCGAGTTGCGCGACGACGACGTCGGCCGAGCGGGGCAGCAGGGTCGCCACGACGTCCTCGGGACCGACACCGGACCCGATCAGGTGGCGCGCCAGCCGGTTGGCCCGGCGGTCGAGCCGCGCGTAGTCCAGCTCCGTCCGCGCGTCGCGCAGCGCCGGCGCGTGCGGCGACGCCGCGACCCGCTGTTCGAACGCCGCGGGCAGGGTGAGGGACGGCTCCCGCCCCCATGTCCCGTTCCACTCCTCGACCACCGTGTGGCGGAGGGAGGCGTCGAGCAGCTCGAACCGGGACACGCGCGCGCTCGGATCGGCGACCGCGGCGTCGATGACCCGCAGCAGCCGGTCGGCCATCCCCTCGACCGTGGCGCGGTCGAACACGTCGCGGTCGTACTCGACGGCGAGGTCGACGCCTTCGGCGGCCCCGTCGCGGCCGTGCCGCTCGGTGAACTCGAAGGCGAGGTCGAACTTGGCCGCTCCGGTGGGGGCCCGGACCGGTTCCACGCCGATCCCGGGCAGCTCCAGCCGCCCGGTCTCGTTGTTGTGCACCACCAGCATGACCTGGAAGAGCTCGCGCTCCCGGGTGCCGTGCTCGGCGGTGACGGCGTCGACCACCCAGTCGTAGGGGACGTCCTGGTGGGCGTAGGCGTCCAGGTCGGTCGCGCGCAGCCGGTCCAGCAGTTCGGTGAAGGAGGGGTCGCCGTGGACGTCGCCGCGCAGGACGAGGGTGTTGACGAAGAAGCCGACGAGCCCTTCGAGCGCGGCGTCGGAGCGTCCGGCGACCGGTGTGCCCACCTGGACGTCGGTGCCGGCGCCGCCGCGGTGCAGCAGCACGGTCAGGGCCGCGTGCACCACCATGAAGGGGGTCGTCCCGGTGCTCCTGGCCAGCGCGACGATCCCGCGGTGGGTGGCGGCGGGGACCTCGCGCTCCACCGTCGCGCCCCTGCGGGTGGCCGTCGCCGGCCGCGGCCGGTCGCCGCGGATCCGGTCCGGCGTGGGCGACAGGGTCCGTTTCCAGTAGGCGAGCCGGTCCGCGGCCAACGGCCCGGGCTCGCGGGCGCCGCCCAGGGCCTCCTCCTGCCACAGGGCGTAGTCGGCGTAGTGGAGGGGAGGCTCGGGCCAGTCCGGCGCGGCACCGGACAACCGGGCGGTGTAGGCGTCGGACAGGTCGCGGGTGAGCGGGACGAGCGACCAGCCGTCGGCCGCGATGTGGTGGGCGACGCACACCAGGACGTGTTCCCGGGCTCCCAGGCGGAACAGCTCCATCCGCAGCGGGGCCTCGCGTTCCAGGTCGAAGGGGCGCGACGCCACCTCGGCGAGCCGGCCGTCCACCTCACCGGGGGCGACCTCGTGGACCGCCAGCCGCACCCCGGCCTCCCGGGGCCCCAGCACCCGTTGCCAGGGCACGCCCGCGGTGTCGGGGTAGACGGTGCGCAGGATCTCGTGGCGCGCCACGACGTCCTCCAGCGCGGCCGCCAGGGCGGCGATGTCCAGCGGGCCCGTGAGCCGCACCGCGTAGGGAAGGTTGTAGGCGGCGTCGGGGCCGTGCATCCGGTGCAGCGCCCACAGCCGGCGCTGGGCCGCCGACAGGGGGACGCGCGCGGGACGGGGCCGCCGGCGCGGCTCCGGCAGCGCGGGCTCCCCCTCCCCCAGCCGGGGGGCCAGGCGGGCGACGGTGGGCGCCTCGAAGACGGTGCGGACCCGGATGCGTACGCCCATGGCCTGCTGGATGCGCGCGCACAGCCGAACGGCCGACAGCGAGTGGCCGCCCAGTTCGAAGAACCCGTCGTCGATACCGACCGGGGGCAGGCCGAGCACCTCGCCGAACAGCGCGCACAGGCGGGCCTCCACGGCGTCGCGGGGCCCGCGCGTCGCCGTGGGGGCCCGGTCTGCGGCGGTGGGCGCGGGCAGCGCCTTGCGGTCCACCTTGCCGTTGGGGGTGAGGGGCAGCCGCTCGTGGCGCACCACGGTCGAGGGGATCATGTGCGCGGGCAGCAGCCGCGCCAGCCCGTCGTCGAGGTCCGCGGTGGCGATGGCCCCGGTGACGTGGGCGACGAGCGTGTACCTGCCCGGCTCCTCCTCATGCGCGACGACGGCGGCGTCGCCGACTCCCGGCAACGCGCGCAGCGCCGCCTCGACCTCACCGAGCTCCACGCGCTGGCCGCGCACCTTCACCTGGTCGTCGCGCCGGCCCAGGAAGTCCAGCCGCCCGTCCCCGCGCCGGCGGACCCGGTCGCCGGTGCGGTACATGCGCGTCCCGGGCGGGCCGAACGGGTCGGCGACGAAGGTCTGCGCGGTGCGTCCCGGCGCGCCGACATAGCCGAGGCCGACCCCGGCCCCGGCGACGTAGAGCTCCCCCTCCACCTGGGGCGGCAGCGGTCTGAGGTTGGCGTCGAGGACGTAGAGCCGGGTGTTGCGCACCGGGGAGCCGATGGGGACGCCCTCGGCGAGCCCGTCGTCCCAGCGGGGGATCACCTCGTGGGTGACGTCGTCGGAGCACTCGGTGGGACCGTAGGCGTTGACCACCGGGACGCCGGGGAACCGCTCCGTCCAGCGGCGGACCAGGTCGGGGGGCAGCCGTTCCCCCGTCACCAGGAGCACCCGCAGCGCCCCCGGGTCGGGACGGTCCAGCCCCGCGTCCCAGGCGTCGAGGGCGGCCCGGAGGAAGGACGGCACGACCTCGACCACCGTGGCGCGCCGCCGACCGGCGACGCCGAACAGCTCACCCGGGTCCGCCGCGGTCGCCCGGTCCACGGCGACGACCGTGCCGCCCACGGCCAGCGGCGCGAGGATCTGCCAGACGCTGACGTCGAAGGTCAGCGGCGCGTTGTGGACGACCACGTCGGCGGAGGTGAGCCCGAGGTCCTCGATCTTGGCGAGGAGGTGGTTGTGCATCCCCGGACGGTGCACGATCACCCCCTTGGGCCGGCCGGTGGAGCCCGAGGTGAACATGACGTAGGCGGGCAGGCCCGCCACCGGCCGGGGGCGCCGGTCGGTCCACGCGGCGGGGCCGTCGTGGCGTCCCCGGCGCGCGTCGACCTGCGCCACCGGCACCGCGGCCGCCGCGGCCAGGTCCGCCGCCGCTTCGGCGTGGTCGGCCGTGGTGAGCAGGAGCGCGGCGGCGGCGTCGGCCAGCGCCGCGGCGTTGCGCCCCACCGGCGCGTCCGGATCCAGCGGCAGCCACCAGGCCCCCGCGTCCACGACGCCCAGCAGGGCGGCGGTGTAGTCCGCGCCCGGTCCCATCAGCAGGGCGACCGTCCTGCCCCGGGCGCCCCTGGCCTCCACCAGGTCACGGACGCGGGCCAGCGCGCCGGCGAGCGCGCCGTAGCCGACGGGTCCGGCCGGGTCGACGACCGCGGTCGCGTCCGGGCGTTCCCGTGCCGTCCGGCGGAGCAGGTCGGGCAGGTGTGCCAGCCCGCCCTCTCCCGTCACGGGCCCTTCGGGGCCCCGCAGCACGTGGTCGCGTTCCGCCGGGTGCAGGACCGACAGCCGGGCGAGCGTCGTCCCGGCCCCGCTCAGCTGCCCGAGCAGGTGGGCCAGCCGGTCGGCGTGGGCGCCGGCCTCGGCCCGCTCGTACAGCAGGGGGTTGGCGTCCACGTGCAGGGCCACCCCGCCGTCGTCGAGGTCCTCGAACAGGAACTGCACGTCCTCCACCGGCCCGGTGGACAGGTTGCGGACGACGGCCCGCGCGGCGCCGAACCGCATCGGCTCGCCGGGCGGCAGGACGTTGACCGTGGGGCCGAACGGCCGGATGTCGTCTCCGGGGACACCGATGTCGCGCCGGACGCGTTCGCCCCGGTAGAGCTGGTGGCGCAGGCTCGCGCGGACCTCTGCCGCGACGTGCCGCACCAGGTCGTCGCGCGCCATCGACGGGCGGATCCGCAACGGCAGGGGGAGGAAGTTGGCCCGCATCCCCGGGATCGCGCGGGCGTCACGGCCGCTGCGCCCGGTCACCGGCAACGTCAACAGGATGTCGCGCAGCCCGGTCACGCGCTGGGTGTAGACCCCGGCGGCCGCGATCGCCAGGACCGACCAGCTGGTCCGGGCCGCGCGGGCGACCTCGCGCAGGCGTCCGGCGGTGTCCGGGTCGATCCTGCGGGTGTGCCGGTGGGCCCGGGCCGAGGCGACCGGTTCGGCGGAGCCCCCCTCGCCGGAGAATCCGGTGAGCTCCGGGGGGTGCGGGAAACGCGCGGTCCAGAACTCCCGGTCGGTGTCGATGCGGCCGGAGGCGCGGTAGGCGAGCTCGTCCTCGACCAGGAGCCGCAGCGGCGGAAGCGCCGGCCCCGGGTCGGCGTCCGCGTCGCCGAGGGCGTCGTGGAGCGCGGTGATGCGCGCGTAGAAGAGGGTCCGCGCGTAACCGTCCATGACGGCGTGGTGGGCGCGCATGAACAGCCGGTGGTTGCGCGCGTCCAGCCGGAGCAGGGCGAAGTCGAAGAGGGGGCCGTCCGTGAGGTCGAAGGGCCGGTCCAGGCGCGCGCGCGTCCAGTGGTCGGCCTCCCCCGCCGGGTCGGCCGCCCCGGCGAGGTCGAGGAGCGGCAGCTCCCAGTCGGCGGGCAGGTCGACGACGGCCTGCACGATCTCGCCGGCCTCCTCGCGGAACCGGACCCGCATGGTCTCGCACTCCCGCAGGGCGGCGGCCACCGCGGCGCGCAGCCGTCCGACGTCGAGGTCTCCACGGATGTCGATGTGGTCGGCGATGGTCCAGGCGGGACTGCGCGGGTCCGCCTGCTGCGCCCGCAACATCTCCACCTGGGCGGCGGCGACCGGGAGCGTCGTGTCGGTGAGGGCGTGCATGTGCTGGCTCCTGATGCGTTCATCCGTGGGAACGGCCGTGGGACCACGGCCGGGGGCGGGGGCGGGCACCGGCGGCCGGTGCCGGGAGACGCGCGAGCACCCGCGCGCCGGGGTCACACCGCGGGGATCCCGGTTTCCCGGGGCATGCCGTCGCGCACCACGTCGTCGAGGACGCCGGGGTGGACCTCGCGCAGCCAGTGGTCGTGGTAGACGGTGTCCAGGTACCTCTCGCCGAGGTCGGGGGAGATGGCCACGGCCGTCATCCGGTCCTGCGGATCGTGTTCGGCCAGCCAGCGCGCCGCGCCCGCCACGACCGTGCCCGTTGACCCGCCGAACAGGAAGCCGCCCCGGACGAGCCGGTGGCAGAACCGCAGCGTCTCCGCCTCGGGGACCATGACGACGTCGTCGATCCAGCGCTCGTCCAGCAGGGGCGGCCGTACCCCCGCGCCCAGCCCGGGGATGGTGCGCCGGGACGGCGGGCCGCCGAAGGTCACCGATCCCACGCTGTCCACACCGACCACGGTGACGGGACGGTGGAAGGAGCGGAAGAAGCGGGCGCAGCCCATGAGGGTGCCGGTGGTGCCCGCCCCCACGAACACGACGTCGACCCCGGGGAACTGACGCGCGATCTCCTCGGCCGTCGTCGCGTGATGCGCCCGCCAGTTGCCGGGGTTGGCGTACTGGTTGAGCCACACCATCCGCTCGCCGGAGTCGGCCAGCGACCGGACCAGGGCGATGCGGGCGGCCAGGAAACCCCCCTCGTCGTGAGGGCGGTCGACGACGCGGACCTCACCGCCCAGGGCCTTCACGAGCCGGCGGGTCGCCAGGTTGCACCGGGGGTCGGTGACGCAGACGAAGCGGTACCCCCGGGCGGCCGCGATGACGCTGAGGGCGACCCCGAGGTTTCCCGAGGAGGACTCGACGATCGTGTCCCCCGGTCGCAGGAGACCGCGCTCCTCCGCGTCGCGGACCATGGCCGAGGCCGCCTTGAGCTTGACGGAACCCGCGAAGTTGAAGCCCTCGCACTTGAGGTAGAGCGGGACACCGAGGCAGCGCCGCAGGTCGACGTAGAGGTCGGAGACGTTGAACTCGGCGGGCGTCTGGATCACGGGCACGGCGGCTACCTCCGGGGCTGCGCTGTGGACGTGGCGGGCGGCCGGTTGCCCGCGTTCCCGTGCCGGTCGAGGTCGTGGAAGAAGTCCGGCACCACCACGGCCTCCCCCTCGGCGGTGACCCGGTCGTAGACGTGACGGCCCACCGCCAGGTCGAGGATCCCCAGGCCGAAGGGGGAGAAGACCAACGGCCGGTCGGGGGCCGGGGCGATCCGGCCGAGCAGGATGTCGGCGAGCGTGCCGGTGATGAAGTCGCGGTTGCCGGTCCGTTGCTCGACCAGGTGGGGGGAGGTCTGCGCCTTCAGGCAGTGGTCGAGGTCGTCGACGATGTTGTCGGCGGCCAGGATCACCTCCTCGCCCAGGTCGCGGAGGGACAGGTGGAGGACGATCGGGGCGTGGTCGAACCATTCGGGCCGGTGGACGTGGGGTGTCGCGGCGACGGTGGCGAAGACGACGAGGTCGCTGGAGCGGATGAGGGCCTCGGCGTCGGCGTGGACGGTGACGTCGGCCTGTTCCCCGGCACCGCGCAGGTAGCCGCGGAAGCCCCGCGCGTGCTCGGCGGACAGGTCGAACAGTCCCACCTCGTCGAAGGACCACCCGGTCGCGGCCAGGTAGGTGTGAACGTAGCGGGCGATCAGCCCGGTCCCGACGAAGCCGACCCGCCGGGGACGTCCGCGGCGCCGTGACAGGTGGTCGGCGGCCAGCGCGGCGGAGGCCGCCGTCCGCGCGGCGCTGATGATGGAGCTCTCCAGGCAGGCCAGGGGGTAGCCGGTGGCGGGGTCGTTGAGGACGAGCACGGCGGAGGCCCGCGGGATCCCCTTGTCGACGTTCTCGGGGAAGCTGGATATCCACTTCAGGCCGTCGACGCCGAACCGTCCGCCGATGGAGGCCGGAAGGGCGATGATCCGCGCCGAGGGGCGGTCGGCGAACCTGAGGAAGTACGACGGGGGGTTGTTCGACGCTCCCGCGTCGTGCAGCAGATACGCCTCTTCGACAATGCCGACGACCTTTTCCACGGAGGCCGAGAGAACGGATTCGACCTGGGATCCGGTTATCACGGAAAAGGAAGGAATCAATTCTGGTTCCGGCATGGCAATCCCCCTCGCGCACTAAGAGACCACAGCGGTGACCCCGCGCCGGATCGGCGCAGGGCAGACACTACATGCGCTTTCTCGGCCTCTCCCCGCGGAGAATGATCACCGCCACGCTTCCGTATTTGTCTTCGCGTCACACATCTGGTAAAAAATTACTAAGTTTCTTCAAACAAGACATAAGCCAACAAAGCAACACAGAGCCGGATATGAATTCATCCACCATCGGTGGTCCGCATATCGACGCATCGCTCCTATTGCCGGCAGCACCCCGATCCCTCCTGTCCGGAAACGGCCAGAAGGGGCGGGACACGCTCAACGACTTAAGCGACATTCCACTTAGACCATCACAGACTTCCCAGTGGCACCTTGACCGGCCCCTCCGCACACCGGAATCGGCGAGGAGACCCACCGTCCGATCAGGCGGGACCGGACTCCCACATCCCGCATGGACGGCCCCACGAGAACGTCGGCACACCGCCCTCGACACCGACGCGAACAACACTCCCCACCCACGGAAACCATCACTCCGGAACTCGCACACGCGCCTGACGCGGTGCGGGACCGGCACCACCCGGGAAAAGGCTCGCCCGGCTTTCCACCGCGCCATCCCACGGGCGAAGATCCGGTCGGTGCGATAAACCGCGCTTTCAAACGTCCGCATATCCACGTCCGCTTTGCCGGGCAACGCCGACTTCGACGTGTGCATAGAATCCGAAGCGTCCGAGGTTGAGCATCGAGAAAAGGCGCCCTATGGAGCATGATGTCGAGGCGGAACATCTGGTCAAACGTTTCGGCGAGCACACCGCCGTACGCGATGTCAGCTTGCGGGTTCCGGCCGGCAGCGTTCTCGGGCTGCTGGGCCCCAACGGCGCCGGAAAGACGACCACGGTACGCATGCTCGCCACCTTGGTCGAGCCCGATTCCGGCACCGCCCGCGTGGCCGGCCTGGACGTGGTGGCCGACGCCCGGCGCGTCCGCCGCCACATCGGGCTGACCGGACAGTACGCCACCGTCGACGGGCTGCTGACCGGGCGCCAGAACCTCGTCCTGCTGGGCCGGCTGCTGCGCCTGGGACGGCGCGGCGCGACGCGGCGGGCCGCGGAGCTGCTCGAACGGTTCCAGCTCACCCAGGCGGCCGACCGTCCCGTCGGCACGTACTCGGGCGGCATGCGCCGCCGGCTCGACCTGGCGACCTGCCTCATCGGCGAACCCCGGGTGATCTTCCTGGACGAGCCGACCACCGGACTCGACCCCACCAGCCGTGTCCTGCTGTGGCAGACCATCCGGGAACAGGTGGCCGCGGGCACCACCATCCTGCTCACCACGCAGTACCTCGAAGAGGCCGACCAGCTCTCGGACCACATCGTGGTCATCGACCGCGGCCGGGTCATCGCCGAGGGGACCCCCGACCAGTTGAAGGACAGCGTGGGCCGGGAACAGGTCGAGATCCGCCTCGCCGACCCCGGCCACGCCGAGACCGCCGCCGCCGTCCTGCGCCGCCAGGGCGGGGAGCCGGCCCTTGAGCAGGGCGGCCGGAGGGTGACCGCCACCCTCTCCGGGAACCTGCCCATGATCTCCCGGGTGACCGCGGACCTGGCCGAGGCCGGCGTGGCCGTCACCGAGGTCACCCTGCGCCGTCCGTCGCTGGACGAGGTCTTCTTCCAGTTGACCGGCGCGACCGCGCAGTCCACCGGCCCGGCCCCGCGGAAGGAGCAGGCATGAGCCGTACCGCCCCGATCCCCGACGACGGCCCGCTCCTGCGGCTCGCCCACGCCGTCCACGACGGGTTCGTCCTCGCCGGCCGGCACCTGACCCACCTGGGACGCACCCCGGAGAAGATCGTCACCGGGACCCTGACCCCCGCGGTGATCGCGGTGGCGCTGGGCTACCTGTTCGACGGCGTCGTGACGGTCGGCGCCGTGCCCGACTACACCGCCTTCATCATGCCCGGCGTACTCGCCCAGGTCGCCCTGTACGGCATCGGGACGACCGCGCTGGGGGTGGTGGCCGACCTGGACAACGGCATCACCGACCGCTTCCGCTCCCTGCCGATCTCGCGCTCCTCGGTGCTGGTCGGCCACACCCTGGCCGACCTGGTGGTGACCGCGGTCAACCTGGTCCTGGTCGCCCTCGTGGGGTTCGCCATCGGCTGGCGGATCGACGCCCCCGCCGCGCACGTTCTCGCCGCGCTCGGCCTGCTGCTGCTCTTCGGGTACGCGATGCTGTGGGTCGGCGTCCTGCTGGGCCTGGCGCTGCGCACGCCCGACACCGTCAACTCCGTGTCGGGACTGGTCCTGGTGGTGTTCTCGTTCCTGTCCACGTCCTTCATCCCCGTGGAGGCGCTGCCCTCCGGAGTGGCCCAGGTCGCCGCCTGGAACCCGGTCACCGCGCTGGTCACGGCGGTGCGCGACCTGCTCGGCGGGCCCGGGGGCGTGGTGGCGGCCGATCCCCCGCTGCCGGTGGAGCACCCCCTGCCCGTGCTGTTCGCGGCCGTCGCGCTGGTGCTGGTGGTGGCCGTCCCGATCGGCACCCGCGCCCACCACCGCGCCGCCGCCCGCTGAGGGCGAGGGGGGCGGCGCCGTTCTCGGGCGCCGCCCCCGTCCGCTCACGGCCGCCTCCCTCCGGTCCGGCGAGCGGGTTCCCCTCGGGCCACGGGGCGGGGCAGGGGGGTATCGGCGCCGCGGTCGCGGTCGAGGTAGGCCAGGACGGCGCGGACCCGCCGGTTGTCGTCGTCGGAGACCGGCAGGTCCAGTTTCATGAAGATGTTCGCGGTGTGCTTGGCCACCGCCCGTTCCGTGATGACCAGGTGTTTGGAGATCGCGCTGTTGGACCGCCCCTCGGCCATGAGGGACAGCACCTCGCGTTCGCGCGGGGTCAGCTCCGCGATCGGGTCGTCGGTCCGATGGCGGCGCAGGAGCTTGGCGATCACCTCGGGGTCCATGACCGTGCCGCCCTCGGCGATCCGCCGCACCGCCTCGACGAACTGGGCGGAGTCGGTCACCCGCTCCTTGAGCAGGTAGCCGATCGCGCCGCTGCCGTCGGCCAGCAGTTCCGAGGCGTAGATCTGCTCGACGTATTGCGACAGGACCAGGATCGGCAGCCGGGGGACGCGCTCGCGTACCCGAAGCGCCGCCCGGATCCCCTCGTCGGTGAAGGTCGGCGGCAGGCGGACGTCGACGATGGCCACGTCCGGCCGGTGTTCGAGCAGCGCGCGTTCCAGCTCCGCCCCGTCCTCCACCGCGGCGACGATCATGAAGCCGAACGCCTCCAGCATCCGGACCAGGCCGTCGCGCAGGAGGAAGAGGTCTTCGGCTAGGACAACGCGCACGGGACCTCCATCGTGACGACCGTGGGGCCGCCCTCGGGACTGGTCAGGGCGAGTATCCCGTCGAACGTGGCCAGCCGGCGGGTGATGCCCTCGATGCCACCGCCCCGGCCGGGGTCGGCCCCGCCACGCCCGTCGTCGGTGACGACCGCCCGCAGCACCCCGTCGGCGTGGCCGACGTCGATCCAGACGCCGCGCGCCTCACTGTGCTTGGCGGCGTTGGCCAGGGCCTCGCAGATCCCGAAGTACACGGCGGCCTCGACGGGCGCCGGAGGGCGGGCGTCCGGCAGGTCGACGTCCACCTCGACCCGCAGGGGGCTCTCCAGGGCGATCGTGCGCACGGCGTCGCCCAGCCCGCGGTCGGCGAGGATCGGCGGATGGATGCCCCGGACGAGATCGCGTAGTTCGGAGAGCGCCTTGCCCGAGGCCGCGCGCGCCTCCTTGAGCATGGCGCGGGCCGCCTGGACGTCGTGGTCGAGGAGCTGCTCGGCGGTGTCCAGGGTCATCCCCACGGCGACGAAGCGGGCCTGGGCGCCGTCGTGCAGGTCGCGTTCGATGCGCCGCAGTTCGGCGGCGGAGGTGTCCACCGCGTCCTCGCGGGTGCGCTGGAGCAGGTCCACCCGGTGGCCGAGGCGGGCACGCTGGTCGGGGCCCAGGAGCAGGGCCGCGAAACGGGCGTCGGCGTCGACGAGCGCGCTCCCGTATCGGGCCAGGACGGGGATCGTCCACAGCGTCAGGGGCAGCGCGACGAGGGCGTGGACCTGGTTGCCCACCGGAACGAAGAGGAACCAGGTCCCTCCCCCGGCCATGGCGAGCGACGGCCAGACGAACTGGTAGACGACCCCCCACACCGGCGCCAGGAGCAGCGCCGCGGGCAGCAGCGTCACCACACCGCCGACCACCGGCGCGGTCAGCAGCCACAGCGCGTCGCGCCAGGTGGCCCGGTCCCCGAGCGTCCAGGCGACCTGGCGGATCCGGCCGGCCGCGCCGGAGCCGAAACCCGGTTCGGCCTGGTAGGGGGCTGGTATGCGCAGCCCCGACCAGCGTTCGGCCAGGTCGCGCCGTAGGCCGGTGTGGGAGCGGATCGCGGCGATCGCCCAGGGGGTGGTGAACAGGCCGATCCCCACGGGGATCAACGCGATCGAGCACAGCAGGAACACCAGGAGCACGACCCCCAACAGGAAGGAGGAGAAGAGCAGGAGCCCCCGGCCGGCCGCGCGCAGCCCCGAACCCGGTGCCGGCGCGGTCCGTCGCGCCGTGCGCGCGCCGGTGCGGTTCTCCCCGGTCATCGTCTCCCCTCTCCTGCGAACGGTCCTGTCACCGCCGTGTACCGACGGTGAACGGTTGGATCGCTACAAGTATCGAAGGGCGGTCGCCGCCGCGTCAGCGGCTTTCCTCCCGAAACGGGGGTGTATCCAGGTACACCCCCGGTCCGGGTTCCACCCCCATTCCGGTTCTGACCGGCGCTTTCTAGGCTCTCGATGCCATCGGCCACCTCCGGCCAACGGTCCATCCAAGGAGCAGGAATGCGACGCCCCGAAAATCGCGCCGCCGCGCTGGGCATGTGGAGTGCCCGGCACCGCTGGACAGCGGTCCTCGGCTGGACGGCGTTCGTCGTCGCCGCCGTGCTGGTCGGCTCATGGCTGCCGCAGCAGGAACTGACGGACACCGACCTCGGCACGGGCGACTCCGGGGCCGCCGCGCAGATCCTGGCCGACGCCGGCATCGAGGAGCCCGCCGGCGAGACGCTGATCGTCCACGACGACCAGCTCACAGCGGCCGACCCGGCCTTCTCCCGCGCGGTCGACGACCTGGTGGACGCCCTGGCCGCCGAGGAGGCGGTGCGCGACGTCGTGGCCCCCCGGGACAGCGGGGCCGTCTCCGCCGACGGACACTCGGTCCTCGTCGTGGCCACCCTCACGGGCGACCCCGACACCGCGCACGAACGGGTCGGACCCGTGATCCGGGCCGTCGACGAGGTCGCCGCCGACCATCCCGGCCTGGAGATCGGGCAGCTCGGCGCGGCCAGCGCCACGAAGATGGCCGACGACTTCATGGCCGGTGACTTCACCCGGGCCGAGTGGACCGCGGTCCCCCTCGCCCTGGGCATCCTGCTGGTCGCCTTCGGCGCGTTCGCGGCGGCGCTGCTGCCCGTCGCGCTCGCCTTCACCGCCTTCCTCGCGGCGGTCGGCCTGCTGGCCGTGTTCAGCCACCTGCTCCCCGTGGACAGCGGTGCCGCGCAGGTCATGCTGGCGATGGGGCTGGCCGTGGGGGTGGACTACTGCCTGTTCTACCTGCACCGCGAGCGGCGGGAGCGGGCGGCGGGACGCGACGCGCGGACGGCGCTGCGCGTGGCCGCGGCGACGTCGGGCCACTCCGTCCTCGTGTCGGGGGTGACCGTGGCCGTCGCGGCGTCGGGCATGTTCCTGTCCGGCCTGGTCAAGCTGGAGGGGTACGCGATGAGCGTGATCATCGTCGTGCTCGTGTCCATGCTGGGGTCGGTGACGGTGCTGCCCGCCCTGCTGTCCCTCCTCGGCGAGCGGGTCGAGTGGGGCCGCGTCCCGCTGCGCCGGCGCGCGCGCCGCTTCGGACGGGCCTCGACCGTCCTCGCCCGGCTGCTCGACCTGGCGCTGTCCCGTCCGGGCGTCTCCGCGCTCGTCACGACGGCGTTCCTGCTGGTCCTGGCCGCCCCGGTGGGCCACATGCGCACCGAGCAGCTCCCCATGGACGAGCAGGTCCCGGCCGACTCCGCGTTGGCGGTCTCCTACCGCCTCATCGAGGACGCCTTCCCCGGGCAGGGGTCCGCGGCCAGGGTCGTCGTCACCGCGGACGACGTCACCTCGCCCCCGGTGCGCGCGGCCGTGACCGATTTCGTCGTCGCCGCGCAGGACGGGCCGGCCTCGGGGCCGCCCCAGGTCACCGAGCACCCGGCCGAGGGGGTCGTCGTCATCGACGTTCCCGTCCCCGGCTCCGGGAGCGTGGAACGCGCCGAGGAGGCGATCTCGACCCTGCGTTCGACGACCGTCCCCGACACGCTGGGGGCTGTGGCCGGCGTCGAGCGCGCCGTGGTCGGCGGCCCCACGGCGGCCTCGATGGACTTCAACGCCGAGCTGCGCGAGGCGGTCCCGCCGGTGTTCCTGTTCGTCCTGGGCACGGCCTTCCTGTTGATGCTCGCCTCGTTCCGGTCGCTGCCGATCGCGGTCATCTCGGTGGCGCTCAACCTGCTGTCCATCGGCGCCGCCTACGGCGTCATGGTCGCGGTCTTCCAGTACGGCTGGGGCGCCTCGCTGATCGGGGCCGAACCGGTCGGGGCGATCGAGTCCTGGCTGCCCCTGTTCGTCTTCGTGGTCCTGTTCGCGTTGTCGATGGACTACCACGTCTTCGTCGTGGCCCGTATCCACGAGGCGCGCCTGCGCGGATGCGGCACCGTCGAGGCCGTGCGGGAGGGCATCTCGGCGACGGCGGGCGCCGTCACCGCCGCCGCGGTCATCATGGTCGCCGTCTTCGCGATCTTCGGGTCGCTGTCGGTACAGCAGTTCAAGCAGATGGGGGTGGGCCTGGCCGCCGCGGTCGTCTTGGACGCCACGGTCATCAGGGTCGGGCTGCTGCCCGCGGCGATGGCGCTGTTCGGCGAGCGGGTCTGGTACCTGCCACGCTGGCTGGCCTGGTTGCCGCGGGTCTCCCACGGCGCGCCGGCCGACGCCGCGGAGGGGTCCCCGGCCGACGCGCGGCCCCGCGCCGACGCGCTGTCCCCCCGCTGACCCTGCCCCGCCGGTCCCTACGGGCCGCCTGTGGACCGGCCCCGCCCCGGCACCGTAGGCTCCCAGCGGGCGGCATCGGAGGGACTGGGCACATGGTCGCGAGACCGAGGAACTGGGCGGGCAACATCGAGTTCACAGCGCGGCGGCTGGAGGAGCCCGACTCCCTCGACCGGCTGCGCGAGATCGTCACCGGCCACGACCGGGTGCGCGTGCTGGGCACCGGGCACTCCTTCAACCGCATCGCCGACACCACCGGCGTCCTGGTCTCGCTGCGGTCGCTGCCCCGGGTCGCCGACCTCGATCCCGCCCGCGGAACGGTCCGCGTCGACGGTGGGACGCGGTTGGACGAGCTGTGCGCGTTCCTGCGGCGCCACGGTCTGGCCCTGCCCGACCTCCCCTCCTCGCCGCACTTCACCGTCGCCGGGGCCTGCGCCACCGGGACGCACGGGTCGGCGCACGCGACCGGCACCCTGGCCTCCTTCGTGACCTCCGTCGAGCTGCTGACCTGGGACGGTTCCACCGTCGTGCTGACCCACGGGGACGCCGACTTCGGCGGGGCGGTGACGTCGCTGGGCGCCCTGGGGGTGGTCACCGCGCTGTCCCTGCGGCCCTGTTCCGGCTTCGAGGTCGAGCAGCGGGTGTATGAGGAGGTCGGTTGGGACGTGCTGACCGACCGGTTCACCGACGTCTTCACGGCCGCCCACGCCGTCAGCGCGTTCACCGACTGGTCCGCCCCCGTCCGCCTGTGGGTCAAACACCGCGTCGGCGCGCCCCGGGACGATCTGGGCTGGACGGGAGCGCGGGCCGCCGACGCCCCCCGGCACCCCATCGCGGGAATGCCCGCCGGCAACGCCACGGAGCAGTTGGGGACGGCCGGGCCGTGGGACGAGCGTCTCCCCCACTTCCGCGCCGGCTCGATGCCCAGCGCGGGCGCCGAGTTGCAGTCGGAGTACTTCGTCCCGCTCGCGGCGGCGGCGCCGGCGGTAGAGGCGCTGCGCGAGGCCGGCGCGGAGATCTCCCCCATGATCCAGACGGCCGAGATCCGCGTCGTCGCCGCCGACGACTGCTGGCTGAGCCCGTCCCACGGGCGGGACAGCGTCGCCTTCCATTTCACCTGGGTCCCCGAGCCTCGCGCGGTGGCCTCCGTCATCGCCCGGGTCGAGGAGGCGCTCGCCCCGTTCGATCCGCGCCCCCACTGGGGCAAGCTCTCCGCGCTCCCCCCGGAGGGGCTGCGGGCCTCCTATGAGTACTGGGACGACTTCCGTCGGCTGGTGGACCGGCTGGATCCGGTGGGAAGGTTCCGCAACGCGCTGATCGACCACTACTTCCCCGCGCCCTCGGGGCCGGCGCGCTGACGGCGCGTCCCGACGATCGCGACAACCGCGAGGAGGAGCATGACCAGGTACGCGGTGGTGCTGCGCGGGATCAACGTCGGTGGTCACCGCACGGTGCGGATGGCCGCGTTGCGGGAGCTGGTCGGCCGACTCGGCTACACCCGGGTCTCGACGCTGCTCCAAAGCGGCAATGTCGTGTTCGACGCGGCCGAGGGGGACCGGGAGGCGGTCGGCGCGGCCGTCGAGGCGCGCATCGCCACCGAGCTCGGCCTGGCCGTGGACGTCATGGTGCGCACCGTCGAGGACCTGCGCGGGATCGTGGCGGGCCTGCCCTTCCCGGACGCCACCGCGGCCACGTGCGCGGTGGCCTTCCTCCGTGGTCCCGTCGACAAAGCGGCCCTGGCCGGCCTCGCCCCGGGCTCCTTCGCCCCCGAGGAGATGGCCGTGGGCGAGCGTGAGCTCTACCTCCGCCTTCCTGCCGGCCTGGGGCGGGCCCGGCTGCCGGGGCTCGTGCAACGCCGGCTGGGGGTGCCGATGACGATTCGCAACTGGAGTACCACGGAGCGGCTTCTCGCTCTCGCCGAGGAGTAGCCCCGTCCCGTTGTGGCGGTCTCCCGGTTCCGGCGCGATCCCGCCGCGGGCGGATTCTCCACCCCTGTAGGCGATTGGGCTTTACGTGGCTTTTTTCATACTTTCATGTTGTTTTGCCGGTTTCGTTCGGGGCATGAGTGCCGCTTCGGAAAAAATCCCGACCGTCTCCGGAGAACCCCCGTGGCAGAATCCGCCCCACCGATCGAGGACGAACCCACCGGCCGAACAGAACCCCGACCCCCCACCGACGCCTCCTTCCTCGGCCATCCGCGCGGCCTGAGGTCCCTGTTCGGCCTGGAACTGTGGGAACGCTTCTCCTACCTGGGCATGCAGGCCATCCTGGTGCTCTACTTCGCCGACACCGTGCTCAACGGCGGCCTCGGACTCGCCCCCTCCACCGCCGCCTCCCTCACCGCCGCCTACGGCACCCTGGTCTACCTCGTCTCGGTCGCCGGCGGCTGGCTCGCCGACCGCGTCCTCGGCTCCTACCGCTCCGTCCTGTGGGGCGGAATCCTCATCGCCGCCGGCCACTACACGATGGCCGTCCCCACCGGCGCGGCGACGTGGGCCGGACTCGCCCTGATCATCGCCGGCACCGGCCTGCTCAAGCCGAACGTCTCCACCATGGTGGGCAAGCTCTACGCCACCGACGACGAACGGCGCGACGCCGGCTTCGCCATCTACTACACGGGCATCAACATCGGCGCCTTCCTCGGCCCGCTCGTCACCGGATTCCTCGGTCAAAAGATCGGCTACCACTGGGGCTTCTCCGCCGCCGCGATCGGCATGACCCTCGGCCTCGTCCAATACGTCCTGGGGCGGCGCCACCTCGCCGGCCGCCGCGAGGGCGCCGAGTACCCCCTGCCGGCCCACGCCCTGCGCCGCGCCCTGTGGACGATCGGCGGCTGCGCGGGCGCGGTGGCCGTCGCCGCGGCCGTCGCCGGGGCCCTCGGCGCGCTCACCCTGGACCGCGTCGTCGACCTGGTCTCCCTCGCCTCGGTGGTCGCCCCCGTCGTCTACTTCGCGGTCATGTTCCGCAGCCCGCGGGTGACCCGCCCGGAACGGGCGCGGCTGCGCCCCTACGTGGTGCTGTTCGCCGCCTCCGTGGTCTTCAACATGATCCTGTTCCAGGCCTACTCGGTGCTGACCCTGCTCGCCTCCGACCACGCGCGCACCGACGTGTTCGGCTGGGACTTCCCCTCGACCTGGTACGGCTCCGTCCTGGGCGTCGTGGAGGTCGTGGGAGGGCCGCTCATCGCCGCGCTGTGGGTCGCGTTGGGGCGCCGCCAGCCGCACGCCTCGGCCAAGATCGCCACGGGTGTGATCCTGGGCGGCCTGTCCTTCCTCGTGCTGGTCCCGGCGACGGCCGGGCGGACCGGGGAGTGGGAGATGGCCGCCTGGTGGCTCATCGCCTCCTTCGCCCTGCTCGGCATCGGTGACGTCATCCTCCAGACCACGGGCATGTCGGCCACGACCAAGCTCGCCCCCGCCGCCTTCGCCGGACAGACCATGGCCCTGTGGTTCCTCTCCCTGGCCCTGGCCAACGGCATCCAGGCCCAGGTCGTCCGCTTCTACGGCGAGGTCCCCGACCTCGTCTACTTCGGTGTCACCGGCGCCGTCGCCGTCGTCGCCGGGATCGCCATGATCGCCGCCGGCCCCTGGCTGCGCCGCACGATGCACCCCGTCCACTGAAGACCGATCGGAACGTCCCTGACATGCGCCTTCGCACCGACTTCCCGTACGAGACCACCCGCTCGGACGTCTGGATCCCGCTGCCGGACGGCACCCGGCTGTACGCGCGGATCTGGCGTCCCGTCACCGACACGCCCGTCCCGGCGCTGCTGGAGTACCTGCCCTACCGGCTCGGCGACTGGACCGCACCCCGCGACGCCCAACGCCACCCCTGGTACGCGGGCCACGGCTACGCCTCCGTCCGCGTGGACGTGCGCGGCCACGGCGACTCCGAGGGCCTGCCCGGCGACGAGTACTCCGACACCGAGATCGACGACGGTGTCGCCGTCGTCGAATGGCTGGCCGCCCAACCCTGGTGCAACGGCCGCGTCGGCATGTTCGGGATCTCCTGGGGCGGCTTCAACAGCCTCCAGATCGCCGCGCGGGCGCCCGAACCGCTGAAGGCGATCGTCACCGTCTGCTCCGCCGACGACCGCTACGACAACGACGTCCACTACATGGGCGGCTCGGTGCTCGCCGTGGACATGCACGCCTGGGCGGCGACCATGCTCGCCTTCGTCTCCCGGCCGCCGGACCCGACCCGGGTGGGCGCGCGCTGGCGGCAGATGTGGCTGGACCGTCTCGAAGCGGTCGAGCCGTTCAGCCACACCTGGCTGGCCCACCAGTCCCGTGACGACTACTGGCGGCGCGGCAGCGTCTGCGAGGACTACTCCGCCATCACCGCGGCGGTGCTCGCGGTCGGCGGATGGCACGACCCCTACCGCGACACGGTGCTGCGGCTCGTCGAGCACCTCGACGCGCCGGTGCGCGGGCTCATCGGCCCGTGGTCCCATCAGTACCCCGACCGTGGGCTGCCGCCCGGTCCCGCGATCGGTTTCCTCCAGGAGACGCTGCGCTGGTGGGACCGCTGGTTGAAGGAGCCGGCCGAGCGGGGGGCGGACGCGGCCGAGCGGCCCGACGTCATGTCCGAACCGCTGCTGCGCTCCTGGATCAGCGAGTCGCACCCTCCGGCCACCACCTACCCGGTCCTTCCCGGACGCTGGGTCGGCGACGACACGTGGCCGTCGCCCGCGGTCACGATGACGCCCTTTGGACTCGGCCGCGAGCTGGCACCGGGCGCGCCCGTCACCGCCGACGGCACGATCCCGGTCGTCTCGCCGCAGCACACCGGGATCGACGCCGGACGGTTCTTCCCGTTCGGCAACGACGCCGACCTTCCCCCCGACCAACGCGAGGAGGACGGCCGCTCGGTGTGCTTCGACTCCGCGCCGTTGGAGGAGCGGGTGGAGATCCTGGGCCGGCCCCGCGTCCGGCTGCGCATCCGCTGCGACGCCCCCCGGGGCCAGGTGATCGCCCGCCTCCTCGACGTCGCCCCCGACGGATCGTCCACGCTGGTCACCCGGGGCGTCCTCAACCTGCTCGCCCGCCACGGCAGGGACCGGGCCGTCGAGTGGGAGCCCGGGGCGACCGAGGACGTCTCCTTCGACCTCAACGGCATCGGGCACGCCTTCCCGCCCGGGCACCGCGTCCGGCTCGCCCTCTCGTCGGCCTACTGGCCGTGGATCTGGCCCCACCCCGACGCCGCCGGCTTCGCCGTCGATCCGCGCGCGAGCGCCCTGGACCTGCCGGTGCGCGACCCCGCGGCCGACGCCGGGGCCGCCCCGATCCGGTTCGAGGAGCCGGAGCAGGCCGAACCGCTCGGCGTGGTCACGCCCGAGGCCGCGGAGCAGCGTCCCGAACGCCGCGTGGTGCGGGACGTCCGCAACGGGGAGTGGCGGCTGGAGGTCGATCCGCGTTACGGCGGTACCCGGATCTACCCCGATGGGCTGGAGTTCACCGAGGACGCGCTGGAGACCTACGTCATCCGCTCCGACGACCCCCTGTCCGCCCGCACCCGGTCGGACTGGTCGATCCGGCTGCACCGGCCCGACATCGGCTGGGACGCGCGGGTGCGGACCCGTTCGGAGATCACCGCCACGGCGACGGAGTTCGTCGCCTCCAGCGAGGTCACCTGCCTCGACGGCGACGAGACGGTCTTCCACCGCACTTGGGAGCGGCGCATCCCCCGCACCGCGGGCTAGAACAGCGGCCGGGCGGTGGGCGGGGCTGCGGCACCCACCGCCCGGCGCGTCTCGCGGTCCTGGTGACCGCCCCGCGCGCCCGCACCGCATCCGCCGAGGCCGGCGGTGTGCCCCGGCGGCGTGGCGGCTCCGGCCCGTTGGGGCGCCGCCACGCGTTGGCGGCGCCCCGTCGTGGTCCCCTCACCCGCCCGGTACGCGGTCTCCTCCCCGCCCCGGCTTCCCGCGAGGACGGGCCGCCGCCAGGAGACGACAGAGCGTCTTGTCGACAAAGGGGCGGCCTGCGAACATCTGAGCATGCACCCCAGCTCTCCGGCGTCCACGCCCCTGCGGTCCGCTCGCGACCGCTTCGCCCCCGAGGGCGTCTTCCTCAACACCGCCACCTACGGTCTTCCTCCCGCCGAGGCGACGGAGGCGGTGGTCGCCCTGGAACGCGACCGCGCGGCGGGCCGGCTCGACCCGGCCGCCTTCGACACGATCGTGGCCCGGGGCAGGCGGGCCTTCGCCCGGCTCATCGGCGTTCCCGACCAGCGCGTCGCCATCGGCCCCCAGGCGTCCCACTTCGTCGGTCTGGTCGCGGCGTCGCTGCCCTCCGGCGCCGAGGTCGTCGTCGCCGACGGCGACTTCACGTCGTTGCTGTTCCCGTTCCTCGTGGCCGAGCGGCGCGGGGTGCGGGTGCGTTCGGTCCCGCTGGAACGGATCGTCGAGGAGGTGACGCCCGCCACCTCTCTGGTGGCCGTGTCCGCGGTGCAGTCCGCTGACGGACGTATCGCCCCGGTCGAGGACCTGATCACCGCCACGTCGGGGAACGGGGCCCGGCTGCTGCTGGACGTCACCCAGTCGGCCGGATGGCTGCCGCTGCCCGCCGAACGGGTCGACCTGCTGGTCTGCTCCGGTTACAAGTGGTTGCTCGGTCCGCGTGGGACGGCCTTCCTCGCCGGAACGGAGGAGGCGCTGGCCTCGCTCGTCCCCTTCGCCGCGGGCTGGTTCGCGGGAGCCCAGGTGTGGGAGTCCGTCTACGGGCTGCCACTGCGGCTCGCGACGGATGCCCGTCGCCTCGACCTGTCCCCGGCGTGGGCGTCGTGGGCCGGCCACGTTCCGGCGCTGGAACTGCTCGCGGAACTGGGGGAGGCGGCCGTGGGCGCGCACAACCGCGCGCTGGCCGACCGTTTCCGGGCGAGCCTGGGGCTGGAGCCGGCCGGATCGGCG
Source organism: Marinactinospora endophytica (assembly GCF_054780875.1). NCBI lineage: Bacteria > Bacillati > Actinomycetota > Actinomycetes > Streptosporangiales > Nocardiopsidaceae > Marinactinospora > Marinactinospora endophytica. Next base: position 74,114 of record NZ_BAAGVM010000007.1, on the reverse strand, counting down.
ATCGTCTCCGTCGAGGCCGATCCGGGAGCCGTCGACCGCCTGGCCGATGCGGGGGTCCACGCCGCGGCCCGCGCGGGGCGGGTCCGCTTCTCGTTCCACCTCTACAACGACGAAACCGATCTGGAGCGGGCGGTGAAGGCGTTGACCGACCGCTGAGGTCCGGGTCCGGGGCCGAGACCGGCCCCCGGACCGCAGGGTCACCTGCCGAGGAACTCCAGCAGGTCCCGGTTGAACTTCTCCTTGTCCCCGGGGACGTTGGCCAGACCGTGGGACCCGCCCTCGTAGACCTTGTAGGTGCAGTCGGGGATGATCTTCGAGGACTTCGCCCCGGCCGCCGCGATGGGCACGACCTGGTCGTCGTCACCGTGGATCACCAGGGTGGGGACGTCGAACCTCTTGAGGTCATCGGTGAAGTCGGTGCAGCCGAATGCGTCCACGCACTTCACGCCGGCCTGGATGCTCTCCTGCATCGCCATGAGCCAGAAGGAGTCCCGGTTGCCCTGGGTGACCTTGTTCCCGGGACGGTTGGCGCCGAAGAAGGTCTCGGAGGCGTCCTTCCAGAACTGTGACCGCTCCTTGAGGATGCCGGCCTTGATGTCCTCGAACACCTCCTCGGGTGTGCCCTCGGGGTTGGTGTCCGACTTGATCATGACCGGCGGGATCGCCGCCGGCAGGACCGCCGACCGGATCCGGGAGGTCCCGTGCCGCCCGATGTAGCGGGCCAGTTCACCACCGCCCATCGAGTGGGCCACGAGGGTGACGTCGCGCAGGTCGAGGTGGCCGATCAGATCGGCGAGGTCGTCGGCGAAGGTGTCGAAGTCGTAGCCGTCCCAGGGCTGACTGGACCGGCCGTGCCCGCGCCGGTCGTGGGCGATGCCGCGGTAGCCGTTGTCGGCCACGCACTTCATCTGGTCCTCCCAGGCGTCGGCGTTGAGCGGCCAGCCGTGGATGAACACCACCGGACGGCCGGACCCCCAGTCCTTGTAGAAGATCTCGTTGCCGTCGCGGGTCGTGACGTAGGCCATGCCGCTGTCTCCTCAGTACGTTCCGTCGAGAGTGACGACCGTGCCCGCCCGGCCTCGTCGGCGTGGCGGACCGTCGTTCTCAGCGGCGCTACCCACGGCCCGTCGACCGGTCGCCCTCGCGCGAGTACGGAGATCTTTACCGTGGCTTCCCATGAGGACGGCGCGGTTCGGGGAGGGGTGTCTGGCCGGAGACATCGAGGGGTCGGGCGCGGGCGATGGCCCGGTCCGGCCCCGGTACGGGAGACGGCCGTCCGATCAGGCGTGGCGCGCCGTCACGGTGTCCGTGTACCGCCTGGTGGACCGACCGTCCTCCTGGCTGCCGAGGCCGAAGATCCCCCTGCGGACCGTGGCGAGCCCGTCGGTGGGCACGTCGTCGTGGACAGGCGTCTCCGCCTGCGTCCCGTCGAGTTCCGGGACGGTCACCGGCGTCGCCGTGCGCTCCCGGCCACCGGCCGGGAGGGTGGTGTCTCCCGCGGTGCTCCGCCGATCGGACCAGATGGTCGGGACCGGGACCGCGCGGCACGGTGGCGACGGTCTCGGGCGTTTCTCCCCGTGTCCCGCGTTCGCCGTGGAGCCGTTGGCCGCGTCGACCGCCGGCGTCGTGGCGGTGAGCGGTGCCTGCCGTTCCCCGTCCTGTCCGACGCCCCCGGGCCCGCGGCTCACCGTCCTGCCGGGCGGGTCCCCGGTCCGGCCGGTCGTGGCAGGTGTCCCGGTGGACCGTGGCCCGTCCAGGGGCGAGTCCCCGCCTCCGGCTCCGCGTCGATCGGCGCGGGACCACACCACGGCGACCATGACACTCGACAGCTACGGGCACCTGTTCGCTCATCGCCCCGGCGCGTTGGACACGGGCGGAGTGGGGCGACCGGCCGGAAACGGCGAGGAGCCGGCCACCCCGACTGGGGTGACCGGCTCCTCGCGACTCCGGTGGCACACGATCCGCTGGGCGGATCGGGCCCTCAGCGGTGGAGGAGGGATTTGAACCCTCGGAAGGTCTCCCTTCACGCGCTTTCGAGGCGCGCGCACTCGGCCACTATGCGACTCCACCGCGACCAACTCTACCGGAGTTCACCCGATGCTCGGTACGGATCATCCGCCCCTGGCGGCCTTCCTCATGAGTGGTGTCGGTTACCGGGGACCACGGGCGGACCGTTCGTGGGGGCGTCCGGCGAGAAGGGGCGCGGCCCCGCCGACGGGTACCGCTGCCGGGTCCTTGCGCTGTCGTCGCTCCCGCCCCCGGGAGCCGGGGCCGAGCCCGGCGGTCCGGCCGACGGACCGGTCGAGCGCTCCCCGGAGCGCTCTTCGGTCCCTCCCTCGCAGGCCCGCTCTCCCAACGGGCCGCGCCCGGGGCATCACGGGGCCCGTCGTCAGACGGATCTGCCGCGGCGACGGCCGAAGAAGTCGGTGAGGAGCGCCGCGCACCGCCCCGCGACATCGGGATCGACCAGGTCGGGGGGGACGACCTCGGGCCGGTGGTTGAGCCTGCGGTCGCGTACGACGTCCCACAGCGAACCGACGGCGCCCGCCTTGGCGTCACGCGCCCCGTAGACCAGCCGCTCCACCCGGGCGAGCACGATCGCGCCCGCGCACATCGTGCACGGTTCGAGGGTGACGGCGAGCGTGCAGCCTGTGAGACGCCACTCCCCCACGTGCCGGGCCGCCGCGCGAAGCGCCAGCACCTCGGCGTGCGCGGTGGGGTCGCCGCTGGCCTCGCGCTCGTTGTGTCCGGTCCCGATGACACCGCCCTGAGGGTCGAGGACCACCGCCCCCACCGGGACATCCCCGCTGTCAGAGGTGCGCGCCGCCTCCTCCAGGGCGAGTCCCAGCGCCGCGTCGTAGCCGGAGGGACCGGTGGGCGGGATCATGCCCGCAGGGCGTCGAGGGCGTCGGCGAAGCCCGCGTGGTCGGCGATCGTGGCCAGCGCGTCGGCGGGCAGCACCCCCTCACGCAGGGTCAGCGCCAAAAGCGTCTCTTCGGGAGTGCCCAGGTCGACGAGCAGACCGGCGTCGCCGCCGGGGTCCGGATAGGGGCGCTGCCCGCCGCGTTCCTCCTCCTCGTCACCGGCGGCCACCGCCACCGTGTCCTCCAACAGGAGCGCGGCGATCGGATAGCCGTGGACCATGCGGGCGTCGGAGAGGAAGACGCGCGGATCGGCGCGGTCGTCGACGCGCACGATCCCGAACCACTCGTCGTCGGCCTCGGCCAACAGGAGCATGGTGTCCTCGGCCGCGTCGGGATCGTGTGCGGCCGCGATGTCGCGCATCAGGTCGGCGACGTCGTCGATGCCCTCGACGTCGGTCAGGTCGACCTCGGTCCCCGTCCATCCGTCGGCGGAGCGGGAGAAGACCGCTGAGAAGATCGACACCGTGGGCTCCTGTCCTCTCTTCCGGTTCGGGGGTGGCACCCCGATCATTTCCGTTCCGCCGTCGGCCTACCCCATCGCGTCCAAAGCACGCTGAAACGCCTGCTGGAACCCCAGCCGCTCGGAGATGCTGGCCAGCACCTCGTCGGGGTACAGGTCGAGGTCGCCGGCGAGCGCGCCCAGCTCCATCTCGTCCAGGCCGAGGTCGGCGAGGATCGACAGGTCGCCGGCGGGCAGCACCTGGTCGAGGTCCTCGTCCTCGGGGACGTCGATGTCGAGGTACTCCAGCACCGAGCGCGCGATCTGCCAGTCGACGGAGGCGGTGACGTCGGAGAGGAACAGACTGACGTCGTCGCGCCCGTACACCCGGGCGATGATGAAGAAGTCGTCTCCGACCGCGACCAGCCCGATGGCCCCGCTGATGCTGGGTTGCTGGCGCAGCGCGTGCAGCAGCCCCTTGAGGTCGTGCGTCAACGCGACGGGGAGCACGTCGACGTCCCAGTACTCCTCTTCTCGATAGGCGACGGCCGCGAAGTCGTTGGAGCCGTCGTCATCGTGTTCGAGTTCCGTCATCGTCACCCCACCCGGATGTCCCTGGTCCGGCCAGGATCGCAGATCGTCCGAGGCAGCGTCATCGTAACGGCCGCTCTCGCCCGTGACTTGGTCTCCCCATAGGGGGCCGTCTCCGTGATAGAAGTCCGCGCTCACACGTCCTATTAGAACGGACGCCCCGTCCTCGACAGAACGCGACCATAAAGTTCGCGTGCGTCAACCGGACGGGAGCGTCGGCGTCACACGGAGTCTCCGGGACGGAGCCCCTGGTGAGTAAGGGTGTCCCGTTTCACCTCTGTGTCCTGGAACGCCGAAAAAGGCAGTTTCGGGCATAGATGAAACCCACCATCAGAGTGGCCGCAACCGGGCTTCCCCTCGCCTCTCGCGAGGCCGGCGCGCCGTGCGGTCCGGCCCCGCGCCCATAGGGGATCGCCCGGTGACACGCCCCGGGGAGCGGTCCCCGGTGTGGGCGCCGGGGGCGTCAGGGGCGTCGGGATGGTGCCGTCTCCTCCTCGCGGACCGGGTCCACCCCTGACTGTGGCCGTCGCCTCGCCGGACGAGCCCGCGCAGGCTCGGGAGCGCTCCTGCCCCGTCGGTAGACTCGCCGCTGGCGCCCCGCCGCATTCGCCCAGCTCACCCGGAGTGTGTTTTACAGATGGAAACCCTCGTCGTCGACCATCCGCTCGTCGCGCACAAGCTCACGACGCTGCGGGACGTCAGAACCGATTCCCCGACGTTCCGTCGGTTGACCGACGAGCTGGTCACCCTGCTCGCCTACGAGGCGACACGTGACGTGCGGGTCGCCGAGGTCACCGTGGAGACCCCGGTCGCCACGACCACCGGGGCGCAGCTCACGCGGCCCACCCCCCTGGTGATCCCGATCCTGCGGGCCGGGCTGGGCATGCTCGACGGCATGACCCGCCTGCTGCCCACCGCGGAGGTCGGTTTCCTCGGCATGGCCCGCAACGAGGAGACCCTCCAGCCGGCCACCTACGCCGACCGCCTTCCCCAGGATCTGTCGGGGCGGCAGTGCTACGTCCTCGACCCCATGCTCGCCACCGGCGGGACGCTGGCGGCGTCGATGAAGCTGCTGGTGGACCGCGGCGCGGACCACGTCACCGCGATCTGCCTGCTCGCCGCACCCGAGGGGCTGAAGGCGGTCGAGCGGAAACTGGTCGAAAGCCTCGGCCGGGAGCACCGGGCGCAGCTGCGCGTGGTCACGGCCGCCGTTGACGAGCGGCTGAACGAGCACGGCTTCATCATCCCGGGCCTGGGGGACGCCGGGGACCGGTTGTACGGCTCGGTCTGACCGCGTTTCACGCACCGCGTCCGTCCACGCTTCCGTGGACGGACGCTTTCTAATTTTGGATATCAGTTAACCGTGTATTCGGATGGCCGTTTTTGAGACGTGAGAGACATCGCTCTATTTTGTGTTATCCGAATTCACGTTGAGACGGAGTTGTGACCCATAGAGGCGATCCTGGATCTCGGACGATCCGGATCAGGAGACATCCCACGCCCGAAACTTCCCGCCCCACTCCTCGCCCCGAACTCTCGGCCACGACCTCCCCTTCTGTACACCCCACCCTCCCCATACCTCCTTCCCACCTCCCTGCTACGGTTACCCACCGAAGATAATTAGGTACGGAGCGCCACCAACCACCCCTACCCCACCAAGGAGTGACATGACCGAAACGCCCACCGCAGCGCTGCACGAATTCGCTCCCGTCATGGATAAGCTCCGGGCCGAATTCGCCGACGTCCATCCGGAGACGACGGTCTCCCGCTGCGTCCGGGCGGCCAGGTCAGGGCTGCGGGATGTCACCGGGAAGGCGACTCCCGACCTCGTCGAACGCATCGCGCGCCAACATCTCCACGTTCTGGCAGCAGCATTTGCGGAAGTCGGACAGTCCCAAACCACCCGGTGACCAGGGCCACACTGTTCCCACCTGGAACGCCACGCCGTCAGCTCGGATCTGCCTTTACGAGCCCCGACAGCGGTGTAACAATCACCTTGGGTTAGTGGGTCAGTGGCATTCTTTGGAGTTGATCATGGCGAGGTTGAAACAATGGCTGAAATACGCGCTCATCGCCTTCGTCGCTTTCTATCTGCTCACCCAGCCCGAATCCGCCGCCGGAGTGATCGACGCGGGCCTGGGTGGGTTGATGTCCGCGGCCGACTCCCTGTCCCGCTTCGTCAACGCCGTGGCCGCTTAGGTTCTGAGGCGGCATGAAGCTCGTAACTCCGGGCGACGCGGCGCCCGCATCGGTCAACCGCTACCTGCTGCCACACGAGCAGCAGGTCATCACCATGCGGCGGCATCCGGCGATCCTGATCGGCCCGGTGGCCCTGGTCCTCGGCGGCCTGATCGCCGCCGGTGTCCTGAGCAGCGTCATCGGCGATCCCACCGCACTCGCCGTCATCTGGTGGGTCTGGCTCCTGCTGCTCGTCTGGTTCGTGTGGAAGGTGGCCGAGTGGTCGGTCGACTACTTCGTCATCACCTCCGCGCGCCTGCTCCTGACGACCGGGTTGATCACCCGGCAGGTCGACATGATGCCCCTGGGCAAGGTCACCGACATGCGATTCGAGCGTTCCTTCATGGGTCGGCTCCTCGGCTACGGGACGTTCGTCATGGAGTCCGCCGGTCAGGATCAGGCACTGAGCAGGATCAACTTCGTGCCCTATCCTGAACAGCTCTACCTGGAGATCGTCGGACTGATCTTCCCCGGCGACTGAGGAACAGCACACCACCAGCAGGACGTGGAAGAGGCGCCCATCGGCCGATGGGCGCCTCTTCCACGTCCTGGCATACCAGGTAGATAGAACCAAGTTGACTTAAAGGTGAACAGAAGGTTAACTATAGTCCTCACTATGCTAAACGAGGGGGTGTCGCCATGGCTCGAAAGGTGTCCGAGGCTTCGCTGACCACCCGACCCGCTCCGACCCGACGTCGCCGTCGCGCAACCGTGAACCGTGCGTGCGCGACGGTCACCTCTTCCCTCCCCCGCCCCCGGTCGATGGAGGAGACGGTGACCGAACCCGCACGGCCCGCGCTCGTCTGGGTCCTGGTACCCGACGCGACCGGTCGCATGCGCCCCGAAGCCCGCTGGGCCTAGGACACGCGACCGCGGAAGCGGCCGTCCACCACAGGTGGACGGCCGCTTCCGCGTTCTCCCCTTCTCGACTCATCGACACGGCGACCTGGCGCCTCATCTACCGGACGGACCGCCGCGGCGCCGCATACGGTCCCTCGACGTCTGCGTCCACCACCCCGGTGGACACGGGCCCGGCGCGCGGCCGCGCAGAGGGCGGGGCGCCCCCGGGCCTACGACGGGCCCCATGGCGCCGTCTCGCCGCCAAAGCGACCTGTCACCTCAGCGCCTTGTCGACTTGTCCCCGCCGATACGGCCCTGCGGCCGCAAAGCCCGGGTTTCGGCCCACTGGAATCCCCCACCTGCCACAATGCCGGGGACCCACCTGAATCGACGAGAATCCGGAATCCCATGTCCCTGCCCCCACCGCCCGGTGTCCCCTACGGACCGGGCTACGGCCCCCCGGTCGCGCCGCCGCACTACCCCGGCTACGGCTACCCGGCCGCCCACCACCTCGGCGGTCCCATCGCCTACGGCCCCCAGCCCGCGAGTTGGGGGGTCCGGCTCGGCGCCCACATCATCGACGGGTTCATCGCGACCTTCATCGGCTTCACGGTCTACCTGGCCGGAGCACTGGTCGTGATGGTGCCGCTCTCCGTCGCCCTGGACGGCCGGCCGGAGTCCACGATCGCCTCCATCATGGTTCCGTCCGTCCTGCTGATCGCCGCCGCCGCGCTGTTCTCCTCCTTCGCCTACTACTGGCTGTCCTATTCGAGGAGCGGGCAGACGCTGGGCAAGCGGATGGTCGGCATCAAGGTGATCGCCATGGCCACCGGCCTGCCCCCCACCAAGAAGGCGGCGGCCGGCCGCGTCCTCACCCAGTTCCTGCTCGCCTACGTCCCCTTCGGGTCGCTGCTCGACGGCCTGTGGCCGTTGTGGGACGAGCCCTATCGCCAGGCCCTGCACGACAAGGCCGCCAAGACACGCGTCATCGCCGTCTGACCGCGAAGGAACCTCGTCCCGCTCTCCCCCGCCCGGCCGTGGCGGGGGCCGGGGACGCCCGCTCCCGCCTCATCGGGCGTCGAAGGGCGCGACCGGGCACGCGGCCGTCCGGCGCCTCGGGGGACGGGAGGACACCCGGCCGCACCGGGACGGGCCGTTTCGAGCCAGGCCGCCCGGGGACGCGACAGCCGCCCCTGGGGAAGCGGCACCCGCGGCGGCTCGATCACCCCGGCGCCATGTCGACAAAGCGGCTGTAGTGCCCTTGGAAGGCCACCGTGACCGTCGCGGTGGGGCCGTTACGGTGCTTGGCGACGATCAGGTCGGCCTCGCCCGCACGCGGTGACTCCTTCTCGTGCACGTCCTCGCGGTACAGGAGGATGACCATGTCGGCGTCCTGCTCGATGGACCCCGACTCTCGAAGGTCGCTGACCTGCGGTTTCTTATCGGTCCGTTGTTCGGGTCCACGGTTGAGCTGGGACAGCGCGATGACCGGGACCTCCAGCTCCTTGGCCAGGAGCTTCAGCGACCGCGACATCTCCGAGACCTCCTGCTGGCGGCTCTCCACCCGCCCGCTGGAGCTCATGAGCTGGAGGTAGTCGACCACGACGAGCTTGAGGTCGTGCTGCTGCTTGAGCCTGCGGCACTTGGCCCGGATCTCCATCATCGACATGTTCGGGGAGTCGTCGATGAACAGGGGCGCGCTCGCCACCTCGCCCATGCGCCGGGCCAGCCGGGTCCAGTCGTCGTCGGTCATCAGCCCCGACCGCATCGTGTGCAGCGGTACCCGCGCCTCGGCCGACAGCAGGCGCATGACGATCTCGTTGCGGCCCATCTCAAGACTGAAGAACACGGTCGTCAGCTGGTGCTTGATGGCCGCGGCGCGGGCGAAGTCCAACGCCAGGGTGGAGTTGTGGGTGGGGACCATCGCCTCGGTCGCGAGGTACAGGTGGTCGGGATGGTCCACTTGGACACAGCGCACCGGAACGCTGGGCACCGGCCGGATCCCGGTGATGACGCGCGGGGCGAGGGCCTCCTCCCCGGGTCCGCCGTGGTGGGCGGCGGGTCCGTGCCCCACGGGGAACGTCTCGCGGGGGGCCCGGATCACGACGACGTGTTCCCGGCCCTGTCCTCCCCTCCGCGCCGGCAGCGACGCGGTCCGGTACCCCAGGCCGTGGACGAGGTCGCGGACGTCGCGGGCCAGACGGCGCGTGCCGACCGGAAGACGGATCGCCCCGTCCTCGTCGACCGCGCCCCCCGTGTCGAGGAGGCCCGCCAGCAGCGAGCGCCGCTGGGCGGGGGAGGAACGCAGGTACTCCACCGGGAGGTGGGGCTCGTCCACCACGCCCAGTCGGGTGAGGCGCGCCGTGGTCTCGGCGGCCTCGGCCCAGGGCAGGACGACGTCGTAGCAGTGCTCGGAGACGCCCACGGGCTTGGTGACCAGCCCGCTGGCCTCGATCCCCATCCGGACCTCGGGGTTCGGGCAGGCGATGCGCGCCATGGCGGGATGGCCGCCCCCCAGCCAGGCGCCGAGGAAGTAGGGGGGCAGCGCGAGATCGCGCTCGGGAAGGTCCAACGGCGCCGCGAGGGCGATGGCGGGCCGGCCCTCCAGGCCGTCCTCCAGCGACGTGGCGAGCTCACGCGTGGTCCGTACCCGGACCGGCCGGTCGGGAGCGCTCACGGGCCACTGGTGCTCGGCGTCGGCGATCACGGTGGTGCCGTCGTCGAAGGTGATCTCGTAGCACGGGCGGCCGTGCATGACCTCGGTGGTGGCGACGACGCGGGTCGGGGTGCCGTCGGCGGCGACCAGCAGGTCGCCGGTGCGGACCCGCCCCATGGTGGTCCACCCGTCGGGGGTGGGCAACGGGGTGTCCAGGGCGAGCGCCTTACCCACGGCGGGCCGGGCCGCGATGATGATCATCTGCCCGGGATGCAGGCCGTTGGAGAGGGCGTCGAAGTCGGTGAACCCGGTGGGAACCCCGGTGAGGGAACCGTCGTGGGCCGAGATGGCCTCGATCTCGTCGAGGGCTCCCGGCATGATCTCGCTGAGCGGGAGGTAGTCCTCGCCCGTGCGCTTCTCGGCCACCCGGTAGATCTCGGCCTGGGCCCGGTCGACGAGGTCGTCGACCTCTCCGTCCCCCGCGTACCCGATCTGGGCGATGCGGGTCCCGGCCTCGACGAGTCGGCGCAGAACAGCCCGGTCGGCGACGATGCGGGCGTAGTAGCCCGCGTTGGCGGCCGTGGGGACGGCCTCGGTGAGGGTGTGCAGGTAGGGGGCGCCTCCCACGCGGGTGATCTCGCCTCGCTTGGTCAGCTCGGCGTTGACGGAGACCGCGTCGACCGGCTCGCCGCGCGAGAACAGGTCGATGATGGTGTCGTAGATCGTCTGGTGGGCGGGCCGGTAGAAGTCGGCGGAACGGACGATCTCGACGACCTGGCTGATGGCCTCCTTGGAGAGGAGCATGCCTCCCAGGACGCACTGCTCGGCCATGATGTCGTTCGGAGGCGTGCGTTCGAAACCGCTCTCCTCGCGCGGGCCCTCGGTGTCGCTCACGCCTGTCCCCCCTGCACGTGCTTCAACATGCTCGAACTTGGATTGTCGCCACTTCCGACGACACCCGCAAAACGACCTGTGGACGAGCCTGGGGAGATCCTGTGGACGACCGCGCGGTTTCTGCGGATAGCTTGTGCACAACATCTGTGGATAACTTGTCCACCACCCGCACACACCCTATCTGAGCTGCAAAAACACTATTCACCGCCTGTGTGTGAAAGAAAGTTCACACGCAACTTTCCACAGGTTATCCACAGGGGATCCCGGAAGTGGTGGATAACTGTGGACAACCCGGTCGAACACCCGTCCGGTAACGTGACAGGGCCATGCCACGACCGTCCTCACTGCTCCCGGCTCCGCCTCTGCGGCACCACCACGACCGCGAGATCCTCCACCTCGCCGTCCCCACGTTCTTCGCGCTCGTCTCCGAGCCGCTCTTCCTGCTGACCGACTCCGCGGTGGTGGGACGGCTCGGCACCGCGGAACTCGGCGGGCTCGGGATCGCCTCGCAGATCCTGATGACCCTGGCGAACCTGTGCATCTTCCTCGCCTACGGCACCACATCGGCGGTGGCCCGCAGGTTCGGGGCCGGAGACATCCGCGGCGGCATCCGCAACGGTGTCGACGGGCTGTGGCTCGCGCTGCTCATCGGCGTGGCCGTCATCGCGTTCGGCTGGCCCCTGGCCCCCTGGGCGATCGAGGCCCTGGGAGCCTCCGACACCGTCGCCCCCCACGCGCTCACCTATCTGCGGATCAGTCTGTTGAGCACCCCCGCCCTGCTCGTCATCATGGCGGGCACCGGCGTACTGCGCGGTCTCCAGAACGCGCGGACGCCCCTGTTCGTGGCCGTGGGCTCCAACCTCGCCAACATCGTGCTGTGCGTGTCGTTCGTCCTGGGGTTCGGCTGGGGGGTCGCCGGGTCGGCCTGGGCGACCGTCATCGCGCAGAGCGGCGGCGCCGTCGTCTACATCGCGGTCGTGGCCCACGCGGCCCGCAGGTCAGGGGTCTCCCTGGCCCCTGACGCCGCCGGCCTGAAGGCGTCGGCCTCGGCCGGCGCTGCGCTGTTCGTCCGCACCGTGTCGCTGCGGGTGGCCCTGCTCGCCACGACCGCCGTCGCGGCGCGGCTGGGCGACGGCGAGATCGCCGCCCAGCAGGTGGCGTTCCAGATCTGGTCGCTGCTGGTGTTCGCGCTGGACGCGATCGCCATCGCCGGTCAGGCCATCATCGGCCGTTACCTGGGCGCCTCGGACGCGGCGGGGGCGCGGGCCGCGACCCGCAGGATGGTCGAGTGGGGCGTCATGGTCGGCCTGCTCTTCACCGTGCTGGTGCTCCTGGTCCGCCCCTGGGCGGCCGTTCCCTTCACCACCGACGAGGAGGTCCGGGCGTTGATCGCGGGGGCCCTCGTGGTCGTGGCGCTGCTCCAGCCCCTCAGTGGCGTGGTCATGGTGCTGGACGGCGTCCTCATGGGTGCCGGGGACCAGCGTTACCTGGCGTGGGCCAGCCTGTGGACGACGCTGGTCTACCTTCCCTTCAGCGTTCTCGTGCTGTGGCTGGTCCCCGAGGGGTCGACGATGGGACTGGTGTGGCTGTGGCTGGCCTTCGGGGTGTGGATGCTGGCGCGCGGGGTCACGCTGGGGCTGCGTGCGCGAGGGAGCGCGTGGCTGGTCACCGGAGCCACGCGCCCCTGAGGCTCGGCCGTCAGCGGGTGGGGTCCGCGGGCCCCAGCGCGGGTCCGTGGGCGAAGGCGACGGCCCGCTCGTTCATCGGGACCTCGGGGAAGGAGGGCAGGTGTTCCTCCGGGACAGGCTGCGGGGCCGGTGCCGCCAGCCGCATCTCGATCCTGGCCAGGGCCGCGCTGACGTCACGGCGCAGTTGCGGTAGCAGGGCGTACAGCTTGTCCCCCGGGCACGAGGTGACGTTGTAGTCGCGATGCCCGACGATCGCGCTGTCGGGCTTGAGCCCGTAGACCGCGCACAACCACGCGCACGTCTCGACCAGGGCGTCCATGAGCGCCGCCGGCGGCGTGGCCGAGGTGTAGGTTCCCTCGTTCTCGATACCGATGGTGTGGGCGTTGTGGTTCGCGGTGTGCGCGCCCACCGCGTGCCGACGGTTGCGGATCGCGGGCAGCGAGCTGTTGCGGCCCTCCATGATGTGACCGCCGCGGCTGATCGTGAGCTGCTGGCCGATGTCGTCCCACCCGTTGGTGTCCATGTGGTAGCGCTGAATCGACCGGGACAGCGCGAAGGCGTGGTCGCGCGAGTAGTCCGTGCTGTTCGCGGTGGCGGTGTGGTGGATGACGATGTGGTCCGGTCCGCTGCTGAGGACCTGGGCGGTGCGCTTGGCGCTGCGCGCCCCCCAGTCGCCCCGGTGGTAGACGGTCGGCTCGCCGGCGGCGAACGCGCCCCGCGCGGTCCCCAGGTCGGCGGCTCCTCCGAGGAACACCCCTCCGGTGACGAGCGCGGTACCGCGCAGCATGGTCCGTCTGCTCAGGCCCGCCTCGGCGGCGCTCTGTTCATGAGTGGACACTCGGCCTCATCCTTCCCGTTCGGGTACAGGCCCATCGCCACGATAATGTTGCAGAAAGTAATCAAACCGTCACTTTAAGCACCATGGCGTGTTGCCAAACCCGGGCAAAGGAAAACCCCGGCCCCTCGCGGGGCCGGGGTTCGAGGAGCCGCGCCGTTAGGCGGGAACGACCTCGAGCTCGATCGTGGCGACGACCTCGGGGTGGAGGCGGACCTCGACCCGGTGCTCGCCGACCGACTTGATCGGGTTGCGGATCTCGATCCGGCGCTTGTCGACCGCCGGACCGCCGGAGTTCTTGACCGCCTCGGCGACGTCGGCCGCGGTGACCGAGCCGAACAGACGGCCGGTGTCACCGGCGTTCTGGGACAGGCGGACCTTCAGCGCGCCGAGCTGGCCGGCGACCTGCTTGGCCTCGTCCAGGCTGCGGATGTCGCGGGCCGCGCGGGCACGGCGGATCGAATCGATCTGCTTCTGCCCACCACGCGTCCAGCGGATGGCGAACCCACGGGGCAGCAGGTAGTTACGGCCGTAGCCGTCCTTCACCTCGACGACATCGCCCGGGGCGCCGAGACCATTGACCTCGTGGGTCAAAATGAGCTTCACGACTTAAACCTCCCTCGGATCCCCGTTAGCGAGCGGTGCTGGTGTAGGGCAGCAGCGCCATCTCGCGGGCGTTCTTGATCGCCGTGGCGACGTCACGCTGGTGCTGCGTGCAGTTGCCCGTCACGCGACGGGCGCGGATCTTGCCGCGGTCGGAGATGAACTTCCGCAGCAGGTTGGTGTCCTTGTAGTCGATGTAGGACAGCTTTTCCTGACAGAACAGGCAAACCTTCTTCTTGGGCTTGCGCACTGCCGGCTTTGCCATCGTGGTGCTCCTTGTTCAAGAGCCCCGGTCGTCCCGGGGATGGTCATTCGGACAGATCAAAACGGGTCGTGACGGCCTAGAACGGCGGCTCGTCGGAGTAACCCCCGCCGCCGCCGAAGCCCCCGCCACCGCCGGTGGCCCACGGGTCGTCGGCGGGCGGGCCGGAGCGGCCCCCCTGCTGGCCGCCGAAGCCGCCACCACCCTGGTTGCCGTAGCCCCCGCCACCGCCGAAGCCGCCACCGCCGCCTCCGCCGAAGCCCTGGCCGCCCTGACGCTGCGTCTTCGTCACCTTGGCGGTGGCGCTGCGCAGCGCGGGGCCGACCTCTTCGACCTCGACCTCGAAGACGGTGCGCTTCTCGCCTTCCTTCGTCTCGTACGACCGCTGCTTGAGACGGCCCTGCACGATGACGCGCATACCACGCTGAAGGCTCTCGGCCACGTTCTCGGCGTACTGCCGCCACACCGAGCAGGTGAGGAACATGGACTCGCCATCTCTCCACTCACCGCTCTGGCGGTCGAACGTGCGCGGCGTCGAGGCCACACGGAAGTTCGCCACCGCGGCCCCGCTGGGGGTGAAGCGCAGCTCGGGGTCGTCGACGAGATTGCCCACGAGCGTGATCTGGGTTTCGCCTGCCATTGGTCGGCTCCGGATTCCTAGGTTCGGATCGGGCGGGGCGGGGCGCTGAGCGCCGGAGGCGTCAGTGCACCTCGGGACGCAGGACCTTGGTGCGGAGAACGGCCTCGGTGAGGTTGAGCTGGCGGTCCAGCTCCTTGACCGTGGCGGGCGTGGCGGCGAGGTCGATCACCGCGTAGATGCCCTCGGCGTTCTTGGCGATGTCGTAGGAAAGGCGGCGCTTCCCCCAGACGTCGACCTTCTCGACCGAGCCACCGTCGTTGCGGACGACACCCAGGAACTGCTCCAGCGACGGGGCGACCGTGCGCTCGTCGAGGTTGGGGTCGAGGATGACCATGACTTCGTAGCGACGCATAGGCGTGCCTACCTCCTCTGGACTGTTGCGGCCATGGTCTCTCCATGGCAGGAGGGCACAAGCTCGGATCGGCGCGCCGGAGGGGCGCCGGAGCTCTGAGCCGGACGACATCCCAGGCTACCAGTCGTCACGACGCGGAATCGCCGTCGCTCAGGCAATCCACGACGATCAGGACAGCGACGGCCAGCAGCGAGAACAACCGCGCGAACAGCAGCACCGCGTACCCCTCGAATCCCAGTCCCGTGGCCGGGTCGATGCTCCACATCAGGTGCCGCCAGATCCCCAGGACGTAGCCGATCTCGGCGAGCTGCCACACCCCGAACACCACGAGCGCCGGCCACCCGCGCGACCGCCGTGGCCACGCCAGCGCCGCGAGGGGCACCAGCCACAGGACGAACTGGGGCGACCACACCTTGTTGGTGATGAGGAAGGCGGCGACGACCAGGAACAGCAGCTGTTCCAAGGGAGGGCGGCGGCGGGCGAACAGCCCGAGCAGGGCGATGCCGACACAGGCCAACAGCAGTCCGCCCGTTCCCACGGTGTTGATGCGGTCCAGATCCGCGGTGTCGAAGAGCCCGAAGCCGCCCAGGCCGTAGTAGACGGACCCCCAGTCGGCGCCGCGCTCGCTGCTGAACCGGAAGAAGGTCGCCCACGCCTGCGGAGCCGCCAGGGCGACGGGGAGGTTCACGGCCGTCCAGGCGATCAGGGCGCCGCCCAGCGGTCGCAGGAAGTCCCCGACGCTTCCCCGTCCGCGGAGCACGTCGCGCGCCACGAGCACGAACATCGGGCCGAGGAAGAGCAGGGGGTAGAACTTGGCCGCGACGGCCAGCCCGATGAGCGCCCCCGCGAGCCAGGGGCGGCGGTGCGCGTGGGCCACCAGGCCGCCGGTCGCCAGCGCGACGGCGAGCAGGTCCCAGTTGATGTAGGCGGTGAGGACCGCGGCCGGCGCGAGCGCGGTGAAGGCCCCCGCGATGAGCGCGCGGCGCCGGTCGAACGCGCGCCCGTCCCCGGACAGCCCGCCGCGCCCGGCCAGGTGCCCGACCCCGATCACCGTCGCCCCCAGGCACAACGCCAGCACCAGCGCGGTGACGTCGAAGTAGCCCAGGGCGCGCGAGAGCTGGTCGGGCAGCCAGCTCACCGACCGCGCCAGGAGGTGCATGAGGCCGCCGGTGAGCACGGGGTACTCGACCGGGACGTCCAGGTAGGGGACGATCCCCTGGTCCAGGCCGTCGCGGTAGTACAGCGGGAAGACGTCGCTGTAGCAGGACGCCGCGTACTGGGTGCCGTCGAGCCAGGCGCCGCCGAACCTGCACGGCGCCTTGGCCGCGTATCCGAGCGCCGCGCCCAGCAGGGCCAGCCCGGCCAGCTGCGGCCAGGGGGTCGCGTGACGGGTGGAGAAACGCCGGGTGCCGGCGGCGTCGGTCGCGACACCGCCGGCACCCGGGTCCCCGGTCTCACCGGAGATGGAGGTCACCTGTGCTCCATGTTGTTAGTCACCAGCCGAACGGATTGCCGTCCGGATCCTCTGGACGTCCGGGATCCCCCGTGTTGTTGTCCCCCCAACCGGGACCGTCCGGTTGTTCGGGATCGGGCGTCTCCTCCTGGCACTGCGGAAGCCACGACTGCTCCTCGCAGTCGGGCCGGCCCGGCTGCGCCGGCTCCGAGTGGGACGGGGTGGGGTCGGGCGACTCCGACTGCGTGGTGCTCGGGGTCGGCTCGGGCGAGTCGGAGGGCTCCGGCTCATCCGACGGCTCGGGGGTGGGCGTCGGGACGAAGCTCTGCGGGCTGCCGACGTTGGCCCGGCCCGGGAACTGCTGGATCTCCTGCCCCTCCATCGCCTTGGTCATGAACGCCTTCCAGATCTTGGCCGACGTCGTACCACCGTAGACGTCGCTGCCCAGACCGGGGATCTCCAGCGGCTGGTTGTCGCTGCGGTGCAGGCCGACCGCTGCGGACAGCTGCGGGGTGTACCCCACGAACCAGGCCGACGTCGCCTGGTTGGACGTACCGGTCTTGCCGGCGACCGGACGGCCGTCGGGCAGGGCGGCCTCCTTGCCACCGCCGTTCTCGACCACCTGGGTCATGGCGTAGGTGGCGTCGGCGGCGACCTCGGCGCTGAAGGCGCGGCTGCCTCCGGCGTCGATGATGTCCTGGTCCTTGGGGCGCAGGATCTCGCCGTTGCGGTCCTTGACCTCGGTGATCATGTGCTGCGGCAGGTGCATGCCCTTGTTGGCGAAGGTGGCGTAGCCGGCGGCCTGGTCCAGCGCCGTGACCGACATGGTGCCCAGGACGACGTTGGAGCCGATGGCGGTGACGGTCTCGCGCCGGCTCTCGGGGATGCCCGAGCGCTCCGCCGTGGCGACGACCTCCTCGGGGCCGACGATCTCGGCCAGCTTGACGTAGCTGGTGTTGACCGAGTCGGCGGTCGACTGGACGAGGTCGACCGGGCCGTAGGAGACGTCGCTGTCGTTTTGGATCGGCTCGCTGATGCCGGCGAAGGTCTGCGGGGAGTCACCGTCGAAGGTGCTGTCCAGGCTGATGCCCTGGGACAGGCCCGCGGCCAGCGCGTAGGGCTTGAAGGCCGAACCGGCCTGCCCCTGCTGGATGAGCGAGTTGTCCGCGTCGGTCAGCGGGTCGGTTCCCCCGTAGAACGCCTTGATCTCGCCGGTGGCCGGCTCGACCGCGGCCAGGCCGAAGTTGGTCTCCTCGGGGATGCTCTCGAAGCTGGGGAGCGTGCTGGTGACGGCCTCCTCGGCGGCGATCATCAGGTCCTCCTCCAGGGAGGTCTTCACCTGGTAGCCACCGACCGCGTACTGCTCGGCGGTGAGGTCGTAGCGGTTCTCCAGCTCCCGCTTGACCGCCTCCTGGATGTAGCCCCGGTAGCCCGCGTAGTTGTCGCCGGCCTCCAGGGGCGCGGTCTCGGGGAACTCCAGCTTGTCGGCCTCCTCCTGGCTGATGCCGAGGTTCGGGTCCTCCTCGTGCATCGCGACCATGCCGTCGACCGTGTACTGCCAGCGTTCCTTGAGGATCTTCTCCATCTCCGAGCCCGGCTGGACGTTCTCGAAGTTGCTGGGCTGCTGGATGATCGTGCCGATGAACGCGCCCTCGGCCGCGTCGAGGTCCTCGACGTTCTTGTCGAAGTAGGCCTGCGCGGCGGCCTGGACGCCGCTGGCGCCACGGCCGAAGTAGATCGTGTTGAGGTACTGGGTGAGGATCTCGTCCTTGCTCAGCGACTGCTCGACCTTCAGCGAGATCAGGATCTCCTTGATCTTGCGCAGGTAGGAGCGGTCCTGGCTGAGGCCGTCGTAGTAGTTACGCGCCATCTGCTGGGTGATGGTCGATCCACCACCGGCGCTACCGCCGGACAGGACCGCGCGCAGCATGCCCGTGGGCGAGATCGCCGGGTCGGTGTAGAAGGTGCGCTGCTCGGAGGCGAGCACGCCGTTGACCACGGTCTGGGGGATCTGCTCCCGGGTGACCGGGATGCGGTTGACCTCACCGAAGGAGGTGGCCTCGGAGCCGTCGGCGAACGTGACCGAGGTGGCGGCCTGCTCGACGCTGGCCTGGGCGTCCATGTCCGCCGCGTCGGGCAGCTGGGCGTAGGCGATGCCGAACGCCGCGACACACACGACGAAGATGACGCCGCAGGAGATCAGGACCGGCTTCCAGGTCTTGGCGAAGAAGCGCTTGAGCGGGCCGCGCTCGTCGATCTCCTCGTCGTGGTCCTTGGAGCGGCGCCGTCCGCGCGGAGGAGGCGCGGCGGCGCGGCGGCGCCCTCCGGCCTCGGAGCGTGCGCCGCTGGTGGCGCGACGGCCGCCGCGGTCGTCGTCGTAGTCGTCGCGTGCCCGGCGGCGCGGCGGGCGGTCGTCGTCGTAGTCGTCGCGTGCCCGGCGGCGCGAGGGACGGTCGTCCTCGTAGCCGTCACGGGGGCGGCGTGCCGCGCGGTCGTCGTCGTATCCCGACGAGGCCCTGCGGCGCCCTCCCTCCCGGCCGTTCTCCGCGCGCGCCGCGGAGGAACGCCGCTGCGAGCGCTCGTCGTCGTAGTCGTTCCGGGAACGGCGCGGACGTCGTTCGCGCTCGTCATCCCAGAAACCACCGTCTGCATCACTGGCCCGGCGGCGACCGGCAGCGGCGCGCTCGTCCTCGGCGTAGCCGTCCCGGCCACGCCTGCCGCCGTTGCCGCGCGGGTTCTCCACCGGGCCATCGGCCCGGCGGCGTCCGCCAGCGCTCCGTCGTCTTTCGGTACTCACGCGTCCTCGTTTGTTGTGATACGGCCGATGGGCCTTACGACCGGGGTGGGAGGGGCAGCTCGTTCCCCCTGCCAGGAACGGATCCAGCGATGTGGGCGAGCGGTCTCCCGCCGTTTCCGGTCCGGGAAACGGGCGGGATCTCGGGGATCTCGCCGATCCACCGAATACGTCGGCTGCTGCTTCCTCCTGTCGGTGACCTATCGGGACGAAAAGCTACGCGGCGCGCCCCACCGCCTCGCACACGCCGCCCGGGGCGACCATGTGTGGAGGCCTGTGGCCGGGGTAGATATGCTCCCGGCGCGGTCGCGCCATCGCTCCTTCCTGCGCCGTCCGGACTGGACGGCAGACCGGCTCCCCTGGTCCGGGGGGCTCGTCCGTGCGCTGCACAGCGTGACGCCGGGGGAGGGCGTCAGCCCTGAGAGCGATCGTTACGTTAGGGCGGGGGCGCCACATAGCACAACCCAGGCGTGAGCGTACCTGCCGGCGGAACCCCTCCGTCGCAATCGGCTCCCCATGACACACGGTTGTCAGCGTACGTCGTGTGAGGCGGAGCCGGGCCTTCGGATCGTCCGAAGTCTCTCCTTATCCGGATTCCCGCAGTTCACAGTACCCATATCGGGGAATTCCAGAAGTCCACACAAAGCGTTTGCCGGTGTCGCCGGGGCGTCTTGGGATGCCCATATATCGCTTCGATATAGTCATTTCTGCACAAAACACGTGTACGCGCATACTCCTCTCTCCCTCGGAGAGGAGAGTGCCTGGCACGGCACCGGCGGAGCCCGGTGTCCCGAGGAGGTTGGGAGGTGAGCCGGATGGGCACGCGCAGGACACACGTCCTCGAACTCGCGGTCCTCGGCCTCCTCGACGCCGCCCCCTTGCACGGTTACGAGCTCCGCAAGCGCCTCGCCCAGGAACTGGGGACGCTCCGGACCTTCTCCTACGGCTCTCTCTACCCCTGCCTGAGGAGACTGCTCGACGAGGGACTCGTCACGCAGACGCCCGACGGGTCCGGCCCGTCGCGGGGACGGCGATCGCGCATCGTCTACCGGCTGACCGGAGCCGGACGGGACCGCCTGGACCGTCTCCTCTCCGAGGTCGGACCGGCGGCCTGCGACGACGAGTGCTTCGGCGTCCACTTCGCGCTGTTCGGGCGTACCCGCGCGGATGTGCGCGTACGCATCCTCGAAGCCCGCCGTGACCGGCTCCGGCGCCAACTGGACCACGCGAACCAACGCCTGGACCAGGTGGCCGGCCGCTGCGACGGCTACCTGTTCGAACTGAACCGCCACAGCGTGGAGTCGGTGGAACGCGAAGTCCACTGGCTCGACGACCTGATCGACAGAGAACGGCGCGGCCCGGAAGGCGCGGCCACACTCGGCGGACGGACCGACCCGGGGCAACCGGGTTCCGCCCCGCCCGCACGTCCACAGTGAACGGTGCCGGCCGCGGACCGGCGCACGAACGCATTCCGTCAGCAAAGAAGAAGGAGCAAGTGCCAATGGGTTCGGTACGCGTCGCCATCGTGGGCGTCGGCAACTGCGCGGCCTCGCTCGTCCAGGGCGTCCACTACTACCGGGACGCCGACCCCGAGTCCCGGGTCCCCGGCCTGATGCACGTCCGCTTCGGCCCCTACCACGTGCGGGACGTGGAGTTCGTCGCGGCGTTCGACGTCGACGCCAAGAAGGTCGGCCACGACCTCGCCGACGCGATCAACGCCAGCGAGAACAACACCATCAAGATCTGCGACGTCCCGCCGACCGGCGTGACCGTCCAGCGCGGACCGACCTACGACGGGCTGGGACGCTACTACCGCGAGACGATCGAGGAGTCCACCGAGGACGCGGTGGACGTCGTCGCCACCCTGAAGGCGGCCAAGGCCGATGTCCTGGTGTCCTACCTCCCGGTGGGCTCGGAGGAGGCCGACCGCTTCTACGCGCAGTGCGCGATCGACGCGGGGGTCGCGTTCGTCAACGCGCTTCCCGTGTTCATCGCCTCCGACCCCGAATGGGCCAAGAAGTTCACCGACGCCGGCGTGCCGATCGTGGGCGACGACATCAAGTCACAGGTCGGCGCCACCATCACGCACCGGGTCCTGTCGAAGCTGTTCGAGGACCGGGGCGTCGTCGTGGACCGCACCTACCAGCTCAACTTCGGCGGCAACATGGACTTCAAGAACATGCTCGAACGCGAGCGCCTGGAGTCCAAGAAGATCTCCAAGACCCAGTCGGTCACCTCCCAGATCCCGCACGAGCTCAAGGCCGGCTCGGTGCACATCGGTCCCTCGGACCACGTGCCGTGGCTGGACGACCGCAAGTGGGCCTACGTCCGGCTGGAGGGCCGCGCGTTCGGCGACGTGCCGTTGAACCTGGAGTACAAGCTGGAGGTGTGGGACTCCCCCAACTCGGCCGGCATCATCATCGACGCCGTCCGCGCCGCCAAGATCGCCAAGGACCGCGGCATCGGCGGCCCGATCCTGTCGGCCTCCTCCTACTTCATGAAGTCGCCGCCGGTCCAGTACTCCGACAGCGAGGCGCACGCGGCGGTGGAACGGTTCATCGCCGGCGAGACCGAGCGCTGAGCCCGTCCTTGCCGCGCGGGGGCGGGACCACCTTCGGGTGGTTCCCGCCCCCGCGCCCGTCGCAGTCCCCGGCGGCCCTCCCGGGATGATCGGGACGCCGTGCCGTCCCCGTCCCGCGCGACACCGCGCGGAAGGTCGCGGCGCCGGCGCGGAAACCGCCCGGCACGCCACGCCCTCGGCCGAGCCGTAGCCTTGGGCCGTGTCCTTCCTCGGCGATCTGCGCGAAGTCCTCCGCGGCGGCCGGTTCCGCCGCCTCTTCGGCACCCGGCTGGTGTCACAGTTCTCCGACGGCGTCTACCAGGCCGGGCTGGCCGGATACGTGTTCTTCTCCCCCGAGCAGCACACCTCGGCCGCGGACGTGGCGGCGGCCTTCGCCGTGCTGCTGCTGCCCTTCTCGGTGGTGGGCCCCTTCGCCGGTGTCCTCATCGACCGCTGGCCCCGTCGCCAGATCCTGCTGGTGTCCGCCGTGGGCAAGGCCGCACTGGCCGCGGTGACCGCCGCGCTCGTGGCGACCGGTTCCGACGGGGTCGCGTTCCTCGCCGCAGCCCTGCTCCTGCTCAGCCTGAACAGGTTCTTCCTCGCCGCGCTGTCGGCCGCGCTGCCGCACGTGGTGGCGCGCGAGAGACTGGTCATGGCCAACGCGGTGACGCCGACGTGCGGGACCTTCGCGAGCTTCCTGGGCGCCGGCGCCGGGGCCGGCCTGCGGCTGCTCGGCGGTGACGGCCTCCTGGGCACGGCGCTCATCCTGCTGGGGGCCGGGGTGGGCTTCGCGGCCTCCGCGCTGGTCTCGATCACCCTGGGACGCCGGGAGCTGGGTCCCGACCTGGACGCCCCCGCCCCGCGGATGCGCTCTGTGCTGGGCGGCGTCGTGACGGGGCTCGCCGACGGCCTGCGCCACGTCGCCGAACGGCGCCCCGCCGGGTACGGGCTGCTGACGATCGCCGGCCACAGGTTCGTCTACGGCGTCTCGACGATCATGACGCTGCTGCTCTACAACAACACCTTCACCTCGGGCGGTGTGGCCGGGTTGGCCGGTTTCTCGGTGACGCTCGCCGCGTCGGGGGCCGGCTTCTTCGTCGGCGCGGTGATCACCCCGTGGGCGACGGCGCGGATGCGCACGGGGACCTGGATCGCGCTCCTGCTCGCGGGAGGTTGCCTGTCCCTGCCGGTCTTCGGGCTGTCCTTCTCCGCGACGCTGTTCCCCTTCGCCGGATTCGCCCTGGGGGTGGTGTCGCAGGGGGTGAAGGTCTGTGTCGACACGTTGGTACAGAGCCATGTCGACGACGCCTACCGGGGACGGGTGTTCTCCGTCTACGACATGCTCTTCAACGCCGCGTTCGTCGCGGCGGCGGCCGTCGCGGCCCCCCTGATCCCCACGTCGGGGGTCTCCGTTCCGGTGCTGCTGGCGATGTCGGCGTGCTACGCGCTGATGTGCGCCGCCTGGTGGACCGGGACGCGCCGCCCGCGCCCCGCCTCACCGGCCCTCCCCTGAGGACGCGCCGTGCCGGCCCGCGGCGCCGCGCCTCGACCCGCCGGCTCATCGACATGACCCGACGCCGACACGCCGCCTTGTCGACATACCGGCGTGTCGGCGTGTCGCGACGGCGTCCGCCCCTCACCACACGGCCGGGCGGACCACCTCAGACGTTGTCGCGGCCCCACTCCCGCAGCCGCTGCGCGGCGTCCTCCTTGGCCATCGGCCCGTTCTCCAGGCGCAGCTCCAGCAGGAACTGCCACGCCCTGCCCACCAGCGGCCCGGGGCCGATCCCGAGGATCTCCTGGATCTCGTTGCCGTCGAGGTCGGGACGGATCCGGTTGAGCTCCTCCTCCTCGGCGAGCCGGGCGATACGCCGCTCGATGTCGTCGTAGGAACGGGCCAGCGCGGCGGCCTTGCGGCGGTTGCGCGTCGTGCAGTCGGCGCGGGTGAGCACGTGCAACCGCTCCAGCAGCGGCCCCGCGTCGCGCGCGTAGCGGCGTACCGCGGAGTCGGTCCACTCGCCCTTGCCATAGCCGTGGAAGCGCAGGTGCAGCGCGACGAGCTTGCCGACGTCGGCGACCACGTCCTTGGGGAACCGCAGCGCGCCGAGGCGGTTCCTGGTCATCGACGCGCCCACCACCTCGTGGTGGTGGAAGGTCACCCGGCCGCCCTCTTCGAAGGCGCGCGTCTTCGGCTTGCCGATGTCGTGCAGCAGGGCCGCCAGCCGCAACACCAGGTCGGGCTCCATCCCCCGCTGGCGTTCCAGGTCGATCGCCTGGTCCAGGACCGTCAACGAGTGCTCGTAGACGTCCTTGTGCCGGTGGTGCTCGTCGATCTCCAGACGCAACCGGGGGATCTCGGGAAGGACGTGGTCGGCGATGCCGAGATCGACCATCAGCTCGATGCCCACCCGCGGGTCGGGGCTGAGCAGCAGTTTGACGAGCTCGTCGCGGATGCGCTCGGCCGAGACGATCCGCAGCCGCTCGGCCATGTCGGAAGCGGCCCTCTTCACCTCGGGCGCGAGCCGGAAACCGAGCTGGGCGGCGAAGCGCACCGCGCGCATGATGCGCAGGGGATCGTCGCTGAAGGAGTCCTCCGGCCGTCCCGGGGTGCGCAGCATCCGAGCGGCCAGATCGGCCCGTCCACCGAACGGGTCGGCGAACTCCTGCTGCGGCAGCCGGACCGCCATGGCGTTGACGGTGAAGTCGCGCCGGACGAGGTCCTCCTCCAGCGAGCGCCCGTAGCTCACCTCGGGCTTGCGCGACTTCGGCTGGTAGGACTCGCTGCGATAGGTCGTGATCTCGAGCTGGTGACCGCCCTTGCGCAGCCCGACCGTGCCGAAGTCGATGCCGACGGTCCACACCGCGTCGGCCCACCCGTCGACGAGTTCGAGGACGCGCTGCGGAACGGCGTCGGTCGTCAAGTCCAGGTCGTGGACCGCGCGCCCCAACAGGGCATCACGCACGGGACCGCCCACGATCGCCAGCTCGTGGCCTGCGGCGGCGAAACGCTCGCCCAGCTCCTCGACCACGGGGTCGATGGACTCCCGCAGCCCGGACAGCGCGGCGCGCTGCTCGTCCGTCGGTCCGCCGTCGGCGGCTCTGTCACGAGCGGAAACGGTGGAATCGTCGGCGAGGCGGGGAGACGGCTCATCCCCAGTCATTCCAGTGTTCGGCACAGGGACAGAGGTTAGGTGGCCTTTCCCTGAGGTGCGAATCGAATCCCGTTATGAGCTTCGGCATAGCACCTGGACAACGACGCGAAAAGGAGGCGGGACCCCGGTCCGGGCGCGAAGGAAAGGGCGGCTTCCCTCGGTTATGCCGCGCGAACCCTTCGGAAGTCGGTCCCCGAGACGGTATCGTCGAAGCAGGCCGGCGCGATCGGCCGGCGGTGTGGCGCGGCGTTCCCGTGCCGGTGACCCCTCCAGGTCGGCCACCGACCGCCCCACTGCGCGACCGCGACGCGCGGCCCAGCCCATTCACCCAGAGATGTCCAGCCGAAGACCGGTCCCATGGCCCGGTCCCCGTCATCCGGCGGTTCCACCACGACGCTCCCGCGCCTTTGAGCCGCAGCCGTTGCTTCCGGAAGTGGGGCCCGCGTCTCGGTGACCACACCGGCTGGCCATTGTCGACCGACCCGGGGATTCCAGAGGCGTGCGTCGAATCGTTCATCTAGGCGCGGTCATGGCGACGGCCGTGGCACTGGTGCCGACCGCGTTCCACCCTGTCCAAGAGGCATCCGCCGCCGTGGCCAGCACCGTGTCCCCGGCTTCCGGCGACTCCGCCGCCACCGCTCCGCTGATCGTCGAGGAGATCACGCCACGGGCGGTCGGGAAGAAGAGCACCGTCACCGTCACCGGGAAGGTGACGAACACCACCGGCGAGACGTTGGAGGGCGTCACCGTACGCCTGCGCTACTCCTCCTACCCCTTGACCGGCCGCGACCAGTTGGAGTCCCACTCCGCGGGCGAGTCCACCGATCCGCAGGCGTTCGGCCCCTCCCTCACCGTCAAGGGGCCGCTCGCGCCGGGCGAGTCCGCCCCCTACGAGCTCAAGGTGAAGACCTCCGAGCTCGGCCTGGGCGGGTTCGGCGTCTACCCCCTCGCGGTCGAGTCCACCGACGCCGCGGGTGAGCGCCTGGGCGTCCAGCGCACGTTCCTGCCCTATGACGACGGCAGCGACGTCGAACCCGTCGAGGTCGCCTGGGTCTGGCCGCTGCTGGACCGGCCACAGCGCGCCGATGACGACACCTACCTCGACGACACGCTGGACGCCTCCCTCTCCGCCGACGGCCGGCTCGGCCGGCTCCTGTCCATCGGCGGCCAGGCCGGGGGGTTCGACGAGTCCGTCGAGGAGCCTCCGGCCGACGGCACCGCCGACGCCGACGAGGACACCGCGGCCGCGGAGAAGGCCGGTGGCACGCCGGCCAAGGACGACGCGGCCGAGGCCCCCCGCGCCGCCGAGTCCCGCGAGGCCACCACCGACGTCCCGCTGACCTGGGCGGTGGACCCGAGCCTGTTGGACGACATCTCCCGGATCGCCGAATCGGGCTACCAGGTGCTGGAGGACGGCGAGTCCGACACCCCGCGCGTCGCCCCCCGTGAGGCCAGTGAGAACGCGGCCACCTGGCTGGAGCAGGCGCGCGTCCTCATCGGCGAGGACCCCCTGCTCGCCACCCCCTACGCCAACCCCGACCTCGCCGCGCTCCTGGGATCGGGACTCGAGAACGACGCGGAGTCCTCGGTCACCCTGGGCCGGCTCACCCTGCAACAGGTCCTCGGCCGTTCCGCCGACCACGAGCTCGCCTGGCCGGCCGGCGGCGCCATGGACGACGCGACACGCGACTTCCTCGCCGACCGCGGCGCCGAACGCTTCCTCCTCGACGACAGCGCCCTGCCCACCTCCGAGTGGACCGCCCACACACCGACGGCGGCCACCTCCCTGCCCTTGGGGGACGGGGAGGCGGGCACCGCGCTGGCCATCGACGGCCGCATCAGCGAGGAGATCTCCGCCGACACCTGGGAGCCCGGCCAGGCGGCCCTCGCCCAGCAGCGCTTCGCCGCCGAGACCGCGATGATCGCCGCGGAACAGCCCGGTGGGGAACGGCGGGCGGTCGTCGTCGCCCCCGAACACGACTGGGACCCCAACCCCGTCTTCGCGCAGGGACTCCTGGAGGCCACCGAGGATCTGCCCTGGCTCGAACCGGTCGCCCTGGACGAGATCCAGGCCGATCCCGGCGCCGTCTCCGAGCGGGAGGGTCCCGTCTACTCCGACAACGCCGCACAAGCCGAGCTGGACGGAGACCACCTCGACCGGATCAAGGACATCCGGGGCGAGGTCCGGCTGTTCAACAGTGTCCTGACCAACGACGGTGACCCGTTCCGGCCCGCCATCCTGCGCCTGGAATCGGCGGCCTGGCGCGACGAGGACGAAGCCGCGGCGCGAGCCCTCGACCGTCTCGCCACCTCGGTCGACGAGACCATCGGCAAGGTCAGGGTCATGCCGGGCGAACCCGTGACGCTGGCCAGCAAGAGCGGGACGATCGGCATCCTGGTCGCCAACGACCTCGAAGAGCACAGCGTGACCGTGCACCTGTCGATCTTCTCCGAGAACTCCGAGCGCCTGTCCATCGGCAACTACACCACGTCCATGGAGATCGGCCCCGGCGGTAAGACCACCGTCTACGTGCCCATCTCCGCCCGCATCAACGGGCGCACCGTCTTGCACATGAGTCTTCAAAACGCCGACGGGGAGCCCATCAGCGCGCACGAGACCACCACACCGGTCAACGTCACCGGTCTGGGCACCACCGCACTCCTCATCAGCGGCGCGGGCGCCATGGTGCTGATCGTCGCGCTGGCCCCGCGGGCCCTGCGCAAATGGGCCCGCAAGCGCCGCGAGGGCATGAGCGGCGAGGGCGAACAGGACGGCGCGCCCGCCCCCGGAGCGGCGGCCGGCGCCACCGAGGCGATGCACCACAATGTCAGTGCGCCGTCCGGCCAACGGCCGGACGCGACCTCTGGCGACGAGCGTGGTGACGGCGTCGCCGGACGGACCTGACCGCAACGGCGACGACCCGTCGCCCTCAGCCAAGGCGACCGCCCCGCACACGGATCGGTCGCACCCCAGATCGCGCGCGCCGTTCCTCGGTGCGCGCCCGAAACGCGGACCGAGCATGACCCCACCACCCGGCGTAGGCGGCGAACGCCCCACCAGACGTCCCCGCGGACGCCACCGAATCCGAAAGGAGCCGATGCCGGTGGCGACCGGAACCACGAACGGCAGCACCGAGCCCGGGCCCGACCCGCTCCCAAGCCCGCAGGCGGGCCCGTCCCCCGAGGGAGGCCCCGAGCCCGCGCCCTCGTCCCGCTCCGGAAGGATGATGCGCTCCAGCGCGGTCATGGCCGTCGGCACGTTGGTGTCGCGGGTGACCGGCTTCGTCCGCACGATCGTGCTCGCCGCGGCCCTGGGCACCCATCTCCTCGGTGACGCCTACAACGCCGCCAACACCATCCCGTTCGTCATCAACGACCTGCTCATCGGCGGCCTGATGGCGAGCGTCATCGTGCCGTTGCTGGTCAAGCGCCGCAAGCGGGACGCCGACGGCGGCAAGGCCACCGAGGACCGGCTGTTCACCGGCGCGCTCGTCCTGCTGGTGGTGATGACCACGGTGGCGATCCTCGTCGCCGAGTGGCTCGTCCGCGCCTACGCCAGCGGTTTCGAGCCGCGCCAGGCCGAGGTGTCGGTGATCCTCGCCCGCTACCTGCTCGTGCAGATCCTCTTCGTCGGCATGAGCGGCCTCATCAGCGCCATGCTCAACACCCGGGACAAGTTCGGCGCCCCGGTGTGGGCCCCGGTGCTCAACAACCTGGTGATCATCGCGGTCGGCGCCACCTTCCTGATGGTGTCCGGCCCCGGCCGCACGCCCGATACGGTCACCGACTCCGAGTTGCTGCTGCTCGGCGCGGGCACGGCGTGCGGCATGGTGCTGCAGACCATCGTCCTGGTGGGATCGCTGTGGCGGTCGGGCTACCGGTGGCGGCCCCGGCTGGACCTGCGCGGCTCGGGCCTGGGCGAGGCGGTGCGCACCGCCGGCTGGATGATGGTCTACACCTGCATGACCCAGGTGAACTTCCTCATCACCACCAACATCGCGTCGCGCGCGGGCGTGGCGAGCGTCGAGAGCGGCGCCGAGGTCGGTGCCGGGATCACCGCCTACAACTACGCCTACCAGCTCTTCCAGCTCCCCTACGCGATCATCGCGGTCTCGCTGATCACGGTGCTGCTGCCGCAGATGAGCGACTTCGCCGCGGACCGGAGGTGGGACGAGGTACGGGGCGGGTTCTCGCGGACGCTGCGCGTCTCGGCGCTGGTGCTGGTGCCGCTCTCCCTGGCGATCGCCCTGTATGCGGTGCAGGTGTCGGTACTGGTGTTCGCCCGCGGTAACACCTCCACCGCCGACGCCGCGAACATCGGTACCGTCCTGGCCGTCATGTCGCTGGGTCTGGTGCCGTTCACGATCTTCCAGCTCATGCTGCGCGTCTTCTACGCCCTCAGCGACACCCGGACCCCGGCCCTGCTCGGCCTGGGCAACGTGGTGGTGCACGGCGTGCTGGCCGTCACCGCCTACCTGGTGCTGCCACCGAGCCAGGTGGTCGTCGGGGTCGCGGGCGGTTTCATGGTCTCCTACCTCACCGGCCTGCTCATCGGCGGCGCGGTGCTCAGCCGCAGGTTGGGCGGACTGGACGGGCGGCGCATCCTCGGCTCGCTGCTGCGGCTGTACCTGGCCTCGGTGCCCTGCGTGGCCGCTGGAGCCGGCGTCCTGTGGTTCTTCACCGACCGCTTCGGGGAGGGGCTGGTCACCAACATCGGCGCGCCGGTCGTCGGGTGCCTGGTCGGCGGCCTCCTCTTCCTCGCCTTCGCCAAGCTGCTGCGGATCCGGGAGCTCGACTCGGTCGTCGAGCTCGTGCGCTCCAAGGTGGGGCGGCGCGGCTGACCACTGCGGCCGCGGACCGCGAGGGGGCGGCGGCGCGACTCACGTCCGTGGGCGCGCCGCCGCCCCCTTGTCATGACCGTGACGGCGGTCTCGGCTCGGCTCTTTTCCCCGGTGTTCTCAACCCGAAACCCGCTCCGGTGACAGAAGTCACAACTTTCCCGGTAGGGTGCCCGAGCGGCCCGCTACGGCGCTGATCACCGGGAACGCGTCACGATGGGTGAGCGACGCCGGAAGGACCGTGTTCACGGAGTCGAGACCGCCTGTCCTCCGAGAAGGGCGCTCAAGCGTCCTAGCATGGAACGGCATATCCCTGCCGCAACGCCCCCGTTTCTCCGAGCTGCCCGAAGGGAGGTTGGGGACAGCCGACATGGCCCCACACATCGAGGTCCCTCAGATCCCGGTGGCCCACGCCGCCGTGGCCCCCGATGTCCGGCCGTCGCGCCCGTCACTCCCGGCATGAGCACTTTCATGATCGAACCTGGAGCGCGGCTCGCGGGTCGCTACCGACTCGAAGAACTGGTCAACGAAACCCGCGGTGCCGCGCTGTGGAAGGCGACCGACGAGACCCTCGCCCGGCTGGTCGCCGTCTGGACGTTCACCGACGGCTTCCCCAGGACGAGCGAGGTTGTGCGCGCCGCCAGAGCGGCCAGCCGCATCGCCGACGCCCGTGTGACCCAGGTCTTCGACGCCGATGACAGCGGCCCCACCGCCTACGTTGTCGAGGAGTGGGTGTCCGGCCAGTCGCTGACCGAGCTCCTCTCGCAGGGTCCCCTGGAACCCGACCGCGCCGCCGGCCTCGTCGCCGAAGCCGCCGAAGCCGTGGCCGCCGCCGCGTCCGCCGGCATCCACCACCTGTGCCTGACCCCGAACAAGCTGATGTGGAGCTCCGGTGGAGCCGTGAAGGTCACCGGCATCGGGGTCGACGCCGCCCTGCGCGGCATCACCTCGGCCGATCCCGTGGTCACCGACGCCCGAGGCGTCGGCCGGCTGCTGTACGCGGCCCTGACCGCGCACTGGCCGGGCGAGGAGCAGACCGGGCTGCGGCCGGCCCCCCTCGTCTCGGGCCGCCCCTGCGAGCCGAGTCAGATCCGGGCCGGCATCCCCGGCCGGCTCAACGACATCGTCTGCCGCTCCGCCTTCCAGATGGCGGGGCGTAGCGGCCCTCTCAACAGCGCGCAGGACATCGCCGACGCGCTGGCCGACGTACCCCGGTTGGTCCCCCTTCCGGTCACGCCCTCGGCCCCGCGTTCCCGTCCCGCCCCCTCCGATGAGGGCGGCCCCTCCCGGCGGGCCGAGCATCCCCGCCGCGCCGAGCGCGGCGAGCGCCTGGGGGTCCCCGCCCACCAGCTCGCGACTCCGCCGCGCGGTTCCCGTGGGAACGGCCGCTCCGGTTCCTCGACGTCCACCGTCAACAAGGTGCTCATCGGCGCCGTGGCGATGCTCGTCTTCGTCGCCGTGGTCGTGGGCGCCTGGACCGTCGGCAGCGTCATGAACACTCCCAACGAGGGCAACAGCCAGGCCACCTCGGCCGAAGAGCAACCGGCGAACGCCGGAGAGCCCGAGCTCTCCGTGCTCGAACCCGCCGGCGCCGACGGCTTCGACCCGCAGGGTGACGACGGCGACGAGCACGGCGACAAGGCCGGCCTCGCCATCGACGGCGACCCCTCGACCTCCTGGAACACCCAGGGCTACAACAGCGAGAGCTTCGGGAACCTCAAGTCTGGAGTCGGCCTCATCATCGACATGGGCGCCTCCGTCGAGATCCACGAGGCGAACCTGCAGCTCGGAGGTGGCCCCTACAGCGTTCACCTCCGTGTCGGCGATGCCCCTGAGGAGTCCGCGCTCACGACGGTCAGCGAACAGGCTGGAGCATCGGGAGAGGTCAACATTAAACTGGACGACCCCGCTCAAGGCCGGTACGTCGTGGTGTGGTTCACCGCTCCGCTGCCTTCGGACGGGGGCGAGTACCGAGGCACCGTCAACGAGGTGGAGCTGCGCGGAATCACGTGAACACGGCGATGGACGCTGTTCGGGAACTCCCCGACCGGGAGTTGTTGACCAGGCATAACCAAGGCGACGAGCGGGCTTTCGGCGAGCTGGTGCGCAGGCACCGGGAACGCATGTGGGCCGTCGCCATCCGCGTGCTGGGCGACCCCGAGGAGGCGTCCGACGCCCTCCAGGACGCGTTCCTCTCCGCGTTCCGGGGCGCGCACAGATTCCGCGGCGAGGCCATGGTGAGCACCTGGTTGCACCGCATCGTCGTCAACGCCTGCCACGACCGCATCCGCCGCAAGATGGTCCGACCGGCCGTTCCCACCGACGACGCCAACCTCGACGTGCTCTCCAACGAACGCCTGAAGGGGTCCTCCAACGACCCCACCCATCGCAGTGACGCCGCCATGGACGTGCACTCCGCGCTCGAACGCCTGCCGACCGAACAGCGCCTGGCCCTCGTCCTGGTGGACATGATGGGCTATCGCGTGGACGAGGCGGCCGAGATCCTCGAGGTCGCCCCGGGCACGGTGAAGAGCCGGTGTGCTCGCGGCCGGGCGCGACTTCTGCCATATCTCTCCCATCTCAGGAACCCTGGCCCGTCCCAGGACGTCACATCTCCGAGAGGAGGTGGCAGGAGATCGTGACGTCTCATGTCGACGTGGAGGACCTCGCACTACTGGCCGAAGGACTGCTGGACGAGGACGAGGAACGCTCCACCCGGTCCCACGTGGCCGAATGCGCGCACTGCGCCGAGGTACTGGCGGCGCTCTCCGACGTACCCCGCATCCTGGCCGAGGCGCCGGTGCCACCGCTTCCCTCCGGTATGGCGGACCGTCTCGACGAAGCGCTGCGCGCCGAGTTCCGCGAACGGTCCCTGTCCCATTCCGGTGCTCCCGCGCCCCAGGACGACGATGCCGGGGCCACCGTGCTTCCGCTGCCCCGGCGCAACGGGGTCACCCGTTGGATGCCCTACCTCGCCGCCGCCGCGGCCGGCGTCTTCGTTCTGGGCGGAGGTGCCGCGGTGGTGAACGGGATCATGTCCTCGCCCGGTACCACCGCCAGCGCGCCGACTCTCGGCAACGGCGACTCCGCCGAGCCCGAGGCCGCCCTCCCCTACCGCACCATCGTGGTGTCGAGCGGCACCGACTACACCGAATCCGCCCTCCCCGAGCAGGGGGCGCGGCTGATCGAACGCTCCCCTCTCGCGGAAACGCCTCAGATCGACGCTGAGGGCTCGGAGACCTCTCCCCTGTCCGTCACCTCCGAACCGCCGGCCGAGGTCTCCTCGTGCCTCCAGAGCCTCGGCGCCGACGGCTCCTACCGTCCGGCCCTCGTCGACATCGCCGAGTACGAGGGTGACACCGCCTGGGTGATGGTGGACCAGCGGGAGTCGGGCGGCTACGGGCTGCGTGTCGTCTCGCCCTCCTGTGGGGCCGCCGGCGACGCCGGATCCGCGGTCCTGGCCGAGGCCTCCGTCCCCGCGCCATAGCCCCGCCACATCACTCGTCCCAGGTCACGCTCGATCTGGGCGGGCCCGGGAATGGCCTGCGCCTACCATCTGTTGGTAGAGAACGACTTCTCTCCAACGAGCGTGCGTACGAGTTTTAAGGGGCCTAGTAGCGTGAGCGACGTCCGTAACGTGATCATCATCGGGTCCGGGCCCGCGGGATACACAGCCGCCGTCTACGCGGCACGCGCCGAGTTGAACCCCCTCGTCTTCGAGGGGTCGATCACCGCAGGTGGCGCGCTGATGAACACCACCGAGGTCGAGAACTTCCCCGGGTTCCCCGACGGGATCATGGGCCCCGACCTCATGGACAACATGCGG
This sequence comes from Marinactinospora endophytica, assembly GCF_054780875.1. Lineage (NCBI taxonomy): Bacteria > Bacillati > Actinomycetota > Actinomycetes > Streptosporangiales > Nocardiopsidaceae > Marinactinospora > Marinactinospora endophytica. Next base: position 40,529 of record NZ_BAAGVM010000007.1, on the reverse strand, counting down.
AAGCAGGCCGAGCGCTTCGGTGCCGAGCTGGTTCCCGAGGACGTCACCGAGGTGGACCTGACCGCCACCCCCAAGGTCGTGAAGGTCGGCGACCGGTCCTACTACGCGCGCGCCGTCATCGTCGCCACCGGCTCCCAGCACCGCAAGCTCGGCATCCCCGGCGAGGACCGCTACTCCGGCCGCGGCACCTCCTGGTGCGCCACCTGTGACGGCTTCTTCTTCCGCGACCAGGACATCGCGGTCGTGGGCGGTGGTGACACCGCCATGGAGGAGGCCACCTTCCTCACCCGCTTCGCCCGCTCGGTGACCATCATCCACCGCCGTGATGAGCTCCGGGCCAGCAAGATCATGGCCGAGCGCGCCTTCGCCAACGAGAAGATCCGCTTCGTGTGGAACAGCGAGGTGACCGAGGTTCTGGGAGACGACAAGGTCTCCTCGATCCGCCTGCGTAACCGCGAGACCGGTGAGGAGAGCACGCTCGACATCACGGGCCTCTTCATCGCCGTCGGTCACGACCCGCGCGTCGAGCTTTTCAAGGGGCAGCTCGACCTCGACGATGAAGGCTACATCGCGGTCGCCTCGCCCACGACGCACACCAACATCCCCGGTGTCTTCGCCTGTGGTGACGTTGTGGACCACAGGTACCGTCAGGCCATCACGGCCGCGGGCACCGGCTGCTCCGCCGCCATGGACGCCGAGCACTACCTCGCCGACCAGGCCGGCTGACCTCCCGACCCCTTCCACCCCTTTTCCCGTCTGTGTGAGGAGTTTCCCGTGTCCAAGCTCAAGGAAGTCACCGACGCCAGTTTCGACGTCGACGTGCTCAAGAGCGACAAGCCCGTCCTGGTCGACTTCTGGGCCGAATGGTGCGGTCCCTGCCGCCAGGTCGCCCCGATCCTGGAGCAGATCGCTGAGGAGCACGGTGACAAGATCTCGATCGTCAAGCTGAACATCGACAAGCAGCCGAACGTCACGCGCGAGTACGGCATCATGCAGATCCCGACCATGAACCTGTTCAAGGACGGCCAGGTGGTCAAGCAGATCATGGGTGCCAAGCCGAAGTCTCTGCTGCTGAAGGACCTTGAGGAGTACATCTAAGGCTTCTCATGAGACATGGGCCCCGGGAGAACCCGGGGCCCATGTCTGTTCTCAAGGCCGTGTTTCACGTGAAACACCGCCGGGCGGCGGGTCGCTCGCTGTCAGAGCAGCCGGGCCACTCGTTCACGGATCGCGTCGAAGGTAGCGGCGAACATGTTGCCCGGGCACTCCGTGGTAAGCCAGTCTCGGTGGCGCGAGACCCCGTGCACGGTGATCGCCTGCCCGTTCACCGGGTTGACGTACTCGATACGGGCCCGCGGATCCACCCCCGTGACGAGGCACAGGAGTGCCAGCACCCGCACCAGGCTGTCCTGAGCCGCCTGGGTGGGCATCTCACCCGTGAAGTCACCGAGAAGACAGACGCCGATGTTCCCGGAGTTGTAACCGCCTACGTGTCCGGCCGTCACGACCTCCGCCCCCGTCCCCACGGGAAGGCCCGCGAAGACGGGAACCTGGTCTTCTCCCGAGTAGCGCCCCTCATAGATCGTGCCGTCCGGGCCGATGAGCAAGTGGTAGCCGATATCCCCCCACGCCTGTTCGACGGCGTGCAGATGGTAGACGGCTCGTACCGCCGCGGCGGGATCACCGTTGACCGCGAGAGCGGTGTGGTGGACGGTGATCGTCTGGGCCGGAGAGAACTCCGCCGGCCACAGCTCATTTCCCGCTCCGTCGAAGCGCAGCGACTCGTCCGCTCCCCAGCCGGCCCGCGTGACGTAGTGAACTGGCGGCAGGCTCAGCCCTTTCAGAGCGGACGGGACCTCTAGCGTCCCACCGGTCTCTCGTGACGTACGCATCCGTTGCCCGTCCCTGGTGTTCATCGTGATGGCCGCCAGCCCCTCTCCGCCACCGCGGAGTTCGTACCCCTCACTCCCCTCGGGAACCGCAAGCAGGGCGACCGGCGTCCCTTCCTCACCGTCCCTCGCGTGCTCGGCGAAGCGCACACGGTGCCACTCCCCGTCTTCCTCCACCCCGACGAACCTGATCTGTACCCCCTCGGGGAGCACTCCGTCGCTCTGGAACGCGACGTGATCGAAATGCATGCCCGGACGTATCAGTCCGGTACCCGACGTCCGTTCCACGAGCGTGTGAGGAAAGGAGGTCGGCTCTCCTGCGGCCACCGCGGCACGGGGACGCGGCAACGCGGGGACGGCCGCGAGCGCCACCGCCGCTGCGGCCATGAACTGCCGACGCTTCACCATGGGGAAATCTCCAAAGGGGGGAGGGAACCTGGTCCAGGGCCCGGGCTGTTCCCCACACGGACAGTGAGAACCCGGTACCCGCCAGGAGTCTAGGGAGACTCACGTCATAGCGGTGGGAGATAACGCGAGAGGCCGGTGCGGTTTCGGCGCCGCACCGGCCTCTGGAGAGGGGCGATGTGCCGAGGGGGACACATCGACGTGTCGATTCGCGGTCGTGTCGACCTGAGCCGGTCAGCCCTGTCGAACGGTCGGGGCCATGGTCTCGATGATGCGTTCGAGGTCTTCCATCGTCGCGAACTCCACGACGATCTTGCCCTTGTTCCGTCCCATGTTGACCTTCACCCGGGTGTCGAAGACGTCGGAAAGTCGATTTGCCAACTCCTCGACCTGCGGAGAAACCGGTGCGCGGACCGGCTTGCGACGCTCGGGGCGCGCATCGTCGTCCACGCCCAGCGCGATGATCTCCTCCAGGGCCCGGACCGAGAGCCCTTCGGCGACGATGCGCTGGGCCAGACGGTCCTGAAGCTCGGGTCCTTCGGCTGAGAGGAGCGCCCTCGCGTGTCCAGCGCTGATCACCCCGGCAGCGACCCGTCGTTGCACGGCGGGTGGGAGGTTGAGCAGTCTCAGCGTGTTGGTGATGTGGGGGCGAGAACGGCCGATCCGTCGTGCGAGCTCATCGTGGGTGGTACCGAAGTCGTCCAGGAGCTGCTGATAGGCGGCCGCCTCTTCCAAGGGGTTCAGCTGCTGGCGATGGAGGTTCTCCAGCAGGGCGTCGCGCAGCAGATCATCGTCGGAGGTCTGGCGCACGATCGCCGGAATCCGGTCGAGACCGGCCTCCTTGCTCGCCCGCCACCGCCGCTCTCCCATGATCAGCTCGTACTGGCCGTCGTCGATCTTGCGGACGACCACCGGCTGGAGGAGACCCACCTCGCTGATCGACGCCTTCAGTTCGGCGAGGGCGTCCTCGTCGAAATGCTGACGTGGCTGGCGCGGGTTCGGACTGATCGCCTTGAGCGGAACCTCTTCGAGATAGGCGCCACCGACCGTTTCGGGAACGGCCCCGGCCCCCGGCGTTCCGTTTCCAGCCGCCGTGGCAACTGGTCCCTGCGGGATGAGCGCGCCCAGTCCCTTACCCAGACCGCGCCGCTGCTGGCTCACCACCGACTCCCTTCACGTGCTGTCATCAATGTCCGACCACCGCATTCGCGCGGAACGCGATCTCCCTGGCCGCCTGCATGTAGGCCACGGCTCCGGTGGATCCGGGATCGTAGGTCATGACCGACTGCCCATAGCTCGGCGCCTCGGAGACCCGAACACTACGCGGTACCAGTGTCTTGAGTACGAGATCTCCGAAGTGAGAGCGGACTTCGTCAGCCACCTGAGAAGCCAGGCGCGTGCGGCCGTCATACATCGTCAAGACGATGGTCGAGACCGCGAGCGCCGGATTGAGGTGCGACTTGACGAGCTCGACGTTGCGCAGGAGCTGCCCCAGTCCCTCTAGCGCGTAGTACTCGCACTGGATCGGAATGAGGACCTCTTCGCAGGCGACCATCGCGTTGACGGTGAGAAGGCCCAAGGAGGGAGGGCAGTCGATGAGGATGTAGTCGAGTTCGCTCTCGTCGTAAGCGGCGAACGCTCGCTTGAGCCGGGATTCGCGGGCCACCAGGGAGACGAGTTCGATCTCGGCGCCGGCAAGATCGATGGTAGCCGGAACACACCAGAGGTTGGGGATCTGTTCCACAGGCCGCGCAAGGGAACGCAGATCCTCGTCCTCGACGAGGCAGTGGTACACGGAGCGGGATTCGGGCGTTCGCTCCATCCCCAGCGCGGTGGAGGCGTTTCCCTGCGGATCGAGGTCGACGACCATGACACGGTTGCCATGCATGGCAAGAGAGGCGGCGATGTTCACGGTTGTCGTGGTCTTGCCGACGCCCCCCTTCTGGTTGGCGACGCTGATGACGCGGCACCGCTCGGGGCGGGGCCACACCTCCTCTCCGTGTCCACGTACCGTCATCGCGGCACGGGCGGCGCGGGCGATGGGCGTATCGAACTCGACGCCGTAGTCGGAGGACGAAGGCGCTATGTCGACATCGGTTTCACGTGAAACCCCCTCCGAGACGGCCGCATCTCCCTGCCACTGAGATGTTTCACGTGAAACGTAGGGGTCAGAGGTAGCTCGTAGGGAGAATTCCACTGCGGGGGCCGGGCCGGTTTCACGTGAAACGTAGGCGCCATCGGTCGGGTTCTGGGGCACGAATGAGTTCACCTCTTCCGTCCGCGCTTCTTCCTGCCGCGCGATGCACGTTGGCCTCTGGACGGGGCAGCCGGGTCGCTCTCGGTGGTGACCGTGACGCGAACGACCGTGGTAGCGGGATCGACTTTACCGCGCCCCACTCGAATCACATCTGCGACGCAAGGACGCTGGCGTGACAAATCTGCGCGCGCCTCTTCGAGTTCAGCTTCTGCTTGCTCCCCCTTCAACGCCAGCAGACTTCCTCCCGTCCGGAGAAGCGGGAGCGCCCACTTGGCGAGCTTGGGGAGCGGGGCGACTGCGCGCGCCGTGACGAAGTCGGCACGCACCTCCTTCTTCACCTCTTCCGCGCGCCCTCGTCGCACGGTGACGTTCGAGAGCCCGAGAAGGTCGACGCTCTCCTGAAGGAAGACCGTCCGGCGAAGAAGAGGTTCAAGCAAGGTGACCGAGAGGTCAGGTCGCAGGATCGCGAGAACGAGTCCCGGCAATCCGGCTCCCGACCCGATGTCGACGACCTCGGCCCCGTCCGGGAGGAGCTCCTCGACCACGGCACAGTTCATGAGATGCCGCTCCCACAAGCGGGGGACTTCGCGCGGGCCGATGAGCCCACGTTGCACGCCGGCGTCCGCGAGCAGTTCCGCGTAACGCCGCGCCACAGGCAAGGTGTCCCCGAACAGCTCGATCGCCTGTTCGCTCGGACCCCCCAGCTCTTCTGGACTCTCACGAGAAGAGAGGTCCGCGTTCTCGGGTTCCCGGCGGCGCTGGACCGGCCCGAGAGCTCGCGACGCGAAATCCCGAGAAGAGGTCATCAGTTACCACCTTGGCCTTTGCATCCACAAGTCAACAGGTCGACACGTCCCTGAGCGGAGATGTCGATCGCGCCCAGCCTCGTCCCGTCGAGGCGGCAGGGCTCCGCTCGAAAAATCACACAATAAAGCGCCCCTCACGATCCTATGCGTGAGGGGCGCTGCTCGTTTCACGTGAAACCGATGGAGCCGGTCAGTCAGCCGGATACACCACCACGTAGCGGTACGGCTCCTCGCCCTCCGATTCGCTACGCAGGCCGGCGGCGGCGATCGCGTCGTGCACCACCTTGCGCTCGAAGGGGGTCATCGGTTCGAGTGGCTTGGCCTCGCCCGTCTTCTTGACCGTCTCGGCCACCTCGGCGCCGATCCGGCTGAGCGCCCTGCGACGCCCTTCACGGAATCCACCGATATCAAGCATGAGCCGGCTGCGGGACCCTGTCGCGCGATGGACCGCCAGGCGCGTCAGCTCCTGAAGCGCTTCCAAGACCTCGCCCTTATCGCCGATGAGTTCGTCGAGCGTGGCACCGACGACGGAGACCAGCGCCCGGTCCCCTTCCACGTCCATGTCGATGTCGCCGTCGAAGTCAGCGATGTCGAGCAGACCTTCGATGTAGTCCGCCGCGATGTCGCCCTCGTTCTCCAGCGCCTCGATATCGATTTCGGGATCCGCTGCTTCCTCCCGCTCCGAAGCGTCCGCCACGGCGACGCCGGCGCCGGTCTCCTCCACGTCATCGGTGTTGCTGTTGGTCACAGCGAGGTGTCTCCTTATTTCGCGATCCTGCCGGTCGTGCGCGTCAAGGGCTGATGCCTGCGCACCCACCCCTGCGGGGGTCACTTCCCGTGATCAGAGTGGACCTAATGCCGATTCTGCGGATTCCCGCCGCCCCGCTTCGACCGCGGCTGCTTCTTCGGTTGCTTACGCTCGATCTTAGGCTGTTCGACCGGCTCCGGCTGCTTCTCCTCGCCCTTCACGGACCGACTCTTCCGGCTCTTGGCCTCGGCCTCGGGGGACCCGGGGGCCGGGTGCTTCCGGTAGAGGAAGTGCTGCTGGATCATGGTCCAGATGTTGGAGGTGACCCAGTACAGCAGAACACCGATCGGCATGCCCAGACCGAACAGACCGAACGCCGGCGCCAGGTAGAGCATGATCTTCTGCGACTGGACCATGGGGTTGTCCGGCATGGCCGCCATTTGAGCAGCGCTGCGCTTCATGCTCTGCCGCATGGTGAGGAAGGTCGTGGTGCCCATGATCACGCAGGCCAGGGCGATGATGACCTTCGCCATGACGGGGTTGGCACCGTACTGCTCCAGCTCGGCGGCGGAGCTGGTGAACTGCGCGGCGAGCGGCGCGTGGAAGATCAGGGCGCCCTGGGCGCTGTGCACCAGTTCCTGGGTGAAACCGTACTGGGCGTTTCCCTGCGCGACACTACGCAGCACGCTGAACAGCGCGAAGAAGACCGGCATCTGCAGCAGCAGCGGGAGGCAGCCCATGATGGGGTTGGTGCCGCTCTCCTGGTAGAGCTTCATCATCTCTTGCTGCTGGCGCTGCTTGTCGTTCTTGTACTTCTCGCGAACCTTCAGCAGCTTCGGCTGGATGTCCTGCATCTTGCGCTGCGTGTGCATCTGCTTCACGAACAGCGGGACCAGGATCAGACGCATGAGACACGTCAAGAGGACAATGGCCAGACCCCAAGCCCAGCCGCTGTCAGGGTCCAGTCCGAGGAATGTCAGACCCGAATGGATCTGGATCAACACCCAGCCGACGGCTTGATACAGCGGGTCGAGCACCGGATAACTCCCTTGTCTTCAGTCCAGCTTCACAGGCCCGATGGGCCGGGAGCGGTGTCACCGCCGGTTCCCGGACCCGGTTCGGTTGCCTTCCGGGCGGAGTCGCCCGTGCGGGGTGGGACCGGATCGATTCCCCCCGGGTTGAACGGATGGCAACGCCCAATCCTCCTGGCGGCCAGCCATAGTCCTCGGAACGCCCCGTGTACCTGTAACGCCTCGACGGCGTAGGCACTACATGAGGGGTAGAAACGGCAGACCGGTGGGAACAGCGGACTGATGAAGCGCTGGTATCCGCGGATGGGCAGGATGAGCAGCCGCGCCACGGGGTTCGGTCCATCGTGTGTCATGAAGTCGCCCGCTCTCCGGAAGGCCGCTGCGCGGTCTCCCGGACCGTGTCCTCGCCCCCGCTCTGCGGAGATCCGCCGACCGGGGTGTCTTCGGGTGTGCCCGCGGCACGTCCCCGGCGGCGCTTGGCCGGACCACGAGGGCGGGTCACGGATCTGAGGGCGTCGTCGAGCTGCTCGCCCAGCGTGTGATAGGTCTGGTCGGCGGCCGTGGGTTTCGCCCTTATCACCATCAGGCTACCTGGCGGGAGAAGGGAGAGCCGCTCCCGTACCAGGTGCCGCAGTCGGCGCTGGACCTGCTTGCGGACGACGGCTCCGCCGACCGCCTTGCTCACGACGAACCCCACTCGGGGCTCCTCGGCTGGCGCCGGGGTCCCCTCCTCCGCCGGACGGGGCGGGAGATAGGCGACGATCAGGGAGTCGCGCCCGGTTCGGCGTCCCCTGCGCATGACGAGGCCGAACTCGGCGCTGCGCCGCATGCGGTTCCGAGGGGACAACATCGGTTCAGTCCTTGCACACAACAAGCGGACCGGCTGCCGAAACGGGCAGACCGGTCCGTTGTGACGATCGAGGCGCGGTGACTACTGGCTCACGGACAGCCGCGCGCGCCCCTTGCGCCGGCGCGCCGCGATGATCGCGCGCCCCGCACGGGTGCGCATGCGCAACCGGAAACCGTGGGTCTTCGCGCGACGCCGGTTGTTCGGCTGGTACGTACGCTTGCTCACTGCTGGGCTCCAGGGGCGTTCAAGGAAGTACTCGGGGGCGACCCCGCGTCTTGCCGGGCTTGTCGTTCCTGCTCTGTTGTCGCGGGGACGCTCGGCTGGAACATCGCCCGCTCGGGTCGCGGCCACCGCCGTGCGCCGATCGCGGCCGACATGACGGCGTGCGGATCGTCGGTGCACAGACAGATAGCGACTTAAGCATAAAGAACATACGGCCCGACCGAGCCGCGGTCAAATCGGCGTCCTCCCAGCCAGGGTCGGTGCCACGAGGTTTTCCACCAACCCTACGGTCTGTGGAAAACACGTTGTCCACAGGCTGCGGGCTTCCCACAAGGCCGCCTAAGCTGTGGATGACGTTCGAGTTGAACAGCGGCCCACACGGCGGTTACTGTCGCCCGGCCACCTCTTATCCACACCCTGTTCAGAACCCCCTCCAGCTGGGCTTTGTGGATAAGTCAGCTAGGCCGGCACGGTTCTGCGAGGCTGTGTACAACATGGTGCACAACATGTGGATGAAGCCTGAAAGCTGTGGAAGGACGAAGGAGCCCAGGTTCACGGAGACACAGCCGAGCTGACCGAGCGTACACATCAGAGTCCACAGAAAACCTTCGGTTACCCACAGAACACCGTTCGTGTATACGCCGCCGTTCCCGGCCGTCCAAGCCCTGTCGTGACCGCGACCGCTCCGACGACCGAGACAATGGGACGCCGGTCCTCGACGGTGGACGGACAGGTCCGCGCTGGAGGGAGCGGACCACGACAACGCGCGACCGCCGCACGCGGCCGGAACACAGTGGACGGGCGAACGCCCGTCCTCATCGACAGAACCGCGAGAAGGGGGCGAACCATGGCAGGTCACCGTGTCTGAGGCACAGGTCAACCTCGCAATGGTGTGGACCAGCGTGCTGGAGACCTTGGACAACAGCACCCTGCCTCCGCAACAGCGTGCCTGGCTGCCGCAGACCAGGCCCCTGGGCCTGATCGAGGACACGGCGCTGCTGGCCGCTCCGAACGAGTTCGCCAAGGAGATCCTCGAGACACGGCTGCGGCCCGCGATCAGCCAGGCCCTGTCCGCCCAGCTCGGGCGCGAGATCCGGGTGGCGGTGACGGTCGATCCCACCGCCGTCCAGCCCGCGCCGATGACACCGACCTCCTATCCTTCGCCCCCTCAGGTGTCCGACCACGGTCCTCGCACGCCGGGACGCGACCACCCGGGCGGCGCCCCCAGGCATGGACGGCACACCGACCACCCTCCGCGTTGGGAGTCCGACGACCGCCTCGGGCGCGACGAACAGCACGCCTGGCAGCAGCCGATGATCACGCCCGAGGACGGACCGGCCGCACCGGCCGCCACCGAGGCGTTCCCCAATGGCCAGTTCGGGCAGCCCGCCCCCGATGAGCAGGCGTACGGCCATCGCGGCCCGCGAGGCCGGGCACCGCACGCCGGCGAGCCCGCGCACTCCCGCGACGGCCGGCCCGAGCCCCGGCAGGAGCACGGTCCCGGAGGCTACGGCGGTTACCAGGGGCCCGGTCCGCGTGGTGAGGACCTGCTCGCCACACGCGAAGAACCCCCCTCGCCGCACCCCGCCGACCTCGGCGGCTATTTCGCCGAGAGCTACCGCGCCCCGCGCGAACAGGCCCGGCCCGACGACACCCACTACCGCTCCTGGGAGGACACCTCACGGTGGGACGCCCCCAACCGGTGGGAGACCCCCGCGTGGGACGACGACCGTCGCCCGGGGCGGTCGGGGCCGGCCGGCCGGGAACAGCACCCGTCGTTCGACGACCGTTCCGACGCCCCCCGACCGGGAGGGGACGCGCCCCCCGGCGGATCGGCGTCGGCGTCCCTCGCCCCGGACGAGGGGGGCAACCAGCCCCACACCTCGGCCGAGCCGGCCCGCCTCAACCCGAAGTACACCTTCGACACCTTCGTCATCGGTTCGAGCAACCGCTTCGCGCACGCCGCCGCGGTGGCCGTCGCCGAGGCCCCGGCCAAGGCCTACAACCCGTTGTTCATCTACGGTGGCTCCGGTCTGGGCAAGACCCACCTCCTGCACGCCATCGGCCACTACACCCAGCGGCTCTACGACGGGGCGCGGGTCCGCTACGTGAGCTCGGAGGAGTTCACCAACGAGTTCATCAACTCCATCCGCGACGGCAAGGCCGACGGTTTCCGGCGGCGCTACCGCGACATCGACGTCCTCCTCGTCGACGACATCCAGTTCCTGGAGAACAAGGAGCAGACGCAGGAGGAGTTCTTCCACACCTTCAATACGCTGCACAACTCCAACAAGCAGATCGTCATCTCCAGCGACCGGCCGCCCAAGCAGCTGGTCACCCTGGAGGACCGGTTGCGCAACCGCTTCGAATGGGGGCTGATCACCGACGTCCAGCCCCCGGAGCTGGAGACCCGGATCGCGATCCTGCGCAAGAAGGCGGCCCAGGAAGGGCTGGCCGCACCTCCCGAGGTGCTGGAGTTCATCGCGAGCAAGATCTCGACGAACATCCGGGAGCTGGAGGGCGCGCTGATCCGGGTCACCGCCTTCGCCAGCCTCAACCGCCAGTCGGTCGACCTGCACCTCACGGGGATCGTCCTCAAGGACCTCATCCCCGACGACGAGGGGCCCGAGATCACCGCGTCGGCGATCATGGCGCAGACCGCGTCGTACTTCGGCCTGACCACCGAGGACCTGTGCGGGACGTCGCGCTCGCGCGTGCTGGTCACGGCCCGTCAGATCGCGATGTATCTGTGCCGTGAGCTCACCGATCTCTCCCTTCCCAAGATCGGCCAGCAGTTCGGAGGCCGTGACCACACCACGGTCATGCACGCCGACCGCAAGATCCGCTCGTTGATGGCGGAGCGCCGCTCGATCTACAACCAGGTGACCGAGTTGACCAACCGGATCAAACAGCAGTCGCGCAACATCTGACCCCGTTTCGCGCCCCTCGCCCGTCCAGGGTGAGGGGCGCGGTGTGTGCCGTCCCTCGCCATCCCCGCCCCGTGGGCGCTTTTACCATGCACAGACCTGTGGATAACCCGTGGACAACCCTGCGGATAACCTGGGTTGCGCTGTGGGCAACCTGGGGATTTCCTGTGGGTGAAGCCGGGGTGGTTTCCAGCGCCGTGGTCACCCGGCTGTGGGGAATCCGTGGATAACCCGTGGACAAGGGGTGGATAACCCGTGGACAGACTGTGGAGGCTCTCGCCCGATCCACAGCCGGCCACGTTTTCCCCATGCTCCACCCACAGGGGCAGTGGACAGAAAAACACGGGTTGACCTGCGGATACGATGCTTATCCACACTATCCACAGGACCTATTACTACTACGCCTCTTTAAGAACTCTCGAGGCTTGGAAAACAGCTTCGGCCCGATTCTGTGGACATCCGCTCCGCTGCCCGACGGACCACCCCGCATCCCGTCCGAGCCAGCGCACCGAGGAGAGGACCTCTCGCCCGCACCTCGATCGCCGGCCTCCTCCCCGCCCGTGGTGGAGTGGGTCCCAATGAGGTGTGGTGGGCAGCGGCTGGATGCGAATCCGGGTACCGTGTGAACTCGCCCCCTGTAACGCGCCGGCGGCACCTCCATCCGGACCGCCCGGACCGCGCAGGTCCACAGACCGTGGACAGCGGGCCACCCCGCGGGGACGCGGGCCGGCCGCACATCGGGTTCGTGGTTTTTCGAGGAAAGAGAGTCGGATAGTGAAGTTCCGGGTCGAACGCGACGTACTCGCCGACGCAGTCGCCTGGACCGCTCGTACGCTGCCGGTCCGGCCTTCCGTCCCCGTCCTTGCCGGGATGCTGCTGGACGCGGGGGAGCACGACGGGCGGCAACGGTTGCGGCTGTCCAGCTTCGACTATGAGGTCTCCGCGCAGGTCGCCGTCGACATCGACGTCGAGGAGCCGGGTACCACGCTCGTCTCGGGCCGACTTCTGGCCGAGATCACCCGCAACCTTCCTCCACAGACGGTGGAGATCAGCACCGACGGGGCCAAGGTGGTCGTCTCCTGCGGGAGCGCGAAGTTCACCCTTCTCACCCTGCCGGTCGAGGACTACCCGACCCTCCCGGCCATGCCCGAGATGACCGGAACGGTCGGCAGCGACGTCTTCGCCGCCGCGGTGAGCCAGGTGGCGGTGGCCGCCGGCCGTGACGACACGCTTCCCATGCTCACGGGTGTGCGCATCGAGATCGAGGGCGACAAGGTGACCCTCGCCTCCACCGACCGCTACCGCCTCGCGGTGCGCGAGCTCACCTGGAAGCCGCAGGACCCGGAACTCTCCGCGGTGGCCCTGGTCCCGGCCAAGACGCTCGCCGACACCGCCAAGTCGCTGACCTCCGGCGCCGAGGTCTCGATCGCCCTGTCGGCGGCCGAGAGCGGCGAGGGCATGATCGGCTTCTCCGGTGGGGGACGGCGTACGACCACCCGCCTGCTCGAGGGGGACTTCCCCAAGTACCGGGCGCTGCTGCCGGACTCCTTCAACTCCGTCGCCGAGGTGCAGAAGGCCGAGTTCGTCGAGGCGGTCAAGCGCGTGTCCCTGGTGGCCGAGCGCAACACCCCGCTGCGGCTCGCGTTCGCCGACGGCAGGCTGGTGCTCGAGGCCGGGACCGGTGACGAGGCCCAGGCGGTCGAGGTCCTGGAGGCCGGTCTCGAGGGCGATGACATCCAGATCGCGTTCAACTCCGCGTTCCTGCTGGACGGTCTCAACGCCATCGACTCCGACATCGCCCGTCTGCAGTTCACGACATCGACGAAGCCGGCCATCATCACCGGCAAGCCCGCCGACGACGGCGGGGCGTCCGACTACCGGTACCTGATCATGCCGGTGCGGCTGTCCGGGTGACGAGTCGACTCGTCCACATATCCACAGGTCGAACATAGGGGGAGCAAGAGCATGCAACTGGGTCTCATCGGCCTGGGCAAAATGGGCGGCAACATGGCGACACGGCTCAGAGAGAAGGGCCACGACGTCATCGGGTTCGACTACAACCCCGAGGTGCGTGACGTCGACAGCCTCGCCGAGCTCGTCCAGCGCCTGGAAGCGCCGCGGATCGTCTGGCTGATGGTTCCGGCCGGCGAGCCCACCGCCGCCACCATTCGGGAACTCTCCGGGCTCCTGGAGGCCGGCGACCTCATCATCGAGGGCGGGAACTCGCACTACGTCGATGACCGCAAGCGCGCCGACGAGCTCAAGGAACTCGGCATCCACTACGTGGACGCCGGCGTCAGCGGTGGTGTCTGGGGACGTCAGAACGGCTACGGCATCATGGTCGGTGGCGCGCCCGAGGACATCGAGCGGGCCAAGCCCATCTTCGACGCCCTGACCCCCGACTCCGGCGGCGGGTACGTCCACGCCGGTGGGGTCGGTGCGGGGCACTTCGTCAAGATGGTCCACAACGGCATCGAGTACGGCATGATGCAGGCCTTCGCCGAGGGGTACGAGCTCATGGCCGCCTCCGACATCGTCGACGACGTGCCGGGCACGTTCGACAGCTGGCGCGAGGGCACCGTGGTCCGTTCCTGGCTGCTCGACCTCCTGGTGCGCGCGCTGGAGGAGGACCCCGAGCTCGCCGGCCTGCGCGGCTACGCCCAGGACTCCGGCGAGGGACGCTGGACGGTTCAGGCCGCGGTCGACCACGCGGTTCCGGCGCCGGTCATCACGGCCGCCCTGTTCGCCCGGTTCGCCTCACGACAGGAGGACAGCCCCGCGATGAAGGTCATCGCGGCGCTGCGCAACCAGTTCGGCGGACACGCGGTCACCCGGGCCACCGAAGACCAGGCGTAGCCTTTCAAAAGTCCACGTTGGAGCCTCGCTGTAGGTTTCACGTGAAACGACGTGACACCCCCGGACCCTCACGGCGCGCCCGCGAGGGTCCGGATCTCTTCCGCGTCCCATACGACCCGCCCCGCGTACAAAGGAGAGGCCAGATGTACGTATCGCAGCTGCAACTGGCCGATTACCGTTCCTACGCGTCGGCGCACGTCGTCCTGGAACCGGGGATCAGCACGTTCATCGGCCCCAACGGCCAGGGCAAGACCAACCTGGTCGAGGCCATCGGCTATGTCGCCACGCTCGGCAGCCATCGGGTCGCCACCGACGCCCCCCTGGTCCGGCAGGGAGCCGAACGGGCGATCGTCCGCGCCGAGCTCGTCAAGGACGGCCGCACGGCCCTGGTGGAACTGGAGATCAACCCGGGAAAGGCCAACCGGGCGCGTCTGAACCGTTCCTCCGCCACCCGCCCGCGCGACATCCTCGGTCTGTTGCGCACGGTCCTCTTCGCCCCCGAGGACCTGGCCCTGGTCAAGGGAGACCCCGGCGAGCGGCGCCGCTTCCTCGACGAGCTGCTGATCGCGCGCGCCCCCCGCTACGCGGGTGTCCGTTCCGACTACGACCGGGTCCTCAAACAGCGCAACGCCCTGCTCAAGTCGGCGTCGGCCCGGTTCTTCAAACAGCGCGCCGAGCCTGATCTGTCCACCCTGGACGTCTGGGACGACCATCTGGCCACGGCCGGAGCCGAACTGCTGGCCGCCCGGATCGGTCTCGTCGCCGAACTGCAACCGCTCGTCGCCAAGGCCTACGGCGAACTGGCCTCCTCCGGCGGACTTCCGGTTCTGCACTACCGCGGTTCGGCGTGGCCGGAGGGGACCGAGGTACCGGCCGACCGTGACCGGCTCGCCGGCCTGCTGCGTGACGCGCTCGTCCAGGCGCGCCCCCAGGAGCTCCAGCGCGGTGTCAGCCTGGTCGGCCCCCACCGTGACGATCTGTACCTGAGGCTCGACGAGCTTCCGGCCAAGGGGTACGCGAGCCAGGGCGAGTCCTGGTCCTACGCGCTGGCGCTGCGGTTGGCCGGGTTCGAGCTGTTGCGCGCCGACGGTGACGACCCCGTGCTCATCCTCGACGACGTCTTCGCCGAACTCGACGCGGAGCGCCGGCGGCGGTTGGCCGAACACGTGCGCACCGCCGAGCAGGTACTGGTGAGCGCGGCGGTGCCGGGCGACATCCCCGACGAGTTGGTGGGCAGACGGTTCCGGGTGCAGGGGGGAACGGTCGAACGTGAGTGACGACGCCACACGGGGCCTGGACGGGCCAGGCTCCGAGGGATCCTCGCGGCAGCCGAGCGGTATCGAACTCGCCCGCCAGGCGTTGGCTCAGGCGCGCGCCGCGGCGCGTGAGCGCGGGGCCGCGCCCACGGCGCCGCGCAGGGTCCGCCGTGGACCTCTGCGGGCCCGGCGCGAGCCCCAACTGTTCGGTGACGCCATCCGCAGTTGGTTGATCGAGCACGGTTGGCAGGAGCAGGTCGCGATCGGCGGGGTCTTCGGCCGGTGGGACCAGATCGTCGGTGCGGGTCTGGCCGAACACGTGCGCCCGGAGACCTTCGAGGAGGGGGAGCTCGTGGTCGCCGCCGACTCCCCGGCGTGGGCGACCCAGGTGCGGGCGTTGACCCCCCAGCTTCTGCGTCGGCTCAACGAGGAGCTGGGTCAGGGCAGTGTGCGTTCGATCAAGGTCCGGGGACCGGGGCGTCCCCGCGGTGGCGGAGGGCGCTGGCGGGTTCGCTGAGCCGGAGCCGCGACATTTCAGACAGAGAACAGCAGGTGATACGGGTGCCCCCTCCGCTACTCGGGTCACACCCTCGCCGAAGGCACTGAACCACGCGGGGAGTTCCGTAGAGGGGGGTCCACGTGTAGGGAGTCGTCTCCCTCTCTGTTAGCCCGCTCTGGCGCATCACAGCGCCGTGAATGCCACTTTCCGGTGATGCGCGCGGTATCATAGGTGATGGTTCTACGGACGCTTCCGCCGGCACGACCCGCCCCGAGAGCGGGGGGCAGGGAATTGGAAACGGGTGGCGCCCGGTCGCTTCGGCTGTACGACAGCCGGCGTCGGCCGGAGCCGCTTCGCTCGTCAATTGCCTATGGCTGGTAGGTGTCCCCAGCAGGAGGGTGTTCACACTTGGCCTACGATGCTCGATCAATCACGGTTCTTGAAGGGCTCGAGGCGGTACGTAAGCGCCCCGGCATGTACATCGGTTCCACCGGTGAACGGGGCCTCCACCACATGGTCTACGAAGTGGTGGACAACTCGGTGGATGAAGCCCTCGCCGGCCACGCCGACGCGATCGAGGTGACCCTTCAGGCCGACGGCGGCGTCCGTGTCGCCGACAACGGCCGTGGTATTCCCGTCGACGTCCATCCCGTGGAGAAGCGGCCAGCCATCGAGCTGATCCTGACCACGCTGCACGCCGGCGGCAAGTTCGACGGCAAGTCCTACGCCGTCTCCGGTGGTCTGCACGGTGTCGGCGCCTCCGTCGTCAACGCGCTGTCCACCCGCCTCGAAGCGGAGATCCGGCGTGACGGGTACGTGTGGCGGCAGAGCTACGTCAAGTCGCGTCCCACCGGCGAGCTCTCGCGGGGGGAGGAGACCGAGGAGACCGGCACCCAGATCACCTTCTGGGCCGACGGCGACATCTTCGAGACCACGACCTACAGCTTCGAGACGCTGTCGCGGCGGCTCCAGGAGATGGCCTTCCTCAACAAGGGACTGTCCATCACCATCCGCGATGAGCGTCCGGAGTTCGTCGACGACTCGCCCGTCGTCCAGACCTACCACTACGAGGGCGGTCTGACGGACTTCGTCCGTCACATCAACGCCACCAAGGAGCAGGCGCACGCCTCGGTCATCGACTTCGAGGACGAGGGCGACGGCATCGCGGTCGAGATCGCGATGCAGTGGAATCAGTCCTACACCTCCTCGGTGCACACCTTCGCCAACACGATCAACACGGCCGAGGGCGGCACCCACGAAGAGGGCTTCCGCTCCGCGCTGACCTCGATCGTCAACCGCTACGCGCGTGACCAGAAGCTGTTGCGGGAGAAGGAGGACAACCTCACGGGTGACGACATCCGCGAGGGGCTCACCGCGATCATCTCGGTCAAGCTGGCCGACCCCCAGTTCGAGGGGCAGACCAAGACCAAGCTCGGCAACACCGAGGCCAAGTCCTTCGTCCAGAAGGTGTGCAACGAGCATCTGCGCGACTGGTTCGAGCGCAACCCCGGCGAGGCCAAGGACATCGTCAGCAAGGCGAGCCAGGCCGCCCGGGCGCGCATCGCGGCGCGTCAGGCCCGTGACCTCACCCGGCGCAAGACGCTGTTGGAGTCCACCTCCCTCCCCGGCAAGCTGTCCGACTGCCAGTCGACCGAGCCGGAGAAGTGCGAGCTCTACATCGTCGAGGGTGACTCCGCCGGTGGCTCCGCCAAGGGCGGGCGCGACCCCGAATACCAGGCGATCCTGCCCATCCGCGGCAAGATCCTCAACGTCGAGAAGGCGCGCATCGACCGGATCCTGAAGAACCAGGAAGTCCAGGCGATCATCACCGCTCTCGGCACCGGCGTGCACGACGACTTCGACATCGAGAAGCTGCGGTACCACAAGATCATCCTGATGGCCGACGCCGACGTCGACGGTCAGCACATCCGCACGCTGCTGCTCACGTTGCTGTTCCGGTTCATGAAGCCGCTGATCGAGGCCGGCCACGTCTACCTGGCGCAGCCGCCGCTGTACAAGATCAAGTGGGACCAGCGCGGAAACGACGCCGACTACGTCTTCACCGACCGGGAGCGCGACGAGGTCATCGCCGCGGGCATCGCCGCGGGCAAGCGCGACCCTCGCCCCCGCGACTTCGTGCAGCGGTTCAAGGGTCTGGGCGAGATGAACGCGGTCGAACTGTGGGAGACCACCATGGACCCCGCCGGCCGGGTGCTCCTCCAGGTGACGCTCGACGACGCCGCGCAGGCCGACGAGATGTTCAGCGTGCTCATGGGTGAGGACGTCGAGTCCCGGCGCTCCTTCATCCAGCGCAACGCTCGCGACGTCCGCTTCCTGGACGTCTGACCCGCGAGCGGAGCACCTCGACGGCCGCGAACGACTCACCAGAAAAGGATCGACATCCAGTGACGGATGCGAACACCCCGGAAGTCCCCGAGGAAGAAACCGAGAACCGGCACGACCGGGTCGAGCCGGTCGACATCCAGATCGAGATGCAGCGCAGCTATCTCGACTACGCGATGTCGGTCATCGTCGGCCGTGCCCTCCCCGACGTCCGTGACGGTCTCAAGCCCGTCCACCGCCGCATCCTCTACGCGATGTACGACGGCGGTTACCGTCCCGACCGCGGCTACTTCAAGTGCGCCCGCGTCGTCGGCGACGTCATGGGGAACTACCACCCGCACGGTGACGCCTCGATCTACGACGCGCTCGTGCGGTTGGCCCAGAAGTGGTCCATGCGGATGCCGCTCATCGACAGCAACGGCAACTTCGGTTCGCGGGGCAACGACCCCGCCGCGGCCATGCGCTACACCGAGTGCAAGCTCGAGAACCTCGCCATGGAGATGGTGCGGGATATCGACAAGGAGACTGTCGACTTCTCGCCCAACTACGACGGGAAGACCGCCGAGCCCGACGTCCTGCCGTCCCGTTTCCCCAACCTGCTGGTCAACGGGTCCAACGGCATCGCGGTCGGCATGGCCACGAACATCCCGCCGCACAACCTGCGCGAGGTGGCCGACGGTGTCAACTGGTTCCTCGACAACCCGGACCTCTCCGACGAGGAGATCCTCGACGGGTTGATCGCCCGCATCAAGGGACCCGACTTCCCCACCCACGGGCTCATCGTCGGCCGCCGCGGCATCGAGGACGCCTACCGCACGGGCCGTGGCTCCATCACGATGCGCGCCGTCGTCGAGATCGAGGAGGACAGCCGGGGACGGCAGTGCCTGGTCGTCACCGAGCTGCCCTACCAGGTCAACACGGACAACCTCGCCCTGAAGATCGCCGAGCTCGTCAAGGACGGCAAGATCACCGGCATCGCCGACGTCAAGGACGAGACCAGTGGCCGCACCGGCCAGCGCCTGGTCATCGTCCTCAAGCGCGACGCCGTGGCCAAGGTCGTGCTGAACAACCTGTACAAGCACACGCAGCTGCAGGAGACGTTCGGCGCCAACATGCTGGCCCTCGTCGACGGCGTGCCGCGTACGCTGCGCCTCGACCAGTTCGTCCGCACCTGGGTCGCCCACCAGGTCGAGGTCATCGTCCGACGCACCCGCTACCTGCTGCGCAAGGCCGAGGAGCGCGCCCACATCCTGCGCGCGCTGCTCAAGGCCATCGACCGCATCGACGAGGTCATCGCCCTGATCCGGCAGAGCCCCTCCGCCGACGCGGCCAAGAACGGCCTGATAAGCCTGCTGCAGATCGACGACGTGCAGGCCCGCGCGATCCTCGACATGCAGCTGCGCAAGCTCGCCGCCCTGGAACGGCGTCAGCTCACCGACGAGTACGACGAGCTGATGGCGCAGATCTCCGACTACAACGACATCCTGTCCTCCCCCGACCGGCAGCGCAGCATCGTCCGCACCGAGCTCGCCGAGATCGTCGAGAAGTACGGTGACGAGCGTCGCACGCAGATCGTCCCCTTCGAGGGCGACATGCGCATGGAGGACTTCATCGCCGAGGAGGAGATCGCCGTCACGATCTCCCGCGGCGGGTATGCCAAGCGCACCCGGCTCGACAACTACCGGGCGCAGAAGCGCGGCGGCAAGGGCGTGCGCGGTGCCCAGCTCAAGCAGGACGACATCGTCCAGCACTTCTTCGTGACGACCACGCACAACTGGATCCTGTTCTTCACGAACAAGGGCCGGGTGTACCGGACGAAGGCCTACGAGCTTCCCGAGGCGGCCAGGGACGCGCGCGGCCAGCACGTCGCCAACCTCGTGCCCTTCCAGCCGGACGAGGAGATCGCCCAGGTCATGGCGTTGCGCGACTACGACGCCGCGCCCTACCTGGTCCTCGCCACCCGGGACGGGCTGGTCAAGAAGTCGCGTCTGGAGGACTTCGACTCCACACGCTCGGCCGGCATCATCGCGATCAACCTGCGCGAGAACGACGAGCTGATCGCGGCCCGGCTGGTCTTCCCGACCGACGACCTCCTGCTCATCAGCAGCAACGCCCAGGCGATCCGGTTCTCGGCGTCGGACGACTCGCTGCGCCCGATGGGACGCGCCACCAGCGGTGTCATCGGCATGCGGTTCCTCGACGGGGACTACCTGCTGAGCATGGACGTCATCCGGGACGGCGACGGCGCCACCGACGTGCTGGTGGCGACCGAGGGGGGCTACGCCAAGCGCACCCCGGCCGACCAGTACCCGCTTCAGAACCGGGGCGGCAAGGGGGTCCTGACCGCCAAGATCGTCGAGGCCCGGGGCCGGCTCGTCGGCGCCCTCATGGTCTCGCCCGAGGAGGACGAGATCTTCGCGATCACCTCGGCGGGCGGGGTCATCCGCACCCGTTGCGCCGAGATCAAGCAGTCCGGACGGGCCACGATGGGCGTCCGCCTGATGAACCTCGCCAACGGCAACCACATCGTCGCCCTCGCTCGCAACGCCGAGTCGATGGAGGAGGACGAAACCGCCGAGGCCAATGCCGAGACGGCGTCCGAGGCGGTCGAGGCGGGGTCCGCGGAGTAGTACCGTTCACCGGGAGACCGGTTCGACGTCACCGGGCGTGGGGAGGGCGTTGCCTTCCCCACGCCCTTCGCCGGTCTGGAGGCGCCGACGCAGAGCGCCGAGGGCTGTAAGGCCAATAGAGTCGCTTTTGCTAGTAATCCACCCCATCCCGTGGAGTGTTGCGGCCAGTGCCCCTCTCACGGGTTCCCACCGTCACATGGAAAGTCCAGCGGTAACGTGGCTATGTCCGACAACGCGCAACGGCAATCCGCTGCCCAAGAGCCTGACCAGGCGGACAACGACAGCAGGGAAGAACACGAAGAGCAGGAGAACGCTGCTCCGCCGGCCGTGACGGCCGACGGGGCCGATTCGTCGACGGCCGACAGCGCCGAACAGGGTGATGTGACGATGGCTGTACCGGAGACCAAGGACAAATCAGGCGCCAAGCCGGTGAATACCGCCCGCAAGGCCCACCTCTCGTTGACCCGGGTCGAACCCGGATCGGTGTTGAAGTTCAGCTTTGTTATTTCGCTTGTCTGCTTCATCGTCCTGTTCGTCGCGGTCGCGGTCCTCTACGCGTTCCTCTCGACCCTCGGCGTCTTCGACGCGGTCACCGACCTCATCAACTCCCTCACCGACGGGGGCGAGGGTGACGAGCTCCCCCTCAACCCCGAGAACTGGTTCTCCGCGGCCCGGGTGCTCGGTTACACCGGCCTCCTCGGAGCCTTGAACATCGTCTTGATCACGGCCCTGTCCACGGTCGGCGCGATGCTCTACAACCTCGCCGCCGATCTCGTCGGCGGTATCGACGTGACCCTGAGCGAGACCGAGTAATCGAGGTCTTTCCCTCCCGTTCCAGGCCCTTACGCCCGTTCGCGTGAGGGCCTGAGCACTCCGCGGGCGCGCTAGACTTGGGGATGTAGAGAGGGACGCGGGAGTCCCGCCCCTCCTCTCCCCCGCACCTCGGACACGGTTCGCCCAGGTCCGCCGGATGCGGTAGAGTTCCTCCGGAACGAGGGCGTATAGCTCAGTCGGTTAGAGCGCATCCCTGATAAGGATGAGGCCCCAGGTTCAAGTCCTGGTACGCCCACCCTCATAAGCTGCGAGAAGGCCCCTGTCGGATCACCGACAGGGGCCTTTGACAGCAGTGGTGACAGCAACGGTGTCAGTCGCCGTCCCCGAAGAGAGCGTCGCCCAGTCGGCCGAGTCCCTCTCGCTGTGTCGCTTCGTCGCTATGCGGATAGATCTCCATGGTGACCGAGATGCGGCTGTGCCCCAGGATCTCCATCGCGTCCCGGGGAGCCACGCCCGCCTGTTTGAGCAGCGAGGCCACCGAGTGGCGTAGGTCGTGGAGCCGGATCACCCGCAGCGGAGACGCGGCGACCAGGCGCTCGAAGGAGCGTGAGAAGCTGCGCGGCTGGATCGCCCGGCCGGTCCGGGTGGTGAACACCAGGCCGGTCTCCTCCCAGCTCTCCCCCGCCCGACGCTTGTGGTCGGACTGCCACCGGGCCTGTTCCAGCAGGGCGTCCCTCGCCCAGGGCAGCAGCGGGAGCGAACGCCGGCCCGCCCGCGTCTTGACGTCCACCAGGGCCAGCGCCCCGTCCACCCGCTGGACTTGTCGCTTGATCGACAAGACGTCGCGTTCCAGGTCCACGTCGTCCCAGGACAGACCCAGCACCTCCCCCGTCGCAGCCCGTAGAGGAGCATCAATACGAAGGCCGGGTGGAGCGGATGCGAACGCGCGTACTCCAGGAAGCGTTTCGCCTCCTCGGCGTTCCAGGGCCTGACTCGTTCCGGCCGTTCGGCTCGGGTGGTCTTCCCCGTGGGAGTCGGCATCTAGGCGGCCCCCTCCATCACACTCGCCTTCACCGTCGAGGAGTCACCAGCGGCCATGGCGTCGATGTCGTCGTCACAGACGTAGGCCGCTCGCACCCGGACCGGTATGGGCGAGCCCTCCACGCGGACGAAGGCCACGCCGGGAAGGTCCGGGTCGACCAGATGGGCGTTGGCCCCACGCTCCCGCGCCCCTTCCCCGAGCACCATGTCGACCTGTGAGGCTTCGTCCAGGCGCAGGGCGATCTTGTCGGGGAAGAGGTTGCGCAGGTTCATGACCTCCTTGCGCGGGTCCTGCAACGCGGCGAGGACGCAGAACCCCACCGACCGACCCTGGGACGTCAGGGTCGCGATGGCGTTCTCCGCACGCCGCCGCACGTCGCGGTCGGGGTGGTAGGCGGTCAAAAACGCCACCTCGTCCAGCACCACCACGACGAAGGGGTCCGAGGTCGAGGGGGCATGGGCGCGCTGCTTGCCCGCGTAGCGTTCGGCTCGTTCCCGCATGTCGGCCACGGCCTGTTCCAGCAGGGCCACCGCGGATTCCCCGTCGTCGGCATAGGAGGCGAACAGGCGCCGGCCATAGGACAGCTCCATCCGCTTGGGATCGATCGCGCGGACCTGCGCCGTCCCCGCCTGCATCGCGGGGAGCATGGCGCGGATGGCCGACCAGATCACCGAGCCCTTCCCCGCGCCCGTCACCCCGACCACGAGCACGTGGGTGCCGTGCAGACGCAGCCGCCACGGTGTTCCGTCCTCTTGGAGTCCCACGGGCAGCGCGCCGAGGTCGGGGACGGCTGGAACGTCGAGCGCGGCGATCGGTTCGGCGAGGGTGTCGTGGCGGGGGAACTCCAGCACCACGTCCCGGGGACCGAGCACCGTCACCCGGCAGGAGGCCGCGCCGAAGCCGTGCGCCAGCTCGGTGACGCGGTTCTCGAAGTCGACCGGAGCCGTGCCCGCCACCAGGCGCACCCGCACCCGGTCGGCCCACTCCGAACAGGTCACCTTGCGAATGCGGGGAAGGTAGTGGCGTTCGGCGTAGGTCTCGGCCAACCCCGCCACCACGAGCACCGGTTGCCACTGCCGCGCATACACCCACCACCACCGCCAGGTCGCCAGGACACGCAGGCCCACCCAGCGGCGGAACGTCGACGGCCGACGCCGCCACCACACCAACAGGCCCACGTCCACCAGCGACCAGACGACGGCCAGGGCCACCCAGCCGAAGACGTGCCAGACCAGAACGGAGGCGGTGAGGGAAGCGCAGGCGAGGGGGAAGCGGAACGGCAGCTTGACCACCAAGGTCAAGAGACGGAACAGCCAGCGAGCCGCGATCAGCGCCGCCGGAGTGGGCAGCACCGGAGTAGCGAACCGGAAGGACTGTGCCGGGACCGGAGTGGTCACCGACACCTGTTGAGACGCCGGAGGAGGAGACCACATCAGCGCTCACCTCCCGCCGCGCGGGCCAGGCGGGCACGGGCGGCGTCGAGCTGGGCATGGGCGATCGCCGCCACCTCCACCGCCTCGGGGTCGAAGGAGTGCGCGGCGATCCGGGACAGCAGGTCGGCCTTGCGTTCGAAGAACACCACGTCTTCGGCTGGAGTCGGCGGAGTGGGGTCTGTGGAGCGTTCGCGGACCAGGGCGAGGAACTCGGAGATCTCCCGGGTGGATACGGGAGAGGGCTGGTCAGCCATAATGAGACACACCTCTTCTGTGGTTCATCGGTTGGGAAGCCGAACGGAGATCAGAGGGGTGAAGGGGCGGCTCGGTGTTGCAGCACCAGGCCGCCCCGCTCATGCCGGGAGGGGTTAGGCGGCGTCCTTGGCCGCACGGCGAGCCGGAACGCCAGGCGCCTTGAGGCCGCGTGCCCGCAGGGAGTAGGCCACCCGGGGACGGCGCCCGTTGTCATCGACGTAGGGCATGACCGACATGGACTCGAACTCCACCGGCCGGAACGGCAGCCCCGCCACCTCCTCCGGCAGGGTGGGGCACACCTCGGAGGCCACCTTGACCTTCACGCTCTTGGCCTTGCCGCGCGCCTCGGGGTCGGCGTCGATCACCTCCACCGCCCACAGGGGAAGACCGGTCTCCTTGTCCAGCTGCGGTCGCTTGGTCTCGAAATCGGTGATCGCCTCCACCCCCAGAGCGAAGGCGCCGTGCGGGAACACCGTCCCGAACTCCACCGGCAACGCACCCTGAATCGCCATCAGTCAGCACCTCTCTAAAGACGTCCACTCGACCACTTGTCCGATCGAGTTAAGAGCCAGGGTAGTCGGCCCAACTTAATCAGACAAGTGACTAAGTGGCTAGGCTTCTCCTGTTCCTACACGGCCGAGTAGGAGTCCTCCAATTCATGCAGGTCACCGGGGAGAACTACTTCGGCGACGGCAAGCACCTCCCCCGAGGTGTCCACTATCCGCGCGACGATCCCGAGCACCGGGGTTCCCTTTTCGAGCCCGAGATACTCGTTCTCCTCTTCGGTGGCCAGCCGCGCGCTGAGTCGCTCGAAGACCCGTGAAGGGCGGAGTTGCTTGACACGCTGGATGTGTTCACGTGCGCCAATGCTGATCGGAGAAGGGACTCCCAGGTCCGTTCCTTCGGCCACATCCAGGGGAAACCACAACGTCACCAGTTCGCTCGGTTCGTCGTCGACGAGTACCAGGCGCCGCCGCATGATTGCCGGAGCGTTCTCGGGCAGGCCAATCGCCTCAGCGATGGTCGCGGGAACGGACACCCGTCCCGCACGGGCGATCCGGTCGCTCTTGGAGTTCTCTGGAGCTTCAAAGGCACTCGCCCCGGCGTGCGAACGTTCAACAGCCTGGTGAGGAACGCCCTTGACGAACGAACCGCGCCCGTGTTCGCGTTCGATCCATCCCTGCATGCTGAGGATCTGAAGGGCGCGGACGACCGTGGACCGCCCCGCGCCGAACTCACGCACCAAACGCGCCTCGGAGGGGAGCTTCTCGCCCACCGGGTAGGTGCCGTCCTCGATCCGCTCTTGGAGTGTTCGGACGATCTGCGCGTATTTGGGAGGCGTGAACTCCAGGCCTGACATGTTGACCACTCAGTTAGTCCATTACTCGTTTGGTCGAGACTACTTGAGCCGTACGGCTCAAATCCACTTACGAACGCGGAGCGGCGCTTTGACAAGCGTCAGAGGGCTTGCCAGTCCACCGCGCGTTCCACTGCGTAGACCCGAAGGCTGTCCGCAGTGGCCCCGCAGACCGTGCGCCGCTCCGTTTCAACCAGGGCGCGAGCGACCAGTACCACATCACCACGTGCCGCTTCGTCCCCGGAAGTCAGGACCGGAGAGACAACCTGGCGGACGTGGTTGCACGACGCTCCGTTGACCTCGTGCCACAAGCCCACGATGTAGGTTGCCCTGAGCCGCCGCAGGGCTATGACCTTGGGCAGGGCACACTGATAGCGCCTGACCACACGTTCGCCGTTCGACTGGACGAACTCCGCCTCGTAGGTGATCGACCGCCAGTCCTCGGCGACGACACGGACCCGGGCTTCTCCTGGACGCATCTATACCCCCCTGGCAACTCCGGTTCTTTGGCTTTGAGGTCCGTACTCGGTCACGACTGAGGAGGGCCGGCGCCCCCGTCACGGGCACACACCCTTTCCCCGGCATACGGAGCAGGAGACGACGCGCGTCACCGGTTCGCGTGTGGTGGACGAACGCACGACGACCAGCCTTCGAGGGCGGACGGTCTTCCAGCCACGACCCCGGCAGGCCCGGCATTGTTGCGGAGCGGAGGCAGACACGGAATTGCTCCTCGGGGGACTGTGGTGGTGCGCTTCACCGTGGGGCCGAAGGCACCGTCCACACCAGCAAACTCAGAAGCCAACTCATCAACATGAGGCGAACTCATTTACTCATGTACATGAGTCATGTAGGCAAGAGTGCCTTACCTATGTACACAAGTCAATCCTCTTGGAGCGAAGACGAGAAGAGAACGTACGGTTAGTCCGTCGCGGGAATCCGGTAGTCGAGCACGAACTGATCAGCCGCCATGATCGTGTCGCAGACCTCCACCACGCGCCCTGTCGTGGTCACTGCGTTGCGGGTGAGGTGGATGACGGGAGAGCCGGGGCTCAACCGCAGCGCGGTCGCTTCCTGCTTGGTCGCGATGCGCGCCCGAATGGTCTCGATGTACTCCGCGAACTCGTGCCCGTGGTCCTCCAGCCGCGCATAGATACCGCCGCCACCCGGATTCTCCTCGAACAGTTCGGGGATGTCCCGCGCCACGTCCCACGGCAGATACGATGTCGCTTCCTCGGTCGGGGTTCCGTCGCTGAAGTACAGGCGGCGTCGGGCCAGTACCTTGGCGCCTTCCTCCACGCCCAGGCGGTCGGCGATCTCTCGCGGAACGGGAACCGGACCGATCGAGAGCACCTGGACCGTGGGCTTCACTCCCGCCTGTTCGGTCTCCGCGATGTAGGCGGCCTTGCCGGCCCGCCGGTGTGAACGCCGGAAGCGATCCGAGGACTTGCGTGTCACCGGAGGGCGCGACTTCACGAACGAGCCCTTGCCCTGGTAGGTCACCACCAGGCCAACCGTGCGCAATTCGGCGACGGCCTTGCGGACTGTTCCCGAGGAGACGCCGTAACGCTCCATCAGCGCAGCCTCACTGGGAATCTCCTCGCCCGGAGCCAGATGGCCGGTCTTGATCTGCTCCTCGATGTCGTCAGCGATCTGGAGGTACATCGGCTTCGCCGACCTTGCCCCTACTGTGCTCGCCATAGTCCTTGGGTACCTCCTATGCTCCTGTACATGGGTAACAGCACCGGAGACGCCCCGTCAACGCCGCTGCATTCGGTGTCAGTGGCGGGAGCCGTCATCCGCGAGGACGGGCGGATACTGGCCATACGTCGCCGGGACAACGGCACGTGGGAACCGCCCGGCGGAGTTCTGGAGCTGGGCGAGACACCCGAAGACGGTGTCATCCGAGAGGTGCAGGAGGAGACCGGCGTCCTGGTGAAAGTGGACCGCCTCACCGGCGTCTACAAGAACATGACCCGCGGAATCATCGCTCTAGTCTTCCGCTGCCAACCCGCCGGAGGCCAAGAACACCCCTCCTCGGAATCGACCGCCGTCGCCTGGCTCACCCCCGAAGAGGTGAAAGAACGGATGACAGAGGCCTACTCGGTCCGCCTCTTGGACGCCTTGGACGGCGACGCGCCCCATGTCCGCGCACACGACGGCAAACGCCTACAACCAGCACGTTAGTTGGGTACCTCGCCCCTCCGGCATCGACTGCCGAATCTAGCCGTATGGGATCAAGGCGACGGCGCTTCGCGCCGTCGCTCCGGCTTGCTGTCCGCCGCTCGGGCTGCGGGCTGCCGCCCGGTCCCGAGCGCGGACGACGGCCACACTAATCGGCTCATGATGCGGCCCGAAGACGAACGGTTGCCGTTCGAACGAACTCGGCTGATGACGTGCTCGGATCCCGAGGCGCTCGGTCGCGCGGCCCTGTCTGTCTTCGGTTGCCGGCCTCAGCGCGGCCAAGCACCTCGGACCGGAACCCCGGTCGCCGAACGCTGTGGTCGGGGGGAGTCTGGGCTGAGGCAGGAGCGAGCACGTCCCGCCGCTGTGGTCGCTGGCCGCCTACCGCACGTCGCCCAGGTCAGTGGGAATCAGATGACAGCAACGGTGACAGCAACGCCATCGGACACGAGGGGACGCAGACGACCGTTAGCGGACGCCCGCTCCAGGTGGGGACGCTTCCACCGTCGAGGCCGATCGAACTGATAAGGATGAGGCCCCAGGTTCAAGTCCTGGTACGCCCACCCTCATAAGCTGCGAGAAGGCCCACCGAAGACTCGGTGGGCCTTTCGCGTACAGCAGCGAAGTGCAGTCATCGCCTTGTCGACATGACCGTTCGGCGTCCGGCGGTGTCGGCGCTCTGGACGCGAACGCGCCCCGGCGGCAGCGCCACCCGGGACCGTGTTCGATCCGGGGTCGGGACCGCCGGCCCTGACCGGTGGCCCCGTGGGTTCACGCCTGGACGCCGGCCCCGGGCTCCTGGGCCCGCGGCCCGCGCTCCCCCGGCCCTGCCGTGGCCTCCGGGTTGTACCCGAGCCTGCCCCGGGTCGCCACGAGCAGCACGGCGGAGGCCAGGCCGAAGGCGAGGAGGATGACGTTGGTGCCGTCGGCGTGCGTGGCACCGATCGAGGGGAACATGAAGCCCATGACGATCGACATGAAGTTGTTGACGCTGGCGTGCAACAGGATCGCGATCGGCAGGCTCTCACCGGTCCGGTTGAAGACCCAGGTCATCACCACGCTGATGAAGACGCACGAGAAGGTGAAGTTGATGGGGTCGGCCCACGTCCCGTGCGGGAAGCCGCCCCACTCGGTGAGGAACAGCGGCAGGTGCCAGATCCCCCAGATCACACCGAGGATGACCGTACCGCGTAGCGGCCCGAAGTAGGGCTGCATCCGGGGCAGGGCGAAGTCGCGCCAGCCCGGCTCCTCGGCGATGCCGGTGGTCACGAACTGCAGGACGAGGCCGGGGACGTAGACCGCGAGCACCATGAGCGGCGGTACCCGGACGTCCCCGCCGGAGAACGGGAGAGCACAGACGATGAGCGCCGCCGGAACGCCCAGCACGGCCAGCGCGTACCAGCGCCAGTTCATCCGCCACTTCAGCAGGCGCCCCGTCCAACGTCGCAGCCCCTTCCGGCCGTCGGCGACGGCGGTGACGAGGAAGGCCGAGAAGATCGGGCCGAGGTAGGCACCGGGGAGCATCAGGAGGAGCTGCGACGCCAGTCCGGGGAGCTCGAAGTCCAGCAGGCCCAGGCCGTGGTTGGAGAGGATGTAGGGGATCCAGGCGATCCAGCTCAAGCCGATCGCCAGGGTGAAGAAGCTCGTCATCGGCCGGCGCTTGATGAGACCGCGCCATCCGGTCACCTGTCCGGGGGGTACGGGGTTGGTCATGGGGCGTCCTTCAATTGCGAGTAGGGGAAATCGGCGTCGGTACCGCCGGGAGCCCGGGCGAGCCCCCGCCGTGGTGGTCCGCGGTGGGCAGGGACGCGGATGGATTCCGGTGGAGGTGTGGACGCCCCGGTCGTCGTGTCGACAGGTCGACCGGGGCGTCACGGTGCCGGCTCCCTCGCCGTAGACCTCGGTCACCACACGGAGGCGCACCGCCCACGGGGGCGGGTGGCCCGGTCGCCGCCGGCCGGGGTGGTGACGTCGTGGCCTGGGGCCGGGAGGTCCACGTCCGACGTGTGTCCGGTCGTCACCCGATGCTCCGTTCTCTCGCCTGGGGGCGCGTTCCCCGACACGCGCGCGACGGTGCACGGCGGGGGCGGTTTCCGTCGGCGGTCTCGGGAGCCCGTCCGGGTACGGACCGAAGAGCGGCCGGCCGCCCGCGTGCGCGAAGGGGGCGCGATGGGGTGGACCGCCGGATCGCGTCTGTAAGGATCTCGGCTCGGGCGGGGCGCGGACCAGTGCCGTACACCTTGATCGGCCGTGCAGAATGCATGAAACGGACGCCTGGTTCGAACGGCTGAAATAACGGGTCGAAGCGCTAGGGTGAGCCCCCGTGACGATCCTCATCATCACGCTGGTGGGGTTGACCACTCCCCTGTTCTTCAGTCAGCCGACCGTGGCGACACTCGGGTTCCTCGCGCTCCAGCTCGTCCACTGTCTGCCGCAGACGAGACGGTTGCGAAGCTGGTGGACGCTCGCGGCCCAGGCGGCGCTGTTCCCATGGAGCGAGCCGAAGGCGTTCCTGGCCGCCTCGGTGCTGCTGATCGTGCCGGGCCGCATCCGCTGGGCGGTGTTCGGCGCCGTCGCCGTCGCGGCCGGTCTGCTGTCGGGCGCCGATCTCTACGCCGGGGTGAGCGCGGCGGGGAACACGCTGATCATGGGACTGGTCGTCTTCGGGCTCACCCGGCTCAGCGACCTGCGCAGTGAACTGCACGCGGCTCGCAGGGAGCTGGCCGCCCAGTCCGTGGCCGACGAACGCGAACGGATCTCCCGGGACCTGGACGGCATTCTCGGCTCGACGCTGTCGGCCGTCATCGGGCTGGCCGATAAGAGGCGCCCGGCCGAGATCCTGGAGCTGACCCGGGATGCCGCCGCGCGGGTCCGGCAGGCCCCCGTGTCCCGGCCGGACACGGTTCCCCAGGCCGATATGACGCCGCGTCTCGCGCTGCCCATCGCGCTCAGCGGACTGGCCATCTACGTGGTCGGCAGCCTGGTCTTCACCCTGGCCGACCCGGAGCCGTCCACCGTGGTCGGGTGCGCCATCGTGCTGTCCGTCGTGGGGCTACAGATCCACCACGTGCTCTCCCACCGTCCTGGTGCGCGGCCCCGGCACCTCGTCTGGACGCTCCCCCTCCAGACGGTGTTGGCGTTCGTTCCCCTGTTCCGTCCCGAGTTCGAGCTCGTCCACAGCCTGGTCAGTCTCGCGGCGGCGTCGGCGCTGATCACGGTTCCCGGCCGCGGGGCATCGTGGACCCTGTTCGCCGCCATCGTCGTGGGCGAGGCGGTGGTCGTCCTCGTGGCGAAGTCCGTCCCCCTCATCGTCGTCCTGGTGTCGACGGTCGCCACCGTGTCGGTCGCGATGATGTTCTACGGTCTCGCGCTGCTCACCCGGCTCGTCACCCAGGTGCACGAGGCCCGGTCGGCGCTCGCGGCGATCGCCGTGGCCAAGGAGCGCCGCCGCATCGCGGCCGACGTCCACGACCTGCTCGGCTACGGCCTGTCCGCCATCACCGTCAAGGCCGAACTCGCCGCCCGCGCCCCCGAACGCGCGGACACGGAGTTCCGGGACATCGCGCGGATGGCCCGTAGGGCCCTCGCCGACCTCCGCTCCATCCCCCACGGCGACTCGGAGATCTCGCTGGGCGCGGAGATCGCCTCGGCCCACGACATCCTCACCGCCGCGGGCGTCGACGTGCGACTCGACATCGACCCCGGCCCGCTCGACGATCGGCTCGACGCGCTGCTGGCCACCGTGCTCCGCGAAGCGGTCACCAACGTCCTGCGGCACAGCCGGGCCGGCGTCGTCACCGTCCAGGTCGTCTCCGCCGCCGACCAGGTCCGCCTGCGCGTGGCCAACGATGGTGTCCTGCCCGATCCGGCCGGCGACTACGGCGACGAGCGGACCAGCCGGGGCGGCGGCAACGGCATCATCAACCTCGCGGCGCGGGTGGCGGTGACGGGAGGTGAACTCACCAGTGGGCCTATCGGCGATGGCGGATACGAGCTCGTCGTGACCCACCCGGCGCCTCGGGGGACGGGCTGCGGCGCCCCCGCTCCGGCGCGGACGGGCGGGTGAGACGGCGCATCACAGCCATCCGGCCTCGGTCGCGATGCGTACGGCGTCCAGGCGGTTGCGCGCACCGAGCTTGGTGACGATCGTCCCGAGGTAGTTGCGCACCGTCCCCTTGGCCAGGTGGAGCCGCGCGGCGATCTCGCCTGGTTCGTCGCCCTCGCCGGCCAGGCGCAGTACCTCCACCTCCCTGTCCGTCAACGGGTTCGCGCGGGCCTCGATGGTGGCGGTGGCGAGGTCCGGGTCGATCACCCGTTCACCGGCCGCGACCCGCCGGATCGCGCCGGCCAGCTCGGCGGGGGGCGCGTCCTTCAGCATGAAGCCCAGGGCCTTGGCGGACAGCGCCCTGCGCAGCACGTCTGGACGTCCGTTCTGGGTGAGGATCAAGGTACGGCACTCGGGGGCCTGCTCGGCGATCATCGAGGCGGCCTGGAGGCCGTCGATGCCCGGCATCTGGACGTCGAGGACGGCGACGTCGGGGCGGTGTTCGAGGACGGCGGGCATGACGGCCTCCCCCGAGGACACGTCCGCGACCACCTCGACGTCGGGTTCCATGTCCAGCAACGCCACCAGCGCGCCCCGGATCAGATGCATGTCCTCGGCCAGCACAACCCTGATCACGCCACGTCCCCTCGCCTCGCCCACGGACACGTCATGGTATTGCCGTGTCCCGGGACCGCGGCGGCCGGAGCCGAGCGGCGCCGTCCGGCGGCGATGGGTCAGCCGACCGCGGCGATCTTGACGTCGCTCAGGACGAGTGAGATCGCCAGGACTCCCAGGAGGGCGCCCATGGCGACCCGTTGCACCAGCAGCCAGGTGGGCCGGCCGGTCACGAGCCCGGCGATCGCCCCGGCGGCCACCACGATGGCCAGGTTCACCGAGACGGCCACCAGGATCTGGAGACCTCCCAGCACGAGTCCCTGGACCAGGATGCCACCCGACTCCAGGTTGATGAATTGCGGAATGATCGAGATATACAGGATGGCGATTTTCGGATTGAGGAGATTCGTCATCAGGCCCATGGTGAACAACCGGCGCGGCGGATCCGCGGGGACGTCGCGCACGGCGAACACCGATACACTTCCGGGCCGGATGGTCGTCCAGGCGAGCCACAGCAGGTAGAGGGCACCGGCCACCTTGATCGCGGTGAGCAGTTCGGGGAGCGCGGTGAACAGGACCGCCAGACCGAGATTGGCGCCCACCAGGTAGACCAGGAAGCCCACCGCCACCCCGGCCAGCGAGACGAGGCCCGCGCGACGCCCCTGGCCGACGCTGCGCGACACCAGGTGCATCATGTTGGGTCCGGGGGACAGCACCATCCCCAGGGCGATCGAGACGACACCGACGACCGCGCTCTGCTCGGCCAATTCCGGACCTCTTCTCCGCGGGGGATTCCGAGGCCGTCGACCTCGACACGAAGTTAGCCGTGTTCTTTTGTCGAGTGCAATATGAAGAATTGTTCTCGGTGCAATGTCGTGTTTTTCTTCTTTCGGGTTACCGAATGGAGGACGCGAATGGATGACTATCGCCGGGTGGCCGACGAGATCGCCGGGCGGATCGTGTCGGGACGCCTGCGGCCGGGGGACCGGTTGCCGACGCAACGCGCCTTCGCCCGGCAGCGCGGTATCGCCAACTCCACCGCCGCCCGGGTCTACGCGGAGCTGTCCCGGCGGGGATTGACGCTGGGCGAGGTGGGCCGGGGGACCTTCGTGCGCGCCTCCACCCCGAGGCCCGGGCCCGCGCTGGCCGAGCCCTCCGACGGGAAGATCGACCTGGAGCTGAACCATCCGGTCGTCCCCGGGCAGGCCGGCCTCCTCGCGGAGGGGATCTCCCCCCTCTTGCGCCCCGACGTCTTGGACGAGGCCATGCGTCCGGTCGGCACGTCGGGGACGGCGCCCGCCAGAGCGCTCTTCGCCGACCTGCTGTCCCGCCCCGGGTGGCGGCCGGATCCCGCCCGGATCCTGTTCGCCGCCAACGGACGTCAGGCCGTCTCCGCGGCGGTCTCGGCGCTCGTCCGGCCGGGAGCCCGGCTGGGCGTCGAGGAGCTCACCTATCCGGCGGTCAGGGCGATCGCGGCCCGACTCGGGGTCACCGTCGTCGCCATCCCGCTCGACGAGGAGGGGATGATCCCCGAGGCGGTCGAGGAGGCCGCGCGCGTCGCCCCGCTGTCGGCGGTCTACCTGCAACCGACCCTGCACAACCCCCTGTCGCTCTCCATGACCGAACGGCGCCGGATCGAGCTCGCCGGTCTCCTCTCCCGCCTGGGGGTCAACGCGATCGAGGACGGCGTGTGGACCTTCCTGCGCGACACCGTCCCGCCTTTGGCGTCCTTCGCCCCGGAGCGGACGATCTTCGTGGACAGTCTCTCCAAGCGCGTCGCGCCCGGCCTCGGCGTCGGTTTCATGGCGGTCCCCGAACCCCTGGTGCCGGAGGTGGCCGCGGCCTTGCGCGCGGGAGGGGGAATGCCGATGCGCTTCGCCCTGGAGGCGGCGACCCGTTGGCTGACCGACGGTGTCGTCCGCGCGGTGGCCGAGGCCAAGCGGCGCGATGTCGGCCGCAGGCATCGAATCGCCGCCGAACGCCTCGACGGTTTCGCGGTACGGGACGATCCCTGCTCCTACTACTGCTGGTGGGACCTGTCCGAGGGGTGGCGGGCCGACACCTTCGTGGCCGCCGCCGCGCGGCACGGGATCGGTGTGACCCCGGCGGCGGCGTTCGCGGTCGACCCGCGCCGGGCGCCCAACGCCGTTCGGATCGGGCTCGCCTCCCCGCCCGAGGAGGCGCTGTCCCGCGCCCTGGCGACGCTGGCCGGAATCGCCCGGACCGCTCCGGAGGAGCTCGTCTCCGAGTGGTGAGGCGGGGCCGGACCGCCGCGCCGGGTGCGGGGGGCGGGCCGGGAGGGGACCGGCGGTCCCCCGGGGGCGCGGTCTCTTCTACGGCGACCCTCACCGCTGTCTCGAATCATGAGATTTCTGTCCATTTATTGGATGGCGAGTCTAGACTCGACGGTGGCCTCGGCGCTGTCGAGGTCACCGTCGACGACGTGAGGTGGTCTGTCGTGAGCGATCCCCGTCCCCAGCCCTCGGCCCGCGTCCGCGCCGTCGGCAGCTCCCCCGTCCGTGAAATCCTCGCCCTCACCGCCCGCCCCGGCGTCATCTCCTTCGCCGGCGGCCTGCCCGCCCCCGAACTGTTCGACGCCGACGCGCTGCGCGCCGCGTTCGACCACGTGCTCACCACGCGGCCCGCACAGGTCCTCCAGTACTCCACCACCGAGGGCGACCCCGATCTCCGCGCGGCGCTCGCCGCCCGGATCACCGGCTCGGGCCTTCCCACCGCCCCCGACGACCTCCTCGTCACCACGGGCTCCCAACAGGGACTCTCCCTCGTCGCCGCGGCCCTGCTCGACCCCGGCGACGTGGTCCTCGTCGAACAGCCGGCCTACCTGGCCGCGATCCAGTGCTTCACGCTCGCCGGAGCCAGGGTCGTCCCGGTCCCCGGTGACGCCGACGGGATCGACCCGGACGCGCTCGACGCCGCGGTGGCCCGGGAGCGGCCGTCCCTGCTCTACCTCGTTCCCACCTTCTCCAACCCCACCGGCCGCACGCTGCCCGGCGAGCGCCGCCGCCGCGTCGCCGAGATCGCCGCCCGGCACGGTCTGTGGATCGTCGAGGACGACCCCTACGGGGAGCTGCGCTACCGCGGCGAACCACTGCCGCCCATCGCCGCGCAGCCCGCCGCGGCCGACCGGACGATCCTGCTCGGCAGCCTGTCCAAGATCATGGCCCCGGGGATGCGCCTGGGCTGGTTGCGCTCCCCCGCCGGTCCGCGTCGTTCGCTCGTCGTCGCCAAGCAGGCGGCCGACCTGCACACCTCGACGGTCGTCCAGGCCGCGGCGGCCACCTACCTCGCCAAGACGGGACTCGACGACCACGTCGCGCGGATCCGCGCCGCCTACGCGCCGCGGCGTGACGCGATGCTCGCCGCGCTCCCCCGGGCCCTGCCCGAGGGCAGCGTGTGGAGCGATCCCGACGGCGGCATGTTCGTCTGGGTGCGCCTGCCCGGTGACGTCGACACGGGGGAGCTCCTGCATCGAGCCCTGGAGCACGATGTCGCCTTCGTGCCTGGATACCCCTTCTACGTGGACTCCCCCGACCGTGCCACCCTGCGCCTGTCGTTCACCACCTACGGGCCGGCCGAGATCGAGGAGGGGCTGGACCGCCTGGGCCGGGCCCTGCGGGGATGAGAGCGATCCGATGGACTCGGCGACTCGCCGCCTTGACGACGCGGGGACATGTCGATTCGGCGATGAGCGGAGATGTCCACCCGTCGACCTGGGACGAGGGCCCCGGCGCAGGCCGGAGCCCTCGGGACGGGGCCGGGATCAGGCGGTGATGTTGATGGGCGAGCTCGGCGTGCTCACGTTGCGCACCTGGTAGGTCGCGGAGAACGACCCCTGG
This sequence comes from Marinactinospora endophytica, assembly GCF_054780875.1. Lineage (NCBI taxonomy): Bacteria > Bacillati > Actinomycetota > Actinomycetes > Streptosporangiales > Nocardiopsidaceae > Marinactinospora > Marinactinospora endophytica. The sequence continues at coordinate 4,251 of NZ_BAAGVM010000007.1, read as the reverse complement.
GTCGCCGCCGTGGGGCAACCGAAGCCGCCGGTCACCTCGACCGGGACCGTGTCGCCGGCGAACACCAGGGTGCTGGCGGGGTTCCCGTTGGTCCAGTCGCCGGCCACGCTCGCCGGGCCGTCCGGAGCGGTCACGGCGTGGCAGGACGCGAGCCCGCTCGTCTGGACCTCCAGGCCGCCCTGCGGGATCTGGAAGGACACGGTGGACGGGGAACCGTGCTGCGCGGAGATCCCCCACGTTCCCGACGTGGTGACCTGCGCGTTGACCAACGGCATGTTGGTCCGGCAGTTGGTGAAGGTGGGCGCGTTGATCGTCGAGGTGACCGGCCCGGCCGGGTTGCTGTTGGCCGTCGGGACCTGGTTGGCGGAGTTCGTGCCGAGGGGCTGCGACGGCGCCGACTGGGAGACGCTGCACGTGACGGTCACGGAGCCGACCGTCAGCGTGGCGGAGTTGCTGAGCGAGGCGGAGAAGTAGTCACCGGCCGGACCGACGGTGGTGGAGCCCGCGGCCAGCGCGGGGGCCGCGGCCATGCCCACGACGGCGGCGGCGCCGACGGCGGTCAGGCCACCGCGCAGCAGGAGGGACGGGAGGCAGGCGGATCGGGACGTCGAAGAGCGGGTGGTTCGCACGCTGATCTCCTTCTTCCTACCGGGAAAGAGCACCGATCGGTCCGTGGACGGGGCCACCGTCGCGGACGTCCGTACGGACGGGTCACCGGGTTAATGCGCACACCGGGGAACCGGCATGACACACGAGCCGGGGGCGGGATCACCGATCGGTCAGTGGGGGCGGTCCAGGGCTTCCTCAGCCGTGGGGCCGCTCCCCGGGGCGGCGGGAGCGGGAGGCCCGCCGCCGTCCTGGGAGCGCCGCGCCGAGCGCCGGCCGCGCCGGCTGCTTCGGGGGCGCGCGGTGGGACGCCAGGCGAACATCAGGCCCCCGCCGACGAAGGCGAGGAGGCTGCCGATGACGAACCCACCGAGATTCGACATCACCAGCGCCCCCAGCCCGATCAGGGTGGTGAGGACACCGGTGATGGTGTGCTGTTGCGGGGACGCCCACGTGATCATGCCGAGGGCGATGAGGAAGACCCCCATGAGCACCGAGGGGACGCCGGCGATGCCCTGGGCGATCATGACGGACACCGGGGCCAGGGGAAGGACGCAGATCTCCGCGCCGGCCAGCATCGTCAGCAGGCCGCCCCAGAACGGGCGTCGTCGCCGCCACGCGCGGAACCGGCGTCGCGGCCCCGGCCGGGACGAGGGGCCGCGCTGCTTCCCGGAAGACCGCCTGGCCATCGCTTCTTCTTCCTCTCTCGTCGACATCACCCGCGCTGGAGGCGTCCGCGCGCCGGGAGGTGGCGCGCGGACGGGTCAGAAGCACTCGGCGTCGCCGCGCGCCACCGCCAGGTGTAGACCGGAGAGCCGGAAGGAGCCGGCGTTCGCGGCCCACGCGGTCTGCTCCAGGCCGCGCACCGAGATGGTGTCGCCCTGCATGCCGAACAGGTCCTGCACGCCCTGTCCACCGCTGGGCCCCTTGTCCAGGGTCGAGGCGTCACGGCCGATCTCCAGGTTGGAGAACTCGGTGTCGCCCGCCATCTGGGTCATGTCGATGAAGAGATTCGACGCTTCGACGGGGGTGCCGTCGGTGCCGGCGGAGAGCTTGAGGGAGACCTTCCCGAGGATCGGGAACTCGGTGATCACCGATTGGCACAGCGAGGTGATCTCGGCCTCGCGGATCGCCGCGACGGCGACCGGGTGGACGTCACCGCGAACGCTTTGGTCAAGGGAGCCGTAGATGGCGACGCCCTCGCCGTTCATCTCGTCGGCCGAGATCTTGAACTGCTGTCCGGAGACCGCGAAGGAGGCGGCGATCGCCCCGTTGGCGATCGCGAACACCAGGGCTCCGGCGCCGAGGGCTGCGGGAGCGGTCAGCAGGGCGAAGCGCCGCCAGCTGGTGTGGCTGCCCTCCCGCTCCTGCTCCTCCTGATCCAGGGGTTCTTCGACCATGGATGATTCCTTCCTCGGAGGCGTGCCGCCGCGCTCGTCCGTCCCCCGGCGCCGGTGAGTGCGGTGGATCGTTTCCGTTTCCGAAAGTGATCTGTGACACGTCCATGTGTGAGTGGGGTAATCATGTAATGGCACGCCATGGTGTTTCAAGGGCGTTTCACGCTGTTTTTCCGGCGGCGGGAACAAACTCGCAGACCCCTCGCCGGAACATTCCCTTTCCCCTTCCCACCTGCGAGGACGGTGGAGGAGGAGCGGTACGGGCGCGATGTGGAAGCGGCCGTTCGCCGGCGCTTTCGTGTCCGCCTGAGGGGCGCTTTGTCACGCGGGTGACAAAGACGCGCCCGGTCGAGCGGAGGTTCGCGGGGTGTCGCCGTCTCCGGTGAGCGGGCGCGCGAGAGGGGCGAGCGGACCGTTGACAGTGTGGATGGGTCACCGTACGTTGCAGGGGCCGGTTCGGGGCGCGACGGAACGGACTCGTCAGACTGCCCGAGGCCGGGAGGACGTGTGCGGTTTCGCGACACCGAGCCCAGTAGCCGCCCCTGGGAGGAACTCCCGGCCGAGCTCGCCGACATCCTCGAACCCGAGGTGGAGGTCCTCGCCGAGGAGATCGTCCAGGCGATCCTCGCCGGGATACCGGAATTCGCGCGTCCTTTGAACGACGTGTACGGGCGCACCGTCCGCCTCGGCGTCGAACGGGCCCTCCACCACTTCCTGGACCTGGTCCGCGGTCCCTCCCAGACCCAGGTCAACGGAGAACGGATCTACCGCAGGCTGGGCCGCAACGAGTTCCGCGAGGGGCGGAGCCTCGACGCCCTCCACAGCGCCTACCGGCTCGGCACCCGCATCGCCTGGCGTCGCCTGGCCCGCCGCGCGGAGCGGGCCGGCCAGTCGGCCGCGGTCCTCGCCCTGCTCGCCGAGGCCGTCTTCGCCTACCTGGACGGAATCGCGGCGGAGTCCCTGGCCGGTTACGCCGAGGCGCAGGCCAGGTCCGCGGGGGCGCGCGAACACTTCCGGCGCCGTCTCCTCACCCTTCTCCTCGCCGAACCCGCGGCGGACCGGGAGAGCATGGAGATGGCTGCGCGGCTCGCCGGCTGGCGCCTCCCCGACCAGGTCGCCTGCGTCGCGCTGCGTTCCGGGGTCGAGGTCTCCCCCACCAGGCGGTTACGGATGGACGCCGACCATCTGTTGGACACGGACCGCCCCGACCCGTGTCTCCTCGTCCCGGCTCCGGTGACGGAGCAGGACCGGCGGGCCATCGAGGACGTCCTCGGCGAGGAGCCGACCGTGATCGGTCCGGTGGTGGACCTCCATGAGGCGTCCCTGTCGTTCCGCTGGGCCAAGCAGGGCCTGAACCTGAGGGAACGCGGCATTCTTCCCGGGGAGGGGCTGCTCTCCTGTGACGATCACCTGCTGGTCCTGCTCCTCTTCCAGGACGAACGCCTGCTGGCCCGTCTCGGCGAACGCAGTCTCGGGCCTTTCGAGGGGCTTGCAGAGAAGCGCGCGGCGAAGCTCGCCGAGACCCTCCTCGCCTGGTTGGTCACCAGGGGAGGCGGCGCTCCGGAGACCGCGGCGATGCTGGGCGTGCACCCACAGACGGTCCGTTACCGGATGAACCACGTCGAACGGCTCTTCGGCGATCGACTGCGGGATCCGCAGGTCCGCTTCGAGCTGGAGATGGTGCTGCGGGCCCGCCGGTTGCGTGAGCTCGAGGGGGACGGGAGGTGAGGGCCGGGACGGTGTTCCGGGACGCCTCCGAGCTGGTGGCGCGGATCACCCTTGATCGAGTTGGTACTCCGCGAAACGCTGACTATAGTTCTTCGAGTCGCCTGAAACGGGGCAGGTTCTGAGCCTCCTCGGGGCGGCGGTCTTCTTCGGGCGTAACGGACATCTTCTGATGGACGTGCCCGAGCATCGAAACGGCAGTGACCACTTTCGTGTCATGGCATCATTGTCATGTCCATGACTCGTTGTGGGCAATTCGTGTCGATGTTCAGGAAGTTCGGAAATCGCCGGTTTGGCGGGGTCGGAACGCCCTGATAAAGTGAAGACACAACGGAACGCGGGACCCGGACACACTCCGGAAAACGCGAACCGATTCCCGGTTTCATCAGGGAAACACCGGAAAGCGCCGATTCGACGCCGGACGGAACACCTGATAAAGTGGGAACACAACAAAGCGGAAGCACCGCCTCTGCGGAAGAGCGTCGGACGAGGGTTCGGGCTTGTAGGCGAGGATGCGGTTGTT
>NZ_BAAGVM010000006.1:101291-325784 GCF_054780875.1 Marinactinospora endophytica | reverse complement strand
TTTTGCCGCGTTGTTGTTGTGGCTCTTGGTTTTCCCGCCCCTGTGTGGGGGTTGGGGTGAGGGTTACGGCGGTGATGGCGGGAGGGAAACACCCGGTCCCATTCCGAACCCGGTCGTTAAGCCTCCCAGCGCCGATGGTACTGCCTCCGTGTTGGGGTGGGAGAGTAGGTCGCCGCCGGGCATCTTTTCGGTTGAGGCCGGGCTTCCTGTGGGGGGTTCGGTCTCCCGTGTGTGTGGGGGGTTCCCGTTCCGGGAACCCCCCTTTTTTTGTTTCCGCCTGAAAACGGAATAGAACTTACTGTCTGTGCTCTTCTGTGCCGTCCTGCCCTCTATGAGGATTCGGGAGTGGTGCGTTCCTCCTATACGGGAGGAAAGGTGACCCTGTCCCTGTTCTCATGTGCGATGGGGCGCGAGTAGGAGAGAATGACGCCCATGCGTCGGCAGCAGTCCTGGATGGTGGTGTCCGCCGTCAGTGTGCTTCTGGGCGTCACGGGGTGCGTGAAGGACGAGGGGCCCAACCCCTCCGAGGAAGAGCGGGCCTCCACGGCTGCGTCCCCTTCAGCGGGGGCCACGCCGGGCGCGGGGGGCGCCCCCCAGGCCGTCGAGGGAGACCCGGACACGCCGATGCCCGTCCCCGGCTCCTCGCCGGAGGCGCCGGCGGACCTGGTGGACGCGATCGAACAGGCGGCCCTGACCCGTGTCACCACGCGCTTCGAGGCGACCGCCACCCTCAACGGCATTCCCAGGGCTCGGGCCTCCGGTGGCTACGCCTTCCATGAGAAGGACCGCGTCGACTTCACCGCGGACCTGGAGATGAGCAGCAGGGAAGGCGACGACTACTCGGCGCGCTCCGTCGCGGTCGGCGAGGACTTCTACCTGCGGCCCCCCAGCACCGAGGGAATGCCTGAGGGAACCTCCTGGGTCCTGCGCTCCCGGGAGGACTTCGAGGATCCCCCCGAACCACGGGCGCTCTACGCCGAGACGATCAGGGCGATCTCCGGCATCCGCGACTGGAGCATGATCGCCGCGGCCTCGGACCTGGTGCCGGCCGGCGCGCGAACCGTCGACGGGGTGCGGGGCAGCGGCCATCACGCGACCTTCGACGTCCTCGACGGCATGGCGAACGTCAGCGGGAAGGGCGGCGCGTGGCGGGTACTCCAGGATCTGCACGCCCAGGGGGTGGAGGAGATCTCCTTCACGGTGTGGGTGGACGACGAGTATCTGCCGCTGGCGGTCCTCGTCCACATGGACACCGAGGAAGGACCCGGACATGTGGACCTGACCTTCACGGACTGGGGGACCACGATCGAGTTTCCGCTACCGCCGCGGGCCGAAGTCTGGCAACGTTCCTAACGCGCCGTACGGGGGAAGATCCATTACGTGTGAGCCGTCCCGAAGACGATGGCGCGCGTACCCGGAGACCCGGGTGAGGCCATAGGCTCTCAGGTGCAGGACGGTAATCCAGCGACAAGGGGTGCAGGAACTGGTGGCGACGAACGGCGCGGCGGGCAACATCAGCCAATTCAGACTGGACAACGGACTGCGGGTGGTGACCGCTCCCGCGGCCACCGGACAGGTGGCGGCGCTCAACCTGTGGTACGGGGTCGGCTCCCGTCACGAGGTGCCCGGCCGTACCGGCTTCGCGCACCTGTTCGAGCACCTGATGTTCCAGGGCAGCGGGAACGTCGCCAAGGGCGAGCACTTCGACGCGGTGGAGCGTCTGGGCGGCGACATCAACGCCTCCACCTCCACCGACCGCACGAACTACTACGAGACCGTTCCCGAGCACGCTCTCGATCTCGTCCTGTGGCTGGAGGCGGACCGCCTCGCCACCCTCCGGGACGGGATGACCCAGGAGGTTCTCGACAACCAGCGCGACGTCGTCAAGAACGAGCGGCGCCAGCGGTACGACAACGTTCCCTATGGCACCGCGTTCGAGCGGATCCTCGCCCTGGGCTATCCCGAGGGACACCCCTACCACCATCCGACCATCGGTTCGATGGCCGACCTGGACGCGGCCGACCTCGACTACGTGCTGTCCTTCCACGAGCGCCACTACGGCCCGGACAATCTCGTGGTGACCGTGGTGAGCAATCTCGAACCCGGCGACGTGCGCGACCGGGTGGAACGCTACTTCGGCGGGATCCCGGCCCGCGAGGTCGTCGCCGAGGCGCCCGACGCGACACTGGAGGGTCTCATCGGCGGTCCGCTGCGTGAGACCGTCACCGAGAAGGTCCCGGCGCCGGCCGTCTTCCTCGGCTACCGCGTCGGCAACTACGGCAGCCGCGACTTCGACGTCATGCACCTGGCCTCGGCCGTCCTGGGACAGGGGCAGGGAAGCCGGCTGTACCGCAGGCTCGTGGTGGAGCGCGGACTGGCCAGCGACGACGGCGGAGGGGCGGCCGACCTCCTGCCGTTCCGCTACGCGCCGAGCCTCATGCTCGTCAGCATGATCGCGCGCGAGGGGGTCAGCGGCGACGAGCTGGAGGCCGCGATCCTGGAGGAGGTCCAGGGCCTCGCCGACGGGATCTCCGAGGAGGAACTGGAACGCGCCCGCGCGGTTCTGGAGCGCGACCACCTCCAGAGCATCTCCACCCCCGGGGGACTGGCCGACGCGCTCGGCAGCTGCACCCAGCTGTTCGACGACCCCGAGCTCGTCCACACCTGGCCGCAGCGCTGGAGCGAGATCAGCACGGACGAGGTCGTGGCCGCGGCCAAGCGGTTGCTCGGCGAGGACAACCTGCTGGTCGTCCGCTTCGAGCCCGAGGCCAAGACCGGCTCCACGCCGGTCGAAGCCTGATCCGCCCCGGCCACGCCCGCCCAGACCTCGAAGGAAGAGTCGTTGTGAGTATGCTCCAGCCGCGTCCCACGCTCGGTGACGCCAGCCCCTACACGTTCCCCAAGGCACGACGTCTGCAGGTCGGTGGGGGGACCGTCGTCGCCATCGACGTCCCCGGCCAGCCCTATGCGGCGGTCCGGCTCGTCCAGCCCGCGGGCGGGACGAGTGAGCCCCTCGACCAGATGGGGGTGGCCGCGCTGGCGAACGAGGCGCTGGAGGACGGCCCCGAGGGCAACAGCTCGCTGGCGCCCGCCCTGGAACAGTACGGCGCGGAGTGGGTCTCGCGCGTCACCTGGGACAGCTTCGTCACCGGTGTGGACGCCCCGGCGAGCCGGATCGCCGACGCGACCGCGCTGTTCGCCGAGGCGGTGCGCGCTCCGGCCCTGCGGGACGATGACGTGATCCGCCGTCGCGACCAGCTCGTCGAGCGGTTCTGGCTCGAAGCGTCGATGGCCTCGACCGTGGCGGCCCGCGCCATCGGAGGCCAGCTCTTCACCGGCCGTTACGCGACGCCGCTCAGCGGTGGCCCCGCCAACCTGCAGCGGCTCACGCCCGAGACCGTCCGGGAATTCCACGCGGGTTCCGTCGCGGCTGTCGCCGGCACGCTGGTGGTCGTCGGGGACCTGTCCGGGGTGGACCTCGAAAAGATCGGAAGGACGGTCTTCGGGGACGCCCAGCCGACCCCGAGCCGTTCCACCACGGCCCCCGAGGGCGCCCCGGGGGAGCTCCCCCGCGTCCTCGTCCTGGACCGCCCGGGCTCGGTGCAGTCCGCGCTGGTCCTGGCGCACCGGGCGCCGGCCCGTTCCGAGATCGACCTGCCGCGGGCCAACGGCATGAGCGATGTGCTCGGCGGCATGTTCACCTCCCGGCTCAACATGGAGCTGCGTGAGCGCCTCGGCTACACCTACGGGGTCGGCTGCCGGTTCGACCTGCGCCGCGACAGCGGGGTGTTCTTCATCAGCACCCAGGTCGAGGGGCCGACGACCGCCCACTCGGTCACGGCGTCGTTGGAGCAGATCGAGCGGCTCCGCAACGAGGGGGTGACCGATGGCGAGCTCTCGGCGGTCCGCGAGTCCAACACGGTCGGGCTTCCGGTCGGCTACTCCACCGCGCGTAGCCTGGCGAGCGCGTTGGTCGAGGCGGTCGTGCACGACCTGCCCGAGGACCACGTCGACCAGCTGCGTGCCGGTTTCGAGCGGATCACCGCCGAGGACCTGCACCAGGCGGCGCGCGACTACCTGCACCCGAGCGAGTTCGTGATCATCGTCGCGGGCGACGCCAAGGAGGTCGCGGGGCCGTTGGAGGAGATCGGGGTCGGACCGGTCACGGTCCGCGACCCCGAGGCGTTGTGGGCCTGATCCCCGTCCCATCTCCCACCGGACGGTGAGTCGAGGCAAGGAGAGGCGAGCCACGGGACGCGGTACGGGCGGTGGGAGATCGCGAAATCGGGCCCGTGCTCCTGTGCTCCCGTGGCGACCTGCTCTAATGTCCTATGTAGCTGATATGACAGACGAATCGCCGCCGCGGCGGCGGGACGACCCCCGTACGAGTCCGCAGGAGGCCGCTGTGGCCCGTGACCTGACGCTTTAGAAGCCGTGTCCTCCATCGACAAGCCCCACGCAGAGCGGCAGACCTCGTCGCCGCTCGAATCAGCGCGCCCTGCGACTCTCGAAGTGGCTCCCGGCGAGCGCGTGCTGGCGGGGCGCTACCACCTGCGGGAGCAGATCGCGCGTGGGGGCGTCGGCACCGTCTGGCGTGCCACCGACCTCTTCCTTCACCGCGAGGTCGCGGTCAAGGAGTTGCGCCTGCCGAGCGATCTGAGCGAGTCCGAGCGCACTTCGCTGCTGCGCCGCACCACCCGGGAGGCCCGGGTCGCGGCACGGCTGACCCATCCCGCCGTGGTCACCGTCCTCGACGTCGTCAACGAGGACGGCCGGCCGTGGATCGTGATGGAACTCGTCGTGGCGCACACGCTCGCCGAGCTCATCGAGCTCGCCGGGCCACTGCCCTACCAGCGTGTGGCCGAGATCGGGCTCCATCTGATCGGCGCGCTCAAGGCGGCGCACGACGAGGGCATCATCCACCGCGACGTCAAGCCCGACAACGTGATGATCAGCGAGGACGGACGGGTCGTCCTGACCGACTTCGGCCTGGCCGCCTGGACGGGCGAGTCCGCGTTGACCACCTCGGGGCGGATCGTGGGGTCGCCTTCCTACATCCCGCCCGAGCGGGCCAAGGCCGGTCCCATCGGTCCGGCCTCCGACCTGTGGTCGCTGGGCGCGACGTTGTACGCCGCGGTCGAGGGGCATCCGCCCTACAACCGCAAGGGCTACATCGCGATCCTGCGCGGGGACGAGCTGGAGGAGCCGCCGCCGGCGGAGAACGCCGGCCCGCTCGCGCCGGTACTGGCCGGACTGCTCCACGTGAACCCGGCCGACCGGTTGACCGCGGAGAACGCGACGAAGATGTTGCGCATCGCCGCGCTCGCGCCGTGGGCGCCGGCCACCAGCCCCGAGACCGCGGCCAAGACCGCCGCGCAGGAGGTGGCCCAGCCCGCTTCCCAGGAATCGGCTCGGGAACACTTCCGGGCCGGAGCGCACGTGCTGCGCAGTTCCCTCCAGGAGTCGGTGTCGGAGTCGGTCTCCTCCCTACAGGAGGCGCTGCACCGCCACCGTCCGGAGTCGGTGAGCGCGTTGCTCACCTCGATCCGCGAGTCGACCGACACGCTCGGCCTGACCAGTTCGGGCAAGCACCGGAGTAAACGGCCGGTGGCGATGATCGCGGGCGTGGTCGTGGGGGTCGTGGCCCTGCTCGCGGTCGTGCTGTGGGCGTTGCTGTTCCGCTAGCCGGGCGGCGAACAGACAGAAGAGGCGCGGGATCGGGATCCCGCGCCTCTCGTCTGGGTAGGGCCGGCGGGATTCGAACCCGCACTGTACGCGACCTAAACGCGCCGCCTCTGCCGTTGGGCTACGGCCCCCCACCTTCGCGCTCCTCGCCGGGATGGCCGGTGACGGGTGGCTCTCCCGAGGGTGACACCGGTGGGGGAAGAGCGCAAATCCCCCGCTCCGGTGGTCCGGCGCGGACCACTGTGGTCGACGTCCCATGGTAGTGCTTCGCCACGTCGGCTGTCGCCAGGCCGGCTGAAGACGCGGTCGGCGCATCCCGTGGGCCGCGCGGTCCACTCGCCGAGCGGACCGCGCGGCACTGCTCACAGACCCAGCTCGCGCTTGATCCGTTCGACGTGACCGGTGGCCTTCACGTTGTAGAAGGCCTTCTCGACGGTCCCGTCGGCGCCGATGATGATCGTGGAGCGGATGACGCCCTGGACGACCTTGCCGTAGTTCTTCTTCTCCCCGAACGCGCCGTAGGCGCGCAGGACCTGCTTGTCGGGGTCGCCGAGCAGGGGGAAGGTGAGTCCCTGCTGGTCGCGGAACTCGGCGAGACGCGCGGTGGAGTCGGGCGAGACGCCCATGACGGTCAGACCGGCCTGTCCGAAGGCGCGGAGGTTGTCGCGGAAGTCGCAGGCCTGGGTGGTGCAGCCCGGGGTCATGGCGGCGGGGTAGAAGTAGAGGACGACGCGCCCCTTCTCCCTCACCACCTCGCTCAGCGTGACGGGCTTGCCATCGGCGTCGTCGAGGGTGAAGTCCGGCGCGGTGTCACCGGGCCTGAGGCGGACGGCGGGGTCGCTCACGGGGGCTCCTTCCAGGTCGTGGGGCGTGCCGGCCCCTTCGAGTCGTCCCAGCCTATTGCCGTCGCCGGCGCGCTGTGGCGCTGGTGTACCCCCGGTGGGCGGAGGGAACGGGCGGCGCGGCCGGTGCGGTGGAGTTCGCCCGTTCCGTGCCGAGGGGCCTGGCGCGTGACCTATGGTTGTCCGAACCCGTGCGTCCGCTCCGATCGGCCGGGGACCAGGGTGCGTAGACTCTGCGGCACTCCGGTGGCCGGTGGGCGCGCTCGGAGGACGTTGCCGATTCGCGTTGTTGGGAGAGCACCCCCGATGGCCGGTTTCACATTGGACGAGGTCAAGGAGCGCGTGTGCAAGACGCGCGATTCCTGGTGGACCGTGTGGCTGGTCGATCCATTGGCGTTGCGGTTGGTGCGGTTCGTCGCGAACCGGACGTCGATCACCCCGAACCAGGTGACGGTGGCGGCGCTGCTGTCCGGTCTGGGGGCGGCGGCCTGCTTCGCCCTGGGCTGGTGGCCCTTCCTGGTCGTCGGCGCGTTGCTGTACTACCTCTGCTTCCTGCTGGACTGCGTGGACGGCAAGCTGGCCCGGCTGACCGGTCAGGAGTCGCTGTTCGGCGCGTGGATGGACTACGTGTTCGACCGGTTCCGGGTACTGGTGTGCGCCATCGCGTTGATGGGCGGACAGTATGTGCTCACCGGCGACGTGACCTTCGTGTGGCTGGCGCTGGCGGTGGTGTTCTGCGACATGCTGCGCTATCTCAACGCGTTGCAGGTCTACAAGGTCCGCCGGGAGATGCGGTCGCACATCGCGGGGGCGTTGGAGCGGGCGCGGGCCACGCTGTCCATGCTGGAGCCGGAGTCGCGCGGACAGCGGGGAGCACTGAGCGACACGGGCGAGCAGGCGGTGCTGCGGCACGGGATCTCGGTCCTGGAGCAGATCCTGCGGACGCAGGCGGAGAAGGAGTCCCGTTACGACCGTGACGCCGGTAAGCAGCCCGACGTGCGGCTGCCGAAGGTGGACCTGCACCAGGAGTTCCGGATGCGTTTCCCCTGGTACCAGCGGTTCTGGGATTTCCTGCGCGTTCGGCGTATCCGCACCCACCTGGTGAGCGGCATCGAGTTCCAGACGGCGGTGTTCATCCTCGCGCCGTTGGCGGGGGCGGTCGCGCCTGCCGCGATCGTCTGGATCGTCGTACCCGTGGGCGTTTTGCTCCTCGCGTTCGAGATTGCGATCGTCTATAAACTGTGGTTGTCCACGCGCGACTTCTTCCGCGTCGTGGACGGAATCGAAGGCGCGTTGAACGTCACGCGCTCGCCTGAAGCGCCGACGGGCCAGGAAGGCCCGGGCGGCGATCGGTCTCAGGCGACCCTGCGCTAGCGGAAGGAAGCGGCTTTGACGGAGGGACGCGACCCCGCAGGGGCGCGACGGGACCCGGCGGCGGTCCAGGCCGAGATCGAGCGCGTCCAGGCGCGCCTGGCCCGCACCATCGACGAGATCACCGATCGCACGAAGCCGGCCAATGTGGCGCGTCGAGGCTGGGAGCAGGTTCGCGGGGCCGGAGAGCACCTGGTCGAGGAGGCTCGCTCGCTGGTGTCGGGGTCGGGGGCGGTCCGGTTGGGAAGCCACGTCGTCGAGCCGCCCGAGGGCAGTGTGCGCCTCAAGGGCGACGACGAGGTCGTGACGACCTATTCGACGAGGGCGCCGTTGCCGCCCGAACTCGTGGCGCTGGGAGTGGGCGTCGGCCTGGCCGTGGTGGTCGGTGTCGTCGTCGCCTGGCGGCGGAGGCGGGGACACTGAATCTCTGAAGAGGGGAGGGACCGGATGGTCCCTCCCCTCTTCCGTGTTCCCGCGCGTTCAGAGGAACGTCTGTCCCTCGCCCCGGTAGGTGGGGACGGTGGCGACGAGCCGGTCCCCGTCGATGAGGTGGAGTTCGGCGAAGCGCTCGCACAGCTCCCCGGCCTTGGCGTGGCGTAGCCACACCCGGTCGCCGATGGACAGGGAGGCGGCGGAGGCGCCGAGAAGCGGGGTCTGGACCTCGCCGGCGCCTTCGGTGGGGGAGAGGGAGAGACCGGCCGGGAGGTGCGGGCTGGGCAGCCGGGTGGGGTCCGCGGTGCCGGAGGCGGGGTAGCCGCCGCCCAGGACGGTGACCGCGCCGGGAGCGGGGCGGCGGACGACCGGAAGCGCGAACAGGGCGGCGGGCCGTCCGCTGAAGCCGCGGTAGTGGTCGAACAGCGTGGGCTGGTAGAAGCCGGAACCCGCGGCCAGTTCGGTGATGGCCCGTTCGCGGCGGGTGGTGTGCAGGCTGCCGGTTCCACCTCCGTTGACGAAGCGCAGGTCGGCGACGTCGCGGACGGCGTTGACGATGGCGGCGCGGCGGCGGGCGAGCTCGGTTCGGGAGTGACGCTGGACCCAGCGCAGGAGACGGCCGTAGCCGGGGCGTCCCGGCGGGTTGTCGCCGACTCCGGCGATCTGGGCCTCATAGGCCATGATCCCGTCGAGGTGGAGCCGGGGGTCCCGGGTGATCGCGCGGGCGAGCGCGGCGGCCTGGGCGGGGGTGCGTACGGGGGAGCGCAGGGCTCCGATCCGGCTGCGCGGGCCGAGGGGCTGCCAGCTGGTGTCGATGTCGATGCAGACCTTGATGGGATGGGCCGGGTCCGGCGCGGCGGCGGTGATCAGGTCGAGGTGGGCGACATCGTCCACCATGAGGGTGATGCCGCGGGCCGTGTCGGGGTGGGCGGCGAGTTCGGCGATGGCGTTGGTGTCGGCGGTGGGGTAGGCGACGAGGATGTCGTCGCAGACACCGTCGCGCGCCAGCCACAGGGCTTCGGGGAGGGTGAAGGCCATGAGGCCGCTGAAGCCGGGGAGGGCGAGGGCTTCGCGGAGGAGGTGCCGGCAACGGATGGACTTGCTGACGACGCGGATGGGGGTGCCGGCGGCGCGCCGGGCGAGGTCGGCGGCGTTCGCGTGGAACGCGGCCAGGTCGAGGACGGCGAAGGGAGGGTGGAGGTGGCGGGTCGCCGCTTCGTAGCGTTCGCGAGCGCTGCTCATGTGGGGAGCATGCCACAGATTATGAAACTTCTTCACGTATGATCCTCGGCTCCTTCCGGCGATTCCCGTCATCGAGGCGTGGGCACGCGGATAACCTGGAACTTCACGGCTGCTGACTTTGGAGTTTCCTGGCCATGACCGACCACGAGTACGTGCTGACCCTGTCGTGCCCCGACGCCCGCGGAATCGTCGCTGCTGTGGCGACCCTGCTGGCCGGAAACGGATGCAACATCACCGAGAGCCAGCAGTACGGAGACCACTACACCGGACGCTTCTTCCTGCGGGTGCAGTTCGAGGCGGGGCGGGAGGCCCCAGGGGAGGACGAGCTGCGCGCGGCGCTGGCCGGACTGGCCGGGGAGTTCGCGATGGAGTGGGAGCTGTGGCGGCGCGGCGTGCGCCCGCGCATGCTCGTCATGGTGTCGAAGTTCGGGCACTGCCTCAACGACCTGCTCTACCGGCAGCGAAGCGGCCTGCTCGACGTCGAGATCGCCGCGGTCGTCTCCAACCATCCCGACCTGGAGTTCCTCGCGCGTTCCTACGGGGTGGACTTCCACCACCTGCCGGTGACGCCCGAGACCAAGCCCCAGGCCGAGGCCAGGCTGCTCGGCCTGGTCGACTCCTACGGTGTGGACCTGGTGGTCCTGGCCCGTTACATGCAGGTGCTCTCGGAGGAGTTGTGCCAGAAGATGGCGGGACGGATCATCAACATCCACCACTCATTCCTGCCCAGCTTCAAGGGGGCCCGCCCCTACCACCAGGCGCACGCCCGGGGGGTGAAGCTGATCGGTGCGACCGCGCACTACGTCACCGCCGACCTGGACGAGGGACCCATCATCGAGCAGGAGATCGCGCGGGTCGACCACACCTACAGCCCCGAGCGTCTGGCGGCCGTGGGCCGGGACCTCGAATCGGTGGCGCTGGCACGCGCGGTGGGCTGGCACGCCGAGCGACGGGTTCTGCTCAACGGGGCGAAGACCGTCGTCTTCCGCTGAGACGCCGGTCCGCATAGCTCAGGACAGGTCGACGACCTCGACGTCCACGCGGATCAACGTCCAGCCCAGCTGGTGCCTGGCGGCGTCGCGCACGGCCCGCCGGGCCGCTTCGGCGAGTTCGGGGATGGCGGCGCCGGTCTCGACCCGAGCCGTCAGGAGAACGCTCAGGCCCTCGTCCTCCTCGCTGATACGGCAGCGGCCGACACTGATGCCGCCGACCGTCTCGGCGGCCGTTCGCAGGATCCGCGCCGCGGCGGGCTCGCGCACCCGTGTGACACCGTGCTGCTCCGGCGGGACGGGCAGGGCACGACCAGGCCGCCCCTCGGTGCGGACGACACGCATGACCTCGTCGAGCAGTTGCGGCGGCGCGGAGACCGACTCGGAGGCGAGGTCGTCGCGTGCGCTGTCCAGCGCGCGCAGTCTCCGCACGGCCCCGCGGCAGTGAGAGCAATTCCGCTCGTGCGCGGTCAGCGCTCCCTCGGCCAGATGGCCGGCGAGCGTGGTCAGATCGGTGCCGCAGGGCAGGCGGTCGTGGTCAGTGGGCTCTACCGCCATAGACGTAGCGCCTCCACGAGGTGGGTACGGGCGCGGTGGATGCGGCCGCGTACGGCGGTCGGGGTCGCGTTGACGATCTGCGCTATCTCCTCATAGCTCATTCCTTCCAGTTCGCGCAGTATCCAACACGCGCGCTGCCCCGGGGGCAGGTTGGCCAGCGCCCGAGTCAGCGCGCCCCGCAGTTGTGAGGCCATGGACTGGTGCTCGGGCCCCGGCGCGGCGGTGGGCAGCCCCTCGTCGATGGGCGCGGCGGGGATGCGGGACCGGACGGCGTTGAGCGCCCGATTGGTGACGATCCGGTAGAGCCACGCGGAGAACACCGCGGTGTTCTCCAGCTCGGGTAGTTTCCGCCAGGCCGTGATCAAGGCCTCCTGGGCGGTGTCTGCGGCGTCGGCCGCGTCGCCGAGGACGCGCAGCGCGATCCGGTAGACGGTGTCCTGGTGGCGACGGAGCAGGGTGTCGAACGCGCCGGTGTCGCCGTCCTGGGCGCGTTCGGCCAGCGTCGCGTCCGGGGAGAGTGGTCGATCCTCCATCTGGCTGTCCGCCACCTCCTTGTGCGCGCCGTCCCAACGTTACTTTAAGCGTCCGATCAACTACATTGAGTTCCGATGCGGTGAAGTCGCTTCAGTTCGCGTTCGATGACGATGTGGCGTGGATCACGCCGAATCGGGCGTGAGGAGATCGGCCCGTGCCGTGTCCTCATGGGTGAAGCGGTCGAGGGCGGCTTCCGCACGCGACCGGCCGCCCGCTTCGGGCGTTGCCGCCGCCGCGAGACAGACGCCCACCGAGCGATAAGGAGTGCACGACAGTGAGCGAGACCAAGACGGAGACCAAGGTGCCCTCGGCACGCGAGTCCGGGGCGAGCGCACAGGGCGGCAGTACACGCGACCTCGTGACCAGCAATGGCCGTACCTCCATCGCCGACCACGTCGTCGCGAAGATCGCCGGTATGGCCGCGCGCGAGGTCGGCGGGGTCCACCGGATGGGGGGCGGGGCGGCCCGGGCCTTCGGCGCGGTGCGCGACCGGATCCCCGGTGCGAGCAGCACCACCAACGCCTCACGCGGCGTCAGCGTCGAGGTCGGCGAGCGCCAGGCCGCCATCGACATCGACCTGATCATCGAATACGGGGTCGCCATCCCCGACCTCGCCGCGGCGGTTCGCCGCAACGTCATCAACGGTGTCGAGCGGATGACCGGTCTTGAGGTCACCGAGGTGAACATCACCGTCGGTGACATCCACCTTCCCGACGAGGAGGACGACGACAGCAGCGCCCCCTCCGAGCCGCGGGTGAGGTGATCCCGTGACGGGCGCCGGAACCGATTCCGTCGAGGACGTGACACGACGCATCGCCGACCGGCTGCGCGGGCTTCCCGACGTCGCCGCCCTGTCCGCGGGCAGGTTCGGCACGGTCACCACGCCTGTCGTGGGCGGGCGCATCGAGGGGGTGGCGTTGCGACCCGACAGCGTGGAGGTCGGCGTGGTGGTGCGCTACGGGCGTCCGCTGCCACAGCTCGCCGCCGACCTGCGTGCGGAGATCGCGCCGCTGGCCCGTGGACGCAGGATCGACGTGTCGATCGAGGACGTCGTCCCCCCACCGGCGGGGGCACGGCCATGAACACCGACCGCAGGGCCCTGCGCGACTGGGTTCGCCGCAACCATCCCGACGTGGGGGGCGACCCCGAGGCGTTCGCCCTGGGGTTGGCGCGCCTGCGCGGAACGATGTCCCGCGCCCCGGTCGACGGCCGAACCCACATCGAGATCCACCGCGCGCCACGGGGTCCCCTCGGCCATCTGGCCGAGGCGGTGCGCCGCAGGCGCCGCCGCCGCGCCCGTGCCCGCCGGCTGCGTTGACGGGGCGGCGCAGTAACACTCACCGAACTGGAGGAGGGGCCATGTGGCCGATCGTGGGACTGGCCTTCGGGTCGCTACTGGGGCTCGCCGGCGCGTTCGGCGGTTTCGAGGCGTTCGCCTTGGTCCTGGTGCTCGGAGTACTGGGATTCCTGGCGGGGCGCGCGTTCGAGGGCGAGATCGACCTCGTCGACCTGTTCACGCGGCGCTCGTCCTGACGCCGCCGGATCGGAGACAACGATGAGCACGACGGCCGCACCGCCACGGACGGTGCCCCGGCAACGCCCCCGACCCGCCGAGCCCGAACAGCGGGGCACCACCACCATTCCCGAACGGGTCGTCGCCAAGATCGCGGCTCGGGCGGCGGCGGAGGTCGGAGGGACACGCCGGGTGGGCGGCGGGGTCACCGCCCTGCTCGGTTCCTCGTCCCGCCCGGCCAAGGCCAGCGCCCGGATCAACGGCACAACGGTGTCGTTGCGTCTGGGGATCGCGGTGCGCTACCCCGCCCCGGTCCGTTCGACGGCCCGCGAAGTACGGGAACACGTGCGGGAGCGGGTCGAACAGACCACCGGGCTCACGGTGCGCCACATCGACATCGAGATCACCGGCCTGGTACGGGAGGGGCGCGCGGATTGACCGCCCGGCCGCACACGACGAGGAAGCCGGCGGCGAGCCGGCTTCGGAAAGGAGGGGGAGCACATGACGACAGTGGAGGACGCGTTGACCCGGCCGGACCCGGCCACCACCCGGCGAGCGCGCCGCGTGGCCGTGCACACCTTCCGGCCGCGCCGTTCCTGGCCGGCGTTCATCGTCGGTGCGCTCATCGTGGTGGTGGCCGGCCTGGCCGCCGCCGAGGTCATATCGACACTCGTCGGCAGCCCGTTGCGGATCCTGCCCGTCGACAAGGCCGCCGACTACGCGGGCAGCGCCCGCTGGAACGACCCGTCGGTACAGGTGGCCTCCGCCGTACTCGCGTTGATCGGTCTGGTGCTGATCTCGTTGGCCCTGGTACCGGGACGGGGACGCTGGACGGTGCTGCGCACCGACGATCCCGCTCTGGTCGTTGGGCTCTCCCGGGCGGGAATGCGCCGTGCCCTGACCGCCGCGGCATGCGAGGTGGACGGGGTGCGCGGGGCGTCCGTCCGGGTCGGCCGGCGCCGGGTCAAGGTGCGCGCCGAGACCGTGCTGCGTCACGCCGGCGATCTGCCCGCGCAAGTGCGCGCGGCCGTTCAGGGACGACTCGACGAACTGGATCCGGTCCGCAAACCGAAAGTACGTGCACAGGTACGGTACGCGAAGGCGTGATGGTCGATGACGGTAGGGAAGAGGGCGCGCAGATCCGCGCGTGGTAACCGGTGGGGGCTGGCCCTTGTGGGACTGCTGCTCGTGCTGGCGGGCGCGGCGGCGTTGGCGACCGGGTGGGGCCTGTTCGGTGTCGGCCCCGCGCGTTCGGCGCTGGTGGGCGCCCCCATCGTGGACGGCCTGCGACGCCCTTGGGTGCCCTACGTCGTCGCCGCCGTCGCCATCGTCGTGGCGCTGTTGGCGTTGCGCTGGCTGGTCGTCCAGGGGCGGACCGACACGGTGGGCCGGTTGCGGATGGACCCCGGCGACGAGGGCGGAACCACCGAGATGCCCGCGGGGGTGGCGCGTTCGGTCTTCGAGGAGGAGATCGGCGACTACGCGGGGGTCCGCAGGGCCCGGGCCCACATCACCGAGTCGGGGGTCGACCCGCAGCTGAGGGTGGACCTGACACTCAACGACGACGCCGACGCTTCGGCGGTGTGGCGCCGGATTCGCGCCGAGGCACTGGACGACCTGCGTACCTCGCTGGAACTGGAACGGCTGCCCGCGGTCATCCGGATGTCGATGACCGCACCGCCCCGCAACCCCCGCCGGGAGCTGGTGTGATCGGCGGTCGTTGACAACGAGCCACTGTGGAGGGACGGCGCCGGGGGTCTGTGAGGGGAGCCTCCGGCGCCGTCCCGTTTTCCCACCCGGTTCAGCTCAGCAGCGCCGCCATGACCGTGTCGGTGTCGGAGAGGTCGGGCAGGACCGTCGTGGCGCCGGCGGCGCGCAGCGCGTCGGCGTCGCTGAGCCCCGTGGCGACGGCGATGATCTGCGCACCCCCCATGAGGGCCGCCCGCACGTCGTTGGGAGCGTCGCCGACCAGCACGGTCGTCGCGGGAGTGAACTCCAGGCCGGTCGCCTCGCGTACCCGACGGCGGGCGATGCGTACCAGCTCGGCGCGATCCCAGTGGTCGTCGCCGTACCCTCCCAGCTCGAAGTCGACCAGGTGGTCCAAGGCGAGGGCGGCGAGCTTGCGCTGCGCGTTACGCCGGGTGTTGCCGGTCAGTACCGACGAGATGACGTCGGGGGCCTCGGCGCAGCGGCGCAGCGCCTCCTCCGCGCCCGGCAGGACCCGCCCGCGTTCGGGCAGTTCGTGGGCGCGACGCTGGAACTCGTCCTCCAGGATCTCCAGGAAGCGGGCGAACTCCCCCGAGCGGTCGGCCAGACCGTTCACCTCAAGCGTGTCGTTGAACCACTGCCATTCGGTACGGCCGGGGCCATGTGTGTCGATGTGGTCGGTCAGCCCGCTGAACGTGGCGAAGGCGGCGGAGAAGGCCTCGAATCCGGTCCCGTCCATGTCCACCAGCGTCTTGTCGATGTCCCACAGCACCAGCCGTTCGCCCACGACCCCTCCTCGCGCCGGTCAGCGTGCCCACCGTATCCGAGGGGAGGGTCATCCACCTCCCGGGCTCGCGACCGTGGGGACGGCCGTGCCGGGGCGTGGAGGGGGCGGGGCTCCCATTCGGCTGCCGCTGAGGATAGGCTTACCTACGAACGCCTTTTCAGGGTCGCGTAGGGGGTGCCCGTGCACAGTTGCCATCCACTGGCCGGTGTCGTGCGTTGGATCAACGAGCATGAGCTCTATCTACAGGTGGGTCTCCTCGGGGCCGAGGAGGAGGCGCCGGCCGGACCGGGATGGGTGCGACTGGACGAGCTGCCCGCCAGGGTGCCCGACCTGCTCGACCTGCTCACCGAGGTCTCCTGCGGCGGTAACCGCACCTCCGCGTCGGCCTTCCTCGCGGCCGACCTCGGGCACCAGCTGGTGTCCTTCGCCGCCGGGACCGTCTACCTCACCGCTCGGGCCCCGCTGCCCTCCGCCGACCGGTTGTGGGTGCGTGTTCACGAGAGCGGCCGGCTCTACCAGGTCGCCCTGCAACGTCCCGATGTCGCGGTACTCCCCGGCGATCCCATGGCGCGCCGTCCGGGAGTCGAGGTCGTCGAGGACGAGGACGCCCTCGACCTTCGTTTCATGTCCGCGATCGTCGCGGTGCTGGAGCCGGTGGTCGAGGCGGTGCGCGCGCACACCCGTTACGGAACCCGGCAGCAGTGGGGCATGATCGCCGACGCCGCCTACCAGGCGTTGCTCACCCTGTCCGCGGAGATCGGACGGGACCAGCGCGAGGGGTGGGAGCGCGCCGCCCGTATGGTGGGCCACCTCAACGCGGGGACGCCCCGGGCGATCACCCGGCAGCGTCCCTTCCCGCTGCGCCTGGCCGAGAAGGACACCGACCGGCTGTTCCTGGTGCGCGGGGGATGCTGCTTCTACTACCGCTACGGTGACGCCAAATGCGCCACCTGCCCGCTGGAGGCGGACGACCAGCGCGAGCGGGTGCTGCGCACCCAGTACGAGGCGCCCCAGCACGCCTGAGCGCGCGGACGCGCTGGACGGGACGTCTCGCCGCTCCACCGTGGGCCGGTGAGCAGGTCCACCGCGCCACCGGCCGCGACCCCGTGGCCGCCGTGCGCGGCTCCGGGCGGAACCGGCCGACCCCACGTGCGGCCCGGTTCGGTGCCACGCCTGCTCCGGCCGACGTTTCCGCAGGAGCCGGCCCGAAGGCCGGTCGGGGCTCCTTACCGGCATCGCGGGTGTTCGGGGCGGCCGAGGACGGCGGCGAGCTCGGCCACGCTTCCTCCGGTCCGTTCCCACGTGTCGTGGGAGGCGGGGCACCGGCACGACGCCCTGGGGGGGGAGCGGAGTGGTGCGCGTCTCCTCCGTCGTTGGGAGGTCATCGCCGTAGCGATGTCGGGTGCGGTCCCTCGTGTCTCCGGCGCGGAGCGGAGAAATGTCAGTGGTGCTTGTTACGTTGCTCACATGAACCGAAAGATCTTCGTCAACCTGCCCGTAGCGGATCTGAAGCGGTCCGTCGACTTCTTCACCGCGCTCGGCTTCACCTTCGACCAGCGCTTCACCGACGACAACGCCACGTGCATGATCGTCGGCCCGGACAGCTCCGTGATGCTCCTGGTCCGCGACTTCTTCGAGGGCTTCACCATGTCGAGGAAGGCCGCCGACACCACGACCCAGGCCGAGGCGATCATCGCGTTGTCCGCGGAGAGCAGGCAGGAGGTGGACGCCATCGTCGACGCCGCCCTGGCCTCCGGGGGAGCGCCCTCGATCGACACCATCGACCAGGGGGCGATGTACAGCCGCAGCTTCCAGGACCCCGACGGGCATCTGTGGGAGGTCATCCACATGGACATCGCGGCGCTTGAGGAGGAGACGGAGTAGGTCGGCAAAGCGCGCGGAGACCGTCGTGACGCGCTGATCGGAGCGGCCGGGGAGGCCCGAGGACCCGAGGGGAAGCGGGTTCGTCTGGGCCGTCCCCGGCCGCCTGCCGGAGAAGTGCGGTCCGTTTTTCGGAAACTCCATGTTTCCGTTCTGTTTCGCTGGGTAATTAGAGAAGTACTTGGGAGCGCTCCCAGTATCCGGAACCCCCAGCCGGAATCGGAGACCGCGCATGCACTCTGAGAAGACTGCAACCACCACCCGGCGGGCGCGTCGCGCCCTCTCCCTACTGTCCGTGTCCCTTCTCTCCCTCGTCGCCTGGACGGGTACCGCCTCCGCCCACGGGTCCGTCGTCGACCCCGCCTCCCGCAACTACGGTTGCTGGGACCGCTGGGGCAGCGACCACCTGAACCCCGACATGGCGCAGGAAGACCCCATGTGCTGGCAGGCGTGGCAGGACAACCCCAACGCCATGTGGAACTGGAACGGTCTGTACCGCGACTACGTCGGCGGCGACCACCAGGGCGCCATTCCCGACGGGCAGCTGTGCAGCGGCGGCCACGCCGAGAGCGGTCGCTACCGCTCCCTCGACGCGGTCGGGGAGTGGAAGACCACGCCGGTCGAGGACAACTTCACGATCCACCTCTACGACCAGGCCAGCCACGGCGCGGACTACTTCCTGGTCTACGTCACCAAGCAGGGGTACGACCCCACCACCGAGCCGCTCGGCTGGGACGACCTGGAACTCGTCGAGGAGACCGGCAGCTACGCCCCGAGCCAGAACTACATGATCGACGTCAACACCTCCGGGCGCACCGGCCACCACGTCGTCTACACGATCTGGAAGGCCTCGCACATGGACCAGACCTACTACCTGTGCAGCGACGTCGACTTCGGCTGACGCGCTGAGCACCACCGCGGACCCCGCCGGACGCCCTTCCGTCCGGCGGGGTCTCCCCACGCCCGGACACCTCGAAACGCGGGCGTGGGAACGCCTCTGGGAACCGGCGCGGCCGGAGCCGCGAGGGCGCGCCGAGCACCAACCGATTGCGGCCGTACCCGCTGCCGCCTCGGGACGGCGCCCACCGCGTGGGAGCGCCACCCCTCGAGGGTCACAGGTCGATACGGGCGACCTTGCGTCCCACCTTGAGGTACAGATCGGAGCCTTCGGCCACCCCCGCCTCGCCAACGACCGCACCGAACGTTCGCTGAACGGTGCCCTCCGCGAGTGGTGTGACCCGCCGGCCGTCGGCCGAGTCCCGGATCAGGCGCAGACCGTTCTGCCGGGCCACCCGGCGCACGGCGGAGATGCTGGGAGCGGAGCCGAGCGTGTGGCTGATCAGCGTGCCCGGCGTGTCCTCGGCGTGCTCCCCCAAGGAGGCGGCGGGCAGGTTGCGGGCGTCCCCGAAGGAGCGTGTGGAGAGAAGCGCGCCGTGAACTCCGCGCGGGCGGTGGCGGATGGAGGGCGGCCACCACCTCACCGGCCAGGACGCGCTCCACCCGTCACTACGCGCGAAGCGGACGGGCTCAGCACTCGATGACGTTGACAGCGAGGCCGCCGCGCGACGTCTCCTGGGACGTGCCGTGCATGTCACGGCCGGTGTCCCGCACGGTCGTGGTGATCTTGGCGAGTGCAACGGTTGACAGTGGTCCACCGGAGCGGCCTCGGGCACCACAGGGGTGATGCCTCCCCTCACTCCCGGCCGTGGCCGTCGTCCTCCTCCGCGTGGACGATCCGCTCCGCTTCCATGACCACCTCGTCCCTGAGCGTGCGCATGTAGTAGTGCTCGTCCTTCATCAGCATGAGGCCATAGAAGAGTTGGTCGAGTAGTCGGTCTCCCTCGAGCTCGTCGGGGATGCGGCAGGAGCGTCCGGTCAGCTCGACCTCGAACTCTCGGACGGTGGGTTCACGCTCGCCGTTCTCAGACCTGGTCCAGCCGTGGACGTGGAACGTCCAGCGGTTCATGCCCCGGTCCTGCAGGATGTAGTACTCGGAGTCGCTGTGGTGGAACTGCACCGGCAGCCTGACGGCGAGCGTGTGATGGACGCGCCGCCACGGCGGCTCCGGGCCGAAGTGGTACAGGTCGGAGAACAGTCTCTTGCGTAGTTCCTGGTACGACTGGGCCAGGTGGGTGAGGTTGCTCGTCACCGTGAGCAGGTCCTGGTCGTTGTCGCACCAGTCGATGCTGGAACGCCTGCTCTCCCACTCCGAGATCACCCAGTGGTGGAGTTCCTCTTCCAGGGGAGGTGGGAGGCGGTAGGCGTCTTCGATGGTCTCGATGGCGAACCGGATCCCGTTGTGGAGCTGGGCGTAGCGCTCCTGCAGGTCCATGTGACCACGCTCTCCGTTCAGATGGTGGGGGCGTTTCTCGTCTGTTCGACGCGGTGCGTGCGGCCGTGGTTCGGGTGGGGCCGTCAGCACTCGATCACGTTGACGGCGAGGCCGCCGCGCGAGGTCTCCTTGTACCTGTCGTGCATGTCGCGGCCGGTGTCCCGCATGGTCGTGATGACCTTGGCGAGCGCAACGGTTAACAACAACGTGCCGCCGTAGCGTCTTCTGGAAGATCAGGTAGCCGCGGCACTTGCGGAGCTGTCGGGTGTCGCGTCCACCATGGGAACAGGCATCCGACCAGAGAACAGCATGGGGGCCAGAGCGTCGTGCAGTTCGCTCGTGGTCCGGCTGATCTCGGCGTGGAGGCGGGCCTTGTCGTCCAGGGCTTCGAGGGACGCACCGATCTCCTGCTGAACGTGCAGGGGAGGTAGCGCTGTAGGGAGCGACCGCAGTGTGTCCACCGTGAGCGACCGGACCGTGCTTCCGGAGGCGTGTCTGTCGATCCAGTCCTGGATTGGGGGCAGACTCAGGTAGTGCACCAGGTAGACGGGGTCTATGCGATCAGAAGATCGCACCCGCAGCAGTTGAGTGCTGTACAGCCAGTCTCGCTGATCCGAGGTGACCAGGGCGAATCTGCCGATTGTTCCGGTCCTGGTGCCGACGATATCGCCCGAGCGGAGCCGGTAACGGCGCAGTCGTCCAGCCGTCGTGCGGGTGACGTGGGCCAAGCCGGTGTCCGACACCCGCCGGTCGGCGATGTCGCCGGGTCTGACCAGGGGGGTCCCCTGCTCACCGAACTCCCGGGAGGGCAGGCTCGCGCCGGAGGGGCCTGCCTGGATCTCGCAGACCTCTTCAAGCCGGTGTTCGCTCCAGGCATCGGGTAGCGGGCCGATCAGCGAATCCATTTCCGTGCCTCCTGGAGCACCCGATTGGTTCTGGCGTCGATGTAGGGAATCTGTGCCTCCAGAGAGTCCAGCCGTTGGATGAGTGATGTGAGCGCCTCCGCTTGCTCTGCCTGGCTCGTCTGCGGTGCACGTCCGGTCACATAGATCGATGGGCGAAGTGAGTACTTCTTGTCGCGGATCTCCTGAATCGTCGCGACGTGGCTGATACTCGACGCGTCACTCCCGAAGTCATCTCGCTCCCCGTCACGCCATCCGTTGTAGGCGCGTTGGATGAGTGCGATGTCCTCCTCCTGGAGAGTTCGGGTCGTACGCGAGGCCATACGGCCAAGTCTGCTGGCATCAATGAAGAGGATCTCCTCACACCCGCCTGTCGGAGCTTTCAGTATCCACAGGGTCACGGGGATGGCAGTGTGCTGGAAGAGCTGGCCGGGTAGGGCGATGAGGCATTCCACGGCACCGTCCTCGACCATGTTCGCCCTGATGGCGGCTTCCTTGGCGTTGGCGGAGCTTGATGCGCCGTTGGCCATCACCACGCCCGCCCGACCGTTCGGGGAAAGGCGATCGATCACGTGCTGGAGCCAGCGGAAGTTCGCGTTCTCCTTCGGTGGTTCTCCGTAGCGGAAGCTCTCGTGGGGGGAGCCTTCGGACGGGCCGCTCAGGTTGAACGGCGGATTGGTCAGGACGAGATCTGCGGTGTCGTGTGCGGCGTCGCGGTCCCAGGGAAATCCGGGGCGGGGACCGAACTCGGCCTCGATACCGTGGATCAGCATGTTCATGCCCGCAATACCGAAGACCAGCTCGTTGGGAACGGTACCGCTGACACGGGGGATCCGCGCTGGGTCGGTTTCCGTTCGTACGCGTACGGCCTCGGTGAGGAAGTCGCCTATCCGACAGAAGGGGTCGTACACGCTGTCGAAAGGATTGTCTGGCGTGAGGATGTCCACCATCGTGCGCACCACTGACTCCGGGGTGCGCAGAATCGAGTGGCGGGGGTCCCAGTTTTTCTCCAGGAAGGAGAGAGCGCTGTTGAAGGCGGCCAACAGGATGTCCCGCTCTTGGCCGTGGGTGTCGATCGAGTCGACTCCGCGGACCGCCGTGGTGAAGGCGTCAGGTCCCAGTCCTTGGAGGGCACCAGGGACGAAGGGAGGGAGGTGCTCACCGAAGTCGGCCGCGAACACGGACGCATCAACGGTGCCGTGACCGGTCCGCTCTCGCAGAAGGCTCCACTGGTTGGCATCTGAGGAACGGAGGAAGACGAGTACCGCGATGAGGAGCGCGGACTCGGTGGGCGCGCACAAACCCCGAAGGTCGGCCAACAAACGGAAGACGGCGTTGTCGACGTCGTCGGTGCCGACCGGGGATCGGTGTCCGGGCGCTGACGTCGCTCCCGGGGCGTCGGCGGCCGCTGTGGCGCGCACACGGTCGGCGTAGGTGGCGTCGACAGGTTCGTTCGGGCGGCGGGCCTTGGCCGGGATGGTGCGTGAGGACAGCCAGTCGATGACCTGGTCGAGATCGAAGAGCTCAGACTTCGTGTCCTCCGGTTCGGGGAAGTCATGGTGCCGCTTCTGCCACGTGGTCACCGCGGCCCGGCTGACCCCGGCGTATCGGGCGAGTTGTGCACGCGACACGAGCCTTGGTCCGTTCTGGTCCACGATGGCCTCCCTCAGAAGCTCGGCGGAAGATCGCCCCTGCACATCTGTTCCTTGACCATGAGCACCTCGGGCACCCTGTCCATGGGCTTGATCCCGGACGCGGCCTCGGGGCTGATGTAGGAAAGTACGCGGTAGAGCTTCGCGTGGTCCTTCTCCAGGTGCCGCCGGTGGATGGGCTCGTAGTGCATGATCCGGTTGCGGAAGAGGCGGAGGGATTCCAGTTCCTCATGCAGGGCATCGCGGCGACCTCGGTACCCCGGAAAGGCCTTGCGGAGGACGGGTACCCACAGAGTCCGGTCGTACCGGCGGGCGGTCAGGGAGACCCAGAAACCGAAGGTGAGCTCGGTGATCATGTCGTCCGGTGTGGTTGTTGATTTGCGACGCTGACATGCCTGCCTCGCCTGGTCGACCAGACTGGGACCGGGACGTTGCAACTGCACGCTCTCCCACCAGTCCGCTCGATCGAAGTGGGCGGACAGCTGGTTATGGACGGAGTTGCGCAGTGCCATCTCGAACGTGTGCAGCGGACCGTAGAAGGCCGCCGACACCATGACGTTCCAGTGGTACAGGTTGACGGCCATCGTGACGTCGCCGTCACACCACCGCAGGTAGGGGGCGAGGCGAGGGGACGAGTACGCGGAGACCATCCATTCCGGGATGCCGGGGCTCACGATGACCTTCGTTCTATCTCGACTGAGGGCACGAGAGGACAGGGACGAGGGGGTTTGGTATCGTTGCCGGTGTAAGCCCCGGGTTCGCCTCTGCATTGCACGCCACCCGGGGCACGGCTTTATCCGGGGTCAGGGCACGCGGGCTCGGCCCCGATCAATCCGCCTGGAACGCGATCGCGTGCACCATCCTTCGAGAAGAACGGTACAGATAGCGATCACGTCGGTCAAGCGCACTCCAGTGCGCGAAGTTTGTTAACGCGTACTCTGTGGCGCAACCCTCGTTAACACGTGCGGAGGAGACCGTCAGCACTCGATCACGTTGACGGCGAGGCCGCCGCGGCTGGTCTCCTTGTACTTGTCGTGCATGTCGCGGCCGGTGTCCCGCATGGTCGTGATGACCTTGTCCAGCGACACGAAGTGGCTGCCGTCGCCGCGGAGCGCGATCTTGGTGGCGCTGATGGCCTTCACCGCGGCCAGCGCGTTACGCTCGATACAGGGAACCTGGACCAGGCCGCCGATCGGGTCGCAGGTCAGCCCGAGGTTGTGCTCCATCGCGATCTCGGCCGCGTTCTCGACCTGGGCGGGGATTCCGCCAAGCGCCTCGGCCAGGCCACCGGCGGCCATCGAGGACGCGGAGCCGACCTCCCCCTGGCAGCCGACCTCGGCGCCCGAGATCGACGCGTTCTCCTTGAACAGGATGCCGATGGCGCCGGCCGTGAGCAGGAACCGGACCACCCCATCGTCGTCGGCGCCCGGCATGAAGTGCAGGTAGTAGTGCAGGACCGCGGGAACGATGCCGGCGGCGCCGTTGGTCGGCGCGGTCACCACGCGCCCTCCCGCGGCGTTCTCCTCGTTGACCGCCAGCGCGTACAGCGTCACCCAGTCGCTGCCGCGCATCGGATCACCGGTCAGATCGGGTCCCGGAGCGAGCAACCCGGACTCGTCACAGCGCCCGCCCAGCTGGCGGTACAGGCGGTGGGCGCGCCGGGGCACCTTCAGCCCGCCGGGCAGTGTGCCCTCGGTCGACACGCCGCGGCGCACACACTGGCGCATCGCCCGCCAGATCTCCAGCAGCCCCGAACGGATCTGTCCGGGGTCACGGCCGAACGCCCGCTCGTTGGCGAGCATGATCGCGCTGATCGACATGCCGGTGTCACGGCACAGCGCGAGCAGCTCCGCGGCCGTGGTGAACGGGTAGGGCAACGGGGTGTCGTCGGGTTTGATCCGGTCGGCGCCGACGGCCTCCTCGTCCACGACGAACCCGCCGCCGACGGAGTAGTAGACGGCGCTGTGCAGGGGGGTGCCGGCGGCGTCGAGGGCGGTGAAGCGCATGCCGTTGGGATGGCCCGGAAGACGTTCCCGCCGCCGGAATTCCACGTGTTCGCGGGGCGCGAAGGCGATCTCGTGCTCGCCGCCGAGCGCGAGACGCCCTCGGGCGCGCACCCGCTCCAACCGCTGGGACACGGAGTCGACGTCCACCCCCTCGGGCGTCTCACCGAGCAGCCCCAAGATGACGGCGGTGTCGCTGCCGTGGCCCTTGCCGGTGAGCGCGAGCGAACCGTACAGGTCGGCGCGTACCGTGGCGACGCGGGGCAACAGGCCGAGCCCGGCCAACCCGTCGACGAAGGCGCGGGCCGCCCGCATCGGGCCGACCGTGTGCGAACTGGACGGCCCGATGCCGATGCTGAAAAGGTCGAAGACACTGATGGCCATGGGTTCCCCCTGAAATCCTGCGGCGGGGTCGGGCCGCTCGGCGTGCGCGGGGCCGGCTTGTGGCCGGACCCCGCGCGTGTCTCCACCGGGAAGGGGATCGCCCGCCGAGGGCGCTACAGACCCGGGTAGAGCGGGTACTTGCGGACGAGCGCGTTGACGCGGCCCCGCAGCGCCTCGGCGTCGTACTCGGGCTTCAAAGCCGCGGCGATGATGTCGGAGACCTCGGCGAAGTCCTCCTCGCCGAAGCCGCGGGTGGCCAACGCCGGGGTGCCGATGCGCAGCCCCGAGGTGACCATGGGCGGACGCGGGTCGTTGGGAACGGCGTTGCGGTTGACCGTGATGCCGATCTCGTGCAGCCGGTCCTCGGCCTGCTTGCCGTCGAGCTGCGACTCGCGCAGGTCCACCAGCACCAGGTGGACGTCGGTGCCGCCGGTCAGGACGTTCACGCCGGCCTCGACCGCGTCGGGACGGGTGAGCCGTTCGGCGAGGATGCGCGCGCCGGCGACCGTGCGCCGCTGCCGGTCGGCGAACTCCTCGCCGGCCGCCACCTTCAAGGCCACGGCCTTGGCCGCGATGACGTGCTCCAGCGGACCCCCCTGCATGCCGGGGAACACCGCGGAGTTGATCTTCTTGCCGTACTCCTCCTTGGCGAGGATCAGGCCGCCGCGGGGACCGCCCAGGGTCTTGTGCGTGGTGGTGGTCACGATGTCGGCGTGCGGCACCGGGTTGGGGTGCAGGCCGGCCGCCACCAGACCCGCGAAGTGGGCCATGTCCACCATGAGCAGCGCGCCGACCTCGTCGGCGATCCGGCGGAACCGGGCGAAGTCGAGCTGGCGCGGGTAGGCCGACCAGCCGGCCACGATGAGCTTGGGGCTGTGCTCCTTGGCCAGGGCCTCGACCTCGTCGTAGTCGACGGTGCCGTCGGACTCGCGCACGTGGTAGGCGACGGCGTTGAGGACCTTGCCGGAGTAGTTGATCCGCATGCCGTGGGTCAGGTGGCCGCCGTGGGCGAGGTCCAGGCCGAGGATGGTGTCGCCCGGCTTGAGCAGCGCGAAGTAGACCGCGGTGTTGGCCTGGGCGCCGGAGTGCGGCTGGACGTTGGCGTGCTCGGCCCCGAACAGCTCCTTCGCGCGGTCGATCGCGAGCTGTTCGACGACGTCCACGTACTCACAGCCACCGTAGTAGCGGCGGCCGGGGTAGCCCTCGGCGTACTTGTTGGTCAGCACCGACCCCTGCGCCTC
Source organism: Marinactinospora endophytica (assembly GCF_054780875.1). Classification (NCBI taxonomy): domain Bacteria; kingdom Bacillati; phylum Actinomycetota; class Actinomycetes; order Streptosporangiales; family Nocardiopsidaceae; genus Marinactinospora; species Marinactinospora endophytica. Next base: position 299,729 of record NZ_BAAGVM010000006.1, on the reverse strand, counting down.
CAGAACCGCCTGGGGGGCGAAGTTCTCGGAGGCGATCATCTCCAGGGTGTCGCGCTGGCGGCCGAGTTCGGCGCCGACGGCCTTGGCCACCTCGGGGTCGACTTCGGCGAGTGACTGGTCGAGCAGGTTCTTCTCGGCGGCCATGTGGTTAACCTTCACCTTCGGTGAGCTGCGTGTACTGCTCCGGGGTGAGTAGATCGGTCGGTTCCTCGGCGAGTTCGACCTTGAACAGCCAGCCCTGGCCGTAGGGGTCCTCGCCGATGATCGCCGGATCGCCCACCGCGGTGGGGTTGACCTCCACCACCTCGCCGTTGACGGGGGAGTAGATGTCGCTGACCGATTTGGTGGATTCGACCTCGCCACAGGTGTCACCCGCCGCGACCGTCGCACCGACCTCCGGGGGCTCCACGTAGACGATGTCGCCCAGGGCCTCGGCGGCGTACTCCGTGATGCCGACGGTGGCGACTCCGTCGCTGATGGCCACCCACTCGTGTTCGCTCGTGTAACCCAGCTCCGCGGGAACGCTCAATTCAACTCTCCAGGAGGTTTTCCATTATCCAGCACGGCCGACGACCGGCGCGCGCAGCCTCGACCCGCCCGGTCCGCGGGCGGGAACCGCGGACCGGACGGGCCACACCTCGGATGGTCTAGCGCTCCCGCCGGTAGAACGGAAGCTCGACCAGGTCGACCGCCTCTGCGCGGCCACGCACGTCCACCGCGAAGGTTCCGCTCGCGGTGTCGACGTCGGCGTCGACGTAGGCCACCGCGACCGGCTTGCCCAACGTGGGGGACGGCGCGCCACTGGTGACCGTGCCGACCTGCTGATCGTCGCGCATGACGGCGTACCCCTGCCGGGGAACGCGCCGGCCACGGCCGACGAGGCCGACGAGTTTGCGAACGGGGCCGCTTTCGGCCCGGGCGGCGAGGGCGGCGCGGCCGACGAAGTCGCCGGGCTTGTCGAGTTTCACGACGCGGCCCAGCCCCGCCTCGTAGGGGGTGACGTCGGTGCTCAGCTCGTTGCCGTACAGCGGCATGCCGGCCTCCAGGCGCAGCGTGTCGCGGGCGGACAGGCCGGCCGGGAGCAGCCCGTGCGGCCGTCCCGCCGCCACGAGCGCCTCCCACACGGTGGGCGCCTGGTCGCCGGGGCGCAGGAAGATCTCGAACCCGTCCTCGCCGGTGTAGCCGGTGCGGGCCAGCAGGACCGGCTGCCCGGCGACGGTGTGCCGGTAGCCGGCGTAGTACTTGATGGTGTCCAGGTCCGCGTCGGTGAGCGGGGCCAGGATCTCGGCGGCCCGGGGACCTTGGATCGCGATGAGCGCGTAGTCGGCGGACTCGTCGGAGATCTCGGCGTCGAGGCCGGCGGCGCGCTCCCGCAGCGCGGCGGCGACGACGGCGGTGTTGGCGGCGTTGGCCACGACGAGGAACTCCTCGTCGGCCAGACGGTAGACGATGAGGTCGTCCAGCACGCCGCCGTCGGCGTCGGTGATCATCGTGTAACGGGCGCGCCCGACGGCCACCGCGGACAGGTGACCGACCAGCGCGTAGTCGAGCGCTTCGGCGGCCTGCGGTCCGGCGACGTGGATCTCGCCCATGTGGGACAGGTCGAACAGGCCGGCGGCCTCGCGTACGGCCTTGTGCTCGGCGGTCTCGCTGCCGTAGCGCAGGGGCATCGCCCAACCGGCGAAGTCGACCATGGTCGCGCCGAGCCGTTCGTGGACCTCGTGCAGCGGGGTGGTGCGGGTGGTGGGCTCCGTCATAGGCGCTCCCGAGAGGATGGACGTCGTTGTTCCACAGGCGTTGCCATCCTCCCCCTCTGTCATCGGGGCCTGAGAGCTTCACCGCGCCGTGACGCGGTTTGCACCTTCGGCGAGGGGCACGCCCCTGCTTTCCAGAGTGGTCTCGCCCGTACGGTCCGTGCGCCTGAGAGGTTGTGGGGAGGGATTGCTCCTTCGGCGGTCCGCGCAGGCTGCGTGGACGCTCTCCCGTGCGGGGTCGGCGACCGCTCGCCAGCCTAGCAGCGCCCGCCCGGCTTGTCCGGACCCGGAGGGGGCGCCGGCACGGCCGGCCCGCCGCCCGGGGAGGGGGCGGCGGGCCGGGGCGGGACCGCCGCGGGTCACCGTTGGGCAGCGGCCACCTGGTCGGGGGAGGGGGCCCTGGTCACGAGGCTGACGGCGACCAGGGCGACCAGCGCCGCCGGCAGGGCCACGATGACCCCGTTGAGGTCGCCCGGCGTCCCGGCCAGTTCCCAGCCGATGGTCGTCAGGGCGCCGACCAGCAGGGCGGCCGCCGCGCCGGCGGTCGTGGCCCGCCGCCAGAACAGCACCGCGAAGACCACCGGGGTGATCGCGGCACCGTAGATGGTGTAGCTGTACATCTGCAGCTCCAGGACCGTGGGGAAGAACAGGCCGAGCGCGAAGGCCGCCACGGCGATCCCCAGGACCGCGCCGCGCTGCACCAGGAGCCGGGCGCGGTCTCCCGGCTCCTGCTTGGCGAAGCGGACCCACAGGTCGTAGGTGATGTTCGAGGCGCCGGAGAGCATGAAGGACGACGCCGTGGTGATCACGAAGGCCACCGCTCCGGCGAGGAGGAGACCGCCGATGACGGCGGGCAGGTACCCCTGCGAGGCCAGGCCCAGCACCGACAGGTCGCCGTTGATCCCCGGCATCAGGATGGCGGCGGCGGAGGCCAGCAGGACGACGGGGACGATCACCAGGAAACTGGTGTAGAACATCCCGAGCGTCGAGGAGCGCGCGGCGCGCTCATCACTGGCCGCGGTCATGCGCTGGTAGATGTTCTGGTCGGCGAGCAGCAGCAGGAACAGCGGCAGGAAGTAGCCGAGCAGCTGGAGACCGGACAGGCCGCCGCTGAAGGTGGTGGCGTGCTCGGGCAGCGCCGCCCAGTAGGCGCCGGGCCCGTCGACGGCGGCGAAGACCAGCGGCAGCGAGACCAGCAGGGCGAACAGGATGAGGATGCCGGAGACGAAGTCGGTGTAGGCGACGGAGAACATCCCGCCCGTGACGGTCAGCACCGTGACGACGACGGCCACCAGGATCGTCCCCTGGGTGGGGCTCAGCGGGGTCACCAGGCTCACGACGTAGCCGCCGCCCATGAACTGGGAGGCGACCAGGCCGAGGTAGGCGACCGTCGTGACGATCGCGGCGACGGTGCGCACCCCCGTGCCGAACCGGGCCTCCAGCAGCTCGGGGATGGTGTAGCGCGAGGCGCGGCGGATGCGCCGGGCGATCAGGACGAGGACGAGGATGCCGCAGGGGGTGCCGGCGAAGAAGACCATTCCGGCGAGCGGGCCGTAGGTGTAGGCGAAGTTCGCGCCGCCGATGATCGTCCCCGATCCGACCCAGGTGACCAGCATCGTGATGATCATGACGGGCCGGGGCAGGCTGCGACCGGCGAACATGAAGTCGTCGCCGCCGCCGATGCGACCGGAGCGCAGGAAGAAGAACGCGACGCCCAGCATGAGGACGAGATAGACGCAGAGGATGACAAGGTGAATGGTGTGCACGGGGCCGCCTTGGAACCGGGGAGAGGACCAGCCGAGTTCGCACGATGAAAGCAGTGTCGCATCCCACAATGCAACATTTATTGCAGATAGTGTGACGCGGAACACCCTCGGCGAGACCTTCCCGGCCGGGCCTCCCGTCCCGCCGCGCGCCTCCTCAGAAGAGGCCGGCCTGCTCCCACAGGCGCTCGTTCTCGCGCGCCGCGCGCAACGCCCTCTCGCCGCCGACCCGCGCCAGCTCGGCCAGGATCGCGTGCACCACCGTCATCACCGGGGCGAGGGAGGGGAACATCCCCGCCCCCTCGCTGGGCACCAGGACCACGTGCGCGGCCGTCTCCACCAAGGGGGAGTCCCGGCGGTCGGTGAGGACCGCGGTCCGCACCGACCGCCGCACCGCGATCTCGGCGGCCGAGGCGATCGCCCGGGGCAGCCGCCACAGGTCGCACAGGATCAGCAGGTCCCCCTCCCCCATCCGGGCCAGGTCGCTGACCAGCCCGGTCCCCCCGGACTGGCGCATCTCCACGTCGTAGCCCATGATCCCCGCCGCGTGGGCGAGCTGTAGGCCCGGCGCCGCGAAGGTGCCCGAACCCAGGACCAGGGTCCGTCGCGCCCCGTGGAGCGCCGCGGCGATCGCGCGCACGGCCGCGACGTCCAGCGTGGCCGCGAGCATCCGCAGCGCCTCGCGATCCGAGCGGACCGCGGCCTGGACGGGATCCGCGTCGGAGGGGGCGTGCTCGGCCAGCACCTCGCCCGCGCTCAGGGAGGCCAGGTAGCGCGAGCGCAGTTCGATGCGGAGCGCGGGCCAGCCCGCGAAGCCGAGGTGCTGCGCCGCGCGTACCACGGTGGCCACGTTCACCCCGGCGCGCTCGGCGAGCTGGGAGGTGGTGGCGTAGGAGGCGAACCGGGGCTCGTCGCGAAGGACCCGGATCACCTGTTCGCCGGCCCTGCCCAGCCGGCCGCCGGCCAGTGCCTCCTCGATCCAGTCGGGCATGGTCTCCCTCGTCCTCCGCGGCGTGGTCGGCGCCGGTCCGGCTCCCTGTCGGACGGCACCCATGATTCCCCGTCGGTCCGGCGTGCCGTGCCGGCCCCTCGGGGGTCTTCCCCGAGCCTCTTGTGCAACATATATTGCACAAGGGCGCGGTCCTTTGCCGTGCCCGAGCACACCACCGGAGGAAACCCATGTCGACCCGACCGGTCCTGTTCACCGACGCCAACCTCATCGATCCCGAGGCCGGGACCGCGCGCCCCGGATCGTGGCTGCTGGTCCGGGACGGGCTGATCGCCGACCACGGGACCGGGACGGCGCCCGGAGCCGACGCCGACGTGATCGACCTGGCCGGCGCCAGCCTGCTGCCCGGTCTCGTCGACGCCCACGTCCACGTCACGGCGCTCAGCGCCGACCTGGGATCCGTCTCCGACCGGGCACCCTCCTACGTCGCCGCCTACGCGGCCCGCGCCCTCTCCGACATGCTGCGACGGGGCTTCACCACCGTCCGCGACGTGGGCGGAGGCGACCACGGCCTCGCCGACGCCATGGCCGACGGACTGTTCGTCGGCCCCCGCCTGATCTTCGGGGGCAAGGCGCTGTCGCAGACCGGGGGGCACGGGGACTTCCGGCCGCGCGGCCGGCACGTCCACGACGACCACGCCTGCTGCCCGGGCGCCGCGATCGTCTGCGACGGCCCCGTCGCGTTCCGCAAGGCCGCCAGGGAACAGCTGCGCACCGGCGCCCACCACGTGAAGATCATGCTGTCGGGCGGCGTCGCCTCACCCACCGACCGGATCGACTCGGTGCAGTCCGCCGACGACGAGATCCGCGCCGTCGTCGAAGAGGCCGAGGCCGCCAACCGCTACGTCACCGGTCACGCCTACACCGCCCGCGCGGTCAACCGCGGCCTGCGCCTGGGGGTCCGTTGCATCGAGCACGGCAACCTCATCGACGAGAGCAGTCTCGACCTCTTCCGCGAACACGACGCCTACCTCGTCCCCACCCTCGTCACCTACCAGGAACTGGCACGTCAGGGCGCCCGCAACGGTCTGCCCCGCGAGAGCCAGGACAAGGTCGACACCGTCCTCGCCCGCGGGCTGGACGCGCTGCGCATGGCCCACGAGGCGGGGGTCAACCTCGTGTTCGGCACCGATCTGCTCGGGGGGATGCAGGCCCACCAGAACGAGGAGTTCGCGATCCGGGCGCAGGTACAGCCCGCCCCGGCCGTCCTGCGCTCGGCCACGGTCACGGCCGCACGGCTGCTCGGCCTGGAGGGGCGGATCGGAACGGTCCGGCCCGGCGCGCACGCCGACCTCATCGTGGTGGACGGCGACCCCCTCCAGGACGTCACCGTGCTCGCCTGCCCCGAGGAGAACCTGCGGCTGGTGATGGCGCAGGGAATCGTCCGCCACGGACAGGTCGGCTGAGACGCGGCCGAACGTCGGGAGGCGGCACGGCCGGGTACGGACGGCCACCCGCGCCCGAACGTCCGACGACGAACCGACCGGCGCCGCCGGCCCGGCGGCGCCGGGGAGGGGTCAGCCGGTGGTCTTGCGCCGCCGCCGGACCGCCTCGGCCAGTCCCACGAGCACGTCCTCGGTGGTCTCCCAGCCCATGCACTTGTCGGTGATGCTCTGACCGTAGGTCAAAGAGGCCGGGTCGCCGAGCTTCTGGGCCCCCTCGACCAGGAAGCTTTCGAGCATGACGCCGATGATGCCCCGCTGTCCGTCGGCGACCTGGGCGCAGATGGCCTCGGCGACCCCCGGCTGGCGGCGGTGGTCCTTGCCGCTGTTGGCGTGGCTGGCGTCGATCATCAGACGACGCGGAAGACCGGCCGCGCCGATCACGTCCAACGCCGCGTTCACGTTGTCGGCGTCGAAGTTGGGGCCCGAACGGCCGCCGCGCAGGATGACGTGGCAGTCGGGGTTACCCGACGTGGTGACGACCGCGCCGGCGCCGGTGGGGTCCACCCCGAAGAAGGTGTGGGAGGCGGCGGAGGCGCCGCAGGCGTCCACGGCCACCTGGACGTCGCCGTCGGTGCCGTTCTTGAAACCGACCGGCATGCTCAGGCCGCTGCCGAGCTGGCGGTGGACCTGGCTCTCGGTGGTGCGGGCACCGATCGCGCCCCACGCCACCGCGTCGGCGATGTACTGCGGGGTGATCGGGTCGAGGAACTCGGTGCCGGCGGGGATGCCGAGCGCGCCGATGTCGAGCAGCAGTTGGCGCGCCGTGCGCAGGCCGCGGTGGACGTCGTAGCTGTCGTCCAGGCCGGGGTCGTTGATGAGGCCCTTCCAGCCCAGCGTGGTGCGCGGCTTCTCGAAGTAGACGCGCATCACGACACGCAGCTCGTCGTTGACGGAGGGGATGAACGCCTTGAGGCGCTGGGCGTAGTCCAGCGCCGACACCGGGTCGTGAACCGAGCAGGGGCCGACCACGACGAGCAGGCGGTCGTCGTGGCCGTCGAGCACGTTCTTGATCTCGGCGCGTGCCTCGGCGACCAGGGCGGTGCGCTCCGGACCCATCGGCAGCTCGGCCAGGATGTCCTGCGGCGCGACGAGCGGTTGGTAGCTCACGACACGGGTGTCATTGGTACTCGGCATGTCTTCCTTCATCCCTCTCCGATGGGCCCACTCGAAACACTAACGCGCTGACCTGATGTGTTTCCCGGGCTGGCCCCCAGGTGTGGCGGGTGTCATCACGCCGGAAAGAGGGATCCGGACGGGGCCCGCGGGACCGCCGCGCCCGTTCACCGGCGGGGCGCGGCGGTCCCGGCGCTCACCCCTTCAGGCCGGGGAAGTCCTCCTCCCAGTACTCTCCGGGACGGCGCGAGCCCGCGGCGATCGTCCCGCGCTCCTCCTCGACCGTCCGCAGGTGCACCCGGCGGATCTTGCCGGAGATCGTCTTGGGCAGGTCGGAGAACTCCAGCCGGCGCACCCGCTTGTAAGGCGCGAGCTTCTCCCGGGCGTGGGCGAGGATCGAGCGGGCGAGCTCGGGACCCGCCTCGGCGCCGGTCACCAGGGTGACGTAGGCCTTGGGCACGGCCAGGCGCACCGGGTCGGGGGAGGGCACCACCGCGGCCTCGGCGACCGCCTCGTGCTCGATGAGGACGCTCTCCAGCTCGAACGGCGAGATCCGGTAGTCCGACGCCTTGAACACGTCGTCGGAGCGGCCCACGTAGGTGATGTGGCCGTCGGCGCCACGGGCCGCGACGTCCCCGGTGTGGTAGCGGCCGTTGCGCATGGCCAGCGCGGTGCGCTCCTGGCTGTCGCGGTAGCCCGTCATCAGCCCGGCCGGTCTCGGGTCCAGGGCCAGGCACAGTTCCCCCTGGTCGCCCAGCTCACCGGTGACCGGGTCCTCCAGCACGACCGTGTAACCGGGCAGCGGGCGGCCCATCGAGCCGGGGCGCACCTGCTGTCCCGGCGTGTTGCCGATCTGGGCGGTGGTCTCGGTCTGCCCGAACCCGTCCCGCACGGTCAGCCCCCAGGCCCGCCGGACCTGTTCGATCACCTCGGGGTTGAGCGGCTCGCCGGCGGCGACCGCCTCGCGGATGGGCACCTTCCAACGGCCCAGGTCCGCCTGGATCAGCATGCGCCACACCGTCGGAGGCGCGCAGAAGGTGTCCACGCCACAGGCGGTGACACGGTCCAGCAGCGACGCGGCGTCGAAGCGGGGCTGCTCGACGACGAGCACGGTCGCCTGGGCGTTCCAAGGGGCGAACACACTGGACCAGGCGTGCTTGGCCCACCCGGGGGAGGAGATGTTGAGGTGGACGTCGCCGGGCTGGATCCCGATCCAGTACATCGTGGACAGGTGGCCGACCGGATAGGACAGGTGGGTGTGCTCCACCAGCTTGGGCGACGCCGTGGTCCCGGAGGTGAAGTACAACAGGAGCGGGTCCTCGGCCCGGGTGTGACCGGTCGGTTCGAACTCCGGTTCCACCGACTCCGAGTCGGACAGGGACAGCCATCCCTCCACCAGGCCCACCGCGATCCGGGTCCAGTGTCCGCCCAGCGAGGCGAACTTCGACGTCTCGGCGGCCTCGGCCACGACGTGGGCCACCCCGCCGCGTTCGATCCGGTCGGCGAGGTCGGCCTCCGACAGCAGCGTCGTGGCGGGGATGACCACCGCGCCGAGCTTCATCGCCGCCAGCATCACCTCCCACAGCTCGACCCGGTTGCCGAGCATGAGCAGGATGCGGTCCCCGCGGTGTACGCCCTGGGCGCGCAGCCAGTTCGCCACCTGGTTGGAGCGGCGCGCCAGGTCGCCGTATCCCAGCCTCGTCTCGGAACCGTCGGCGTGGGAGATCCACAGCGCGAGCCGGTCGGGGTGCTCGGCCGCCGCGACGTCGAAGTGGTCCAGCGCCCAGTTGAAGCGGTCGAGACGAGGCCAGGAGAATTCGCGTACCGCGGTCTCGTAGTCGGTACGGGTGCGCAACAGGAGATCGCGGGCGGCTCGGAACGTCTCGGTGGGCGTGCTCGGCATAGACCTACCTCCCAGTAGTCGCTGTGACGACGGTCACTCTAGCCCAGGGGGTCGTGGGCGACGCGGGGGGAGACGGCCAAGATCATCCAGCGGCACCGTCGTCGAGCGGCGCCCCAGGCCGTCATGGGCCACGGGGCAGCGGAGGCAAGCGACGGTCACCGTGTGTGCCGGGCCTTTAGGATGAGGGCGATGGACGAGTTGCGCGGTGAACCAGGGTCTTCGGCGCTGCAACGGTGGGGTCGTCCCGACCTGCCGGGGCCCGGGCCACAGAGCCCGCCGCCGGTGATCTCCGTCCCGTCTTCGCCGGGAACGCCGGGAAGCAGAGCCGCAGCTCCCGTGCCCCGTTCACAGCCATGAGCTCGCCTCCCGCGTGACGAGGCCGTGACAGCGCCGCGGACCTCCGGGCCGGACCGGCCCTCCCGCTCCAGCCCGTCCTCCGCTGCTCCCGGCTCCCCGGCCTCGCCGCTCGGTCCTCTCCCCCTTGCACGACCGACAGCCTCGTCTTTAGAAGGGCGCCTCTTCATGCGCACGCTGTATCCGCCCATCGAGCCGTATGACAGCGGGATGCTCGATGTCGGCGACGGGCACCGCATCTACTGGGAACTGTGCGGCAACCCGGCGGGCAAACCCGTGGTCTTCCTGCACGGTGGACCGGGCGGAGGGTGCGCCGCCGTCCACCGTCGGCTCTTCGATCCGCGTCACTACCGGATCCTGCTGTTCGACCAGCGCAACTGCGGACGCAGCACCCCGCACGCCAGCCGCATGGACACGGAGCTGCACACCAACACCACCTGGAACCTCGTCGAGGACATCGAGCGGCTGCGTCGCATGATCGGCGTGGACAAGTGGCAGGTGTTCGGCGGTTCCTGGGGAAGCGCCCTGGCCCTGGCCTACGCCGAGGAGTATCCGGAGCGGGTCAGCGAACTGATCCTGCGCGGCATCTTCACCCTCCGCAACGAGGAGCTGCGCTGGTTCTACCAGCACGGCGCGTCCTTCCTCTTCCCCGACCTGTGGGAGTCCTACATCGCGCCGATTCCCGAGAAGGAGCGCGACGACCTCATCGGCGCCTACGCGGAGCGGCTCAACTCCCCCGACCCGGCGGTGCGGCTGGAGGCCGCGCGGGCCTGGAGCGTGTGGGAGGGGTCGACGGTGACCCTGCGGCCCGACCCCGGCCTGCGCGCCGAGCACGCCGAGCCCTCCTATGCCCTGGCCTTCGCCCGGATCGAGAACCACTACTTCCTGCACGGGGGGTTCTTCACCCCGGGCCAGCTCATCGAGAACGCCGGGAAGCTGCGGTCGATCCCCGGCGTGATCGTGCAGGGCCGCTATGACGTGTGCACGCCGGCCAAGACGGCGTTCGACCTGCACCGGGCCTGGCCCGAGGCGGAGTTCCACCTCATCGACGACGCCGGCCACGCCTTCAGCGAGCCGGGGATCCTGCACCATCTGATCGAGGCGACCGACCGCTTCGCCCAGGAGTGAGGGGAGCGGCCGTCCCGGTCCGCCGGGACGGCCGCCAGGCCCCTTCGCCGGCCCCCTGCCGCCGCGGGTGGGACGGGGCTAAGCTCGCTGTCAGCGATCGTGAGGTGAGGACCATCCCCCTGAGGAGGGGCGCTATGCGCGTCAACGTCGATTTCGACCTGTGCGAGAGCAACGCGGTCTGCATGGGGATCGCCCCCGAGGTGTTCGAGGTGCGCGAGGACGACTACCTCTACGTGCTCCAGGAGGAGCCGGCCGAGGAGCAGTGGGCGAAGGTCGAGGAGGCCGCCCGGATGTGCCCGAAGCAGGCCATCAGGCTCCAGCGGTGATCCCGGCCGCGGCCAGCGCCTCGTCCCAGGTGGTGGGCTTCTCCAACAGTCCCCGGTAGCGCATGACCTTGGGGGTCGAACGCAGCCCCAGCACCCCGACGAGCATGCCGCCGTCGCCGAAGAAGGCCACGAACTTGCGGTCCTCCGGTGAGCCGTGCACGAACTCCACGGTCTCGGCGGGCGCGGCGCGGCCCAGGAGCTGGATCTTCATCCCGTACTGGTCCGACCAGAAGTAGGGGACCGGGGTGTAGGGGCGTCGCCCGTTCTCGCCCGCGAGCAGGTTGCGCGCGGCCAGCTCGGCCTGCTCCCCGGCGTTGGTCCAGTGCTCCAGCCGGATCCGTCCGCCGTAGCGGGGGTGCGGCCAGCTCGCCAGGTCGCCCACCGCGTAGACACCGGGCACCGTCGTCGCGCAGTAGGCGTCGCAGCGCACACCGCCCAGGCGCTCGTCGAGCTCGACGCCGGAGCCGGCCAGCCAGCCGGTGTTCATGGTGACGCCCAGTCCCGCCACGACCAGCCCGGTCTCCACCGCGGTCCCGTCGGAGAGCCGGACCCGTTCGACCCGGCCGTCCCCCTCGAAACCGGTGACGGCGGTCCCCAGCCGCACCTCCACCCCGTTGTCGCGGTGGAGGTCGGTGAGCACCCGGCCCACACGTGGGTCCACGACGCGGGTCAGCGGTGTCGGCGCGGCCTCGACCAGGACCACGTCCAGGCCGAGCGAGCGCGCGCTCGCGGCCACCTCGGCGCCGATGAAGCCGGCCCCGGCCACGACGATCCGCTCCTCGGTCTCCAGGGCCGCGCGCACGGCCCGCGCGTCGTCGAGCGTGCGCAGCACGTGCACGCCGGCCAGGTCCGTATCGGGGCGGCGGGCGGCGGCCCCCGTCGCGATGATCACACCGTCGGCGGTGACCGATGTGCCGTCGGACAGGTCGACGGCGCGTCCACCCGGCCGCAGCCGTTCGGCGCGCACGCCCGTGCGCAGGTCCAGGTGGAGCGCATCGAACTCCGGCTCGTCCCGCAACACCACGCCGAGCGGCGACCCCTTGCCGGTCAGCACCTCCTTGGACAGCGGCGGGCGCGAATAGGGGCGGTGCGGCTCCTCGCCGATCAGGGTGATCGTGCCGTCGAAGCCCGCGGCCCGCAGTGCCTCCGCGGCCCCGAGCCCGGCCATGCCGGCCCCGACGATGACGATGTCGCGCATCCGTTCTCCCTACCTGCCGCCACCGCGTCCCCGTGGACGCGCTTGTCCGAGATGTCGCCGGGGAGGTCCGGCCACATCGTGCTCAACGCGCGTCGTGGCCGGCCTGTTTCCGCCTCGCGCGCGGCCCGGCCCGGGTCAGGCCGGGATGGGGCGGATCACCCCGACCGGCTCGCCGCCCCCGAGCACGTCGCCGCTGAGGAGGTCGGAGACGGGGGAGACGTCCACGCCCATGGCGGCCAGCTCGCTCAACGCGACCATCGTCCGGCAACGGGTCAGGGGGTCGCCGTCGGCGATCTTGACCGCGACGGTGCGCCCCTCGGAGGTGGCCATCACGATGACGCCCTCGGCGCCGATCTTGGAGACCAGTCCCGGTAGCCGGCGCATCAGGACCGTGTCGTCACGCCGGTCGCCGGCGACGTACTCGGGGAAGTCCCGCATCGCCGCGATCACGGCCGCCTCCGCACTGCCCTGCGGCGCGCGGACCATGGCGTTGATGCCACGGGCCAGGCCGGTCAACGACACCGCCAACTGCGGGGCGCCGCACCCGTCCACGGCGGTGTGGGCCACCGGCTCGCCGCACAACTCCTCGATCACCTCGCGGACGAGCAGCTGCAACGGGTGGGCGGGATCGAGATAGGTGTCGGTGTCCCAGCCCCGCCGCACGCAGGCCGTCAGCATCGCCGCGTGCTTGCCGGAGCAGTTCATCAGCAGCCTGCTCCGCGCCCCGCCGGAACGGACCAGCTCGTCCCGTGCCGCCCGCCCCATCGGCCAGTCCTCGGGACAGCGCAGCGCGGAGGGCGCCAGACCGGCCTCGGCCAGCATCCGCTCCACCTCGGCGACGTGGAAGTCCTGGCCGTTGTGGCTGCCCGCCGCGATCGCCAGGGCCGCGCCCGACAGGGGCGCCCCGGCGCGCAGGCAGGCCAGAGCCTGGAACGGCTTGGCCGAGGAGCGCGGGAACATCGGGGCGTCCACCGGACCGCGGGCCCGGACCACGGTGCCGTCGGAGTCCACTCCCACCACGGCACCGTGGTGCACCCCTTCGCGCAGGCCGGATCGGATGACCTCGGCGAGGGGGACGTAGGCGGGCGGGGCCTCGGACATGGGAACTCCTCGAACGATCCGCCGGGACGCCATGGCGCTGGCCCGGCGCCGGCGGGGTGCCGGCCAGGCCAGAGCATAGACGCCGCCCGGCGGCGGCGCGTCCGCGGCCCCGGCAGCGCCGGTGGTGACGGCGATCTCCCCCAGGTGCCGCCACGTGCCTGTTTGACGGGTTTCGTCGCCGCCAGCGGGTAGTGTCGGGGCTTGGCCCGGCCGGGAGGATCCGGCGCGGGCGTCCGGAGTCGGAAAGGCCGCTGCGACAGACAGGGGACGAACGTGCTGCACGATGGGCGTGCCACCCGGCGAGCACTTCGCCTGGGGGCCTTGACGCGTGGTCGCGCCGGCCGCTTGGCGCGGGAGCTCGACTACGCCGTCGTCGATGTCGAGACCACCGGCCTGGAACCCGGTTCCGGCGCGAAGGTCTGCGAGATCGCGGTGGTCCGCATGCGCGGTGACGGCACGGTCCTGCGCGAGTTCACCACCCTGGTCGACCCCCGCATCCCCGTCACCGGTCAGGAGTTCCACGGCATCGCCGACGGTGACGTCGTCGGGGCTCCCACCGCGGGCGACATCGTCGGCGAACTGACCGAGCTGTTCTCCGGGGCGGTCCTCGTCGGGCACAACCTCGACTTCGAGGAGCGTTTCCTCACCGCGGACTTCGTCCCGCTGGGTCTGCCCGCCGACATGCCCGGACTGTGCACCCTGCGGACGCTGCGCGCCCAGATCGACCTGAAGCGCTACTCGCTGCCGCGGGCCAGCCACGCGCTCAACGGACACTGGCCGACCGGGCAGCACACCGCGCTGGGGGACGCCCGCGCCTGCGCCCAGCTCCTGGCCGAGCTGCTGTGCAACGCGCCGGGGGAGCTGCGCTACGTCGGGCCGCAACCGGTGGAGCTGCCGGGCCGCTCCGAGGGGGCGCGGCTCAAGCCGCGCCGCAGGGTCGACGGCGTCGAGCAGCGCCTGGCCGACGGCGTCGCCAGGCAGGCCCCCGTGCAGGCGTTGAGCCGCTGGCCCTCCCTGTGGCGCCCGTTGGAGCTGGACCCGCGGATGTGCGGGGGGCGGTTCGACGAGGAGGAACGGGCCGCGGCGGTGGCCGCCGCCCGGGAACGCCGTCGCCGCAGCCACCGGGCGTCGGCCACCGCCGCCCTGACCGGGGCCCTGGCGACCGCCGCCGCCGTGGCGGCGCTGACCCGCCGGCTGCGCGCCTACTGAGCGGAGGGAGGTCCGGCCCGGTGGGCCCGGACCGGTCCGGACTCCTCGTGTGCCCCCTTGTTGCGCCCGATGGCGTCGCGCACCGCCCGTTCGGCGGTCGAGGAGGCCACGCCCAGCGCCCGCAGCGTGAAGGTGGTCACCAGCGCGTGGGCGTCGTCGAACCCGGTTCCGCCGTGCAGCAGCGGGACCCGCTGCGCCCCGATCATGGCGAACACGAGCTTCGCGGTGGCCTCGGCCGGCAGGTCCGCGAACTCCCCGGATTCGGCCCCCTCGCGCAGGATCTCCACCATGAGGCGCTGCATCGGCGCGACGTGCTCGGCCAGGGCCTGGTAGGCGTCGGGGCCCAGGCTCGCGCCCAGTTCGGCCGCCGCCGGATGGGGGTGCTCGACGATGCCCTCCAGCTGGAAGCGGATGAACACCGACAGCCGTTCCGCGGCCCCGGCGCCGTGGGGAAGCTCTCGCTGGTAGCGGCGGACGAAGCCGGTGGTGACCTGCTCGGTGAAGGCGAGCAGCAGCGCGGCCTTGTCGGGGAAGTAGTTGTACAGCGCCGTGCGGGTGATCCCCGCCGCCGAGGCCACCTCGGTCATGGAGATCTCGTCGATGCCCTGTGATCGGGTGAGCGTCGCCACCGCGTCGAGGATGCGTCCGCGGATCTGCGCCCGATGGGCGGCGATGGTGGGAGCCGAGATCTTGGGCATGGCGCTATCGTGCCACGCCGGTGAGGGCGGGGGGTCAGGCGACGAGTTCCGGGGGCAGGCCCCGGCCGAGATCGGCCAGGAGCCCGGTGGAGAACCGGTAGGACAGGCGTGCCTCGTCCAGGGTGTGGCGGATCTCGGCCTCCGGCAGCGGTAGCGCGTCGAGCCGGGCCCGGTAGCCCTTCTTGAAGCGGGGCAGCGAGCCGAGTTCGCCGAAGTCGTAGAACCCCACGCCGTGTCCGTCCCGCAGGCCGTAGGCGCGCTGCACGGCCCGTCCGATGAACTGGCCTCCCGACAGGTCGCCGAGGTAGCGGGTGTAGTGGTGGGCGACGTAACCGGAGGGGCGGGCGGCCGTACGCCGGATGTGGTCGGCGTAGGCGGCGGTGGTGGGGCCGGGGGTGACACGTCCGCGCCAGCCGGGGCCGTGGAGGGCCTCCAGGTCGCGTTCGAGCGCCGGCACGCGGTCGAGCGCGGGGGACAGGAGCGTGCCGACGATGGGATCGTCGGCCAGCTCGGCGGCGGTCTCCTCCAGCGCGGCGTAGACGAAGTAGTGCTGGGCCACCATCTCGGCGTAGCCGGAGAGGGGGACCCGTCCTTCGAGGAGCGCCCGGGTGAAGCCGTGCTGTTCGGCGCTGTCGTGCTCGTCACTGGTGGCGTCCCGCAGGCGCCGGGAGAGGGAGACGGAGGAGGCTCGGGGGGATCCTGCGTTCACGTCGGGCACCTTCCGGTTCGGGCGCGTGTCCGGGGAAGGGCACGTGCCACGGAACGACCGCGTTTGCGACATGATGTCAGCAAGGTCGGTGATCCTGTCAAGGGTTTGGTGACGATGTGTCGGTAACGCGGAAGGGGTGGCAGGTGGCACAAGAGGCACCGGATTGTGGCAGCCTCGCCGCCACCAGCCCGTTCGTACGGTCGTGAGGGCGGTATCCTTGCGACGGAAACGACGCGGCGACGGGCGCATCGAGCGCGGAGGTTCCCGAGGTGGGCGTTGGGTGTCTCTGGCGCACTCCACCTGGCAACGGGACGATCCGGGCCATTATCGTCTTGGCTGCCGCGGAAGTGCGCGTGCTGACGCCTCGCTGAGCGGGTGGCCGCAGTCTCCGGTGAGTGCCAGGACCGAGGTCCGGCACCGCCGCGCGGACGAAGAGGAGGGGTTCGGGCGTCGGAAAACCATGACGACGGCGCCACCGAGCGCCGAAGAACTGGTCGACGTAGAGGCGATGTGTGGATATTAGGGAAACGCAACACGACCCCATGGCCGTGACGGATGATCCCACCGCGGGATCGAAGGGAGCCGGGCACCTCGACGGTGACGCGATGACGCGTTCCATGGCCGCTCCCATCGAGTCGGTCGACGTCCTCCTCGTCGAGGACGACCCCCAGGACGCCTTCCTCGTCGAGGAGCTGCTGGCCGACACCGCGCTGAGCGTTCACATCACCTGGGTCGCCACGTTGCAGGAGGCCCGCCGGCACCTGCCGGGCTTCCGAGGATGCGTGCTGCTCGACCTCAACCTGCCCGACGCCGGTGGGATGGACCTGCTGCGTGAGGTCCTGACCTCCGCCTCCTCGGCCGCGGTCGTCGTGCTGACCGGTCTCAACGACGAGCACGAGGGCGCCGCGGCGGTGGCCGCCGGCGCCCAGGACTACCTCGTCAAGGGGCAGGTCGACGGGTCGCTGCTGGCGCGCAGCCTGCGCTACTCCGTCGAACGCCGGCGCTCCGACGAGAACGCCCGCCAACTGCGCGAGGCCGAGCTGTACGCCCGGGAGAACATGCGCCTGGAGCGCGGGCTGCTGCCCCAGGTGCTGCTCGAACGCTCTCCGCTCAGTCACCGCTCGTTCTACCGTCCCGGACGCAAGCGGGCCCTGGTGGGCGGCGACTTCTTCGACGCGGTCGAGAAGGACGGCACCACCCACGTCATCATCGGCGACGTCAGCGGACACGGCCCCGACGAGGCCGCCCTCGGCGTCTCCCTGCGCATCGCCTGGCGCGCCCTGGTCATGGGAGGGGTCCCCGAGACGTCGCTGCTGCCCGCGCTGGAGGAGATCCTCGTCAGCGAACGGGCGCAGGAGGAGATGTACGCGACGCTGTGCCAGGTCAGCCTGGACACCGGCAGCGAGTCGGCGCGGGTACGCCTGTTCGGCCACCCGCCACCGCTGCTGATCACCGACACCGTCGTGGAGACGAAGGCCACGCCGCGCCCGCCGCTGGGGGTGTTCCCCGAACCCGAGAACGAGGTCGAGGAGTTCCCCTTCCCGCGCGGCGCCACGCTCATGCTCTACACCGACGGCCTGGTCGACGCCCACGCCGGGGAGGGGGCCGAACGGCTGGGCGTCGAAGGACTGGGCCGGACGTTGAGCACCGTACTGAACAGGGGAGTCTCGATCGTGGACCTGCCCGAACGACTGGTCGACGAGGTCGAGCGGTACAACGGGGGACCGCTCCAAGACGACGTGGCCATGCTGTTGGTGACGCACGGGGACGTCGGATGAGCGGACTCGCCGTCACCGGCGCCGCGAAGACGCCGGAAACGGACGGTCGCCCCTGGACCCTGCGGCGCCGTGTCACCGTCCTCCTCTCCTCCGTCGCGGTCGTCCTGATCGCGTCGATGGCCACCATCACCATCAGCGTCGTCCAGGCGCGTGACGCGCTGATGCGCCAGATCGAACAGCTGACCCCGGCCCAAAGCGCCGTCCAGCAGGCCATGGCCGCCTACCTCAACCAGGACAACGGTGTGCGCGGGTACGCGCTCACCAGGGACGAGGAGTTCCTGACCCCCTACCAGCAGGGCCGGACCGCGCTGGAGGAGAGCCTGCCCACGCTGCGCAAGGTGGCGGGGGACAACGAACAGATCGACTCCGCCATCGGCGCGCTGCTGGCGGCCGGCGAGGCGTGGAACGACGACTTCGCGGTGCCGACCCTGGACAAGGTCGAGGCCGGCGACGAGGTCACCGCCGAGGACTACCGGTTGGGCCGCGAACGCTTCGGCGACCTGCGTTCCGCCGCCACCGAGGCCGAGCAGATCATCGCCGAGGAGCTCGTCTCGGCCCAGGAGGGGCTGACCGACGCCACGCAGCAGGTGGTGGCCCTGCTCATGCTGGTGGGCGTGGTCGTGACCGTGCTGTGCGTGTTCCTGTGGGTGATGCTCCAGCACTGGGTGCTGCGTCCGCTCGACGAGCTCGGCCGCCACCTCCAGCAGGTGTCGGACGGCTACTACGCCCACCGCATCATCCTCGAAGGGCCACCGGAGATCCAGCGGGTCGGCCGGGACGTCGACGCCATGCGCGAGCGCATCGTCAGCGACCTCGACGAGGTGGGCACCGCCCGGCGCACCCTCCAGGAGCAGTCGGAGCTGCTGGAGCGCCAGACCGAGGAGCTGCGCCGCTCCAACCTCGAACTGGAACAGTTCGCCTACGTCGCCTCCCACGACCTCCAGGAGCCGTTGCGCAAGGTCGCCAGCTTCTGTCAGCTCCTGCAACGCCGCTACCACGGGCAGCTCGACGAGCGGGCCGACTCCTACATCGACTTCGCGGTCGAGGGCGCCAAGCGCATGCAGACCCTCATCAACGACCTGCTGGCCTTCTCGCGGGTCGGCCGGACGAAGAACTTCGCCCCGGTGGACCTCAACGAGGCCCTCAACGACGCGCTGGGCAGCCTCGATTCCGCGCTGGAGGAGGCCGACGCGGTCGTCACCGGTGACGAGCTGCCCGTGGTCCAGGGCGATCGGACCCTGCTCACCCAGGTCTTCTTCAACCTCATCGGCAACGCCGTGAAGTTCCGCGGTGAGGAGCCGGCACGGGTGCGCATCAGCGTTCGCCAGGAGGGGGAAGAATGGGTCTTCTGTTGCGCCGATAATGGAATCGGCATCGAGCCGCAGTACGCCGAACGCATCTTCGTGATCTTCCAGCGGTTGCACACGCGGGACAAGTACGGCGGCACCGGTATCGGTCTGGCCATGTGCAAGAAGATCGTGGAGTTCCACGGCGGCCGTATCTGGCTGGACGCGGAATCGGACGAACCGGGCACCCGCATCTGCTGGTCGCTCCCCGCCGACGTCGAGAGGGAGGACGAGGCGACCGAGGACGTCGTCACCATCTCCGGGCCGATGGCCCAGGTCGGCGGAGAAAACGAAGGACTGAGGGAATGAGCGAGGTCACGATGGTGCAACCCATAGAGGTGCTGCTGGTCGAGGACGACCCCGGTGACGTCCTGATGACCAAGGAGGCGTTCGAGGAGCACAAGGTGGGCAACCGCCTGCACGTGGTCTCCGACGGCGTCGAGGCGCTGCGCTTCCTGCGCCGCGAGGGAGAGTACGCCGACGCACCTCGTCCGCACCTGATCCTGCTCGACCTCAACCTTCCCCGCAAAGACGGGCGCGAGGTGCTGGAGGAGGTCAAGAAGGACGAGACGCTCGCCCACATCCCGATCGTGGTCTTGACCACCTCCGAGGCCGAAGAGGACATCCTGCGCAGCTACCGGCTGCACGCCAACGCCTACGTGGCCAAGCCGGTCGATTTCGACCAGTTCATCAACGTGGTGCGCCAGATCGACGACTTCTTCGTCACCGTCGTACGGCTTCCCAGGGGCTGACCCGCCGAGCCGGAGCCCGGAGGGTGATGCCCTCCGGGACATGACGCTCCCCGGCGCATCCCGGCGGGACTCGCCATGGGCGACCACCGCGACGGGGTCCGGGCCGGCTCGCCCGTCCCGGTGAGTTCTGGGCGGCCCGTCACATCCGCCGGTCCGGACGGTCCGCCCGCGTCCTCGGCGACGCGGCCCCGCCGTCGTAGCGCCGGTTCTCCGGCGGGGAGCCCGGCATCCGCGCAGCGCGCCGGACCGGCACGTGGAGGCGGGACCCGGTGACGGCCGGCCTCGTCTACGACGGTCCGGTCACGGGTGTTCGGCGCGCCACCACCTCCGCCGAGCCGCTCGACGACGCGTCCGGTGGCCGGTGCCCCGGGTACCCCACGATGCGGGGCCGCCGATGGCGAGGAGCCCACGCCGCCCTCCGTGATCAGGGAAGCGTCGGTGGCGGAGGGGACGATCGGCGCTGGTAGGGGAATGACCAAGGTCACTTCGTCCCGATGTTTCCGTTTTGTTCCTACCTAAATATGATCGGACAAGTAGGAAATTCGGCCGCCGCGGTTCCTCCACGGCGGCCGTCCGTCTATCCCCGTCCGACCCATCAGGGAGCACAACGCCATGCGCCGCATCACCGCCGCCGTCACGGGAGCCACCGTCGCCCTGGGCCTCGCGGCCTGTGGCGCCCCCTCGGAACAGGCGGGAGGGGGAGAGGACACCCTCACGGTCGGCGCCACCGCCGTCCCCGCCGGCGAGGTCCTGGAATTCGTCCGCGACGAGCTCGCCGCCGACGCCGGACTCGACCTGAAGATCCAGGAGTTCGCCGACTACAACGCCCCCAACGCCGCCCTCGCCGAAGGCGAGCTCGACGCCAACCTGTTCCAGCACGCGCCCTTCCTGGAGGACTACAACGCCAACAGCGGCACCGACCTCGTCCCGGTGACCGAGGTCTACCTGCCGCCACTGGGGCTGTACTCCTTCACCGTGGATTCGGTCGAGGAGCTGCCCGACGGCGCCACCGTCGCGCTGCCCAACGACCCCACCAACGAGTACCGGGCGCTGCTGCTGCTCCAAGAGGGCGGGCTCATCACCCTGGCCGAGGGGATCGAGGAGAGCTCCTTCTCCCTGGCGGACATCGAGGACAACCCCAAGGACCTGGAGTTCCGCGAGATCGACGCCGCCCAGCTCCCGCGCTCCCTCGAGGACGTCGACGCCGCCATCGTCAACGCCAACTACGCCCTGGACGCCGACCTCAGCGCCAACGAGAGCGCCATCCTGCTGGAACGCTACGAGGGCAGCCCCTACATCAACATCCTCGCCGCCCGCCAGGACAACCAGGACGACCCGCGGGTACAGAAGCTCGCCGAGATCCTCACCTCCGAGGAGGTCGCCCGGTTCATCGAGGAGGAGTACAGCGGCACGGTCATCCCGGTGGCCTCCGGACAGTCCTGAAGACCCCCGGCCGCCCGCGGTAAGGCGTGACCGGGCCCTCCTGGGAGACGGCCGCTTCTCCTGTCCGGGGCGCCGGTGACACGGCGGCTCCCCACGCGGCTCGTCCGGTCCGGCGCGCCGCCACCGGGCCGGACCGCGTTCGTCCACGCCCGCGGGCCACGGGACGCCGTCGGTGGTCGGGGACGCCCCCACCGGCCCGCTACTGAACAGCGCCCCCGCCCGGGACCGGGGATCCGAACCTCGACGCGCCGGGGCCAGGCCGGTGCCGGGCGCCCGTCCGGCCACGGCGGGCGGGCGCGTCGGACGCGGCCCCGATGCCCGGTTCCGGCGACGCCTCCGGCGATGAGGGACCGGATCGCGCGGGCCGCCGGACGCGGAGAACGACACCGGGAGCGCGATCAGGAGGAGGCGGTCCCGTCCTCCCGCTCCAGGTGGGCGGTGCGAGCGTAGGCCAGGGCGCCGGCCCCGCCCGACACCCAGCCCAGCCCCAGGGCGAGGGCCGCGGTGCCGTGGGGCAGCAGCGAACCCGCGAAAGGGGACGGGGAAGCGTAGTCGGCGTCCATGCTCAGGCCGCCGTGCGCCTGAGGTCCGAGCGGGGTGTAGGCGAACCACCCGAACGACGGCTCCGTGCCCGCCCCCACGGCGATCCCACCCAGCGCCAACTCGTTGTTCACCAGGGTGGCCACCGCCTCGCCCGCGCCCGCGGCCAGCACCACCACGCCCCAGCCGAGGAGGAACACGGCCATCGTGGCCGCCCGGGACGCCACACCCGGCAGGGCGACGCGCAGCAGCAGTACGACCACCCCCACCGTCACGGCCACCTGGACCAGCGTCACCGGCCAGGACAGGAAGGACGACCGCCACCCGTCCAACAGGGCGATCAGGACGGTGGGAACGACGACGGCCAGCGCGATCGCGCGGCGACGTGAGAGGGCCATGGGGCGACTGTAGGGGCGGGGGCCGACAGAAGACCAACCACGGCGTCACACGGTCCGAAGGCGGCCGGGGAGACCGGACCCGGCGGCGCAGCACCCCGATCCGGACCCGACCGCGCCGGGTCCCCGTCTCCCGAGGGGAACTCGGTTACCGTGGGACACATGAGCCTGCCCCAACCCCGTGACCCCGAAGGTCCGTACCGCATCTGCTTCGTGTGCCTCGGCAACATCTGCCGCTCCCCGATGGCCGAGAAGGTACTGCTCGCAGATCTGGAGCGGGCCGGCCTGGCGAACGAGGTGTCCGTGGACAGCGCGGGCACGGGCGACTGGCACATCGGCTCGGCCATGGACGAACGCGCGGCTTCCGCGCTGCGTGTCCACGGTTACACGTTCGAGCACGTCGCCCGCCAGTTCGACGCGGGCTGGTTCGCCGAACGCGACCTCATCTTGGCGATGGACACCGACAACCTCGCCGACCTCCGCGCCCTGGCGCCCGACGAGGACGTCGCCGAGGGCAGGATTCGGCTGTTCCGCTCCTTCGCCCCCGGTGTCGGGCCCAACCCCGAGGTCCCCGACCCCTACTACGGGGGTGACGACGGCTTCACGGCGGTGCTCAGCATGATCGAGGCCGCGGCCAAGGGGCTCACCGACGAACTGACCGCTCTGCTCGGCCCGCACTAGGAGGGGCGCCGTGCCGTCCTCGATCGCCGACCGCGTCGCCGGGCTCACCGGGCGCGACGTCGCCACCGTCATCCCCCTGGGCACCAGCCACACCTGGGAGCTCTACCGGGCCGAACGCGCCGACGCCTCCCCACTGTTCGTCAAGGCCGCCGCCGGGCACGACCCCGACGGGGTCCCGGTCGGACTCTTCCGGGCCGAGGCGCTCGGCCTCGGCTGGCTGAGGCGCTCCTTCGGGGCGCCGGTCCCCGCGGTCGCCGGTTGGGACGACACCATGCTGGTGTTGGACTGGGTGGAGGAGAGCGCCCCCTCCCCGGAGGCCGCGGAACGTTTCGGGCACGCCCTCGCCGCGATGCACCTGGCCGGTGCGGACTCCTTCGGCGCCGAATGGGACGGCTACATCGGTCCGCTGCCGTTGGACAACACCCCCCACGACTCCTGGCCCGAGTTCTACGCCGAGCAGCGCGTCCGGCCCTACCTGCGGCGGGCGGCCGATCGGGGCGCGCTCACCGCCTCCGACGTGCGGCTCGTCGAGAAGGTCCTCGACGCCATCGATGACCTGGCCGGCACCCCGGAGCCCCCCGCGCGCCTGCACGGCGACCTGTGGAACGGCAACGTGATCTGGCAGGACGACGGCGCCGTGGCCGTCGATCCGGCGGCGCACGGGGGCCACCGCGAGACCGACCTCGCGATGCTGTCGCTGTTCGGGCTCCCCCACCTGGACCGGGTGCGCGACGCCTACAACGAGGCGGCTCCCCTGGCCTCGGGGTGGCGCGCCCGTGTCCCGTTGCACCAGCTCCACCCCCTGCTCGTGCACGTCTGCCTGTACGGTGCGGCCTACCGGACGACGGCGCTGGAGGCGGCCCGGGCCGCGCTGAACGCCGGTTGAGACCCCGGCCGCCCGGCTCCCGGGCCGTACCGGTGCGGAACGGGCGCGCGTCGATCCTCTAGAGTCGGGGCCGTGACTTGGCCTGGACACGATCCGAGGGGCGGTGGCTGGGAGCGGCCCGCCACGCACGAGCCCCGACGCCCCGCGGCCGGGGGCGTGAGCCCCATGATGGCGGCGGTCCTGGCCATCGTGTTCGCCGCGGTGCTCATCGTCGCGGGCGCGGTGGTCGTCATCACCCTGCGCGAAGACACGGGGGAGGCGGTCGCCTCTCCCCCGCAGGGCGGCTCCTCGCAGGAGGCCGCGGCCCCCACACGGGAGGAGACCCCGTCCTCCCAGGAGGAGGAACGGCCCCCGGCGGAGGCCCCCGCCGAGCCGACCCTTCAGGAAGGGTGGACCGCGGTCCGCGTGGCCAAGTGGGGATTGACCTACGAGGTCCCCGGCGGAGACGGCTGGACGGTCGACACCCCCACCACGATCCGCGGGTGGGAGGGAGCCGAGGGGGACCAGGTCTCCATGAGCGGGACGGCCGGTTACCACGACGGATACCGCTGTGACCACCGATCGCTGGCAGAACTGGGCGCGCGCGGCATCGTCGACTCCGCCGACACCGAGGAGATGACCGAGGCGGCGGCCCTTCAATGGGCGCTCGCCTCCTACCACACCGAGGCGGGACAACCCGAGGTCTCCACGGCCTCGGTCGAGGAGTTCGCGGCCAATGGACTGAGCGGGCACCACGCCGTCGTCGACGTCGAGGTGCGCCAGGACGATCCCGACTGCGACCCGGCGACGGCCCGTGTCCACGCCGTCGGGGTCCCCACCGACGGCGACGGCGCGGGGACCCGCCTGCTGATCATCGACGTCCACACCGGGGTGGAGGGCGCCCTGGGCGAGGACGTCGTCGAGACCATCGTCTCGACCCTGCGCGACAGCGACACCGATATCGCCTGAGCGGCGCCGGGGTGCGACCGCGACGCTCACGGGTCCTTCTTCACTCACCGGGCGCGGCACGGGCGGCCAGGCGGTACTCGCTGGGGCGTACACCGCGGACGCGCTTGAAGGCGCCGCTCAGGCTGAAGGCGTCGGCGTATCCGACCTGTCGGGCGATGGTGGCCACGGTGTCCTGCGTCTGGGTGAGCAGGTCGGCGGCCAGGCACACGCGCCAGGCGGTGAGGTAGGCCATCGGCGGCTCGCCGAGCAGTTCGGTGAACCGGCGGGCGAACGTGGCCCGGGAGACCCCCGAGCGGGAGGCCAGCTCCGCCACCGTCCAGGGGTGGGCGGGGTCGTCGTGCATGAGCCGCAGCGCCCTTCCGACCACGGGGTCGTCCAGGGCCCGGTACCAGGCCGGGATGGTGACCCCGGGGCGGGCGAACCACTCGCGCAGGGTGCTCACTAGCAGCAGGTCCAGCAGGCGGTCGAGGATGACCTGCCGCCCCGGCGCGTGTCGCGCGGTCTCGGCGACGATGAGGTCCATGACGGGGCGGGGGCCGTCCGGAGGAACCACGAGGACCCGCGGCAGTGCGTCCAGCAGCCACGCGCACAGCTCCTCACGCAGCCGGCAGGAACCGATGAGCAGCACCGCGGGGTCTTCGGTGTCCGGTGGGGCACGGTGGTCGCGGTCCGGGGCGCCGGGGGCCTCTTCGCCCTCCACGGCGAGGCAGGAACCGTCACCACGGACCAGGAACCGCGGTGGTGTGGTGACGGTGTCGGCGACCGTCCAGGGACGGGGGCCCACCACGATCGCGACATCACCGGAACCGATCGGTACCGGTGCGGTGTCGTCGGGCACGATCCACCCCTGACCGCGCAGCGATGCCACCAGGGTGAGCGGGGTCTCGCCGAGGAACCGGAGCGACCACGGGGGCGTCAGCGCGGAGTGGTCGAATACCGCTCCGCGCGCGTTCAGGTCGTAGAGGAGGTCGGTGAGCACGTCCATACCGACGACCTTAGACGCCTGGACATTGAAATGAGATATCCGCCCATGGATCGTCCAGGTTCGCGCTGTTTGGCTGTGGATATGACGAAAACACCGAACACGGACGTGCTCGTCCTGGGCGGCAGCGGCAAGACCGGCCGCCGTGTGACCGAGGCGCTGCGCCGCCGTGGCGCACGCCCCCGCCCCGCCTCGCGCTCGGGCGGCCACAGGTTCGACTGGTACGACGAGGAGACCTGGGAACCGGCGCTGGCGGGGGTGGAGGCGGTCTACCTGGTCGATGCGCAGAGTGCCGACGCCGCGGAGCGGATGCGGGCCTTCGCCCGGCTCGCGGTGG
This sequence comes from Marinactinospora endophytica, assembly GCF_054780875.1. Classification (NCBI taxonomy): domain Bacteria; kingdom Bacillati; phylum Actinomycetota; class Actinomycetes; order Streptosporangiales; family Nocardiopsidaceae; genus Marinactinospora; species Marinactinospora endophytica. The sequence continues at coordinate 273,931 of NZ_BAAGVM010000006.1, read as the reverse complement.
ACGGCGGAGCGCGCAGGCTGGTGCTGTTGTCGTCGCGGGACCTGTGGATGATAGGGGATCCCGCGCTCCTCACGGTCGAACAGGCCGTACAGGACTCCGGTGCGGAGTGGACGCTGCTGCGGCCGAGCTGGTTCTCGCAGAACTTCACGGAGGCGTGGTTCATGGCCGAGGGGATCGCGGCGGGGGAGCTGCGCCAGCCGACCGGAGACGGGTTGGATCCCTTCATCGACGCCGAGGACATCGCCGAGGTGGCGGTGGCCGCGCTCCTCGATGACGGTCACGCGGGGCAGGCCTACGAGCTGACCGGGCCGCGCCTGCTGTCCTTCGGCGACGCGGTGGCGGAGATCGCGCGGGCGACGGGCCGGGACATCGGCTACGTCCCGGTGACGGAGGAGGAGTACGCGAAGGAGATGGCGCGCAGGGGCGTCGCGGCCGAGGAGATCGAACAGTTCATCATGCTGTTCGGCAGGATCCGGCGTGGAGCGAACGCCTATCTCGCCGATGGTGTCCAGCGGGCGCTGGGCCGAGAGCCCCGGGACTTCGCCGACTACGCCGCGTCGATCGAGGTTCGGGGGTCCTGAGACGCCGGTGCGTTCACGGCCGACCGAGGGAGGGCCCGGATGGGTCCGACCGCGCGGTGGGAAGTCCCGTGGGCGGCGCCGGACCCGCCCGGAGAGGACGGAGGGGCAGGGCCGAGGCGACCGGTGCCGGCGTGGACCCGGCTCGATCACCGCCCACAGGCGGCGGACCGGCCCTGACCATGGGGGCACCCGGTCCGGGTGGCGCCCGATCGCTCCCCCGCCCCGCGGGCCTCGGCCCGCGGGGCGGGGGAGCGGAGCCGCAGTGTTCAACGCCGGCCCTTGGGCGGGGAACCGGGGGTCCAGTTGAGCGCGCTGGCACGCTCCATGAACTCCTCGACGCTCAACTCGCCGCGCGCGAACCGTTCGGCCAGCATCCGTTTCGCGCTGGTCTCGGGAGGTTCGGCGGCCGGACGGGCCCACGGCGGGCGGCCCCCATGGCGGCGGACGGACAGGAACACGACCAGTCCGATCAGCAGGAACAACAGGAACATGGTGCCTCCGAAGGCGTGCAGGAACAAGGGCGGGCCGTCGCCCCAGGAAGGGGCGGCCTGGGCGATGGCACCGGATGCGGCCGCGCCCGTGGCGAGGAACATGCTGTACATGCGGAGATGATCGCGCGCGGAACCCCGCCGTGTCGTCGCCCCGCGGGCGGCTTCGCGGCTACGCACCGCTGCGTAGCGCGGATACGCACGGCGGCCGACGTCCGATGAGGGGCGGAGGACTATCGTCGTTAGCGCGGCCCGTACCGGCACATGAGAGGGGGTGCCGCAGTGCCGCCGAGAACCACACGTGTCCTGGCCCTGGACATCCCGCTGGGGATCCTCCTCGGCTCCCTCGTCCTGTTCGCGACGCGGGCCCAGCTCGGCATGGGCGAGGGCGGCCCGCAGCCCGGGGCCGCGGGCCCGCCGTGGGCGGGCGACCGTCTCCCCCCGTTGCCCGTCACCGTCTATGCGGCGGTGGCGGTGGCGACCGCCGGCGTGATGGCACAGCGGGTATGGCCGCGCACGGCGTTCGCGCTCACCGCGGCCGCGGTCACCGGGTTCCTCGCCACGGGCCGTCCCTTCGGGCCGATCCTGCTGCTGTTCGCGGTGGGGCTCTTCTCGCTGGCGGTGACCCTCCCGCCGCGAGTCTGGGCACCCTGGTCGGCGCTGATCCTGCCCGTCATCGCCGCGGGATGGTCGGGCCCCCTCTCCCCCTGGCGTGCCGATCCCGCCACGCTACGTTCCGCCGTGGGGTTCCTGGCGCTGACGGTGCTGGCCATGGCGCTGGGCTCCCTCGTGCGGATCCGCCGCGAGAACACCCGCCGGGACCGCGAGGAGGAACTCCGCCGCTCCCTCTACGAGGAGCGGCTGCGTATCGCCCGCGAGGTCCACGACGTCGTCGGCCACAGCCTCTCGGTGATCAGCATGCAGGCGGGTGTCGCGCTGCACGTGCTGGACCGGCGCCCCGAGCAGGCCGCGCCGTCGCTGGAGGCCATCCGCCGCACCAGCAACGAGGCGCTCGCGGAGCTGCGCGGCACGCTCGCGGTGTTCCGCGACCCCGACAACGGTCGCGAACCCCGCGCCACGGGACCCGCCGCCTCCCCGGCCCCGCTGCCGGGCCTGGAACGGGTCGGCGACCTCGTCGCCACGGTCACCGCCGCCGGGCGCCGGGCGCGGCTCCAGATCCACGGCGATCCCTCCCACCCGCCGGCCGCGGTCGGCCACGCGGCCTACCGCATCGTCCAGGAGGCGCTGACCAACGCCGTCCGCCACGCCGACGGTGCCGACATCCTGGTCACCCTGTCCCACCTGCCGACGCACCTCGTCGTCGAGGTCGCCGACGACGGGCCGGCGCGCTCCGCGCCCGTCGAGGGGACCGGGATCACGGGGATGCGCGAGCGTGCCAGGGCGGTGGGCGGCGCTTTGCGGGCCGGTCCGCGCCCCGGCGGCGGGTTCGAGGTACGCGCCGAGCTTCCGCTACGCGGGGCGGGGGAAGGAGGGTGACCAGGATCAGGGTGGCCGTCGCCGACGACCAGGCGCTGATCCGCATGGGACTGCGGGTCCTCCTGGACGCCGAGGAGGACCTGGAGTTCGTGGGCGAGGCCGCCGATGGCCGCGCCGCTGTCGAATTGGTCCGGCGTGAACGGCCCGACGTGGTGCTGATGGACGTGCGGATGCCGGTCCTGGACGGTATCGCGGCGTTGCGCCGGATCGCCGGCGACGAGTCGCTGGCGACCACCCGGGTCGTCGTGCTCACGACCTTCGAACTGGACGAGTACGTCTTCGACGCGCTCGCCGCGGGAGCCGCGGGCTTCCTGCTCAAGGACAGCGACCCCGGCGAGCTGCTCCGCGCCGTCCGGGTCGCCGCCGCCGGCGAGTCACTGCTCTCCCCCTCGGTGACACGACGGGTCATCGCCGAGTTCGCCGGCGGGGCGCGGACCCGCGGTACCCCCGGCCCCGACCTGTCCGCGCTCACCGAACGCGAACGCGAGGTCCTGGCGTTGGTCGGCGAGGGGCTGACGAACGAGGAGATCTCCCGCCGCCTCGTCGTCAGCCCCGCGACCGCGCGCACCCACGTCAGCCGGGCCATGGTGAAGCTGGGCGCCCGTGACCGCGCCCAGCTGGTCGTCATCGCCTACCGGGCCGGGCTGGTGCGCTGAGCTCAGCCCTTGACGCTGCCGGCCAGCAGGCCGCGCACGAAGTAACGCTGGAGCGAGAAGAACACCAGCAACGGCACGATCATGGAGACGAACGCGCCCGCGGTGAGGCGCTGCCACTCGTTGCCCCGTGTCCCCGCCATCTCGGCGAGCCGGACCGTCAACGGCGCGGTCTCCACACCGCCTCCGGCGAAGATCAGCGCGACGAGCAGGTCGTTCCACACCCACAGGAACTGGAAGATCGCCAGCGACATCAGCGCCGGAACGATCAGGGGGGTCACCACGCGCCGGAAGATCACCCCGTGCCCCGCGCCGTCGACCCGGGCGGCCTCGAACAGGCTGCGCGGCAGCTGCGCGATGAAGTTGTGCAGCAGGAACACCCCGAGCGGCAGCCCGAAGATCGTGTGCGCCACCCACACCGTGGTGAACTGGAACGCGCCCTCCAGCTCCCAGGCGGGCAGCACCTGGACGCCGCCGATGCTCACCCCCTCGGAGAAGAAGCTGAGCAGCGGCACCAGCGACATCTGCAGCGGGACGATCTGCAGGGCGAAGACGCCGAGGAAGATCCAGTCGCGTCCGGGGAAGTTCATCCAGGCCAACGCGTAGGCGGCGAGCGCGGCCAGTGCCACCACGAACACCGTCGAGGGCAACGTGATGACGAAGGAGTTGACGAAGTAGCTGGCCAACTGGCCCTGGCTGGCCGTACCGAACAGGACGTCACGGTAGTTGGCCAGGGTCAGGCTCGGGTCGGTGAAGAACGTCCACCAGCCGGTCGTCTTGATCTCCTGCTCGGGGCGGAAGGAGGAGACGAACAGCCCGAAGGTGGGCAGGGTCCACACGACGGCGATGACGATCGCCGCGATGCTCGCGGCCCGCCCCGACAGCCGGCGGCGGACCCGGGCCGCCGAGGACTCCGTGGCGGCGGGGGAGGTCGGGGCGCTCATCGCTGCTCCCTGGCACGTCGATTGGTGCGCATCTGCACGAGGACAAGAGGAATGACCAGAACGAACAGGAAGACCGCCAGCGCCGAGCCCTGGCCCAGCTCGCCGTAGCGGAACGCCTGGTTGTACATCTCGTTGGCGATCACGCTGGTGTCGAATTGGCCACCGGTCATGGTGCGCACGATGTCGAAGACCTTGAGCGTCTGCACCGAGATCGTGATCAGCACGACGGTCACGGTCGGCCAGACCGAGGGCAGCGTGATGTGGCGGAACAGCTGCCAGGGCGTCGTCCCGTCGAGGCGCGCGGCCTCGATGATCTCGGCCGGGATGGCCTTGATCGCGGCGGACAGCACGACCATCGCGAACCCGGCCTGCACCCAGATCAACACGACGATCAGCAGCAGCGTGTTCAGGGGCTGGTTGAGCAGCCACTGCTGGGGCTCGCCGCCGAACCAGACGACGATCTGGTTGAGCAGGCCGATCTGGTCGGATTCGGCGGGGCGCACCGCGTAGACGAACCGCCAGATGATGCTGGCGCCGACGAAGGAGATCGCCATCGGCATGAACATCAGCGACTTGGCCACCGATTCGAAACGCGAGCGGTCCACCAGGATCGCGTAGAGCAGCCCGGTCGCGGTCGCCAGGAGGGGGGCGAACAGCACCCACAGCAGCGTGTTGCGCAGCACCGTGAGGATCTCGGGCTGGGTGAACATCCAGACGTAGTTGTCCAACCCGACCAGGCTGTCACCGGATCTGTCGAAGAACGACAGCGCGGTGGTGCGAATCGCCGGGTAGACCAGGCCCAGCAGCAGCAACAGCAGCGCGGGGCCGAGGAAGCACACGGCCTGCCACCAGTCGCGCCGGGTCTTGGGTCCGCGGTCGACCAGGAGCAGGAGCAGACCGATGACGGCGGCGAACCCGGCGACGCCGATCACCAGCCACAGGATCTTGGGGAGTTCTTCGAGCAGGGAGAAGCCCATGCCGGCCCTTTCGGTGGGCGGACCGGGCGCCGGCACGCGCCGGCGCCCGGGACGGACTTACGGGAGGAGGGATGGGCGGGGACGGGGGCCGTCGCCCGCCTCGGGGGCAGCGGGAATCAGGAGGAGGGCCAGGATTCCTCGATGTAGGCGAGGGTCTCCTCGGTCTCGTCGCCGTTGATCCAGTTCGTCATGCCGCGCCAGAACGTTCCGGCGCCGACCGAGGCCGGCATCATGTCGCTGCCGTCGAACCGGAACACCGCCTCGGAGTCGCGCAGGGTCTCGGCGCCCAGTCGGTCGGTCGGGGCCTCGAGAAGGTCGAGGTCGAGGTCGCGGTGGGCGGAGAACCAGGAGCCCAGGGAGGCGCGGCTGTTGGCGTACTCCACGGTCGACAGGTACTCCTGGACCGCGACGACCTCGGGGCGGTCGGCGAAGGCGCCGATGAACTCGCCACCGCCGAGCACCGGGGTGCCGTGCTCCTCCTGGATGGGCGGCAGGTTGAAGGCGTAGACGTCACCGTCCTCGGCGACGGTGGTCCCCTCGGGCCACTGGGCGGCGTAGAAGGAGCCCATCAGGTACATGCCGCACTGCCGGTCGAGGATGGGGGTGCCCGCGTCCTGGAAGGAGGTCGTGGCGATGCTCTGCACCTCGCCGTGGCCGCCGTTGACGTAGTCGGGGTTGCGCAGGATGGAGTCGACGCGGTCGAGCGCCTCGGCGACGGCCGGATCGTCGAAGGGGATCTCGTGGTCGACCCACTGGTCGTAGACCTCGGGGCCGTGTTCGCGCAGCATGATGTTCTCGACCCAGTCGGTGGCGGGCCAGCCGGTGGCGTCACCGGACTCGATGCCGGCGCACCACGGCTTGATGCCGTCCTCGACCATCGCGTCGCTGATCTCGATCAGCTCGTCCCAGGTCGTGGGCGTCGCGTAGCCGTTGTCGGAGAAGAGTCCGGGGGAGTACCAGACGAACGACTTGACGTTGGCCCCCAACGGCGTTCCGTAGAGCTCTCCGTCGACGGTGGCGTAGTTCAGCCAGTCCTCGCTCCAACCGGATTCCGCGTTGGCGCGCACGCTTTCGGGAAGTGCGATGGCGTCACCTGATTGGGCGAAACGGGCGAGTAGGCCGGGTTGGGGGAAGAAGGCGAGGTCGGGGGCGTTTCCGCCGTCGACCTTCACCTGGATCTGCGCCTCGAATTCGCCGCTTCCCTCATAGGCGATGTCGATACCGGTGCACGAGGAGAACTCCGACCAGGATTCTTCCAGCAGCTCGGCCTCCTGGTCGCGAATGGAGGCGTAGATGGAAACGGTGGTGCCGTCGTGTCCCTGCCACTGCTCGTAGGCGTCGCAGTCGGCGGATTGGGGGTCGGCTCCCTGCGATTCGCCTGATAGGTAGGAACAGCCACCGGCGAGTAGCAGTAGGGGGAGTGACGCCGCGATGGTCGCGCGGCGGCGCGCGGGCGTGGTCATGCGTGTACCTCCAGTACCGCCGGATGGTGTGGTGTAGACCGGGGTTGTTTCGTCTGATGGAAGTGGTTTTGAGTGACGTTGTCCACATATATAGGTGCTCTCTGTCGTAACGTTTGTGTCACACATGGCGATGCGCCTGGTCAGCGGGTCTGACCTTTCCGGGGGCGTATCCGTTCATGGGGCGGGTGGTGCAACTCACGACCCCGGGACCTTGCGAAACGCGGCGAACCGCCAGATCTCGTCGGCGTGTCGGGGTGGGCCGGCGGGGAAGCGTCGTGACGCCGTGTCGTTTCCACGCCCATATCGACGTTGTTTTGTCAACGGTTGTATTACGCGAATGGTGGTACCTATATTTGCTTCGCCCTGCGGGTCGGGTGCCAATGACCCGCATTCCCGCCGAGGAGGACGAATATGCCCAGCGCCCTGTTCGAGCTCGACGTCGAACTCGTCACCTCGACCGACGACACCCCTGTTCACCCCGACGCCGCCCGCGAACTCGACGAGAACGCCGCCCTCACCCCCACGACGGTCAACACCTACGCCGCGGGAATCGCGATGTGCATTCCCTGCTGCTGACCTTCGGCCAAGGAAGAACGACCCCCATTGTCCGCCTCGGGCAATGGGGGACCGGGGCGGCCCGGTGAGCGAACGAACGGAACCCAGTGTCGCGTGATCCCCGGAATGGGGCGGTGTACCGTCCCGCGTCCTTCGGTGTCGTCCGGATGGCCGCGCTCCCCCTGCGTCACCCCGCCGTGGCCGTCACGGCACGCCCGGACGGAGCGGCCGCCGACCAGCGCGGATCCGCGCGCCTCCTGCTCGACCTCGTCGCCGACCCCGTCGTCCGCGAGGCGATCCAGACCTCCAGCGCCTCCCTCGCCGCGACCATCGCCCGCATCGAGTCCGGCCGCCCTGTCGACCAGGCCAGGGTGGATCGCGCGGTGCTCTCCGTCACCCGCTACCTCCTGCGGATGACCCGGCGCACCACCCCCTTCGGACTGCTCGCCGGAGTGGCCCCGGCGTCCTTCGGCGCGCCGACCGAGATCCGCATCGGCGCCCGCCACCACAAGCGGCCACGGCCGGACACCGCCTGGCTGGCCGGCCTCACCTCGGATCTCCACCACGACCCCAAGGCGCGGGACGGCCTCCTCCTCGTCGTCAACAACCTGTGCCACCGGCGCGGCGACCGGCTCGTCCTGCCCTATGTCCGCGAGGCCGACGGCCATCGGAGCGGCCCGGTGGCCCACGAGCTCACCGTCGGCCTCACCCCTGTCGTGCGCGCCGCGGTCGAGGCCGCCCGCCTGCCCCTGACCTTCGCGGAGCTGCGCGCCGCGGTCCGCGCGCGCTTCCCCGAGGCCGCCGCCGACGACGTCGACCTGCTCATCGGCCGTCTCGTCGACCGCGAGATCCTCCTCACCGACGTCGCGTCCCGTACCGACCTACCCGATCCGCTCGCCCACCTCGGTGAGCGCCTGGCGCAGACCGACGCCCCGGTGGCGATCGAAGTGCGGGAGGTGGCGCGGCTGCTGGACGCCTACGCGGCCACCGCGCCGGGAGAGGGCGGGGAGCGCTGGCGCGACGCCGTCACGGCCATGCGTCGGATACGCTCCGCCGACCTGCCCGGCGGTCGCCCGCCGATCCAGGTCGACCTGCGGCTCGACGCCGACTTCCGCCTTCCCGAGGAGGTCGCGGTCGAGGCGGCGCGCGCCGCCGACGTGCTGTGGCGGCTGGCCCCCGCGGGCGCGGCCCACACCCCCCAGCTCGCCGACTACCACCGGGCGTTCCTGGACCGGTACGGGATCGGTCGTCTGGTGCCCGTCCGGGAGCTGCTCGACCCCCACCTCGGCCTGGGAGTCCCCGCCGGCTACCGGATGCCCCCCGGGGACCGCCCCGCCCCGCCCGAAGCCGCCACGCCCTACCCGGCCTCCCGCGACGAGACGCTGGGACACGCCCTCCACGCCGCCCTCGCCGCCGGGCCGGGCAGCGAGCTCGTCCTCGACGACGGGCTGGTCGCCGCCCTCTCGGGGGAGGGGGAGGAGGTCCCGCCCTCCCCGACACTCGACCTGTGCGTCCAGATACTCGCCCGCTCCGCGAACGCCCTCGCCGAGGGGGACTTCCGGCTGGTGGTGGCCAACGGCTCCTACACCGCGGGGGCGATGGCCGGGAGGTTTGCCCACCTTCTCGGCCTCGAACGCGAACTGGCCGGCCTGCACACGGAGCGGGGGGACGGGCCTCTCACCGCCCACCTGTTCTTCCAGCCCTACGCGGCGCGTTCGGGCAACGTCGCGCGTACCCCGCTGCTGGCCCCCAGGGCCGTCGCGGTGGGCTGCTTCCCGGTGGAGCGGGACGGGGCGGGCGATCCCGTCGACCTCGGCGATCTGGCCGTGGGGGCCACCGGTGAACGGCTCTACCTGGCCCTGGCCTCCACCGGGCGGGAGGTGAGGGTCATCCGTCCGACCATGCTCAACATCGTCACCGAGGCCCCCAACATCGCCCGCTTCCTCGCGGCGGTCTCGATGAGCGGGGTCCGCCCCTGGGCGCCGTGGCAGTGGGGCCGCCTGGACGCGCTGCCCCACCTTCCCCGGGTCCGCCGGGGCCGCAGCGTCCTGGCGCCCGCCCGCTGGCGGCCGGACCCCACACTGTGCGACCCCGCGCTGTCGGAACGCGCGTGGGAGCGCGCCCTCGACGCCTGGCGGGAGCGGCTGGGCGTCCCCGACGTGTTGCGGGTCAGCGCGCTCGACCGCCACCTGGACCTCGACCTCGGCGCGCCGATGCACCGGAGGTTGCTCCGCGCCCAGCTGCGCGAACGCGCGGTCCCGCTGCTTCAGGAGTCCCCCCTCGCCGATCCGGCGGAATCCGGCTGGAGCGACGGTCACGCCGCCGAGGTCGTGGTGCCGTTGTTGTCCCTCCGTCCCGGGCCGCCGGCCCCGGCACCGGCCCGGCTCGCCCCACGGGTGGCCCACCCGCCCGGAGGCGAGTGGCTCTATGCGAAGGTCTACGTCGCCCGTGACCGCATGGACGCGCTCCTCGTCCGCGACCTGCCGGCCTTCCTCTCCACGGTGGAGGCCGACGTCGACCGCTGGTTCTTCCTGCGCTACGTCGATCCGGCCCCGCATCTGCGGCTGCGGCTGCACGGGCGGCCCGAGCGGTTGCTCTCCGCCGTCCTGCCCGCCCTGCACGCCTGGGCGGCGGCCGTCACCGAACGCGGGGTGATCCGCAAGGTCGTCCTCGACACCTACGAGCCCGAGGTCCTCCGCTACGGCGGTCCCGATGCGATCGAGTACGCCGAGCGGCTCTTCGACGCCGACAGCCGTGTCGTGGCCGGCCAGCTCGCCGCCCGCGCGCGGGGGGTGACCGCCCCGCCCCTGGAGACGCTGGCCGCGATGAACCACGCCGAACTCCTGCGCGGCCTGGGGGAGTGGGACTGGTGCGGCTGGGTGCTCGACACCTACCCCATCGAGCTGCAGAAGGAGGTCGCCCCCACGGTACGCCGGACCGCCGCCCCGCTGGCCGACCCGGATCGGTGCCGCAGACTCGCCGGACCGCCGGGGAGGGCGGACGAGCTTTTCGCGCACTGGCCGGCCCGCGCCGCGGCGGCCCGCGCCTACGGTCGTGCCCTGGGGATCGGCGGTTCGAAACGGCCCTCCCCCGCGGCCGCCACGGCCGTCGCCGGCCTCCTGCACATGCACGCCAACCGGCTGCTGGGCATGGACCCCGCCGCGGAGCGCCGCTCCTACGGCCTATTGCGCAGCGCGGTCCGGACCAGGGTGGGCCGGACGGGGGGAGGGGCCCGATGAGCGCTCCGCAGCGGGTCCGTGCGGCGCGTGTCGTGGAGGAGGTCGCCCGGCGGCTGAGCGATCCCGACGCGGTCGTCGCGGCCACCCGGGCCAACGCCGGGCGTCGCGGGGTCGATGAGTCCCGGTCCCCGTTGTGGGAGCCGGGCTCGCTCAACCGGGGGTATCCCGGGCTCGTGCTCTTACCCGCCGAGTTGGGCCTCTCGGCCCCCGACAGTGAGGGACACCGGCTCAACGCGCACAGGTACCTGGAGCTGTCGGCCGCGGCCACCCGTGCCCGACCCGCGCACGGCGCGTTCGCCGGAGTGGGCGCGCTGGCCTCCGCGGCCCGTGTCGCCGCGGGCGCCGACGGCGACTACGCGGGGCTCCTGGCCCGGACGGACGCCCGTATGGCCGAGCACGCCCACCGGTTGGTGGCGCTGCACGTCTCCACCCGTGCGGCCGGGGAACCGACCTACCCGGCGCTGGTGGACGTCCTCAGCGGCCTCAGCGGAGTCGGCCGTTATCTGCTGCACCGGCGCAGGGCCGCCGCCCCCGACGTGGCCGCCGCCCTGCGCGCGGCCCTGGGCTGTCTGGTCTCCCTGCGCCTGCCACTGTCGGTCCGAGGGGTCGAGGTGCCCGGGTGGTGGTTCGGCGCCACCTCCCGCACCCGTGTCGCCGAGGAGTTCGCGGACGGACAGGTCAACCTGGGTCTCGCCCACGGGGTCCCCGGCCCGTTGGCCCTGCTCTCCCTGGCCTGGGAGGAGGGGGTCCGGGTCGACGGGCAGGCCGAGGCGATCGAGGGCATGGCGCGGTGGCTGCTGGAGTGGCGCGAGGAGGACGCCGCCGGACCGTACTGGACCGCCTACATGCCACTGCGCTACTACGCGGACCGGCGGGCCTGGCCCACGCCCCTGCCGGCGCGTCCCTCGTGGTGTTACGGGGCCGTGGGGACCGCCCGCGCCCTCGACCTCGCCGGGCGGGCCCTGGGACGGCCCGAGTGGGTCGGGGCCGGTCTCGAGGCGGTGCGGGCCATGCTCCGCAGGCCCGTCGCGGACTGGGGCGTGGTCGACGACGCCCTCTGCCACGGTCGGGCCGGGATCCTGTACCTGCTCGGCCTGTTCCACGCCGACCACCCCGAGGCCGGCTTCGGGCCGGCGGTCGAGGAGAGCGCGGCACGCCTGCTGGCCGGCTTCGATCCCGAGGCCCCGTTCGGGTTCCGCTTCCACCAGCCGGCCGCCGACCTCGATCTGGACATGCCGGGGTTCCTCGACGGCGCCGCGGGGATCGCCCTGGCCCTGCACGCCTACGCCACCGGCCGTCCGCCGGCCAGCGGCTGGGACACCCTGCTCCTCCTCCGCTGAGGCGGCCTCCCGGGACATGACGCCCTGCGTTTCGCGGCGCCCTCCAGGGTGCTTCGCCACCGGGCGCGCCAACGCGGCGGGACGCGGACGGCGCCGCGGGTGCCCGGGGCCGTGGCGTGGCTCGCCGTCGATCCGGGATGGGCGTGGTGAGCACCCGGGACACGCGCTCGGCAGGAGGGCCCCGAACCGGTCTCCCCGAGGGGTTGCCCGTGATCGCTCAGGGCGAACAGGAAACAGGGAACAAAGGGAGACTCTTCTTTATTGAGTGCTAGTGACTCAACAAGGAGGGTCAGATGACCGAAACGCAGACCGCCGTGACGCTGCCCGTCCTGCCACTGGACGACGATGTCGTCCTGCCCGGCATGGTCGTGCCGGTCGGCATCTCCGACAGTGAGGTCCGCGCCGCCATCGACGCCGCCAGGGCCGGAGAAGAGGAGCAGGCCACGGCGTCCGGCATCCGCGCCACCCCCAAGTCCCGCGTTCTCATCGTTCCGCGCATCGACGGCTCCTACGCGGCCGTGGGCACCGTCGCCGTCGTCGAGCAGGTCGGCCGCACCCCCGAGGGCGAGCCGGCCGCCGTACTCCGGGGGGTCGCCCGGGCCCGTGTCGGCAGCGGCACCACCGGCCCCGGCACCGCGCTGTGGGTCCTGGCCGTGGTCCACGACGAGGAACCGCCTGAAGGCGGCTACCCCGGCCGCGTCCGCGAACTCGCCCGCGAGTACAAGACCCTGCTCACCACCTACCTGCAAAAGCGTGGGGCCTGGCAGATCATCGACGGGATCCAGCAGCTGGAGGACCCCGGACGTCTCGCCGACCGCGGCGGCTACTCCCCCTTCCTCAAGACCTCCCAGAAGCTGGAGCTGCTGGAGGGGTACGACGTCGCCGAACGCCTCGGCCGGTTGATCGAGTGGACCCGCGAGTACCTGGCCGAGCTCGACGTCACCGAGACCATCCGCAAGGACGTCCAGGAAGGGGTGGACCGGCAGCAACGCGAGTTCCTGCTGCGCCGCCAGCTCGAGGCCGTCCGCAAGGAACTCGACGAGCTGTCCGGCAGGCCCTCCAGCGAGGAGGCGGACTACCGCGAGCGGGTCGAGGCCGCGGACCTGCCCGAGCACGTCCGTACCGCCGCTCTCGCCGAGGTGGACCGGCTGGAACGGGCCGGAGACGCCTCCCCTGAGTCCGGTTGGATCCGCACCTGGCTGGACACCGTGCTTGCCATGCCCTGGAACGAGCGCAGCGAGGACGCCTACGACGTCTCCGAGGCGCGCGAGGTGCTCGACGCCGACCACGCGGGTCTGGACGACGTCAAGGAGCGCATCGTCGAGTACCTCGCGGTGCGCCGGCGCCGCTCCGACAAGGGCCTGGGGGTGGTCGGCGGCCGTCGCAGCGGGGCCGTGCTGGCGCTGGTCGGACCGCCCGGTGTCGGCAAGACCTCGCTGGGGGAGTCCGTCGCCCGCGCGATGGGACGCGCGTTCACCCGCGTCGCCCTGGGCGGCGTCCGCGACGAGGCCGAGATCCGCGGGCATCGCCGCACCTACGTCGGAGCGCTGCCCGGCCGTATCGTCCGCGCGATCAAGGAGGCGGGCACGATGAACCCGGTCGTGCTGCTCGACGAGATCGACAAGGTCGGCAGCGACTTCCGCGGGGATCCGGCGGCCGCGCTGCTGGAGGTCTTGGACCCGGCCCAGAACCACACCTTCCGCGACCACTACCTGGAGGTCGACCTCGACCTCAGCGACGTGGTGTTCCTCGCCACCGCCAACGACGTCGAGGCCATTCCCGGCCCGTTGCTGGACCGCATGGACCTCGTGCGGCTCGACGGCTACACCGAGGACGAGAAGGTGGTCATCGCCCGGGACCATCTCCTCCCGCGTCAGTTGGAGCGGGCGGGGCTGGACGCCGAGGAGGCGCTCCTCGGCGAGGACGCGCTGCGTCGCCTGGCCGCCGAGTACACCCGTGAGGCGGGCGTGCGCGGTCTGGAGCGGGCGATCGCCCGGGTGCTGCGCAAGATCGCCGCCTCCGTCGCCCTCGGGGAGCGCGGACTCCCCGTCACCGTGGCGGCGGAGGACCTGCCCGACTACATCGGCCGGCCCCGCCACGTTGCGGAGCCGGCGGAGCGCATCACCGCGCCGGGGGTGGCCACCGGCCTGGCGGTCACCGGCGCCGGGGGTGACGTGCTCTATGTCGAGGCGTCGCTCGCCGACCCCGAGTCCGGCGCGAGCGGGTTGACCCTGACCGGCCAGCTCGGCGACGTGATGAAGGAGTCCGCCCAGATCGCGCTCTCCTACCTGCGTTCGCGGGGCGCCGAGATGGGGCTGCCCGTGGGCGATCTCAAGGAGCGGGGGATCCACGTCCACGTGCCCGCCGGCGCCGTCCCCAAGGACGGTCCCAGCGCGGGGATCACCATGACCACGGCCCTGGCGTCGTTGCTGTCGGGGCGCCCGGTCCGCTCCGATGTCGCGATGACGGGGGAGGTGTCGTTGACCGGAAGGGTGCTGCCGATCGGCGGGGTGAAGCAGAAGTTGTTGGCCAGCCTGCGCAGCGGGATCACCAACGTGATCATCCCGGCGCGCAACGAGCCGGACCTCGACGACCTGCCCGCCGACGTCCTGGCCCGGTTGAACGTCCACCTGGTGGACGACGTTCGCGAGGTGGTGGAGATCGCGTTGCAGCCCGCGCGGCGCACGGAGGCCGTGGCCGCGTGACGGTCGCACCGGGGCGCCGTCGCGGACGGCGCCCCGGTCCCGCCGGCGGCGGGGCGGGGGAGATCCCGGACGACCCGTTAGATTGGACCCATGACGTCTGCGCACGCCCCCGAGCTCCACGTCGCCCTGATCGGCTTCGGCAAGGGCGGTGAGGTCTTCCACGCTCCCCTGATCGATGCCACGCCCGGCCTGCGTCTGTCGGCGGTCGTCACCGGCGACCCCGAGCGGGCCGCCCGGGTGCGCGAGCGCTATCCCGAGACCGAGGTGCTCGCCTCGGTCGAGGAGTTGTGGCGTCGGGCCGAGGATTTCGAGATCGTGGTCGTGGCCTCCCCCAACGCCACCCACGTCCCGTTGGCGCGTGCCGCGCTCAAGGCGGGCCTCGCGGTCGTCGTGGACAAGCCGTTCGCGCTGACAGCGGCCGAGGCGCGCGAGCTCGCCGAGGAGGCCGAGCAGCGCGACCTTCCTCTCACGGCCTTCCACAACCGGCGCTGGGACAGCGACTTCCTGACGGTGTGGAAGCTCATCGACGACGGGAAGCTCGGCGAGGTCCACCGCTTCGAGTCGCGCTTCGAGCGCTGGCGGCCCCAGCCCAAGGACACCTGGCGCGAGCGGGGGACGGCCGACGAGGGCGCGGGGTTGCTCTACGACCTGGGGCCGCACCTCGTGGACCAGGCGATCAACCTGTTCGGACCGGTGGCCACGGTCTACGCCGAACTCGATTCCCGCCGCCCCGGGGTGGCTGCCGACGACGACGCCTTCGTCTCGCTCCACCACGCCTCGGGTGTGCGCTCCCACCTGTGGATGAGCGCGCTGGCGGCCCAGCTGGGGCCCCGCTTCCGGGTCCTCGGCGACCGTGGCGCGTTCAGCATCCGCGGTCTGGACGGCCAGGAGCGCCGGCTGGAGCGGGGCGAGCGCCCCGACGCCGCCGACTGGGGCGAGGAACCGATGGTCAAGTGGGGCGCGCTCGGTGTCGAGGGCGATCTGCTCGCGGTGGCCAGCGAGCGCGGCGACTACCCGGCCTTCTACGCCGCGGTCCGCGACGCCGTGGGCGAGGGGGAGCCGCTTCCGGTGGAGCTGCACGAGGTCGTCCACGGCCTGGAGGTCATCGAGGCGGCGCGGGAGAGCGCCCGGACCGGACGGGCGGTGCACCTGTCCGCCAAGTCTGAGGCGGACTGATCCACGGGAGGGCGCGCGGTGGCCCTCCCCGGCCTCCTCGCCGCCGCGCGGCGCGCGCCGGCGGTGCCCTTCGGGAGCGGCCTGTCAGGCCAGTCCCTCGGCGACGAGGAGGGCCCCCTCCTCTAAAACGAACGCGCGGAACGAGGCCACGGCGGGCGGCTCGTAGCCGGCCGGACGCCACACCAGTCCCAGGGTGCGCACCGCGCCGGGGTCGTCGATGACGAGTTCGCCGGTCCCGGGGAGGAGGCCGTACCGGTGGGGCGGCAGGACCGCCACGCCCAGCCCCGCGGCCACCAGACCGCGGGCGGTGTCGATGTCATCGCCCTCGAAGGCCACGCGGGGCGCGAAACCGGCCCGGTGGCACAGGTCGTCGGTCAGGTGCCGCAGGCCGCGCCCGGGTTTGAGCGCGATGAAGTCCTCCCGGGCCACCGCGCGCAGCGCCACCCGCTCGCGTCCGTTGAGCGGGTGGCTGTCCGGGACGACGAGCCGCAGTGGCTGGGTGTGCAGGACCCGGGTATCCAATCCGGGTTCGGCGGGCAGTGGAGAGGTCAGCGCCAGGTCCACCGAACCGTCACGTAGGTGGTGCATCGCCGCCGCCCACACGTCCTGGATGAGGGCGAAGCGCACGTCGGGATGGCGCGCGCGGAATCCGCGGATCAGCGCGGGGACGACCTCGGCGCCCAACGTCGGCGGAAACGCCAGGGTCACCCGGCCGGCCGAGGCGTCCGTCAGTTCGGCGGCCCCCTCGGCCAGGGTCTCCAGCGCCCGTCGGACGTGGGGGAGGAGGACCCGGCCGGCCCGTGACAGCCGGACGCCCCGTCCGGTGCGTTCCAGCAGCTCCAATCCCAGTTCCTCCTGAAGGCGGGCCAGCGCGCGGCTGACCGTGGGCTGGGGGACCCCCAGTGCGTCCGCCGCCTGGGTGATGTGCTCGTGGGTGGCCACGGCCTCGAACATGCGGAGCCGGGGCGCCAGTACGTGGGCGATGCGGCGGATCTCCTGACCATCCATGCGTATCAGTATCGAACATCCGATATCCATGTATTGGACGTATGGAATGGCCGTGTTTAACGTCGAGGGAGTGACCTCGACCTCGACTGATATGACTTCGGCGGACCAGGAGTCCGGGGACGACCCGGCCCGCGGAACGAACGGCGCCTCCTCCTGGCAGGGGTGGCGGCGGGGAACGGGTGGCCACCGGCGGATCATGGCCGCGATGGGGGCGGCCGGGGTCGCGACCTTCGCCCAGCTCTACGCGGTCCAGGCGGTACTTCCCGGGCTCGCCTCCACTTTCGACGCCTCGGCCGCGCAGACGGCGTTGACGGTCTCCTTCGCCACCGGGGGCCTTGCCGGATTCGTCCTGTTGTGGAGTGGGGCGGCCGACCGGTTCGGCCGGGTCCAGGTGATGATGACGGCCTTGGCGGTCTCCACGCTTCTCGGGCTGTTCGCGCCCTTGGCTCCTGAACTGTGGGCCCTCATCGCGCTGCGCGCGGTCCAGGGGGCCTTCCTCGGCGGAGTTCCCGCGGTGGCGATGGCCTACCTGGCGGAGGAGATCCACCCCGCGGACCTGTCCCGCACGGCCGCGGGATACATCGCGGGCACCACCATCGGGGGCATGACCGGGCGGCTGCTCTCGGGGGTCGTGGCCGACTTCGGCGGCTGGCGTTGGGGGATCGCGGCGGACTCCGCGCTGGGGCTGGTGGCGTTCGTGGTGTTCGCCGTCGCCGTCCCGAGGGCGCGGGGGTTCACGCCGGTCCGGCGTGGGACGGGCCCCGGCCTGCTGCGGCGGTTGGCGGGGGCGCTGCGCGATCCCGGCCTGGTGGCGCTGTACTGCCAGGGGCTGTTCCTCATGGGCGCCTTCGTGACGGTCTACAACTACCTGGGCTTTCGGATGCTGGGGGAGCCGTTCGGCGTCTCGCAGACCGTCGTGGCCTTCCTGTTCGTCGCCTACCTGGCGGGCACCGCGGGTTCGGCGATCGCGGGCGGGCTGACCGGGCGGCTCGGCCGGCACACGATCCTGCTGGCGGGCGTGGCCGGCATGGTCGTGGGGATGGTCGGACTGGCGGTCACCTCGCTGATCGCGGTGGTCGTCGGGCTGCTGGTGATGACCTTCGCCTTCTTCGCCGCCCACACCACCGCTTCGGCGTGGGTGGGACACCGTGCCACGACCGGCCGCGCCCAGGCGTCGGCGCTCTACACCCTCGGCTACTACCTCGGGTCGAGTCTGTTCGGCTGGCTCGGCGGCGTGGTCTACGGTCACCTCGGCTGGGGCGGCGTCGTGGGCTACGTCGTGGCGTTGTGCGCCGCCGCGGCCCTCTCGGGGGTGATGGTGCGGTTCCCCGTTCCCGCCGCCCGCTGAACCCGGGTCGCTCCGGCCCCGATCCCTCGGCACGGCCGTGGCGCCGCGTGACGCGCGGCGCCACGGCCGTGTTCGCGTTGCGCCATCGGATCGGCGCGCGTTGTGAGCGTCCGCGTATGCGCGTGGTGCGCACTTCACGCATTTGAAACCTCCATCTTGCGTAAAATGAGCAAAAAGGTCATGATGGGGCGAACGTTACGCGCATGACCTGGCAGGAGGAGTCGATGGGACGCCACCAGCGGCTGCTGGACGCCGTCACCGAGGGGATCCAACGCGTCGAGGATCTCGCCGACGCCCTCGGCGTCAGTCCCTCGACGGTCCGGCGTGGGCTCAGCGAGCTGGAGCAGGCCGGGAAGGTGGTGCGCACCCACGGAGGCGCGGTTCCGGTCAGCGCGACCACCGAACTGTCGTGGACGCAGAAGAGCGAGCGCAACGCGACCGCCAAACGGCGCATCGCCGAGCGCGCCGCCGAGCTCGTGGAGGACGGCGCCGTCGTCCTGCTCGACGCCGGCAGCACCACCACCTTCGTCGCCGAACGCCTCGCCGACCGCTCCGGGCTGACCATCGTCACCAACGGCATCGGCCCCCTGTGGGCGCTGCACGACGCCGAGGACGTCGAGGTCATCCTGATCGGCGGACACGTCCGGCAGCGACGCGGCTCGATCGTCGGCGACTACGCGCGCGCCGTCCTCGACCGCGTCACCGCCGACATCGCCTTCATCGGAGCCGACGGGCTCGTGCCCGGGCGCGGCCTCAACTGCGCCAGCTCCGAACTCGCCGCGGTCAAGGAACTCCAGATGCGCAGCACGCGGCACACCGTCGTCGTCGCCGACTCCACCAAGATCGGCGCGGCGCCGTTCCCGCACTGGGCGATCGTCCCCGGCCCCTACACCGTCATCACCGACGAGGGCGTCACCGAGGACGACCGCGCCTCCCTCACCGAGGACCCGCGATGCTCCCCCCTCATCGTTCCCCTCGGTCCCGATTCCCCGGCAATGACGCCGGCGGAAGGCTAAGGAAGAAGAACGAGTATGGAACTGCAGCTGCTCGCGGCGCTGGCGCTCGGCGTCGCCGCGGTTGTCGCGCTCATCCTGTGGTCGCGACTGGACGCGTTCGTCGGCCTGCTGGCCGGTGCGCTGGTCACCGGCGTGGTGGCCGGAGTCCCGGTCACCGAGCTGATCGACCACATCAGCACGGGATTCGGTAGCACGCTGGGCGGTATCGGCGTCGTCATCGCCCTGGGCGTGATGATCGGCAAGATCCTGGAGGAGAGCGGTGGTGCCGACGCGCTCGCCAAGCTCTTCGTCCGGATGGCCGGTAAAGGACGCGAGGACGTCGCCATGACCGCCACCGGCGCGGTCGTCTCGGTCCCGGTGTTCTGCGACTCCGGGTTCGTCATCCTGCACCCGTTGGCCCGTTCGCTGGCCCGCCGCTACGGCAGGCCGATCGTCACGCTGTGCCTCGCGCTGGCGGGCGGCCTGGCCATCACCCACCACATGGTGCCCCCGACCCCCGGCCCCCTGGCCGCGGCCGGCCTCTTCGGCGCCGACCTCGGCTCGGTGATCCTCGCCGGCCTGCTGTTCGTCATCCCCCTCATCCCCGTCGTCGTCGCCTACGCGCGCATCGTGGGACCGCGCCTGGAGTCCCAGCTCGACCCGGCCCTCGTCGGCGACGCCGACGAGGACGAGATCGGCAAGGAGCCCGCCGACCCCCGGATCGGCGCCTTCCGCGCGAGCATCCCGCTCCTGCTGCCGCTGCTGCTCATCGTCGGCAACACCGTCACCGGTGCCGCCATGGAGGGCAGCGCGGTCGCCACCGTCTTCGCCTTCCTCGGCGAGCCCGCCATCGCCCTGCTCATCGGCCTGGCCATCGCCGTCTACCTGCTGCCGCCGCGCGGCACCGACCGCAAGACCGTGCTCGGCTGGCTGACCGCCGCCGCGGCCTCGGCCGGCATGATCGTCTTCATCACCGGTGCCGGCGGCGCGTTCGGCGAGGTCCTGCGCCAGTCCGGCGTGGGCGACGCGCTCGCCGACGCCGTCTCCGGCTGGCCCGTCCCGATGTTCCTCATGCCGTTCCTCATCGCGAGCTTCGTCCGCGTCGCGCAGGGGTCGGGTACCGTCGCGATCATCACCGCCGCCACGCTGAGCGCCCCGATCGTCGAGGCCGCCGGCGTCAACCCGACGCTGGCCGTACTGTCGGCCTGCGCCGGTTCGATGGTGTTCTCCTACTTCAGCGACTCCTTCTTCTGGGTCGTCACGCGGTTCACCGGGCTGTCCGGCGTGGCCGCCATGAAGATGTGGAGTGGGATGACCACCACGCTGTGGCTCGCCAGCCTTCCGCTGCTGGGTGTCGCGGCGCTGATCCTGAACTGAGGAGACCGTCATGGCTCAGGTCCTCGTCGTCGCCGACGACCTCACCGGCGCCAACGCGACCGGCGCGCGCTTCGCCCGCATGGGGATGCGCGTGGCGACCGTGGCGCCCGAGCACGTCACCCACGTGGCCGACGACTACGACGTCGTCATCGCCAACCTGGACAGCCGGCACCTGCCGCCGCAGCAGGCCGCCGACCTCGTCACCGACGTGATCGAGGCGGTGTGGCCGGTCGGACTGGTCGTCAAGCGCACCGACACCACCCTGCGCGGCAACATCGGGGCCGAGCTGGAGGCCGCCTGGCGAGCGGTGCGGGAACGCTTCCCCGCCGGCACGCGGGTGCGCGCGCTGTTCGCGCCGGCCTTCCCCTCGTCCGGGCGGGTCACCGCCGACGGGGTCCAGCTTCTCGACGGTGTCCCGTTGGAGCGGACCGAGCTCGCGTTCGACCCGCTCAGCCCGATGCGGACCAGCATCGTCACCGACATCATCGCCCAGCAGAGCGACCTGGCGGTGCGTCACGTCCCGATCCGCCAGGTCACCCACGCGATGCTCACCGCGGACCTGGTGGCGGGGGACGAGCCCATCGTGCTGTGCGACGCCCTGACCGAGCAGCACCTCGCCGACATCGCGACGGCCGCGGCAGAGGCCCACCGCAGGGACGGGACGGTCTGGGTGTCGGTCGACCCGGGCCCGGCCGGGGCGCTGCTCGCCGACGCGCTGCGCCTGGGCGGTCGCGGCAACGCGGCCGGCCCCCTGCTCGCCGTCGTCGGCAGCGCGACCGAGCTGACCCGGCGCCAGCTCGACGCGGTCGCGCGCACCGGACCGGTCCGCTTCGTCGACGTGGACGTCACCAGGCTGGCCTCCGGCGACGAGGAGCACCGCGACGACCTCGCCGCGGCCCTCACCGACCACCTCACCACCGCCGTCTTCCCCGAGGTCGTGGTGTTGCGTACGGCCACCTCGGCCGGCGACGTGGTGGAGCTGCCGGCCGAGTCCCGCCGCGCGTTGCCGCGCCTGCTCGCCGAGCTGGTCACCGAGGTCGTCGAGGAGGCCGGGCGCGCCGCCGGGGCCACCGGCCTGCCCAGCGGGCTGTACACCAGCGGAGGCGACGTCACCTCGGCGGTGCTCGACGAGCTCGGGGTGCACGCCTTCGAGGTCGGCGGCGAGGTCGTCCCGCTGGCGGTCCACGGGACGCTGAGCGGCGGCCCCCTGGACGGCATCCCCATCGTCACCAAGGGCGGCCTCATCGGTGACGACACCACCATCCTGGAGTGCTTCGCCAAGTTGCGCCGCGCGGTCCAGACCCGGCTGCGCAACGTGCGCTCCGAGGTCTCCGAGCACGTGCTCATCAGCGGCGGACGGCCGCGCGACTGACCGACTCATCCGGGCGTGACCTCCCCACGCCCCCACCCACTGGAGGGACCAGACATGACCGAACGCCCCACCCTCGCCGTCACCGTCGGCGACCCCGTCGGCATCGGACCGGAGATCACCGTGCGCACCCTCGCCGAGGTCGGCGCCTCGGCGTCGGCCCGCGGCGTCGTCGTCGCCGACCCGGCCGTGCTGCGCCGCGCCGTCCAGGTGTGCGGCCTGGACGTCGAGATCCGCACGGTGTCCTCGTGGGACCTGCCCCCCGAGCAGGAGGGGGTCATCGACTGCTACGACATCGACGTCCTGGGTGAGCAGGAGCTCGCCTGGGGCGTGGTCGACGCCCGCGCGGGCCGGGCCGCGGTGCGCGCCATCGAGGTCGCGACCAAGGCCGCCATGGACCGCGACGTCGCCGGCATCGTCACCGGCCCCATCAACAAGGAGGCCATCTGGGCGGCGGGCAGCAAGCACCTCGGCCACACCGAGATGCTGGGCGAACTGACCGGGGTGACCCGCCAGACCACGATGTTCGTGGTGCGGGGCAAGAAGATCTTCTTCGGCACCCGGCACCTGTCGCTGCGCAAGGCCCTCGACCAGATCAACGAGGAGCAGCAGGTCGCCGTCATCAACGAGGCGCTGACCGCGCTGCGCGTGTTCGGCGACGACGAGCCCCGCCTGGCCGTGGCCGCCATCAACCCGCACGGCGGCGAGAACGGCGCCTTCGGCGACGAGGAGATCGTCCACCTCAAGCCGGCGATCGAGCGGGTGCGGGCGACCGGCGCCGACGTCACCGGACCGGTCCCGGCCGACTCGGTGTTCCACCAGCTCCTCCAGGGGCGCTACGACGGCGTGCTGTCGCAGTACCACGACCAGGGGCACATCGCGGCCAAGACGTTCGACTTCCACGGCACCATCTCGGTGACGGTCGGCCTGCCGATCCTGCGCACCTCGGTGGACCACGGCACCGCGTTCGACATCGCGGGCAAGGGGCTGGCGGAGGAGGGCACGATGAAGTCGGCCTTCCTGCACGGCGCGGAGTTCTCCCACTTCGCCGACCGCATCCGGGCCGAGTACGGTAGCTGACCCCGGCCTCCCCGCCCCTTCCACGCGGCGTGGAAGGGGCGGGGCCGAGACGGCCTGTGGACGGCCACCGCGCGGGCGAAGGCCGTTCGCCTAACGTCGGGACTCCCAACCGACCCGTCAGGGAGGCCCACGGTGCGCTGTGTCGTCCAGATCGAGATCGAGGCGGCGGGCGCTGTGCCCGTCCTCGACGAACTCCGTTCCCGGGGGGCCGCCCATGTCCTGACCGAGGACCTCGGCGCGATCGTGCGCGTCGAGGGGCCCGGGGGGATCGTGGTCCGCCTCCTGGAGCATCGGTGTCTTCCCCACGACCGGGGCGTCCTCGTCGGTCTGCTCGCCGAGGCCCCGTCGCCCGACCGGGCCGGCACCGGACTGCGTCTCGCGTTGGCCCGCCTCCTGGGCGAGCGCGCCTGCCTGGCGGGATGGCGGGTGGCGCGGGTCTGGACGGTCCCGGTCGCCGCCCCGCCGTCCCCTCCGGGCGCTTCCGGGGCGGGGGCGCGATGACCTCACTCGTCGGCGAACACCTCGGGCACCGCGAACGGGGGGCGGCCCGATCCCGACACCGGGTGTCCGCCCCAGACGTTGGGATCGCCGATCCTGCCATGCCCCTCGTGGCCCTCGGGGGTGCGCACCACGACCGTCCTCGCCTTCCCGGCCGCGTACCACTCGCTGACCTCGCTGTTGGGGGCCAGCCGGCCGACCCAGCGGTAGCCGCCGGTCAGCGGGTCGAAGTGACCCGCCAAATGGGCTTCGGCGGCGATCTCCCGCTCGTCGACCACCACGGTCACCGGACCGCGGTACTCCTCTTCCTCGTCTCCCATGCCGCTCATCTCGCGCCTTCCTGGATGTTCGTGAAACGGTGTGGTGCGGTCCCGCCCGCGGGCGGGACCATGTCAGGCCGCCACGGCCGTCCGGGACGCCGGCGTCTCGCGGCGGAGGAGGTAGTTGGCCGGGTCGAACCTGCGCGTGCGCAGCGCGTAGGACCAGGTGAACGTCGGCCACAGCGTGGTGTTGCGGCCCTCGGAGTTGAGATACCAGCTGTCGCAGCCCCCCGAGGTCCACACGGTTCCCTCCAGGGCGTTTTGGACCCACGTGTTGTAGGCGTCCTGGGCGTCGGCGCGCACCTCGATCCGGTCCAGCCGGTTGCGGCAGGCGTAGCGCAGCGCGGCCATCACGTAGGCGATCTGCGCCTCGATCATGAACACCTGCGAGGTGTGCCCGAGCCCGGTGTTGGGTCCGGTCAGCAGGAAGAAGTTGGGGTAGCCGTTGATGGTGGTGCCGCGGAACGCCTGGGCGTCCTCGCCCCACCGCTCGCCCAGGGCCACCCCCGCCGCGTCGTGGACACGCTGCGCCACCGGGATGTCGGTGACGTGGAACCCGGTGCCGAAGATGATCGTGTCCACGTCGTGCTCGGCACCGTCGCGGGTGATGATCGAGTGTTCCCGGATCTCGGCGATGCCCTCGGTGACGACCGAGGCGTTGGGGCGGGTGAGCGCCGGATAGTAGTCGTTGGACATCAGGATGCGCTTGCAGCCGATGGTGTAGTCCGGCGTCAGCTTCGCCCGCAGCCACGGGTCCTTGACCTGGCGGCGCAGGTGGAAACGGGCGAGCGCCTCGGCGGCCTTCGTCAGCCTGGGGTTCTTGGCGAACCCGAACACGTAGTTCTCCCGCGCCCAGTAGATGCTGGTCCGGGCGATCCGCTGGGTCACGGGCAGGGCGCGGTAGAGCCGTTGCTCGATCCCGCTGATGGGGCGGTCGTGGCGTGGGATGATCCACGGCGGCGTGCGCTGGAACAGGTGCAGGCGCCGGACCAGCGGCTGGATCCGGGGGACGAACTGGATGGCCGAGGCGCCGGTCCCGATGACCGCGACATCGCGTCCGCGCAGGTCGTGGTCGTGGTCCCAGCGCGCCGAATGGAACACCGTGCCGGCGAACCGCTCGAGGCCGGGGATGTCGGGGATCGACGGATCGCTCAACGGCCCCGTCCCGCTGACCAGGAACTGCGCGGTCAGCGTCCCCCCGCTCGTCTCCAGCCGCCAGCGGTTGGCGTCGGGCTCCCAATGGGCCGCCAGCAGTTCATGACCGAACCGGACATGGCGCACCACGTCCTCGTCCTTGGCCACCCGCAGCAGGTAGTCCCAGATCTCCGGCTGGGGCGAGAAACTGCGGCTCCAGCCGGGGTTGGGCGCGAAGGAGAAGGAGTACAGGTGCGAGGGGACGTCGCAGGCGGCACCGGGATAGGTGTTGTCCCGCCAGGTGCCGCCGATCTCGTCGGCGCGTTCCAGCAGCACGATGTCGTCCAGACCGGCTCGTTTGAGGCGGACGGCCATGCCCAGTCCGGCGAACCCCGTACCGATGATGGCGACGCGGTGGTGGGGCACTCCCGAGGCGGGGGGCTCAGGGGCTTTCGTCACGAGCGGACCTTTCACGAGGGAAACCGGGGTCGGCCACGGCGTCCGGTGACACGGGCGCGATCGTTCCACCGGGACGCCGTGGCCGCTGCGCACGGCCGGGGCACGAGGCCGGGGCCGTGCGAGTTCGACGGGCCGTGGCGGTGTGCGCGCGACGATCGGTCAGGCCGGCGCCCCGGGGCGCCCCAGCAGACCCGCCTTGCGCCACAGGTACCTGCCCGGACCCGAGATGGCTCCGGCCTTGCTGAGCGTCGCCACGACCTTGCGCGCGGCCCAGGTGCGCGTGTCCACCCAGTGCGGGTTGCGCAGCGCGACCCTGCGCGCCTCGCGGGGGTTCAGTCCCACCGCCGCGTAGCAGCGGGGGTTGATGAGGCGGGTGGTGGAGTAGTAGACGACGAGGCCGAGCACGAGCCGGGTGTAGGCGCGGGACAGCGCGTTCCTCCTGGGCCAGTCGCGGATGAACTCCTCCCGCGCGTAACGCATGTGCCGGGCCTCCTCGACCACGTGGATGCGCGAGACCGCGCGCACCAGGGGTTCCAGGGACTCGTCGGTCATGGCCTCGCGCTGGATCTGGTCGAGGATCTCCTCGACGAACAGCGCCCCACTGAAGGTGAGCGGGCCGTTGGAGATCGTCTTGAACACCTTGCCGAGGAAGTGGGTCACCGGGTCGAGCCGGTAGTAGGGGGCGCCGAGCCTGCCGACCATCTTGGCGAACATCACCGAGTGACGGCACTCGTCGGCGATCTCGGTGTAGGCGTACTGGATGTGGTTGGAGGTGGGGTCGCGGTCGTAGGCGTGGCGTACCAGCATCTGCATGAGGATCGTCTCGAACCAGATCCCGATGCTGGCGATGCTGGCGACCTCGTGGCGGCTCAGCTCCTTGCGCTGCTCCTCGGTCATGCGGTCCCACAGCTCCGTCCCGTACAGCGAGACCCGCTCGGGGCGGAGGGCGTAGCGGTCGCGGTCGATCGGCGCGTCCCAGTCGATCTCCACCAGCGGGTCGAAGGACGCCTTCGCCGAAGAGCGCAGAAGCCGTTTGGCGATGTCCTCGCGGTCGGTCGGGGCGGGCGCCTGTGCCTGGACGGTCATGGCGTTTCTCCTTGCGGGTGCGGCGCTGCTGTGCGTGAGGGACGGACGGGCCCCGGTGTGCCGGCAAGCCGCGGGGTGTCCGGCCGGGCCCATCCCCGACGAGGCGGTGGCGAGAGCGGGGTGGTGGGCGCCGTGGAGCCGGAGGCGGGGCGGAGATGAGGGGCGCGTCCGCTGAGATCACCCTGCGTGTCCGGCGCCAATGTGACCTCCTCCACAGTTCTCATTAAGAACGTTACAATGAGCATTGTCACGATGCAATAGGGAATTTTCCGGGCCCGTGGAGACCCGCGACGGCCCGCACCACTCCGGTTCCCAGCCCGGGAGCGCGCCCTCCCACGCCCCACGGTCCATAAGCTGAGCCCATGGCCGAATACCGCATCGACGAGCTGGCCCGGCTCGCCGAGACCACCGTCCGTAACGTCCGCGTCTACCAGGACCGTGGACTCCTGCCGCCTCCTCGCAGGGAGGGCAGGGTCGGCATCTACACCGAGGCCCACCTGGCCCGGTTGCGGCTCATCGGCCAGCTCCTCAAACGCGGCTACACCTTCGCCAACATCAGCGAACTGGTGACCGTCTGGGAGCGCGGCGGCGACCTCGCCGACGTGCTCGGCTTCGAGTCCGCGGTCGGCGATCCCTGGACCGACGAGATCCCCGTCTACGTCACCCTGGACGAATTGCGCGGGATGTTCGGCGGTCAGGTCACCCCCGCCACGTTGACCCGTGCGCTGCGGCTCGGCCTGCTCGAACGCGACGGTGTGCGCTTCCGCGCGCCCAGCCCGCGCCTCCTGCACGCGGGAGCCGAACTCGTCTCCATCGGGATGTCCCTGGACGGCGTCCTGGACATCGCCGAACAGCTACGCGAGCGCATCGACGCGGCGGCGCGGGACCTGGTCGGGACGGTCGCCGACCACGTTCTGGCGGTACACGCCCCCGGCGGGCTGCTCCAGGGAGACGACATCGCCGGCGCGGCCGAGCTGATCCGCCGGGCGCGTCCGCTCGCCCAGACCGCGGTCGACGCGATCCTCGCCCAGGCCATGGCCCACCACCTCCAAGAGGCCCTGGGCGAGCACTTCGCCGCCGTCCTGGAACACCTCAAGGCGGCGAAGGAGGAGCGGCACAGCGCCTGACCGCCGCCCTGCCTCACAGGGCGGCCCGGCACAGCTCCGCCAGCCGCTCCTCCACGAGTCGGGGACTCTCCAACATCGGTACATGTCCGACCCCGGGCAGCAGGTCCAGCCGGGCGTCCGGCAGGGCCCGCGCCAGCGCGTCGCCGTGGTGGGCCGGCGTCAACCGGTCCTCCTCGCCCAGCATGATCCTCACCGCGACGTCACGCAGCGCCGTCGGAAAGCGCGGCGCGCCCGACGCCACGACCTCCGGTCGGAAGGCGGCGATGACGGCCGTGGGTGTGGCGTGGAGGAGCTCCGCGCACTCCCGGACCAGCATCGGGTCGGCGTGACGTCCAAAGAGCGTCCGGCGGACGAGCGCCTGGTGAGCGCTCCAGTGGGCGGGAAGGAGAGCGCGCAGGTGCTCGACCGGTCCGGGGAGCGCTGCGAGCGCTCCCAAGACGCCGCGCCGCGCGAGGGCGGACACGCGCGCCGCCCGCGGAAGCCCCGGACCTTCGGGGGCCGGCCGCCCGGACGGCACGGAGACCAGCAGGAGCCCGCGGACCCGATCGGCGACGAGATCGGGATGGGCCGCGGCCAGCGCGCACACCGCCACACCCCCCACGCAGTGCCCGCCCAGGACCACAGGGCCCGTCGGGGCGAACTCCCGGATGACCGCGGCCAGACCCGCGCCGAGCAGCCCGCCGTCCACACGGCGGGCGCCCAGGGTGGAACCGGCGTGGCCCCGCTGTTCCCAGCGCACCACCCGCACCCTCCCCGGCTCGATCCCCGACCGGCCTGAGAACAGCGCCGACACCTGAAGACGCCAGGTGTCGGAGGACAGGAACCAGCCGTGGCACAACACGACGGTCAGCGGAGCGTCGTCCGGCCCGCGCAGGAACACCCGCAGCAGCGCGCCGTCGGGTGTCCTGAGGCTCCGTGGGCTTTCGACGGCGTAGCGCAGGGGGGTCATCGAGCCTCCGTCCGGGGGCGTCCACGGACCTGACGGCCCGTGAGGGCAGGGGAGGGCGGGAAGGGACCGGAGGGGAAGCCCCGCCGGAGTGGGAGTCAGCCTGCCGCCGCGGTGGAGGCCGGAGGGACCACCTCGACGGAGAGGGAGCGACGCCGACCGAAGTTCAGCTCGGCGAACGCTCCCGCGGGAACGGCGGGATGGCGGGGGAAGACCGGGTCGACACGCCGGTAGGGGGATCCCGGCTCGGGCCTGGGGTCGGCCTCACCCCGGTTGGGCCACAGCGACATCGCCCGTTCCGCCTGCGCGGTGATCGTCAGGGAGGGGTTGACCCCGAGGTTCGCCGAGACCGTCGATCCGTCCACAACGGAGATCCCCGGGTGGCCGTAGAGCCGGTGGTAGGGGTCCACCACTCCCTGCTCGGGGGTGGCGCCGATGGGACAGCCGCCGAGGAAGTGCGCGGTCAACGGGATGTTGAACACCTCCCCGACGGTGCCGCCGGGGAACCCGTCGATCTCCTTGGCGAGCCGCGTCATGACCTCCTGGCCCTTGGGGATCCAGGTCGGGTTGGGAGCGCCATGCCCCTGTCGGGACGTGAGCCTGCGTCCTCCCCACAACCCGCGCCGGGTGTAGGTGGTCAGCGAGTTGTCCAGCGACTGCATCACCAGGCCGATGATGGTGCGCTCGGAGAAGCGGCGCACCGAGAGGCTGCGCGCGAAGACGTAGGGATGGGCGGCGGCCAGGCCGAGGAAACGCAGCCAGCGGGGGATCCGTCCACCACCGGGCACCTGGATCGTGGCGAGGAGTCCCATCGCGTTGGACCCCTTTCCGTAGCGCACCGGTTCGACGTGGGTGTAGGGGGCGGGGTGGATGGAGGAGGTGATGGCGACCCCCCGGGTGAAGTCCTCGGGGGGCGTCATCGACGTGGTCATCGCCCCGGCCAGGGACTCGGAGTTGGTCCGGGTCAACGATCCCAGTCGGGGCGAGATGCGGGGGAGCAGCCCACTGTCGCGCATGGCGTGCAGCAGGCGCTGGGTGCCGTAGGTGCCCGCGGCGAGCACGATGTTGCGGGCGGTGAGGGTGCGGGCGTTGGCCCGGACCCGCGGAGCGCCGGTGACGAGGGTGTCCACGGCGTATCCACCGCCGAGGGACTCGGGACGCTCACGGATCCGCTCCACCGTGGTCATCGGATGGATCACCGCGCCGCCGCGTTCGGCGAAGTAGAGGTAGTTCTCGGTGAGCATGTTCTTCGCGCCGTGTCGGCACCCGGTCATGCAGTTGCCGCATTCGGTGCAGGAACGCCGGCGTGGGCCGGCACCGCCGAAGTAGGGATCGGCGCTCTCGGATCCGGGTTCGATCCGCTCGTTGCCCTCGCCGTCGAGTCCGTCACCGTAGAAGACGCCGACCGGGGCGAGGCGGAAGGTGTGGCCGACGCCCATGTCCTCGGCGACCTTCTTCAGGTGCACGTCGGAGGGGGTCATGTGCGGGTTGGTGCGCACCCCGAGCATCCGTTTGGCCTGGTCGTAGAAGGGGGCCAGTTCGTCGTGCCAGTCGGTGATGTCGCGCCACTGCCGATCGGCGAAGAACTCCCTCGGCGGTTCGTACAGCGTGTTGGCGTAGTTGAGGGAACCGCCGCCGACGCCCGCGCCGGCCAGGACGAGCACGTCACGGAGCAGGTGGATGCGCTGGATCCCGTAGCAGCCGAGAGCCGGGGCCCACAGGAAGTTGCGCAGGTCCCAGGAGTTCTTGGGCAGGGTCTGGGGGGTGTAGCGGCGGCCTGCCTCCACGACGCCGACGCGGTATCCCTTCTCGGTGAGGCGGAGCGCGCTGACCGAACCGCCGAACCCGGATCCCACCACGAGGACGTCGTAGTCGAACATGTCGTCCCCGGAGCCGGGGGTGGTGGGCCGGGGGGCCGTGGTCTCCGCGGTGTGGTCGTGCTCGGGGGCCATGGCACACCTTCTCTTCTCTCGGGGACGGGGAACGTGGCCCGAAGCGTGCTCGAAATGAAAAACGAGCCACCTAGAAATGTGACATTAACTATTGTAATCTTCCTCACCTACTGATGAGTAGGGTGTCACATGGAAAACCCGAGCGGTCATCCCTCTCGAGACCCCCGATCCCCCATCCCGGGCGCGGGACCGGCCACGGCCGACCCCGGTTGAGGAGGCAGTTCCCATGGCAGAAGAAACGCAGACGATCGTCCAGGGCGGTGTGGGGTGGAGGCGTTTCCTCCTCGCCCTCGGCCCCGCCCTCGGTGCGGCCGCGGTCCTCGTCGTCCTCACCGCCCAGGGCAGCATCGCCGCCTCCTTCGCGGTGTCCGGCCAGAACTTCAAGGTCTCGGCCGACTCCCTGGAGGGAACGGGATTCGCCCAGTTCGGCGACGTCGCGACCTCCGTGGACGACACCGCTCACCCCGTCGCGCTGTCGGTCATCGACGACGCCGAGCTGACCAACCTGTGCCAGTCGGTCCTGATGGAGACGCCCGTCGGCGACGTGACACTGCTCGTCGAGGCCGGTCAGGACGGCACGCCGGTGACCGCCCGCAACATGGTCATCGACCTGGAGCAGCTCTCCGGGGAGGCGTCCTTCTCCGGCATGCAGATCGGCCGTGACGCCAGCACGTTGGAGAACGCCAGCGGCGAGGCCGGCGCTCCCGGGGGGTTCGGCATGCAGGCCGGCACCATCAACGTCACCGACCTGCGGCTCACCGCCTGGTCGGTCAACGCCGGAACCTTCGGGCTCAACGGGCTCCAGCTCGGTGTCAAGCCCGGCGACCACGAGTGCTTCTAAGGCCATGAGAAGGCACGGAACCGCCCAACTCCGGCATGCTCCCCGACAGGGGTTTCGGACATGGCGCAGGACCCGTCCCTTCTGGGGCGGCCTCCTCGTCATCGTCGCGGGTCTGGCCATCGTCGCGGCTCCGATGGCGCCCCTCCCCTTGATCATCCACCAGGGCATCGCCGGCGTCTCCGGCTATTTCGTCGGACTGCTGCTCATCGCGATCGGCGTGCTGACCTGGCTGCAACCCGCCCAACGGTTCTTCTTCGGGATCGTCGCCATCCTGCTCTCGCTCGTCTCCTTCGTGACCTCCAACTTCGGCGGGTTCGGCATCGGCCTGCTCACCGGCATCGTCGGCGGCTCGTCGGTCTTCGCCTGGGGCCCCAAGGAACCCCGTGAGCATCGGCGCCGGGCACGCGGCTCCGCGACCGTCCCGCCCACCGGCCCGGCGGAGAAAGAGCCCGCAGCGGAACCCCGAGGGGACGGCACATCCGAGGAGCGGCCTCCCATCGTCGGAAGCGAGGGGCAGGTCCACGGCGTCATCGCCTTTCCCCTGGCGCTCCTCCTCGCCCTGTCCGCGCCGGCCTGGCCATGGGATGACCGGTTCGGTGGTGGGCAGGAGGGGACGGCGGAGCAGGAGGCCACCCCCAGCCCGTCTCCCTCGCCCTCGGTCTCCCCCTCGCCCGGTTCCCAGCCCTCCGAGCCCCCTGGAGCCTCACCCGGCCCCGGCGACGGAGGTGAGGACGACGGCGGGGACGGTGATGAAGACGGCGGTGAGGACGGCCGGCCCGAGGAGGAGGACGAGGAGGGCGACTCCGAGGAGGAGGCCGAGGTCGCCGAGGAGTGTCAGGTCCGCGAAGGGGTCACCGACATCTCCGAGGAGGAGTTCCGCGCGATCATCGAGGCCTGTGAGGCCGCCCGGGAACGCGGCGAGGTCCCGGACTTCACGGTCCATGAGGGGGATGGCAGGTTCATCGCGCACACCGCCCCCTCCGGCCTGAGCGCCGACCGCCTCACGATGAGCGGGGCGGCGTTCGGCGGCGTCGTCGAGTACCCCACCACCGACGGCCCGCGGCGTTATCTGAAGCTCACCATGGACGAGGGGGTCTTCACCGGGGCCGAGAAGTGGTTCGAAGAGGGAACGGTCCGTAGCACGCTGGACATCCCCTCCATGACGATGGAGGGCGACGTCGTCTTGCACGTCACCCGGATGGAGGTCCGCCTGCTCGGCATCCCCCTGACCTTCACCCCCGACTTCCCCCCTCCGTTGCTGCTGCCCTACATGATCGTCACCGACGTGGACGTCGAACATCCCCTCGCAGAGGCGGACTCCATCGTCATCGACGGTTTCGCCCAGTCGGTCGGTTCCTGAGCGCACACCAGGCGTGAGCCCGGCCGTCCACGGGAACGGCCGGGCTCACGCGTTTCAGCGACGCTCGGCGTGGGCCGGACGCGGCAGCAACCGGCTCGGCTCCCCGACATGGGACACATACAGCGCGTCACGGGCCCGGGTGCACGCCACGAACACGAGGTTGCGTTCCTGCTGGTGGACCTGTTCCAGGGCGACGGGGTCGCCCTCGGCCGCCTCGATCGCGGCCTTCGGGGGCAGGAGCGGCTCACTCAGGCCGACCACCGCCACACAACGGAATTCCTGCCCCTTCAGTTTGTGCATCGTTCCCACGCGCACCCCCTCGGCATCCTCGCCGGTGTCCAGCGGCGCGGTGGCGATCCCGCGGGCGGTCAACTCCTTGGCCACGTGCCGCACCACCCACTGGTTGCGCCCGGCAACGGCGATGGAGGAGGGGACGATCCCGGCTTCGAGCCACCCCCGGACCCACGCCCCGAGCGCGGCCAGCTCCTCCGCCCGGCTGGAGCAGGCGCGTACCACCGGATCGGGGCCGTGCAGGAGGGAACGGTAACCCGCGAGGGTGTCGGCGTTGTCGTCCAGCCCCACGGCCGCCGTCCGCCCCAGGATGGGCAGCGCCCAGTCCAGGATCTCCTGGGTGATCCGGTAGCCGACCCGCAGCCGGTGGCTGCGACCGCGCACGTTGATCCCCAGCGACGCCAGGGAGACCCGGTTGTCGTAGATCCGCTGGTGCGGATCGCCGACGATGAACAGGTCGTCGGGTCCTTCGTCCACCGCCGCGCGTAGCAGTCGCCACTGCGCGGGGTGGAGGTCCTGGGCCTCGTCGACGACGACGTGCTGGTAACGGGGGCCCGAGTGGCGCAGGAGACGGGCGGCCTCCTGGGCGATCTGGGGGTAGAACCACTCGCCGGCCACACGCATCGCGCCGGTGTAGCGCCGGATCGTCTCCCACACCAGGGTGCGGTGCTCGGGGGCGAGGTGCAGGATCCGACCATTGCGTTCACAACGGATGTAGGAGGGCAGGTCGGTGATGTCCCGGGCGAGGATCACCTGCTCCCACTCGTCGACCAGGAAACGGCCGGAGTAGGGGATGCCGTCGGCGCGGGCGGCCTCGCGCCAGCGCTCGGCGAGCGCCTCCTTGGCGAGTGTCTGGAGGGGCGCGCCGGACTGTTCCTGGACGATCCCCCGGGCCAGGGCGTCGATGGTGACGACCTCGATCCGGGAGCGCACGTGGGGGTCGGGGACGATCCGGTCGAGCTGATCGGCCAGGGTGCGGGCGAGGAGCCGGTTGAAGGTCGTGAGCAGGACCGGACGGTGACCGGCGGGACCGTCGAGGCGGTCCTGTAGGGAGGCCAGGTGCGCCGCCCGATGCAGCGCGATGACGGTCTTTCCGGTCCCGGGACCGCCCGTGACCTGAGCGGACCCGTTGAACCGGGCGCTGGCGATGCGGTGTTGGTCCGGGTGCAGGGTGATCCGCCATTCGGCGAACGAACGGCCCAGGCCGCGGGAGAGCTCGGCGGGGCCGCTGACCCGCGGGGCGCGGGGCGTGGCCATGGGGGACGGGGTGTGTGGTTCCACGATCTCCATGGGGGCGGTGGAGGGGACCCGGTAGCCCCGGGCGAAGGCGACCGCCTCGTCGTGGGGGCGGACCGCGACAAGGCAGTAGACGTCCGCCGAGGTCGGCGCGACGACACCAGACCATTCGGGACCGATCTGCATGACGCGCACCCGGGGGTCCGGTGCGTCCGAAATAGGTTCGAGGTCCTTTCGGTCACCGGCCATGTAGGCCTGCATGACCGTCAGCGTGGCGGCCTGGACCCGGGCATCGAGACGGGAGAAATCGCTGAGGAAAGTCGGGGCAATCGCGAGCTGAGGCACGTCGGGGGTTCCTCCGGTCATCGACCTGACGTGGGGATTCGCGTGGGGAAGAAGGTTGCGTGCAACCACCGCGTCACCTAAGAACATCGCCCCCGCGGAATTCCGGCAAACCCCTTGGGAAGGAGGAATCCAGACCGGTCACAAGGAGCCGGAGCGTGTGGTGTCCGTGCAGCTCAGGACGTGTTTTCAAGGCCGGTTCCGGGGGTGGGCAAGATGATGTGGCCCACGGAGGCCTCGCGCTGGGGAAGCGAACGCGGCACCTGTGACCGTAAAACGCTTATCAGTGGGGCCGAAAAGAAGAGGGGGGGAGGGACGGGACGGGGCCGGCGAGAAGAGGACGGCGGAGGAGGCCGGTTCTGGCCACCTGTGGGCGCGGGTTAGGGTGAGGCGGTCCCACCCCGCGTCGTCCGGTCCAGGAGGAGTTCAGTTGCGCGCAGCGATAGTGACCGCGTTCCGGGTCGTGGCGGCGGTCGAAGCGGTGACCTGGATGGGGCTGCTGGTCGGCATGTTCTTCAAATACGTCGTCGTTCACAACGAGATCGGCGTGACGATCTTCGGCCCGCTGCACGGCATCGCGTTCATCGTCTACGTAATCCTCGCGGTGCTCGCCTGGTGGACCCTGCGCTGGCGTCCCCTGACCGGGCTGCTCGCGCTCGTCGCGAGCGTGCCGCCACTGGGCACCGTGGTCTTCGAACGCTGGGCCGCCGGCACCGGACGCCTCGCCGTCGAGCCCGCGCGCGAGCAGCAGCCCGCCTGACGGGTGGGGCGAGCCGACACGGGGGCTGCCCGGCTCTCCTTTGTCCGATTACGATGGGAATCCGCTGAAGGAGCACGAGGAGTAGGACGGGAGGAACGTGAGCCCAGACGAGGTGAACAATGCCCTGCGCGCCTCCGACGCCGATCGGGAGCGCGTGGCCGAGATCCTGCGTGATGCCGCGGCCGAGGGGCGGATCACGCTTGAGGAGCTCGACGAACGGCTCGACCTGACCTACCGGGCACGTACCTACGCCGACCTCGCGCCGTTGACCGCTGACCTCCCCGCCACGTCCTCGGGAGTCGCCGTTGCCGGGTCGGAAGGCGGTCTCGTCCCGGGCGGGACGGAGCGAACCCTGGAGCTGAAGGCCAAGGGCAGCACGATCACCCGTACCGGTGCCTGGCGGGTCCCCGGCCAGATCATCGTCAAGAACCCCTATGGCACCGTCCGACTGGACTTCCGCAAGGCGGTGTTCACCACCTCCGTCGTCGATATCGACATCACCCTGTCGTGGGGCGAGGCGAAGCTCATCCTGCCCGACCACGCCTCCGCCGAGATCGAGGTCGACACCTCCTGGCTGGGAACCATCGACAGCCGGGTCAACGAGGTCGCCGATCCCCCGGCCCCACACCTGCGCATCACCGGGAAGGCGGCCGGCGCGACGCTGAAGGTGCGCTACGGTTCGAGATTCGACAACCTGGTGGCCTCGTGGGGCACGGAGTAGGCCCGACCCCCGTCGGGTCTCCCGGCCGCGGTGGCGGCCGGGAGACAGCCTCCTATCCCGATCTCCTGCCCACCACCACGCGGGCGGCCTGGAAGAACAGGGCGATGGTCAGGGCTCCCGGATCGGCCGCGCCCAACGCGGCCTCGCCGACGTAACTGGACCGGCCCTTCCGGCCGAGCAGTTCGCTGGTGCCCTTGGCGCCACGCTGGGCGGCCTCCAACGCGGCGTCCACGGCCCCCGCGAGGTCGGCGCCGTCGCTACGGGCCCGCTCCAGGGCCTCGGCCGCCGGGGCGATCGCGTCGACCATGGTGCGGTCGCCGACCTTCGCCGATCCGAGGCGCTGGATTGTCGCCAGGCCGTTGGCGGTGGCCTCGGTGAGCTCGCCCACCCCGAATTCCTCCCCGCCACGGGCGGCCTTCGCGAACTCGCGGAACCACATGCCGAACAGTGGTCCGCTGGTGCCTCCGCTGTAGGAGAGGAAGGTCGTGGACATGGTCTCGAACGGGTCGCCCAGGTCCCGGGGCGGATTGCGGACGAGGGCGTCACGGGTGCGTCGCAGGGCGGTGGTCATGTTCGTGCCGAAGTCGCCGTCGCCACTACGCCGATCGAGATCGGTGAGTTCGGGTTCGGCCCGTTCCACGGTGGCGATGAAGCCATCCACCCACTGGCTCGTCTGGGCCGGTGTGAATCCGGTCGTCATCGGTGCGGACTCCTTTCCAGGGGTGTTCACCAGGTCAGCGCCGGCGTGGACACCGGGGCGTCCCACAGGTCGACCAGGTCGTCGTCCGAGCGGATCAACGTGATCGAACAACCGGCCATGTCCAACGAGGTCAGATAGGTGCCCACCAGCGCGCGGTCGATGACGATCCCCTCCTTCGCCAGCACCTGGACGAGTTCGCGGTGGATGGCGTACAGCTCAAGGTCATGGGTGGAGCCGAGCCCGTTCACGATCGCGATGACGTGTTCCCCGCGGCCCAGCCCGAGGGGGTCGCGTACCCGATCGACCATCTCGGGGACGAGGTCGCGTACGGGGGCGAAGGGGTGGCGCTGGCGGGCCCGCTCACCATGGATGCCGACACCGAACTCGATCTCGTCGTCCGCGAGGTCGAAGGAGGGCCGTCCCTGACCGGGATGCGCCCCCGCGGCCAGGGCGACGGAGAAGGTGCGGGCTCCCGAGGTGATCCGCCGTCCCAGGGCGACGATCTCGTCGAGGTCGTCGCCGCGTTCGGCCGCGGCTCCGCAGAGCTTCTCGACCGCGATGACGGCCGCGGTGCCGCGCCGTCCCGGTCCCTCGCCGTCGCCGGTGTCGGAGGCGACGTCGTCGTCGACGAACACCGCCTCGGCGCGGATGCCGTCGTCCTCCAGCAGTTCCGCGGCGATGCGGAAGTTCAGCACGTCACCGGTGTAGTTCTTGACGATGTGCACGACGCCGCCGCCGGAATCGGCGGCCCGGGAGGCCGCCTGGATCTGGATGGCGGTGGGAGAGGCGAACACCGCGCCCGGCACGGCGGCGTCGAGCATTCCCGGTCCCACATAGCCGACGTGCAGGGGTTCGTGTCCCGACCCGCCCCCCGAGACGAGGGCGACCTTGCCGCGGCGCCGGCCGGAGTCCGCGCGTACCACATAGGACGGATCGCGGTTCCAGCGGATCCGACCGCGCTGCGCGGCCTCGAACCCCTCCAGCGCCTCGTTGACGAGGTCGGCCGGGTCGTTGACGAACTGCCGTCGCATGTGCCCCTCTTTCCACGTGGATTCTCTCCAGGGTCCCTCCCCGCCCAGGGGGAGGGACATGCGGCTTGTCGGAAAACGGACTCACGCGGTCGGTACCACACCGAGCGCGGTCGCGGTGAGTTCGGGGAGGTCGAAGCGGGCGGGATCGAGACGGACCGACACGGCCAGCCCCGGCGCCACCGACCAGAACGCCTGGCCTTCGGTGATCAGGCCGGGATCGGAACCGTGGGAGAAGGGGGTCAGCCGCCAGGTGGCGAGATCGCGTTCGTGGTATTCGGCCAGAAAATCCCGCAGACCGGCGAGATCGCGGAGACGCTCGCCCCGCAGTACCGCCACGCTCAGGTCCACCCGGTGCCCCTCCTCGCCGAGGTCGCGTTCCCACACCCGGGAGGAGAAGGCGACCCCGCCCCATTCGTAGGAGAAGTCGGAGACCGACGAACCGATCCCCGAAGGAAGATGGTTCACGGCGAAGCCGTCCACGATGCCCCCTTTCGCGCCTTCGTCGCCCAGCGCACCACTGTGCCAGGTGGTCGTGGTCACGGTGAACAGCGTGACGAGCAGGAGACGTCCGATCCAGGACATGGCGAACCTCCAGGGTGGGGCGGGCGCCCGATCTGAGCGCCGCACCTCCATGCTGCGTACCGGACGCCGGCCCTCACCACCGCAATCCGAGGGCTGTGGACAACCCGAGGCACGCCTGTGCGGCCACGACGGCACACGCCCAGAGGGAGAGGCCCGCGGAAAGGCGCGCCGGCTAGTCGCCCGGGCAGTCCCCGTCGTCAGGTACGACGTGGATCCTGAAGCGAGACGACTCCTCGCAGCCGAAGGGCCAGATCTCCTCGGCGGCGCGCGCGATCGTCTCCCAGTGGTCCTGACCCACCCCCTTGGGACGGACCGTCGCGCGGACGTCGAGGGCATAGCCACGCCCCCCGTCCCGTCCCAGCCTCACCCGGGTCTCGACCCGGACCGGCCGGCCGGCGCCGCCGCCCCCGTCGGCCGCCGCGGCCTCGGCCGCGGCGTGGTGCAGGCACGCCGCGAAGCCGGCGGCCAGCAACTGCTCGGGTGTCACCCCGCGACCGTTCGGCTTCAGGGGCGATGCCAACGGGGTCACCAGCGCACCCTCCTCGGTCCGCACACTCCCGTTCTCGGCGATCGCCCGCGCCTCGTGCACCGTCTCGTGTCGTCCCATCTCCTCGTCCCTCCTCCGTGCCGAGCGCGGGACGGCTACCCGGGCGGAGTGCGCCGAACCACCCCACCCCCGGGCGCAGACCCGGGGGTGGGGCCGTGATTAGGGCGAGGGGGTCGGGTAGCGGGCCGAGAACCCCACGAACACCGGTGCCGAGAGTAATCGAGGAAGTTCTGTCATGACGGACGTAGCAAGCCAGGGCCGCCGCAGCGGTGATGAGCGCCAGACCCTGACCAACCGGCAAGGCCACCCCGTCTACGACAACCAGAACCAGCGCACCGTCGGCGCCCGTGGCCCGGCGACGCTGGAGAACTACCACTTCCTGGAGAAGATCAGCCACTTCGACCGGGAACGGATCCCCGAGCGGGTCGTGCACGCCCGTGGCGCGACCGCGTTCGGCTACTTCGAGGCCTACGGGAAGTGGGGTGACGAACCGATCTCCCGCTACACCCGGGCCGGGCTGTTCCAGGAGGCGGGCAAGCGCACCGACGTCGCGCTGCGGTTCTCCACCGTCATCGGCGGACGCGATTCCGCGGAGACGGTCCGCGACCCGCGCGGTTTCGCGGTGAAGTTCTACACCGAGGAGGGCAACTGGGACCTTGTGGGCAACAACCTCGCGGTGTTCTTCATCCGTGACGCCATCAAGTTCCCCGACGTCATCCACTCCCTCAAACCCGACCCGGTGACCTTCCGGCAGGATCCCAACCGGATCTTCGACTTCATGTCGCAGACGCCCGAGTGCATGCACATACTCGTCAACCTGTTCAGCCCGCGCGGCATCCCCTCCGACTACCGTCACATGCAGGGGTTCGGCGTCAACACCTACAAGTGGGTGAACGACAAGGGCGAGACCGTGCTGGTCAAGTACACCTGGATGCCCAAACAGGGCGTGCGCAGCATGACCGAGGAGGACGCCGCCAAGATCCAGGCCCACGACCTCGGCCACGCCACCAAGGACCTGCGCGAGGCCATCGACCGGGGCGACTACCCCGAGTGGGAGCTGTTCGTGCAGATGATGAGCGACGACGAGCATCCCGAACTCGACTTCGACCCGCTCGACGACACCAAGACCTGGCCGGAGCAGGACTTCCCGCCCAAGCCGGTGGGCCGGCTCGTCCTCAACCGCAACGTCGTCGACAACTTCACGGAGAACGAGCAGATCTCGTTCGGAACCGGTGTGCTCGTCGACGGCCTGGACTTCTCCGACGACAAGATGCTGGTCGGCCGCACCTTCTCCTACAGCGACACCCAGCGCTACCGGGTGGGGCCCAACTACCTGCAGCTGCCGGTCAACCAGGCCAAGAACGCCCAGGTGCGCACCAACCAGCGTGACGGCCAGATGGCCTACTCCCAGGACAACGGGGGCCGGAACCCGCACGTCAACTACGAGCCCTCCATCACCGGCGGGCTGTGCGAGGCCCAGTACCCGACCCACGACGAGCAGGGCCCGGAGATCGTGGGCAGGGTGACGCGCAAACGCATCCCGCGCACCAACGACTACAAGCAGGCGGGGCAGCGCTTCCGGCTCATGGAGCAGTGGGAACGCGACGATCTGGTGAAGAACTTCGTCAACCAGCTCTCCCAGTGCGACCGTCCGATCCAGGAACGGATGGTCTGGCACTTCCTGCTGGTCGAGGACGAGCTGGGGCTACGGGTCGGGGAGGGGCTCGGCATCTCCCCCGAGGACGTCGCCCACCTGGAGCCGCTTCAGAGCCAGACCCTCACCGACGAGGACCGTGACCGCTTGGGCAAGCTCGGCAAGAACGGCCCTCGTGACGTCAACGGCCTGAAGATGACCCACACCGTTCCCAACGAGCGGTTCGAGGTCACGCGCTGACGGCGTCTGGACGACGGCGCGCGGGGCGCCCCGGCAGGTATCGCCGGGGCGCCCCGCGCGTGCAGACCGCCCAGGTCAGCGGCCACCGCCGCTTTGGTAGCGGAACAGCGCGGTGCGCGCCTCCTTGCGGACCCCCGGGTCGGGATGGTTGTCCCCGAGCCAGCTCAGCAGGAAGGTGGTCTCGGGATGGCCGAGCGAGGGGGCGAGCTCCAGCAGCGACGCTCCCTCGCCGCCGCGCCGGACCGGCAGCTCGCCGAGCCGCTCCTCGTCCAACAGGTTCATGCGCGCCATGGCGGCGACGCCGTCGACCATGACCCACGGCAGGTCGGCCGGCTCCAGCTCACCCTCCTTGAGGAAGCCCGCGTCGAACAGCCAGGCGCGGGCCTGGGGACCGAACGCCCCGTCCGCGCGCAGCTCCTCGTAGACGGGACGGGCCTCCTGGGGATGTTCCGCGGTGACGGCGCGGACCGTTCCGCGGTGCGTGCAGTCGTCCGTGCGCCGCGCCACCTCCACCAGCTCCCGCATCGCCCGTTCCGTG
The DNA here is from genome assembly GCF_054780875.1 of Marinactinospora endophytica. Taxonomy (NCBI): domain Bacteria; kingdom Bacillati; phylum Actinomycetota; class Actinomycetes; order Streptosporangiales; family Nocardiopsidaceae; genus Marinactinospora; species Marinactinospora endophytica. The sequence goes on along the minus strand of NZ_BAAGVM010000006.1, from coordinate 232,771 downwards.
CCGCGTTGCCCGATCCACTCGTCCAGGTCGACGTCGCTGAACGGCTCGCCGGCCGCGGCACGCTCGACGAGCACCTCGGCGTCCTCGGCCATCAGTTCATCGAAGGTGCGGATCGTGTAGTCGTCGAGGACGAGTTCGTCGAACCCGATCCACTCGCCCAACGGCGTCAACCGGAACACCGGCTCGCCCGCGAGTTCGGCCTCCTCGCCCGTCGTCTCGCGCGCGACGGCCCCCAGGCCCTCCAGCTCGCCGAGGACCAGGCCCACCGCGCGGTCGAACTGTTCGGACTCCTCGTCGGTGAGCGGCCGGTCCTCCTCCAGGGGGTCGCCCATCTCGGCGACGACCTCGGAGACGAGCGTGCCGGGGAGCGGCAGCCTTTCGATGAACAGCGTCGTCACGATGGAGGCGACGAACTCGTCGGCCTCGGAGCCGAACGCCTCGTAGAAGTCGTCCTCGTCGAGCCCCAGCCGTTCGGCGAGCGCCTCCCCCAGCGCCTCGTAGGCCAGCAGCCACGCCTCGACGGAGTCCTCGGGGAGCGCGTCGTCGCCCTGCTCGCGAAGCCGGAGCATGGTCGGGGTCGCCTCGATCGCCTCGGCCAGGGCCGCCCCCTCCAGCAGCCGCGGGGCACGCCAGGTGTAGCCGGTCCGCCCGGGACCCGACAGGGGCGACAGCGGGGCCTCCTCCTCGCCCGACGCGATCGCGGCCATCAGCTCCTCGTCCAGCGACACCCCGCCGGACTCCACCTCGGCCTCGAACTCCGCGACCTGGTCGGGATCCTCGGGGTCGTAGCCGGCCTCGACCATGCTGTGCTGGAGGAACAGGGAGACCCGGTGCTCGGCCGGGTTCGCCACGGCCTGGCGGTAGGCGTCGGCGAGCGTGTCCAAGGTCTCCACCAGCTCCCCCGGCTCGTCGGAGTGAGGGTCGTACCATCCGCGTGCGCGCAGGAACTCCACCCAGGCCAGCAGCGAGGAGCGCACCTCCTCGACGCGCAACGGCGCGGCCATGTCCTCTCGGGGCAGCCAGTCCAGGAGCAGGGCGGCGACGTCGGAACCGTGCCAGCGCGCCAGCAGTCCGTCGCCGCCCAGGTCGGGCTCGCCGTACTTGAAGTCGAGGATCGTCTCCAGCGCCCACCGGGACACCTCGATCCGTTCCCTGCGGGCGTGATCGACCACTCGTGTGACGAACAACGAACGATACCGGTCGAACGTTTCCTGATCGGCGTTCGTGAACACCAGGCGCATGACGTGAGGACCAACCCGTGATAGAGGGACGAGGAAGAGAACGCGGAGGCCGCGGAAGAGGGCGGTGACCCGTATGGGGATGACCAGCGCCCCATCGGACACCGCCGTATGGCATGACCCTACCGCCGCGACGCGGCCACCCGGGTTGCGGTGGGGGGACACCGCGCGCAACGTCCTGTTCCTCCGGTGACGCATGACCTGCCGCTGCCTCCAGGGGCTCCGCCGCGCGCCAGGACGAGGCCGCGGCCGGTGGAACGCCAACGCGAGGATCCCCGCCGGGCGAGGGGCGCGAGAGGGGAGGCCATGGAGGCCGGTGGGGAACGTCCCGGCCCGCTCGGCGAACCCGGGACAGGGACCTTCGGTCACGGAAGAGGCGAGGCCGCACGGGCCGTCCCCTTACGGCGGGGTGCCCTCCTGGGGAAGGGCGACGGAAGAGTCTTCGAGGCGGGCCTCCCCGGGGCCGCGGGCCCCCTGCACCGCGGCTGCCTTCCGGGACGGACGGCACCCGCGGACCCGGCGCCCCCTGGCGGGGGAGCCCCCTCGCCTGTTCACGACTCGGCCGGATCGTCGTCCAGGTAGGGGTGGAACGGGACGATCTCCTCCCGGTCGGGCCGGAACCAGGAGCGCAGCGCCGGAGCGCCGGCCTCCAGGTCCAGGTCGGAACCGTCCGGTTCGGGGAGGTCGAGGCTGGTCGAGTACAGCCGTTCGTGGTCGAGGTCCTCGAACGCCGACTCGGTGAACGCCGCGAACATGTCCAAGACGGTCTCCTCCTCCATGCCGGCCAGGTCGATGAGCGCCGTCTTGGCGTTCTCGACGAGCAGGCGCAGGGCCAGCGCCTCGGCGGTGCAGGTGGGGGGAATCCAACGGGACGCGGTGAGCCGGGTGAACACGTTCGCCGAGGCGATGAGGAAGCGCTTGGCGAACCAGGCGTCGTAGTGGTGCCGGTAGCGGTCGGGGAGGTCGTGCAGGACCAGCATCGACTCGCAGTCGTCGGCGGTCGCCTCGGTCCCCTCCGGGGCCTCCCCGGCGTCCTCCTCCAGGTAGGTGATGTCGACGAACAGCTCCTCGGTCAGCACGGCGGCCCCCTCGACGAGGGCGCCCGCGGCCAGCGCGACGTCGGTCGCGCTGGGAGTCCTCCCGCGCTCCACCGCGCCCTCGTCCCCGGAGACGTGTCCGAACGCGCCCGCGTCGAAGGCGCGCAATCGGGTACCGCGCCGCAACAGCCGGCGCCGTTGCGCGGCGATCTCCTCCTCGGGCATGCCCGAAGGGCCTTCGCGGGAGGCCCCGAAGGACCGCTCCTCGCCGGCGACGGCCTCGGCGAGCTCCTCGTCGGTCACGGTCACCTCGCACTTGCCCACGGTCCATTCGGCGAGGGCACCGGTCCGTTCCAGGATCTCGTGCAGCAGCGCGACCGCGCCGTTCTCGGCGAAGGACAGCGCCGGCGCGTCGACGAGCAGGCGCACCGTCGCGCCAGTGCCGTGCACGGTGATCTCGTGGTCGTAGGGGGTGATCTCGACCCCGTCGGGGCCCTCCACCGTCGCGACCCGCTCAAGCCACTCCGACAGCAGCGCGGTCGCCCCGTGACGCTGCAGCTCGTCGAGCTCACCGGTCCCCGAGGGCGGGGCCAGTTCGGCGGTGAGACGGTACTCCACGGACAACTCCCAACACGACAACGAAGTACTGGGCATTAGAGCACGTTGTGCGGTCGCCCGCGCGTCCCCGCCCCGCCACGGGGTCCCGGGTCACCCTCGGCCGGGGGCGTGGGCGAGGAGAGGAGCGACCGTCACCGGCGCGGGCGGGGGAGGAAAGGGCTGGGCCGGCCGTGCCAGCTCACGTACAGCGATTCGCGGGCGCGGGTGCAGGCCACGTAGAGCAGGGACCGCTGGGCCGCCAGGTCGGCCTCGTGCTGGTGCTCGTCGACCTCGAGGGGGGTCACGTGGTCCATCCGCGGCAGTGCCTCGGCGGTGACGCCGACCACCGCGACCGCGCGGAACTCCAACCCCTTCACCCCGTGCATGGTCGTGACCCGGACGGTGCCCGTGGTGTCGGTGACGGCGTGCTCGCGCGGGTTGAACACCGCGACGGGCAGTCCGTGTTCGCGCAGGCGGCGTACGACGGTGTCGCGGATCCGCTTGGTGCGCGCCGTGACGCAGACGTCGCCCGGCGCGATGCCCGAGGACAGCCACCCCTGGACCCGCCGGGCCAGCGCGTCGAGCTCGGCGGTCTCGTCGGCCGCGCCGTACAGTTCGGGCGGGTGCCCACGCAGCACCGAACGGGTCGCACCGGAGGGTTCGGGGGTCGTCTCGCCGAGCTCGTCGATGCGCTGGCCGCGCAGGATCTCCCCGGCCCAGGTGAGGATCTCGGTCGTGGTGCGGTAGTTCACCCGCAACGGGTAGGAACGGCCGACGATCCCGATGCCCAGCTGTTTGAACGAGACGACGCTGTCGTAGATGCGCTGCCGGTTGTCCCCCGCGATGAACATGTCGTTGGGCCCGGGATCCACGGCGGCGCGCAGCGTCCGCCACTGCGCGGGGTGCAGGTCCTGCGCCTCGTCCACCACGACGTTGGTGTAGGGGCGTTCAGGGCGTGCCCGCAGGATCCGGGCGGCCTCCGCGTGCAGTTCCAGCGCCGGCAGCCGCCTGGTCTGGCGCATCACGGCGCGCGCGTCGGAGATGGCGTGCCACACGTCGCGCCGCTGGTCGGTGGTGAGGGGGGTGCTGCGGCCGCGCCGCGCGTCGGGGTCGAGGTAGCCCTCCAGCGTCGTGATCTCCTGGGCCATGACGACGTGCCGGTACTCCTGGTAGACGAAGTCCGCGGGCCAGGGCAGCTCGTGCTTGCGCGCCACGTTGGCGAACAGGCCCCGCGTGTCCGAGCGCAGCCGGATGTCGGGGTGCTCGTCCTTGACGACGTCCAGCGCCAGCTTGTCGGCGGTGATGACGTCGACGTCGTCGATCAGCTCACCGGGCAGCAGCAGCGCGAGGTTGCGTTTGAGCGACTCCACGAGCGCGTTGGTGAAGCTGGTGAGCAGGACCCGCCCGCCCAACGGGAGGTGCTCGGTGAGGTGCTTGACCCGGTGCAGCGCGACCACGGTCTTCCCGGTGCCCGGCCCGCCCGACACCTTCGCCGGACCGTTGAACCGGGGCCGGTAGGCCAGTTCCCGTTGTTTGGGGTGCAGGTAGACGCGCCAGGCGTTGAACTCGCCGGCCAGGACGTCCTCGATCTCCTGGTCGTCCTCGACGAGGACGACGCGGTCACGGGTGTTGCGGATCGCGCTGTCGTAGTCGTCGGCGGCCACGGCGCCCACGACGGGCTGCCGCGGCTGGACGACCTCGCGCATCACCCGTTCGACCGAGTGGCCCTGGGCGAGCTCGGTGAGCACCTCGTACTGGTCCTGCGGCAGCGCCGGACCCCAATCGCGCAGTTCTGCCGGATCGCCGATGGAACGGCAGAAGTCGAGGATCTCCTCGTCGATCCCCAGGCGTTTCAGGTCGTGGTCGCTGACGTGGTCGAACAGGCCACGGTCGGAGTGGTGATGGACGTCGGCCCGGTTCACGGGCTCACGGAGGGGCGAACGCTGGAGCGCGGTGGCGTCACGGCGCTCCAGCGTGCCCATGACGGTGTTGACGTCGTGGCGCTGGTCGCCGGCCCACTCCTCGGCGCTCTCGCGTGGGAGCAGGTGCACCAGCAGGAACGTCTCACCGGATTCGGGGGCCAGCATGACACCGGTCCACGAGTCGCTGATTCGAAATGTTCGGATCCGGGGGTCCTGTCCCGCGGGGAGCGACCTGATGCGCAGGTCGGGGTGGGCCAGCAGGGCCTGCAGGGGGAGTTCCCGGAACTTGCGCGTCGCGGCGAGTAACCGTTCCCGGGTGGGCCGGTCGAGCTTGTCGTATTGGGGGAGGCACGTCGCGTCGATGGCAAGCTGGGGCATGAGCCTCCTTCGCTACGGGCGCGTGTCTCGCGGGGGAGCCCGTCCTGCGGTGTCTCCCGGAATGTCTTCCCTTGATCTTGTAACGGCTGGTGCTGACAAAACGACCGGTACCGGCCAACCTCGATGTCCCCCGTCCTGGCTTTTCCCGAAGGGGAATCCTCTCCTCGTCGCAGAACTGAAAGGGGCGCGGTGGCAAGGCAGGGGTTCGGTGGTCTGCTGACCGATGAGCAGTGGCGGCGGATGGTGCGCTCGGGAACTCCTCGGCGTCACGCCGCCGGCCAGGTGATCATGCGGCAGGGGGATCCCGGTGGGAGCGTCCATCTCCTCGTCGAGGGACGGGTGAAGGTGACCCTGATACGTCCGGACGGCGAAGAGGTCATGCTGATCATGCGCACCGTGGGCGAGGCGCTGGGAGAGATGTCTGTGATATCAGGTCGGCCCAGAACCGCCACGGTCACGTCGGTCGGTCCTTCCCAGACACGGATGCTGACAGAGGAACGGTTCCGCGACTTCATCCGAAGCATGGAGCTCGAACCCCCGCTGCTACGTCATCTCGTCGAACGGCAGAACGAGAGCGATCTGCTGCGAGCCGAGCAGGTGACACTTCCGGCGGGCCGACGCCTTGCCGCGGCGCTGTTGAGGTTGTCCCGACTGTCCGGGGAACCGATTGAGCCCGGGCTCGGCGGCCCTCAAGGGGAGGGGGGACGGGGGGTCCTGTTGAGGCTGGGGCTGTCCCAGCGCGAGCTCGGCGAGTCCATCGGCCTGTCGCGTACCTCGGTCGCCGTCGAATTCACCCGTCTGAGGGAGATCGGCTTGATCCGCACGGGCCGGCAGTACGTGGCCGTCCTCGATGTCGAGCGACTCCGGCAGTTGGCGGAAGGCGACGTGGTGCTGTGACCCGAGTGGCGGGCGTCACTTTTGGTGCCTGTGTTCGATTCTGAACACAGGCCTTTGGCGGTCGGGCCCACTGTTGGACCGGGCGGGCGTTCCCTTCCCGCCCATATGCCACGGCAGTGAGCTCAGGAGGCCCCTTGTCCATTCGGCCACGCCCACAGCGCACCAGCATTGTGCTACCGCCCTACCGGGCCGTCCTCGCGGTCGACACGCAGAAGTACACCCGTCATTCCGGTTACCACCAGCAGATCCTCAGCAGGACGGTGCAGAGCGTCCTGGAGGACGCCTGCCGACGCGCGGAACTCGGCGAACTCTGGGAGAACCGCCGTTTTCCCCAGAGCACGGGGGACGGCTACGTCTTTGGTGCGGAACCCGAGAAGATGCCCTTCCTGGTCCATCCCTTCCTGCACCACCTCCAAGAGGCCCTGGAAGACGTCCAACCGGACCTCGCCGCCCATGACCGGGAGCTGCGGCTGAGGCTGCGGGTGAGCGTCCATGTCGGTCCGCTGCCGGACAGCCGCGGCGAGGACCCCTTCGACGGGATCGGACCGGCGATGAACGACACCCACCGTCTCCTCGACTCCGATCCGGTGCGAACCGAACTGGCCGGTTCGGATCCCGAGATCACCATGCTCGTCGCGATCGTGTCCCGGCGCGTCTATGAGGACGCGGTGCTGAGCCGCTTCGTCGGCCTCAACCCACGTCGGTTCCGGCCGGTGCGCGCGACCGTTCCGGAGAAGGAGTACGACGCCGAGGGGTACCTCTACGTCCCCAGCCCCTCGCTGCGCCCCGACCTGGCGGAGGCGGAACAGGGCGGTGTGCCTGGTGCTCGGGGCAACGGTCTTTCCTCCCCCGAACGGGAGAGCGGCGGTGCGCACACGGTCAACCAGCTCAACGGCGAGAACCACGGCCAGCTCATCCAGGGAGGCACCGTCCACGGCGGCGTCCACGGGACCTTCGGAAAGGCCGGCGCATGAACGCCATGCACGTTCCTGCCGGAGACGCTCTCCAAAGCCGGGCTCCTGGGAAGGTCCATAACGAGTTCACCGGAACAGCGGAGCTGGTTGTCCAAGCCGGCGCCATCAACGGCGACCTTAACCTCATGCTGCACGTCGCCGAGATGATCGAAACCGGCCTGCTGGGACCCGAGGCCCTGAGCCAGTTGCGTACGGTCTTCGTGCCACCACTCGACTACTTCGACTTCGTGGACGGAGTTCGGAAAAGCAGGGTGGGGGCGGTGGTCGCCGAGTCGGGAACCGGGCGCTGGACGACCGCGGTCATGACCTTGGCCGAGGTGGGGTTCCCGGTCAACCATGTCGCGTTCGACGAAGGTGATGAGGACTGGAGTCTCGCGCGGCTCCCCTGCGGCAAGCGGCAGGGATACCTACTCGACCTCTCCGAATACGGACCCCTCACCGATCAGCACCGCAGGACCCTGCGCGGGTACGCGCAGAAGATCCGTGACTGTGATTCTGTGGTGGTCTTCATCGCCAAACCGGAGCAGTGGCCACACGAGGAGATCCTCGATGCCCAGGTGTTCTCACTGAAGCCACCTCGTTCTTTCCAGGTCTTTGAACGGCACCTCCAGGCGCGTATCACCGATGTCGAAGTACAGCGTTGGAGGGAGCAGACAGATGTCTCGGCCGTACTGGACGCTGTGGGACCCGCTGACGCCGCTCGTCTCGCCCGCCTCGCAAGTGAGGTATGGGAGCAGAGTGGGGGCGATCCACAGAAGTGGATCGGTGACACGCTCGCGGCGTTCGGCGACTGGAAGAATGAGCTGAAGTCCTGGTTCGCTAAGAGAACCGATGAGCAGGGTGTTCACGACCGGGTGCTCATCACTGCCATCGCGCTGTTGGAGAACGAGGTTGCTGGCGAAGTGCTCATCGCAGCGGAGCAGCTGGCCGAAAGTCTCCAGGTCCCGCCGGCCGATCCGACCGGGATCTCCGGTCCCGGTCTGGAAGAGACACTCAAGCGCGTGGACGCCACAGCGGGGGATGACCTTCGGGTCCGCTTTCCGCGCGTCGCCTATGGCGAGGCCGTGTTGGAATACCTGTGGCGTAACCACCCAAGAGTCAGAACCTCCCTGCTGGAGTGGAGCGCCGACCTCGCCAAGGGAAGATCCCCTGTGCGGAGGCGAGACCTTGCGGCACGCTGGGTCAGGTTCGCGATCAGAAACCGTGATCCCGAGCCCTTGGTGAGGTTGTTCGAGGAGTGGTCTGGGACTCCACAGACTCAGGCGGAGGCTATCGGGATCGCGGCGTTGGCGGTCATGGATCGCCAGCTTGGCCGTGGGATGCGCAGCCGTCTCTACGCTCTTGCCCAGAACCCTGGGACGACGACCAGAGCCATCGCGGTCGCCGCGGTCTGCGCCGAGTATGGGCGGGCTTATCCAGGCAATGCTATGACCAGGCTGCAATGGCTGGCCGACATGGACGATGACGACGTCCGTGAAGCCGTGCTCAGCGCGGTGCGACGGCTCGCGGAAGATCCGACATCCCAGAGTGATGTCATGTCCCGGCTCGTTGCCTGGGTCGGCGACGAGCGTGGTCGCGGCCGGGTACGAACCGCGCGCAGGGCGATGAGCAGGGTGCTCGCCTCCCGGAACGAGTCGGGTGTCCCCCTCCTCCTCGACGACCATTCCGCTCTCGAACCGGTTCTGCTAGCTAAAGCGTGGCAATCGGTTCTCGACGTTGATCATCGAGAGCTGGCGGCACCGGCTGTGGCCGCCTGGTTGGAAGCGGTGGTGAGGGATCGAACCGACGCAAGAAAGGTGGCGGACATTCTGGCCACGGCTACCTACGGGGATCTGAGCCGCACGGTCGCCGCGATTGGGTTCATCGTGGAGTGGCAGCGTGGCATCGGCGCCGTGGATGCCAGGGTGACCGAGATCCAACAGCGCATTCTCTCGGGGGACCCCTTGAGAAAGCCGCAAGGTGAACACTGATGTTCAGCCACATCCCCACCTGGGACATGTTTGCGGTGGGTAGGCGGCGTGGACAGGAAACACCTCGTGCGCGGAGATCGTTCGAAGCGAGGCTGCCCAGTCGGTTCCAAGCGATGCCTTTTACTGCGGAGTTCAGGCTGTTTCTGCCAGGCCCGAGAGAAGGGGAGGGAGGGGAGGAATGGCTATTCTCCCTACAGGAGGAAATCCGAGAGACTGCGGCCAGGATCAGCGTGCAATACTCGCTGATCGACCACGGCAGCGCTGGGAACGCGCTCAACAGGTATTTCACCCGCTTTACCGGTGGACCTCCTGGGATGAGCGTGGATGTCATCCTATGTCCTCCCAATGAGGCGGACCTGGCCCGGACCCGTGAGCGGGAGCTCGTGGACTTCGACGCTGATATGGCGGCAGCTCGCCATGCGGAGATGGTGGGTGCTCTACGGAATCTGCGCGCAGACGTGTTCGCCGACCCTGTACTGGCGAGGCTGTGGTGGCTGCGGGAACATCCCGACCAGGTCGAACGTCTGCCGCAGGTAGGCGCCGCGCTCGACGATGTCGTTGGGCATGTCGATCCTTCCACGGGAGACGACCAGATCGCCCGGGTCGGTGGTCTCTTCCTGGGACTGATGCGGGAGCTGCCCGGCCAGGAACGGGAGTACCTCGTTCGTAGCCTGGCCGGATGGTTGGGACGGGCGTTCCACGCCTGTGGAAGGCCGGAGCTGGGGAACGAGCTGGCCGAGATCGCGGAGGGGGGAGCTCACTTCTCGTCTGGAACATGATCCGTCCCTCACCTTCAGAGGGGGAGCCGTGGGGACCTGGCGGCTCCCCCGGCGCCTCCCGGCCGCCGGAGACGGCCGCGTTGTGGGCAAAGGAACACGGGTCGCTCCTGTCCCGCGCGTCCCTGTCACGTTAGAAAGTGCTGTCGCGGTGGAAGCCGCACCTGGAGGCCGGACCGTGACAGGTGCCGCCTCTAGAGGAGCAGTGCCCATGACTTTCGCGTGGTGAGGAGAACGCCCATGAAGGCGGTCGTCTACGACAGATACGGCGGACCCGAGGTCCTGCGTGTGGCCGAGGTACCCGACCCCAAGGTCGGACCCGACTCGGTGCTGATCCGGATGAGGGCGACCTCGGTCAACCCGGTCGACTGGAAGGTGCGCGAGGGCTACCTGGACGGCCTTTTGGACGCGTTCTTCCCGGTGATCCCGGGATGGGACGTCGCCGGGGTCGTCGAGCAGCCCGGCCCGGCGGTTTCGGAGTTCGCCCCCGGCGACGAGGTGATCGGCTACGCGCGCGAGGACGTCGTGCGCCGCGGCACCTACGCGCAGAAGATCGCGGCCCCGGTGCGCGCGCTCGCCCGCAAGCCGCGCAACCTCAGCTGGGCCCAGGCGGCGAGCCTGCCGCTGGTCGGGTTGACCGCCTACCAGGCGTTGGTGCACCACCTCAAGGTGGGCGCCGACGACGTGCTGCTCGTCCACGCCGCCGCCGGCGGCGTGGGCTCCGTGGCGGTGCAGATCGCCCGTTCCCGCGGGGCCCGGGTCATCGGCACGGCCTCCGAACGCAACCACGACTTCCTGCGTTCCCTGGGCGCCGAGCCGGTCGCCTACGGTGACGGGCTGGTGGAGCGGGTCCGTGAACTCGTGCCCGACGGGGTGACGGCGGTGTTCGACACCATCGGCGGCGAAGCGTTGAAGGCGACGCCGGAGCTGACCGCACCGGGGGCGCGGGTCGCCTCGGTCGTGGAGACCTCGGTCACCGATCTCGGGGGCGACTACGTCTTCGTCCGCCCCGACAGCGCCGATCTCACCGCGCTGGTGGAGCTGGTCGAGGCGGGGAAGCTGACGGTCGAGGTGTCCGAGGTCTTCCCGTTGGAGGAGGCCGCCGAGGCGCAGCGCCGTAACGCGGAGGGCCACACCCGAGGCAAGATCGCCATCGAGATCGACTGAGCCTCACGGCCCCGCGCCACCGTCCCGAGAACCGGGAATTCCGGTGTGGTTCGCCGACCGAGGGTGGACACGGAGGCGGACACGGCCCAAACATAGGGGCCCAACAGATACGGGGATCCGGCCCGCCCAGCGGGAGCCGGTGCCGTGGACGGAGGGTTCCGGGCATGGACGAGGAGAAGGGGGAACGGCAGGTCGCCGTTCCCGCCCCCTCCACCGCGCGCAGGGCGGTCGGCGGGGTCGGCGCGGTCGTCTTCCTCGCCGTGGCGGTCACCCTGCAAATGGCCCCGGACCTGCTCGAAGGTCTCGACCGGGCCGTCGTGTGGGGGGTCGGGGTCCTCGGCGCGATCGCGACCACGGCGGCGACGCTGATCGTCGAACGGAGGCTGTCGGCGGGTCCCGGCGGGCGGGCCCTCCCGTCTTCGGCGGGCCGTCCCCCCGCCGAACTCCCGCCCTACAGCCGGCGTTTCACCGGCCGTGAGGAGATCATGGGCGAACTGCGCGCCCGCTTCCGGCGCTTCCCGCGCAGCGGTGTGCGCCGCCTGCTGGCCCGCCCCGCGGGACGCCAGGAGCGCGCGGCCCGCAGGGCACCCCTGGTGATCGTCGTGACCGGCGCCCCGGGGACCGGCAAGACGCAGCTCGTCACCCAGATCGCGCACGAGGTCGCCGACCGCTTCCCCGACGGCGACCGTTGGGTGGAGCTGTTCGGCGACCGGGCCCACGACGCCCAGGGGGAGCTGGAGCCCGAGGAGCCCCAGCCGTCGCAGTGGCCCGCCATGGCGTCGCCGCGCGCGGTCCTGGCCCGTGCCGGGTTGTTGCGTCGGGGAACCGCCTCGCCCGGTGACGGCGCGCCGGCCGCCCTCCGGCCGGCGCCGCGCCGCCCCGAGCGGGTCTTGGTGGCGCTCCTGGAGTCGTTCGGGCGTACGCCGCGCACCGACGCGCCGCTGCGCGAGCTGAAGACGGCCTGGCGGGCGCTCACCAACACCAGGCGCCTGCTGATCGTCTTGGACAACGCCAAGGACGCCGCCCAGGTCGAGCCGCTGCTGCCCAACGGCGGGCGTTGCGCGGTGCTCGTCACCAGCCGCCGTTCCTTCGCCGACGCGGCCTTCGAGTGCGAGCGCTACGAACTGGACGGGCTGGACGACGGGGACGGCGTGGCGTTGCTGAACAAGCTGGCGCCCATGCCGCCGGGGGCCGACGAGGAGGAACGGCGGGTACGCGCCCGGATCGTCGCCCGCTGCCACGGACTGCCCCTGGGCATCCGGCTGTGCGGTGGCGTCCTCTCACGGCCCGGCGTCTCCGCCCAGGAGTTGCTGGCCGACCTCGACGACGTGTCGCGCACCCCGCTCCTGCACGCCTCCGGGGGGTTCGCGGAGGTGATCGCGTTGAGCCTGCAGCAGTGCCGTCCGCGCGAGCGCCTGCTGCTGCGCCGGGTGGCCGACACCGGTCTGCACGAGTTCGCGGACTGGTCGGCCGCCGCGTTGCTGGAGACGACGAAGGAGGAGGCGCGCGGCCTCATCGACGAGCTGCACGCGCGCTCCCTCGTCGCCTTCCTCGGCCGCGACGAACTGGGTGTGCGCCGCTACCGCCTGCACGACCTGGTCCGTGACGCGCTCCGGGTGATCGAACCGCGAAGCGTCACCGTCTCGGCCGGGGAGCTCGCCTCCTGGTCGCGGCAGGCCACCGAGGAGGCCGTGGGACGGTTGCTGACCTGTTACACGTGGCTGGCCGAGCAGGCGGCGCGGGCGATCGGGCGCACCGACGACTTCTCCACGCCCCCCATCGCCGCGCCCCTGCCGCCCGTGGCGTTGCGGCTGTCCCCACCCGGCCGCCCGGGGGCCTGGCTCACCCACGAGATCCAGGCGTTGCGGACGTGTCTGCGTCTCGCCGAGGAGCGCCGGCGCTGGGAGGACGGGTGGCGGCTGGCCCGCGCGATCGCCGCGATGTGCCAGAACCGGCGCGTCTACTGGCGAGACTGGGAGGAGGCCACCCGGGCCCAGCTGCGCATGGCCTATGAGCTCGGTGACCGGCAGGCCAGCGGCATGGCGCTGCTGGACCGGGCGGAGTTCACCGTCAACCAGGGCGACTACGAGCGGGGAGCCGAGTACGCCCAGACCGCCCAGACCATCTTCGAACAGTTGGGCGAGCCCGATCCGAGGTGGCTGGCCCGTTCCTGGCGGGCGCTCGGCGTCAACCTGCACCGGCGCGGCGACCTCGACGACGGGCTGCGGGAGCTGTCCAACGCGGAGAAGGCGTTCGCGGCGGCGGGGGAGCGCTGGTGGCGGGCGCGCACCCTGTGCAACCTCGCCGACCTGCACAGCCACCAAAGGCGCCACCGTCGCGCCCAGGCGCTGTTGCGCATGGCCTGCACGCTGTTTCGCGCGGAGGAGGACTGGGAGCAGTACAACAAGGCGCGGCTGATGCTGGCCGAGGTGCTGGCCGCGCGGGGACGCCACCTCAACGCCTGGTACATGCTGACCGAGGCCCGCCGCCGCTTCGAGGCCGCGGGGGAGCAGTGGTACGTGGCGCGTTGCCTGCGCGCGATGGGCGAACTGGAGACGGGGGCCCTGCGCGCCCAGTACGACGCCTGCGACCTGGCCCTCAACCCCGCCCGCCGGGCCGAGTTCGACCGTAGGGTCCAGGCGCGGGTCGAGAAGGAGAACCTGCGGTTCGGCCCGCAGCCCCAGACCGAGCGCGAGGTGCTGTGGGAGCGTTTCAGCGACGAGCTGCGCCGCCCGGCGCGCCGCTGGCTCGGCGAGTACTGGGCCGTGCGGGAGTTCGAGTTCACCGGTAAGCGGTCCGGCCGCCCGCCGGGATGGCGCTTCTGGCGTGCCGAACGCTCCGTGGAGGAGGAGTGGTCGCAGCGCAACCGGCTGGCGATGCTGGAACGCGCCATCGAGATCCTCGAACGCATCGGCGACGTGTGGGGGGTGTGCCGCACCAAGATGTCGCTGGGCCGGGTTCTCATGTCCGACCGCGACCCGGCCCAGGCCATCCGGCTGATGAGCGAAGCCGCCGAGGGGTTCGCGGGGCTCGGGGACCGCTGGTGGCACGCCCGCGCCCACCGGGTCACCGCCCGCGCCCTTTATGACGCCGGTCACCACCAAGAGGCGTTGGAACCCGCGCGGCTGGCCTATGAGGCCTACCACCACCTGGCCAACCACACCGGCCAGATCCGCGCCCAGACCCTGCTCGGCACGATCCTGCTCGCCAACGGCGACCTGCTCCAGGCGGCCACGCACCTTCGGGGCGCGGTGGCCAAGGCGCGGGCCAACGGTGAGGACTGGCGCGAGATGGAGGCACACCGCCTGCTGCAACGGCTGTTCGGGGACGAACAGGACGAGGCCGCGTGGTCCTCGCCGGCCCCGGGGGCCCGTTAGGGTCGGAGTCCGAAGGCGACGGCCATGACGACGCGCCCTTGAGGAGGACGCCGGTGAGACGAGGATCGTGGGCGGCCCTGGCCGCCGGGACGGGGGCGGCCCTGGCGCTGGCCCCCACGGCGTGGACCTACCTGGCCAGCCGCCGCTACCGGTTCGCGCCGGAGACGGTGCCCCAACGGCCCGTCGCGCTCGTGCTCGGCGCCGCGGCGTGGAACGGGGAACCCTCCCCGCTGCTGGCCCGCCGACTGGACGTCGCGGCGGACCTGCTGCGCTCCGGGCGGACGCGCGCCATCCTCGTCTCCGGCGACAACCGCGCCGTCTCCGGCCACGAGACCGACGTCATGACCCGCTACCTCGTCGAACAGGGGGTGCCGCGGGAGGTGATCGTCGCCGACCCGGCCGGCTACCGCACGTGGGACAGTTGCGTGCGCGCCCGCGACACCTTCGGGGTGCGGGCCGCGGTGGTCGTCACGCAGGCGTTCCACCTGCCCCGGGCGGTCGCGCTGTGCCGGGCCGCCGGGGTGGACGCGGTGGGCGTGGGGGACCCGAGCCTGGGCAGCCGGTCGCGTTCCACGGTCTACGGCTACGCCCGTGAGGTCGGGGCCAACGCCAAGGCGCTGCGCGACGCGCTGCTGCGCGTGCCCCCGGCCCGCGTCCAGGAGCGTGACGGCGTGCTCGAGGACGTACTGCGGCGCGCGGCCTGAGCCGGGGCGCCGCCCAACAGCGGGATCAATCGCGTGGCGCCGCCAGCGCCTCGTCCACGCCCGTTTCGCGGGGCCCCAGGAAGGTCGGGTCGGGGCGCAGCCAGGCGTCCAGCGCCGCCTTGAGCGCGGCGGGGAACTCCCGCAGGTGACCGTAGGCGGTCGCGGTGGGGCGCGCCTCCCAGCTGGCGTCCGCGGCGCCGACGGTGTCGATCCCCGCGGCCCGGCACAGCGCGACCGCCCGGGGCAGGTGGAACGCCTGCGTGACGACCGTGGCGGCCTCGACCCCGAAGATCTCGCGGGCCCGCGCACACGACTCCCAGGTGGAGAAACCCGCGTGATCGCCGACCACCTTCGCCTCGGGCACCCCCGCCGCGACGAGGTAGGCGCGCATCGCGTCGGTCTCGTTGTAGGCGTCGTGGCTGTTGTCGCCGCTGACGAGCAGCGCGTGGACACGCTCGGAGTGGTACAGCCCGGCGGCGATGTCCAGCCGTCGGGCCAGCAGGGTCGTCGGGGTCCCGTCGGCGCGCAGTCCGGCGCCGAGCACGATCGCCACGGGACGTTCCGGCACCTCAGAAGGAACGAAACGGCTGTCGGAGGTGGAGGACCGCACCCACACCATGGGGGCCAGCGCCACCAGGGCGAGGAGGGCCGAAAGGCCCCACAGCGCCCAGCGGCGCGGGACGTTCGTCTTCGCGAGTCTCACACCCTACCGACGTGGACGCCCTCCCCAAGGTTCCCGCGGCCGTCTAGGGTCGTCTCCCATGGACGATCTCTCTCCACGGCTGCGCGCCGTCGCGGACCTGACCGTCGCGAAGATGCGCGAGGAGGCGGGCCGGCACGAGTACGACGGCCGTACGGCCGACCTCTCGCCCGAAGGGGTACGCGCGGGGCTGACCCGCCTGGGGCGGGGCGACACGCTCGACGACCCGCACGACGAGACCCACCTGCGCGCGGTCGAGGACGCGCTGCGCGTGGAGTTCGGGGAACTGGAACTGCACCGCTCCAACCCGATGCCCCACCTGGACGAGCTCGACCTCGCCTGCTACGACAAGCCCTACGCCTCCGAGGCCGAGCGCCGCGCGGCGCGGCTGAGCCACCTCGAACGCTGGCCGGAGACGGTGAGGGCGGCCGTCGAGTCGCTGGACCGGGTGAGCGCCCCCGTCGCCGCGTCGCTTCTGGGGGCCGCGCGCGGCCTCGCCGAGGCCATCCCGGCCGACGCCCCGGAGGGGGTGCGGGAACGCGCCCACACCGCGCACCGGGAGCTCGTCGCCCACCTGGAGCGCGCCGCCGAGACGGGTGACCCGAGCGCGGCGCTGGGCGGTTCGGCCCTGGCCCGCCTCATGGGCGTCAGCGAGGCCGTCGAGGTCGACCTGGGGCGGATGGCCGAGCGCGCCGACCGCGAACGGGACCGGCTGCGCGCACGCCTGGCCGAGTCCGCCGCCCGCATCGATCCGGGGCGCGATCCGCTGGAGCTGGCCCGAGAACTCGTCCGCGACCACCCTGATGCCGCCGGCGTGGTGGAGGCGGCACGGACGTGGACCACGCACGCCGTCGCGTTCACCCGGGAACGCGACCTGGTCCCCTGGCATGACGGCGACTGCCTCGTGGAGACCGCGCCGGCGTCGCGGCGCTGGGCCACGGCCATGATGACCTGGGCCGCGCCGGGCGAGCCGGACGGGCCCAGCTACTACCACATCACCCCGCCCGACCCCGGGTGGCCGCCGGCCGAGGCGGCCGAGTGGCTGGAGATGTTCAGTGCCACGACGCTGCCCGGGATCACCCTCCACGAGGTCGCGCCCGGCCACTTCTCGCACGGCCGCGCGCTGCGCCGGGCCGCCGGACCGGTCCGGCGGACCCTGTTCTCGGCCGCGTTCATCGAGGGGTGGGCGCACTACGCCGAGGAGCTGTGCGTGGAAGAGGGGTTCGGGGCCTACGCCGAGGAGGTCGCGGGCGACAGCGGGTTCTCCGCCGCCCACTTCGAGGTCGGGGTCTGGTTGGAGGCGTTGATCCGGGTCACCCGGCTGGCCGTGGCGCTCGGGGTGCACACGGGCGCGATGACCGTGGAGGAGGCCGCCCGCCGGTTCGCCGCCGACACCCCTCTGGCCGGTCCCGCGGCGCTCGCCGAGGCGCGGCGCGCCACCTTCGACCCGACCTATGGCCGCTACACCTGGGGCAAGCTGGAGATCCTCGACCTGCGTGAGCGCGCGCGACGGCGATGGGGCGCCGACTTCTCGCTCCGCCGCTTCCACACGGCGATGCTCGAACTGGGCTCGCCGCCGCTCGGCCTGTTGGACACGGCGCTGGAACGGGGCTGACCGGCGCGTCCGGGAGGGACGGGGGCGTCCCACCCTCCCGGACCTCGCCGGTTCGCGCCGGCTCAGGAGTTCTGAAGGTCCCGCAGCGCGGTGCGCACGGAGCCGCCGGCCGCCCTGAGCGCCCCGGCCGCGGTGGGGGCGTCGACGTCGGCGAGCAGGCAGACCAGCGCGGTGCGGGTGTCACCGTCGGTGCGGGCCAGGGCCTGGGAGCAGGTCTCCTCGTCCAGGCCGGTGGCCTGGGACAGGATGGTGACCATGCGCCCGCGCAGTTTCGCGTTGGTGGCGTTCACCCCCACCATGAGGTTGGAGTAGGTGTGCCCCAACCGCACCATGACCGCTGTGGAGAAGGCGTTGAGGATCAGTTTCTGCGCGGTCCCGGCCTTCATCCGGGTGGAACCGGCGATGACCTCGGCGCCGGTGTCCGCGCCCACGTGGACGTCGGCCTCGCCGGCCAGGGCGGCGTGGGGGTTGGCGGTGATCAGGACGGTGTGCGCGCCGGCCTCGCGCGCCCGGCGCAGCGCCCCCGCCACGTAGGGGGTGCGTCCGCTCGCGGTGAGCCCGACCGCGAGGTCGCCGGCCGAGAGCCGGGCGGCGTCCTCGCCGCCCAGTTCGGCGTCGTCCTCGCGTCCCTCGACGGCGCGCCCGAGGGCGTCCTCGCCGCCGGCGTGGTGGGCCACGACCCGATCACCGTCGATTCCGAACGTCGGCGGAAGCTCCGCGGCGTCCATCGTGGCCAGGCGGCCGGAGGTGCCGGCGCCGAAGTAGTGGATGCGCCCCCCGCCCTGGAGCGCCGCGACCCCGAGGTCCACGGCGCGGGCCAGTTCCGGCAGGACGGCGGCGACCGCGCCGGGGACGGTGGCGTCCTCGGCGTTGATCCGGCGCAGCACCTCGATGCTGGGCAGCAGATCGATGTCGAGGGTGGCGCTGTTGCGGCCCTCGGTGGGGACGCGGACGATCTCCACGGGTCCGGTCAGGGCCTCGGGGGCCTCCTCGGCGGCGGTCGCGGGTCGTTGGGTTTCCATGCCGTTCCTTCCTGCCGTGTCCCGTGTCATGAGTTCCGCTCCCGGCTCCGGCGCCGGTCGTCGCGGTCCACCCGCCGTTTGCGCACGGCGTGGTAGGTGGATTCCAGGGCGTCGCGGCTGTCGGTGTAGCGCGTCTGGGCCAGCCCCACGAAGACGCAGTCGATGACGGTGAGTTGGGCGAGGCGGCTGGCGGTGGCACCGGAGCGGAAGGTGGTCTCGCGTGCCGCGGTGGTCAGGATCAGGTCGGAGGTCCGGCTGATCGCCGAACGCGGGAAGTTGGTGATCGCCACGGTGGTCGCCCCGCGCTGCCGCGCCTGCTCGAGCGCGTCGATCGTGTCGATGGTGCCACCGCTGTGGGAGATCCCCACCGCCACGTCCCCCTGCCCGAGCAGCGCGGCGCTGGTCAGCATCACGTGGGCGTCGGACCAGGCATAGGAGACCAGTCCGATGCGGTGCAGTTTCTGTTGGAAGTCGGCCGCGACGAAGGCGCTCGCGCCGACCCCGTAGATGTCGATGCGGCGGGCGCGCGCCAGGGCCTTGATGACGTCGTGCAGCACGCCTATGTCGAGTTGGGCGGCGGTCTCCTCGACGGCGCGGGCGTCGGTGAAGGCGATCTTCTCGACCACCGTCACCAGGGTGTCGTCGGGGTTGATGTCGCCCGCGGGCTCGGGGGCGTCGCCGCGGGCGCCGCGGGCCTGGCCGGCCTCGGTGGCCAGGGTCAAGCGCAGCTCGCGGTAGCCGGTGAAGTCGATCGTGCGGCAGAAGCGGATGACGGTCGCCTCGGAGGTGTCGCAGTCCTTGGCGAGCTGGGTGATCGACGAGGCCGCGACGCTTTCGGGGTCGTCGATGATGCGTTGCGCCACCCGTTGTTCCGCGGGCGCCAGCGAGGGCAGGAGCGACCGGATGCGCAGGACGGTGCTCGGCAGGGGGCGATCGTCACGGGCCGGCGCGGATGGCGCGCCGTCCGTTTGCTTCGCCGTTTTCGACATGTCGGAAAGTTTCCTTCGGGTTGTCGGGGTGAGTCAACGCTCAGCTAAGGAGAATTCGATAATTCGGGGCGTTACACAAGTGGGCACGCACACCACCCGCGATTGCGCCGCACCGGGCGACCGGGCACCCTGATTGCACGCTCACAGCGTGCACACCGGGGGGAACGAGAAGAACGCCCAGCTCATGGGAGCCACATTGGCAGACGTCTCGTTCGAAGTACTCGGGCGGCTCGCCGTCCGGGTCGACGGCACACCGGTCCAGATCCAGGGAAGGAAACGGCGGATCCTGCTGGCGGCGCTGCTGCTGCGGGCCGACCACACGGTACCCGTCGCCGACCTGGTCCGGCGGATGTGGGGCGAGGTCCCGGTGGACGCCTACCGTCCCGCGCTCCAGGTCCACGTCGCCCGGCTGAGGTCGGTTCTCGACGACGCCGGCATGGCCCCGATCATCGCCGGCGGAAGCGACGGCTACCGTGCCGAACTCGCCGGCTACCGGCTCGACCTGGCGCGGATGCGCGCCCTGCTGGCCGCCGCGCGCGAGGCGAGACGGCAGGGCGACCTGCCGGGGGAGAGCGACGCCCTGGCCCAGGCGCTGGGGCTGTGGCGCGGCCCGGTCCTGGCCGAGATCGACTCGGCGGTCCTGCACGAGCACGACGTCACCCGGATCACCGACGAGCTGTTACGCGCCGCGGAGCGCCGGTTCGACGTCGAACTGCTGCTGGGACGCCACGACTCGGCGATCGCCCCCCTGCGCACGCTGGCCACGCTGCACCCCGACCGCGAGGCGGTGGCGCGTCTGTTGATGATCGCGCTGTACCGGAGCGGGCGCCAAAGCGACGCCCTCGACGTCTACGAGCGGACCCGCCGCCACCTCGCGGGCCGTCTCGGCGTCGACCCGGGGCCCGCGCTCCAACGGACCTTCCACGCCATCTTGCGCGGGGACCTGGAGGAACGGACCGTCGTGCCCCGCCCCCGCCCGGCCGATGCGGGCGACGGACGGGAAGGCCCCCCGCCCGCCCAGCTTCCGGCGGCACCTCCGGTCTTCGTCGGGCGACGCGAACAGCTCGCCGAGCTGGATCGCCTGGCCGACGAGGGGAGTGAGGCGAGCCGGGCGCTGGTCAGCGGACCGCCGGGGGCCGGTCGCACCGCGCTGGCCGTGCACTGGGCGCACCGCGTCGCACACCGCTTCCCCGACGGGCAGCTCTACGTCGACCTGCGCGGTCAGAACGGCACCCCGCTGGACCCCGCCGACGTGATGCGCCGCCTCGTGCGCCCGTTCGGTTTCCACGAGGGACTGCCCGCGGCGGTCGACGAGCGGGCCGCGCTGCTGCGGTCGGTGTTCGCGCGCCGGAGACTGCTCCTCGTGTTGGACAACGCCTCCTCCGCGGCGCAGGTCCGTCCGCTGTTACCAGGGTCGCCTTCGTGCGCGACGGTCGTCACCAGCGACTTCTGGCTCGCCGACCTCATCGCGCGCGAAGGCGTGCTCACCGTGGCGGTCGGGGAGCTGGCGGACGATGAGGCCCGAGCGCTCCTGGACCGCCTGGCCGGTGCGCAGCGGACAGCGGCCGAACCCGGGGCGACCGACCGGTTGCTCGACCTGACCGGCCGCCTGCCATTGCCCCTGCGAATGGCGGCGGCCTGGCTGGTCACCCATCCCTCGACGAGGATCGGCGCGCTGGCCGACGCGATCGCCGCCCACCGGGACGCCGACCCCGTCGCGCGGACGGTGGCCGCCCTCGACGGGGACCCCCGCTTCCTGCTGGACCACTCCAGCCGGGAGGGAGGGCGGATCCGGCGGAGCTGAACCCCCCGCCCCGCCGGACGCGCCCCTCCCGCGTGGACCGCCCTTTCACCAACGCGGGCGACGACCCACCATGGAACCCCCGCCATGGCGGGCCGCCAGGACCGATGTTCCCGGCCACGCACACCACAGTGACGGATCGAGCTTTCGGGGCGCTGCTGTTTCGCTTACGTTCCGCTTTGTTCGGATCTGCGAAGCGAAGGACGGGAGAAAGCGGACCCACGCGGTTACGGCGACCCGAAAACCATGGCCTCGCGGTGGTGGCACCGTGTCGTGGCGGGGCGGTGTGCGGGAACCGATCCTGACCTAGGGTTCCCTCATGAGCGCCGAAGTCGTCATCGGGGTCGATGCGGGGGGCACCTCCACCCGCTGTGCCGTCGCCACCCGGGAGGGGCGGATCCTGGCGCGGGGAAGCGCGGGCGGGGCCAACCAGTACTCCAGTCCGGATCCCGCCGCCGCGCTCGCCGCCGCGCTGCGCGACGCGCTGGCCGGAGCCGGGCGGGTCACGGTCACCGGGGCGGTGTTCGGCATCGCGGGCGCGTCAGGCCCGGGCCGGGTCAGGGCCATGGAGTCGGTGCTCCAGGCCTGGGGCGAGCTGGGGCTCCCGGGCACCCCTCACGTCAGCGACGACATCGCGGTCGCCTTCGCCGCGGGAAGCACCGTTTCCGCGGGGACGGTGCTCATCGCGGGAACCGGCGCGGTTGCCGCACGGGTCCGCGAGGGGACGGTGACGCGCCGCTGCGACGGACACGGCTGGCTGCTCGGGGACGAGGGGTCGGCGGTGTGGATCGGACTGGCCGGACTGCGCGCGGTGCTGGCGGCGGAGGACGGGAGGCAGGGGGCGACCGTGCTCGCGCAACGCCTGCCGGCGGCCTTGGGGGTCGCGCCGGGTGATCCCCAGGCGTTGGTCCGGGCGGTGCACGACCGTCCTGCGGCCCGGTTGGGGGAACTGGCCCCCGAGGTCACCCGGGCCGCGGAGGAGGGCGACCCGCAGGCCCTGCGGATCACGGTGGAGGCGGCCGGACGGTTGCTGGCCGCCCTTGAGGCGGTCGCCCCCCGGCCCGCGGAGCCGTTGGTGCTGGCGGGGTCGGTGCTGGGAGAGGGGCCGGTGGCCCGCGAGGTGCGGGCGGCCGTCGAGCGTCGCCTCGGCGTCACGCCGATCCGCGCCGGCGAGGGGGTGCTCGGGGCGTTGGGGCTCGCCCTGCGCCGTTGCGGCGTCGGCGAGGAGGCGCACGCGGCGCTGTTGGAGGCGTGAGGGTTCCCGCGGCGAATGTGATGTACCTCATTCTGTGAGGGGTGGGTGTCGTCGTGACACCGTGGTGACGTCTGTGCTTCTTCCCCCGCGGGGAGCCTCCGGTCGGACGCGGGTGGAAAAGAGGGCCGCCGAGGGCTTCGAGTGGTGCCGCCGAGTCGCTAATGTCGAGCCCATGTCACAGCACAATCAGGAACAGCCCAACGACCCCGCCGGCTCCACCACCATGTTCCGCCGCTTCGTCGCGGAGAACAACGAGCCGGAGGAGGCGCCGCGTCGCCCCATCACTCCCTACGTTCTCGCCGCCGTCGGCGCCATCGTCGCCATCGGCATCATCGTCGTGGTGGTCATGACGTGGTCGTGACCGCCCCGACCCGCGGTCGCGGCTGAGCGTCGGCTCCCGTTCGCGGGGGCTCTCAGCCGCGACCGGGTCGGACGGTTCGCGAGTACTCCGAGGTCCTGCTAGAGTTAACGACGTCGAAAGGGCCGACGGCCTGGACGGCGAGCCGCTAGGCGGGCGCCATTAGCTCAATTGGCAGAGCAGCTGACTCTTAATCAGCGGGTTTGGGGTTCGAGTCCCTGATGGCGCACAGACAACGCCCCACGATCATCCGGTCGCGGGGCGTTTCTTGTTTCCACTGGTCGCCGGGGCGGCGCTCCTGTGACCCAGGCTGCACCCGTTCGTGTCTCGGCGCCCTCCGACATCGGGTAGAGTTTTACCTGTCGCCGGGACGTCGGATCGGACCGGAACGACGGGCGCCATTAGCTCAATTGGCAGAGCAGCTGACTCTTAATCAGCGGGTTTGGGGTTCGAGTCCCTGATGGCGCACGCGAAAAGCGTAGATCAGACGCGATAAGGACGGTACAGGCGTTGTTGTTCGCCTGTTTCGTCCTTTTTCTTGTGCCTCGTGCCTGGCTCTGGTACGTCCGGGCGCATCAGCCTCCGACGGATCGGGTTCCCATGCCCCGCACCGGTGAGTGCCGGCGACGGTCATGTCCGTGTCGGCGGCCCGCGTGACGGCCCTGTCGAGGCCGTCCGAGGACCACGGGGTGCCGCGGAAGATCCGCCCTGGTGTGAGGTCGAGCAGGGGTCTGCCCCCGCGTCCGTGCACGGTCTCGTGGTGGCCGGCCGATCGCCCCAGGGCAACGGAGTTCGCCGGGGCGTCCGGTTCCCGACACGTGCCACATGGGAGGAACCCACGCCGAGAGGTTCCCCGCGTCCGTTCGGCGGACACGGGACCGGACACGCGGGTCTTCGGATCTGCGCCGTGATCTTGCTCGGGGCGTCGTCTGCCGCCCGGCCGCGCCTGTCGGCGAGGTCGGCCGGGGGAGGGCGGTGCCGGACCGGCGTGCCCTTCCGGCCTCCGTTTCGGCGATGGTGTTCGCGGTGGCCGAGCGCGGCGCTAGCGCAGGAAGTCACCGGCCTGGGCGCCGAGCACGTGCAGCAGAGCCAGCGCCTCGGCGTCAGGGGAGCCCGGTTGCGCGCTGTAGAGCACGAGGTGCTGGTCGCGGTCGGTGAGGGCGAGCGAGTCGCAGTCGACGGTGATCTCCCCGACCACCGGGTGGCGGAACGTCTTCGTGAGCGTTTGCGCGGCCTGTACGTCGTGCCGCTGCCAGAGCCGGGCGAAGTCGGGGCTGGCGTCGCGGAGTTCGTCGACGAGGCCGGTCACCATGGGGTCCGTGGGATAACGGGCGAGGGCGGACCGGAGCTCCATGACGACGTGATGCCGGAACTCCGTGGCGTCGGAGAGCCCGCCCAGCGCCGCGGCGGCGCGCTCCGGCCCGAGGAACGCCCGGCGCGCGAGATTGCGCTCCGGTGGGGCCGGCGAAGCGAAGTCCCCCATGAGCGCGGCCGCGAGGTCGTTCCAGGCCAGCACCTCGAACACGGCGGACATCACGAAAGCGGCCGTCTGCTCCAGCCGTTCGAGCAGCGTGAGGATGCTCGGTCGGACGTCGCGCCGGTGCAGCCGGGTACGGATCGGCGCGGTGCCCGCGAGGACGTGGAGGTGGTCGGACTCGGCACCGGTGAGCCGCAACGCGCCGGCGATCCCGGCGAGGACCTCGCCCGAGGGGCGTGGCGCCCTGCCCTGCTCGAGCCGGACGTAGTACTCGGTGGAGATGTGCGCGAGGACCGCGACCTCCTCGCGGCGCAGCCCCGGTGTCCGACGGCGCGGTCCCGAGGGGAGGCCCACGTCCTCGGGCCGGAGCCGCTCGCGGCGGCTGCGGAGGAACGCCCCGAGCTCTTGTCTGTTCATACCCCGAGTCTGCACGCTGTCCGGCGGCGGATCCTGGTACTGCCTGTGCCTGCATCCGGTCGGGGGACCGGCCGGATGCTGTCGTCATGACGAACACCACCGACATCGCACCCATCGGCCTGCTCACCGGCAAGGTCGTGTTCATCACCGGCGCCAGCCGCGGCATCGGGGCCGCCGCGGCCCGGCTCTTCGCCTCCGAGGGCGCGGCCGTCGTGCTGGCCGCCCGCAGCACTGACGCCCTCGACCGCATCGTCGCCGAGATCCGTGCCGACGGAGGTGTCGCCGACGCCGTCACCATGGACCTCGCCGACCGCGGGAGTATCCGCGCCGCCGTCGGCCGCGTCGAAGAGCTGCACGGACGGCTCGACGGCGCCTTCAACAACGGCGCGGCGGTCCAGCGGCCCGGCCCGCTCGATTCCACGACCGACGAGGACATCGACGAGCAGTTCGCCGTGAACTTCCGCTCGCACTGGACCGCCATGACCGCCGAGGCCGCACTCATGCAGCGCAACGGCGGCGGGGCGATCGTCAACACCTCGAGCATCGGCAGCCGTCGCGCGAACCCCGCCCTGCCCGCCTATGGCGCGATGAAGCGCGCGCTCAACAGCATCACCGAGACCGCGGCCGTGACCTGGGGCGGTCGGGGCATCCGCGTCAACGGCATCACCCCCGGCGGCACCGCCACGGAGATGATGGAGGCGTGGGAGGCGGTCTCCCCGGGCATCATCGAGCGCAACAGGGCGGCGACCCCACTCGGCCGCATGGCCGAGCCCCGCGAGGTGGCCGAGGTGGCCGCGTGGCTGCTCAGCGACCGCGCCTCGATGGTCACCGGCGCGATCGTGCCGGTCGACGGCGGCGCCGGCGCCTGAACGGGGAACCCGGCAGGCCGTGGCGGTGCGCCGCGTCTCAACAAGGGCGCACCGCCCGGTCCCGGCGACATTCCCCGCACCCGGTGTCGCCCGATCCCTGACGCCTTTGGCGGTGGCGACCGTCCCGGTGCAGGATGAGGGGCGGCCTTCTCCGGGGCACTGATGATGAGCGCTGCCGGTGCCCCGCCGTGGAGACGGTGCGCGCTTCACCGGCCCATGACCAGGTGGACCTTCCGGTGTCGACGTCTCCGGCCGCGCGCCCGGCGTCCTCTGGCAGAGCTCCGCGGGGGCCTCCGGTTCCCGGCGCGTGCCAGGAAGGAGCGGTCCCTTCGCGGCCGTCCAGCGGACAGGGGACCGGCCGTCGGGAACCGGTGCGGGGCCGTCGTGGTGGTAGGCCTCCTGGGACGGAGCGGCGGCGGGGGCTCTTGACCGGCGGTTCCGGGTTCGAGCCCCTGGTGGTGCGCGGGCGAGACCCGTGTTCACGGGTCTTTCCCGTTTCCGTGGGCTCCGGGACCCGCGCAGTGGGGACGCGACACTTTTATCACGCTTTGTCATTGATCTACTGCGTCTCGTTATATTGAGAGGCGGGGTGGCCCGTCACGTCCGCGCGGCGGTCGCCACCGCGCGGGAGCACGGTCGGGGGAGACGGGGCCGTCGCCGCGCACCGCGAGAGCCCACGGGGGGACCAGAAGATGACCAGGTACCGCATCGAGTACAGCGACGGTGAGAACTCGACCATCCAGACGCTGGACGCCGACCAGATCGTGCGCGAGGACGGTCTGCTCACCTTCTTCAAGGGGGACGAGGCCGTCATGCGGCTTCAGGAGAGCCACGTGCACAACCTCGACGAGCTGCCGATCGAGGGCTGATCCGGACCGGGCACCGTCGAGGTGCCGCAGGAAGACGTGTCGCGGCCGGTCCCGAGCGGGTCGGCCGTCTCGTTCGACCCCGGAGGTGTTCGAAGATGACCGCAGCAGCGCCGTGCGTCCTCCCAGAGGCCCCACGCCCTCGCCGACGCGGCCGGGAGGTCCCGTCATGACCGACTCGGATCCGCAGTGGCCGGTCGGTCCGGGACACCCCCCTCCCGCGACGCCGACCGCAGGCGCCGACACGGGACTCGGGGGGCCACGCCCCCCGCAGATCCTCCAGGAGGACGGCAGCGTCGTGCTGGCCCGGGCCGGCGAGTGGGCGCCGATCGTGGAGGTCTACCTCGACTTCCAGTGCCCGGTCTGCCGCCGTTTCGAGGAGGTCAACGCCCGGACCCT
Source organism: Marinactinospora endophytica (assembly GCF_054780875.1). Taxonomy (NCBI): domain Bacteria; kingdom Bacillati; phylum Actinomycetota; class Actinomycetes; order Streptosporangiales; family Nocardiopsidaceae; genus Marinactinospora; species Marinactinospora endophytica. The sequence goes on along the minus strand of NZ_BAAGVM010000006.1, from coordinate 205,966 downwards.
GAAGGAGGTCGCCGAGGACGGCGTGGCCATCGTCCACTACCGTCCGGTGTCGGTCTTCGCGGGAGCCCCCGGGCCGGCCGGCGTCAACTCGCTGAGAGCCGCCGCCGCGGCACGCGCCGCGGCCGACCACGGCAGGTTCGTGGAGTACAAGGATCTGCTGTTCGCCAACCAGCCGCCCGAGGACGCCGAGGGGTTCGTCCCGTTGGACCTGCGGGCGTGGGGGGAGCAGGTCGGGATCTCCGACGCGGCCTTCGCCGAACGGGTCGACGCCGAGAACACCGTCGCCCAGCGTTGGGCGAACGCCCGGCGCGTCTCCGTGAGCGGACCTGAAACCGACGAGAGCTTCCTGACGGGCACCTATGTCGGTGAGGTGCTCGACGCCACGGCCGCCGTCGCGGAACGTTACTCGGGGGAGAACGCCTTCCAGGGGACGCCGGCGGTCTACGTCGACGGGCGCCTCCAGGGCGAGGAGATCTTCACCGCCCAGGGACTGTCCCAGGCCATCGCGGCGGCGGGGTGAGCCGTCCCCGCCCCTGCCGGGGGCGGGGACACCGCGACCGGTCAGCGCACCGTCGTGCGCGTCAGCGACAGCGATCTCGTCTCCTTGAACAGCAGCGCCGCCACCAGGACGCCGATGACCGCGGCGCCGACCAGGCAGTAGGCCGGGGCGACAGCGCTGCCCGAGGCGATCACCGGCCAGGTCGCCACGGAGGGCGCGGTCCCGCCGAACAGGACGTAGGCCGTGGTGTAGCCCAGGGCCGAACCGCCGGCCCGCAGCTGCGCGGGGAACATCTCCACCATCGCCGGGACGTGGGACGTCCCGATCACCGCGACCAGCATGGCCAACGTTGACGTGCGGACCAGCGCGCCGGCCAGACCGGTGCCCATCAGGTGGAAGGCCGCAGCGGTCAGCACGACGAACCCGCCACAGGCCGCCAGCGGCATCGGCCGGCGCCCGAACCGGTCGCCGGCCCTCGCCGCGAACGGGCACAGCGCCGGGGAGGCGAGCATCGCCACCACGCTGGTCAGCCATGTAGGAGATCGTGTGACTGCTCATGGCGAACAGACGGCGGCCCTACGCGAGGCGACGCCGGATGTCGGGGTCGTGCGGCACTCCTCCGGCACCTCCGGCCTGGAGTCGGGGCCGGTGGTGCGGCGCTCGCTGGGGGTGCTGCTCCCGGTCGGCCACCCCCGCGCGGGGGAGAGGTGCGGATGAGGGACCTCAACGGAGCGCCCCTGGTGATCTTCCCCCGAGCCATGGCGCCGATGCTCTACGACCGGATCCTGTCCGACTGCCGTTCCGAGGGGTCTCGGCCCGGAGCCGTCCGGCACGCGCGCAACCCGCTCTTCGTCAACGGCCTGGTTCTGGCGGACAGGGGATCCACTTCAACGAACGTCCGCTGGGCGGTCTGCCGGAGGGACCGGTCTGGCTTCCCTTGGAGGGAGCGCCCCTGGCCTGGTGCACCTCGGTGGTGTGGGCGCCCCGGCGCCGCCCCGCGTCGGTCGACGCCTTCGCCGAGGCGGCCCTGGCCGGCCTGGCCGCCGCCGGGCACACCGGCGAGGAGGAGACGCGGCCCCATGGTGGGACCGGGGAGCGGCGCCGCGCCGATGGGCCGACGGGTCAGGGCAGGGGGCGGGCCGCGCCGGAGGCGCGGGAGAAGAACCGCGTCACCGGCGTTCCACCGGTGTCCGGAGAGTAGGGGCGCACCAGCAGGACGTTGGTCGGATACATCAGCGCCTGGCCCACCGCCGCCACGGCCACGGCGCCCGCCGCGGCGCGGCGCTGCCCGTGCAGCCGGTAGGTGCGCGGCCACATGCGCAGGTAGCGGCGCAGGTCGCCGGCGGGGCCGCTGAGCCGGCGGATCGAGGTGGCGGCGCGCAGACGCTCGGCGTAGTGGACGCGCAGGCCCAGCCGGTGCAGGTGGATGGCGAGGTCGAGGTCCTCGAAGATGTCGGGGCCGGGGCAGGTGTGGCCGCGCAGCTTCTCCCACCCGACCCGGCTCAACGCCATGTTCGACCCCCACAGCATCGGGTGTCCCGACAGGACCCGGTTGACCCGATGGCACAGTAACCGCTGGGCGGCCAGGCCGGTGCGCCGCAGGGGAGCGTCGTGGAACCAGGAGGGACCGGTGGCGGCGGCCACGGTCGGGTCGGCGAACACCTCGCGCAGCCGGGCCGCCCAGTCGGCCTCGACCACGGTGTCGGCGTCGATGCGGCCGAGGACGTCACCGTCGGCGCTGTCGAAACCGTGGTCGCGCGCGGGGATCAGACCCTGGCGGGGTTCGGAGAGGAGCCGGACCCCGCGATGCCGGTATCCCCGGACGATGTCGGCGGTGCGGTCGGTGGAGTTGTTGTCGACGACGAGGATCTCGTCGATCGGCTCGGTCTGGGCGAGCAGCGCGTCCAGGCACCGCCCGATCACGGCCTCTTCGTTGTAGGCCGGGACGATCACCGAAATCCTCACGCTCTGTCCTCACTGTCGGGTCCGGCCGTGATGCGCACCCCGCCCCGCGGGACGGGTGAGTGGGGACCCCGTTCGCGTGTCGCCGTGGTGCCGGGCTCACGGACGGTGGCCGCTGCGCGTCCGCCTTCCGGCATGAGCGAGGGGAGGTGGACAATTCTCGCCGGAATTGTAGCCAAAGGGCTCTCTTCCGAGGAGAGGGCCGTGTCTATTTCCAGGGCCGGTGCGCTCGGTGCGGGCATTCTCTTCCGGGATTCCTGATGAGGAAAGCAAAGAAATGTGGAAATCTGGTCTTTTCCGGATTGTGCCCTGGGTGATGGCGCGGGACGCGAAATCACGGTGTCGCCGGGGTGAAGCCTCGGTGCCGGAGTGGCACGTCGGTGGAGGGGCCGCGACAAGGCGCCCGCGGCGACCCCTCCACGCACTCCGACGTCTCGTGGTGGAACGTGGTTCCCCGCTTCATCGGGGCAGACGAGGGGGCGGGTCACACCCGCCGCTCGACCCCGCGCCTGCCGAACACGTCGGACAGTCCCCGCCGCGGAGGTCCGGCCGGCCGTGCCGCGACCCCGGTCCACTCCCGGGCGAGCAGGGCGCGGACCCTGCGACGCTCGCCTTCCGCATCGGGGTCCGTCGGCGAAGGGGCGCGGCGTTCGGCCAGTGCCAGCGTCCGATGGAGCAGGGTGGCCGAGTCCGGCCGCGCGGCCGGGTCCTTCGCCATCGCCGTGACGACCAGCTCCTCCAGCCCCGCCGGCAGGCCCGCCAGATCGGGCTCCTCCGTCAGGACGCGGCGAGCCAGCTCCCGGGGATGGCCGTGGCCGAACGGGTCGTGCCGGGCCGCGGCGAAGGCCACGAGGGCGCCCCACAGGAACACGTCGGAACGGGCGGTGACCGCCTCGCCCCGGTACTGCTCGGGACTGATCCAGCCGGGCGTGCCGACCGCGTCACGGCCGGTCCGCGGGCCCGGTCCCGGCGGGTCGAGCAGGCCGGGCGGGTCGGGTATGCGCAGTTCCCGGGTCCTGCGGCGTAGCCGGCGCAATCGCAGCCAGCGGGTCGCGTCCTCCACTGGGGCGTGGGCGATGCCGAAGTCCAGCACCTTGGGGCCGCCCGGGGCGAGGATGACGTTGCCGGGTTTGAGGTCGCGGTGCACCACCCCGGCGTCGTGGATCGAGCGCAGGGCGTCGGCGACCCCGACGGCCAGCCCCAGCAGCATGCCCCCGCGTAGCGCGCCCCGGCGCTCGACGTGGTGGCGCAGGGTCGGACCGGGCGCGTACTCCGTCGCCAGCCAGGGGCGTGGGGCCTCCACGTCGGCCTGGACGAAGCGCGCGACACAGGGACTGTCCACGCGGGCCAGGGCGCGGGCCTCGCGCGCGAAGCGGGCGCGGAAGTCGGGGGACGCGGCATGGACGTCGTGGACCACCTTGACGGCGAGGTATCCGCTCAGTCCCTCGGTCCGGCCGGCGTAGACGGTCCCCATTCCACCGATGCCGATGCGACCGATCAGCTCATAGGGGCCGACCGAGCGGGGGTCCTCCGGCAGGAGCCGCCCCAGCCGTCGGGGGCCGCGCGCGATCACGCGCCACCCGCCCGAGGGGCCGGACGGCGCGTGGTCTCCTGGTGGCGGGAGAGGGGAGGTGGCGCGTGCACGGTCACGTGGCGGTCCCGAGACGGTCGGTGCTGGGGCGGTTCGAGCCTAACGCGCCCGGCCCGCCGGGTTTCCGGGGAGGAGACCACCCGTGGAACAGATAATAAGTTTTGACTTATATAAGCAGAGAGTGAAATAGTGTGGGTGTGCATGCGTTCGACGTCCTGGGGGATCCGGTGCGCCGTCGGATCCTGGAACTGCTGGCCGAAGGGGAGCGCTCCTCCGGAGCCGTGACCGAGGCCATCAGCGCCGAGTTCGGGATCTCCCAACCCGCGGTGTCGCAGCACCTGCGCGTGCTACGGGAGAACGGGTTCGCCTCGGTGCGCGTCGCGGGGACCCGGCGGCTGTACGCCGTCGAGGCCGCGCCGCTGCGCGAGGTGGACGTGTGGCTGGACCGGTTCCGCGGCTTCTGGGAGCAACGTCTGGACGCGCTCGGCACCGAACTCGCCCGAGGAAGACGGAGACGGCGACTCGACGGTGATGCCGTCGAGCGACCGAAACACGAGGAGAACCAATGAGCGACATCGTGGACCGGATCAACGAGGTGCACCGCGAGGTCGGTGAGCGTGCCCTCCCCGAGGGACAGGCCAAGACCGTGATGCTGCGCCGGGTCTACGACGCGGAGGTCGAGGACGTGTGGGACGCCTGCACCGACCCCGAACGGATCGGGCGCTGGTTCGCGCCGGTCACCGGTGACTTCCGTCTCGGCGGGCGCTACCAGGTCGAGGGCAACGCGGGCGGCGAGATCCTGCGTTGCGAACCCCCGCGCCTGCTGAGGGTGAGCTGGCTGTTCGGGGAGAACCCCGGGTTCAGCGAGGTCGAGGTCCGTCTGACCCCGCAGGAGGACGAGCGGACCCTCTTCGAACTGGAGCACATCGGCGTGATCCCGCCGGAGATGTGGGACCGCTACGGCCCCGGCGCCACGGGCGTCGGCTGGGACCTGGGCCTGCTGGGGCTCTTCCTGCACCTGCGCGGGGAGACGATCGAGGACCCCGGCGAGTGGGAGCAGAGCGAGGAGGCGCGCGAGTACACGCGCCGCCTCAGTGACGCCTGGGGCGAGGCCTACGCGGCGGCCGGAACGCCGGCCGACGTGGTCGCCTCGGCGGTCCGCGCCACCACGGAGTTCTACGTGCCCGAGAGGTGATCCGGCGCTGCCCGGGGACCTCGCCGGCCGCGGCCGGCGAGGTCACGCCCCGGTCCAGGCCGTCCCCTCGCCGGACAGGCGCAGCACGGGCGGACCGTCCGGCGGGGGGATGATCTCGGCGTCGGCGACCACGACGAGTCCCACCCGCTCGGGGATGTGCACCGCGCCGGCACCGGGCGGGATGCGGCGGAAGCGGAACTCCGGCGCCGCCTCCGCCTCGGCGCGCATCGCCGCCACGTCCTCAGGTCCGGGCCGGCGGGCCACCGACGCGCTCGCGGTGCCGATCACCCCCGCCGAACCGGTTCCCCCGGTCACCGTCACCTCGGCGGGCGGGGTCCCGGTCAACAGCCACAGGGTCTCGCCCGGCGTGCACAGTCCGGCCAGCAGCCCGGCCGTCGTGTCCCCGGGGGCGGTCGGATGGACCTCGGCGCCCTCTCCCCGGGACACCCGCTCCACCGCCTCCAAATACCCGGTGGGCGCCTCCTCCAGGCCCAGCAGGGCCAGCGCCTCGCGCGGGCTCAACGGTTCGGGACGGCCGCGACGCAGCGGCCAACGCGGGAACACCGGTTGCGGCCAGACGTAGGGCAGGTGCTCGGGAACCTCCGGGAAGTGGGCGAGGTAATGGGCGGCGTCCTTGCGCAGCAGCGAGGAGCGGTGGGAGTCGTGCAACGGCTCCGCGCCGAGCCACGGGGGCATCAGGTCGCCCGCGCACAGCTCGGGTTCCTCGGGGACACGGCCACCGGTGAACTCCAGCAGCGCCGGCAGGACCGCGTCGGAGTAGCCCCGTTCGCGCCACTCCCGGCAGATCGCCACCCCGTATCCGACCAGCGCGGGGACGAACCCCCGCCACATCGCCACGGCGGGGTGGTGTTTCCACCCGTACTCCGGCCAGACCAGGGCGCGCAGGATCTGTAGCGTCTCCACCCGTTGTTTGCCCAGACGGCGATCGTCCAGGACCTGGGCGGAGGCCGCGAAACCGGCATGGGGCAGGAACGTCTGCATCGGACCTCGTCCGGATCGGAAACGGGGAGGCGGTGCCGCCGGTCGCCCGGCGGCATCCGGTCACCTCTTCAACGGGTCGTGTCCCCAGTTCATCAGCGAGTAGCGCCAGGGAGTGTTGTGCACGTCCCCTTTCGGGCGCTGCGCGAGGTGGCGGTGGACGTAACCGATGACCTTGCGCATGTGCCGGTAGTCGGCGTCGTTCAGGTCGTCGACCCTCGTCCGCTTGATCCGCACGATCTCGCGTCCCGAGTGGTGGCCGGTGGACTCCTCGTGGCCCTTGGTGTCACCGACCTCCTGTGACTCCTCCGACTTCAGCCAGTTCTCCAACTCCGCCACCGTCATGTTGACGGCCTCGTCGAACTCGTCACGAAGGCTCTTGTGGTCTTGCTCGGCCAACGTCGGCTCTCCCCTTCCCAGTGTGCTCACCCGCGCCGATGAGAGCCCCGCTCGGGACGCGTTGCTCCCGCTCCGGCGCGGAGGGCCGGTGCGCGGCCTCACGGCCGTCTTCCTCGCTGCGCACCCGGTACCGCGGGCCCTCTTCCGAGACGTCCACCGTCCGCCTGACGGCCGTGGTTCTTCCCGCCCACCTCGCCGCCCGGCTGGAGCCCGTCATCGGACATGAGGCGTCCTTCCTCCCAGGGTGCTGATGGCCGGGCGCTACCCACCGTCACCGGGCGCTACCCCAGGAAGCGGTAAAACGGTGCCGGAAGAAGGGCGGACACGGACGAGTCGCGCAGGAAGGGATCCCATCGTCCGACGCGGACACCTGGGAGGACAGGGAAGGTCCGGGAAAACGGGATCAGATGGGCAGGGGGGCGCGCTCGGAAATGGTGGAAAGGTCCTCCGCGATCGCGAGGGGATCCACCGGAAGCGAGGGGCGCCGCGCGGCGTGCGCCGGTTTGTGCGGGCGGGGAACGGCCAACCTGCGGGCGGCTTCGGCGAGGGCCTGCTCGAATTCCTCGAAGGTGTTCCCCTCGACGAGGAGATAGAGTCGTGGGTGACTCGCCCAGAATGACCGAGTCCACTCGCCGTACCACAGGCACCAGCCGAGCGGACCGAAGTGCTGGCGGAGTCTGTCCAGTTCGGCGGGGCGTTCCGGCGTCGCGTGCCTGGAGCGCATGGCATCGTTTCCTTCCTCGGAGGGTGGCCTGGTGGCGGCCCCGCGGGGGAAAGTCGGAGATCGGGAGAATGCCTGTTCGCATAGGGGTCACTCCGCGCCGGTGGAATTCCGATTCGGGAGCACCGAGGGCGGTGATGTGTCCGGAATGGGAGCGCACGGGATGAATGCGCTGTAGGGGTGTCGCGGTGTGACGAAAAATTAGTAGCGAAGTTCGGGAGCGCGTGTCAAAGAAATGTGAAACACGGGAGTGTCGTGACGCCTAATGCGTCTTTTTTCGCTAGCGCTTCCAGGGGAGTTCCGGCAAGCGTATGGGAAGTCCGATATCGGCCGTTTCTTGGGGCTCGTCGCTTACGTTCCGTCGCGCCACAATGACGTATGCCCCAGCGAGAAGACTTCTCCCACCTCTACGAGCGGTGCTCCGAACTGTTCCAGGAGAGCGTCCGCCTCGCCGACCACATGCGTTTCGCCGAGGCCGCCGACGCCTCGGGGGAGGCGCTCGACCTCATCCAGCGGATGAGGCGCCTGGACCCCGCCCACCCGGATCTCCTCCCCCAGGAGATGGCCCTGTTGTACAACCGCGCCCGCTTCCTCGCGAGTGACGGCCAGGTCCACGAGGGCATGGAGTCGGCGGCCCGCGCCGTCCGCGGCTACCGCGACCTGGCGACCCTCGACCCCGACAGGTTCACCCCCCTCTACGCCGACGCCCTCAGCCGCCTCGGCCAGTACCAGCGGGACGCGGGATCGGTGCCCGACGCCATCGCCTCCAGCGCGCGGTCCGTCGAGATCTACCGGGGCCTGGTCGCGGACCAGCCCGACCGCTACGGCTCCGATTACGCCCGTATCCTCACCCAGCACGGCCGCCTCCTGGTCAACACCGGCCGGATTCCCCGCGCCCACGAGGCGCTGGCCGAGGCCGCCGGCTACTACCGGTCGGTGCTGCGCTCCCTGTCGGCGGCCCAGGCGCCCTATTGCGCGGTCGCCTTCACCAAGCTCGCGGTGATCCTGCACAACCAGCAGCGCTACGACGAGGCGCTGAGCTATGCCGAGGACGCGGTACGGGTGTGGCGCAGGCTGATCGAGATCTTCCCCGACAACCTCTCCTATCAGGAGGGGCTGACCGAGGCGCTGGTTTACCACGCCACGGCCCTGGCGGTCCACCGCCGCTACCGGCAGGCTCTCACCGAGGCCGAGGAGGCCATCTCCGCCTACGCCCGCCGCTCCCACCCCGACACCAGCGGTCGCCTCGCCGCCATCCTCAACCTCCGCGACCAGCTCTTACAGGTGGTGTGACGGAGGGGAGTCCCCGGATGTCCTGCCCGCGTCGATTTCACCCGCTTGGGGCCGGGGAAGGTCCACCACGGCGGCCACCGCCCCTGTCGGGCCGGCGCGCCCGCGGTCCCGCCCGGACAAGACCTGGGCGGCTCCAGGGCGAGCAGGCCCGTGTCCCGCCACGCCCACGGGGCCGGGAGGGGGACGAGAGAGGCACGGCCGGGTGCCTGGACACCCGATGTCAGCGGGAACGGGCCGTTGCGCCGAAGGTCAGAGGCCGCCGTGTTTGAGGGTGGTGAGGAAGGCCGACCACTCGGTGGCGGTGAAGACGAGGTGTCCACCGTCGGGGTGCTTGGAGTCGCGGACGGCGGTGGCGTCGTGGAGGTCGGCCACCTCCACGCAGTTGCCTCCGTTGCCGTTGCTGTAGCTGCTCTTACGCCAGGGAGCGGACAGGGCGAGCGGGTCCATCCCGCACCTCCTCGAAGAATTGTCAGCTCTCATCGATGATCCCATGGAGCATGCCGATCGTACGGTCGGTGCCCAACGCGGTGGCCCTGAGGTGGTTGAACACCACGTTGTAGCGTTCCACCTCCTCGGGTTCTTCGATGTAGAGGCTGCTCGTCTGCATTTCGAGGTAGACGATGTCGGTGTCTGTAGCGGCGGGGAAGCCCAGGATGGTGAAGGCTCCGTCCATGCCGGGATGCGCGCCGAGGTCATAGGGCAGGATCTGCACGGTCACCCGAGGCGGCTCGATCACTTCGATCAGATGCTCCAGTTGCCTGCGCATCACCTCCGGGCCTCCGACGAGGCGTCGTATGACGGCCTCGTTCAGGATGAACCAGAGTTGCGGACTGTCGGGGCGTTGCAGCAGTTCCTGTCGTTTCATGCGTACGGCCACTCGACGCTCGATCTCCTCATCGCTGTGGGAGCGCACCGCTCCGTGATGGATCGCCCGAGAGTAGTCGGCGGTCTGCAAGAGGCCGGGGACAAACTCCGATTCATAGGAGCAGATGCTCGACGCTTCGGACTCCAGGCCGACGAATCCTTGGAACCAGTCCGGTACCGCGTCACCGTGCACGTGCCACCAGCCGCGTTGCCGGGCTTCACGCGCGAGGGAGAGCAGCACGTCGCGTTGCTCCCCCTCGACCTCGTAGACATCGAGAAGCAGGCGGAGATCGGCCGGCCGGGGCAGCCGTTCGCCGAGCTCCCAGCGTGAGACCGTGCTGCCCACATGGTCGCGGAGTAAGGCGGTGACCGGTGGGTCCTGTGGAAGGGCAGCGAATGTGTGCCTATGGCCGATCTCTCTTGGCTTCAGAGGTTGCCGTGTTTGAGGGTGGTGAGGAAGGCCGACCACTCGGTGGTGGTGAAGACGAGGTGTCCAGCGTCGGGGTGCTTGGAGTCGCGGACGGCGGTGGCGTCGTAGAGGTCAGCCACCTCCACGCAGTTGTCGTCGGATGCGGAATAGGACGATTTGCGGAACACCGTGGGCCGCATGCTCATTGTTCTCTTTTACTCCGGTAGCCGTTCGATGATGTGCTGGATGCGGGCCACCGAGTCGACCGGACTCAGGGCTGAACCGTGCACGTGATCGTAAATGAGCGTATATCGATCCACGTAGGTCTGATCTTCGATGTAGAGGGGTTCGACCGCTGTCGGCAGATAGACCACGGACGGCTCGGGACGTGGGAAGTCGATGAGGGAGAACGCCCCAAAGACCGCTGCGTGGGTACCGGCCTCGTTGCCGACGACCTGGATCGTCACCCGAGGATGCTCGGCCATCTCCATGAGAAAGTGGAGCTGGCCGCGGGTGGTCTCTGGAGAGCCCGCGATCTTCAGTAGGGCGGCCTCGTCGATGATTGCCCACAAGTGCGGTCCCGACGGGTCGTCCAGCACGCGCCTTCGCGCCATACGGGCTTCGACACGACGTTCGATCTCTTCAGGGTGGACCACGCGGCCGCCGCGGAAGACTTCGGCGGAGTAATCGGGCGTCTGTAGCAAACCCGGGACGACCAAGCCTTCGTAGGTGCGAATTCGGGTGGCTTCTGCCTCAAACTCGGGAAGCGGCCCGACGAAGACGTCCTGGTATTCCCGCCAGAAACCGCGTTCCCGGGACTCCTCGGTCAGACCGATGAGATGTTCCCTCTGTTCCCGCGAGACGTTGTAGAGGTCGGCCAGATCTTCCACGTCGCGGTAGTTCGGACGCTTCCATTCGTTGCGCTCGATCCGTGTCACCTTTGCGGGTGACCAGCGCAAACGCTCGGCCACTTCGACGGCGGACATCCCCGAATCAGCGCGCAGTCGCCGGAGCGCCGCGGACAGTCTCCGCCGACGGACGCCAGGGCTGTGCCGCTCGGACATGGACACCCTCCTCGTCTTGTCGGAGTCATGCTAGGGGCTCTCTACAGCGACTTAACTTAAGTCAACTCATCTTTAGTCTTTCCAGTTTGAGTCGACTCACTTATGCTGTGCGTGTTCGAGCTTTTACACAGCGTGTCACTCTGCTTGGGAGGGGACCTCCTCATGCCGTCCATCGCTTCTCCCCGCAAGGGGCTGGACAGTTCAGGTCAACATCGACGCTCACACCTCACCCGGTTGCGCGGGCTGTTGCTGCGACTCGGCCGCCCGGTGGTGGTCGCCCTGGCCGATTCCGACCACCCGGTGCTCTACACCACCCGGCAGGGGAGGCGCGTCGCCGTCGTGGTCGCCGAGTACGGCGGCGACTGGTGGTTCCTGTGGGACGGCGGCGGGTACGCGCCCGTGGACGAGCCATGGCGGGTCACCGCGTCGCTCGCTCCGACCGCGCGCGGCGAGACCCCCGCCGGAATCGCCCGGGCGGTGCGGTCTCGTCCACGGTGCCTGGCGCGGGCCGCCGCGTGAGCGCCGGCCGCTCGGGCGGTCTATGCCTGCTCGCCGAGACGCGGATCTTCCCGGGCAGACCCGAACAGTGCCGCGAGGCGCGGCTGTGGATTCGCGGCCTGGTGCGCCCGTTCGGGACGGTCGCCGACGCCGTGGAGCTGGTCACCAGCGAGTTCTTCGGCAACGCGATCCGCCACACCGCCTCCGGCGACGTCGGGGGAGAGGTCACCGTCGTCCTGGCCGGCCTGGGGCGGGGGGTCGTTTACCTGGAGGTCGCCGACCAGGGGGCAGGGACCGGGCCGGTCCGCGCGCAACTGCCCTCGCCGGGCCGGACGGGAGGGCGGGGGCTGTACCTGGCCGAGGCGTTGAGTACGGCCTGGGGCCGGCACCCCGCCGATGGTTCTCCCGGGGATCCGGGCGGCACCGGCGTCACAGGGCCTTCCCGAGGCGACGCGCCGATGGCCACCTGGGCGCTGTTCCTCGGTGGCGGGCGGACGTCGGCCTGCGGGGAGCCGCGATGACGCCGTGACCGTGCTCGCGGGCCTCACGGACCGGACCGGCGTGACACTCCCAAAGTGCGGGAACAACGGGGATGGCCGTACCGTTGCCCTTCTGGGCAGCGAGGAAAACCCGTTGCACCCCCGCCTATCCTTGCGACTGTATGAGAACGCCGCCTGTGACACCCGCCTCCACCCAGCTCCGGGAGCGTCTGGCCGAGCTGATGCCCGCCGACCGGCATCGGTTCCGTCGCCGTATCGACGGCGCGCACAAGATCCGTGACGACAAGAAGCGCGCCGCCGTCCTCGACACCATCGGCGCCGAGATCGACGCCGCCGTCCAGCGACTGGAACGGCGGCGTTCGTCCGTGCCCGCGATCACCTACCCCGCGGCCCTCCCGGTCAGCCAGAAGAAGGACGAGATCGCCGAGGCGATCCGCGACCACCAGGTCGTCATCGTCGCCGGTGAGACCGGTTCGGGAAAGACCACCCAGCTCCCCAAGATCTGCATGGAGCTGGGACGCGGCGTGTACGGGACGATCGGCCACACCCAGCCGCGGCGGATCGCGGCGCGCACCGTCGCCGAACGCATCGCAGAGGAGCTCGGCACCTCCCTCGGCGAGACCGTCGGCTACAAGGTCCGCTTCACCGACCAGTCGAGCGACGACACGCTCGTCAAGATCATGACCGACGGCATCCTGCTGGCCGAGATCCAGCAGGACCGTCTGCTGCGCCGCTACGACACGATCATCATCGACGAGGCGCACGAACGCAGCCTCAACATCGACTTCCTCCTCGGCTACCTCAAGCAGCTCCTGCCGCGCCGCCCCGACCTGAAGGTCGTCATCACCTCGGCGACGATCGACCCCGAGCGCTTCTCCCGGCACTTCGGCGACGCGCCGATCGTCGAGGTGTCGGGCCGCACCTACCCGGTGGAGGTGCGCTACCGGCCGCTCGCCGGCGACGCGGTGCTCGACGAGGACGACAGGGTCACCACCGACTCCGACCGCGACCAGATCCAGGGCATCTGCGACGCCGTGGACGAGCTGTGCGCCGAGGGGCCGGGCGACATCCTGGTGTTCCTCAGCGGCGAGCGCGAGATCCGCGACACCGCCGAGGCGCTGGACAAGCACCTGCGCAACAGGCGCGAGGTCCCCGAGATCCTGCCGTTGTACGCCCGGCTGTCCTCGGCCGAACAGCACCGGGTGTTCCAGCCGCACCGGGGCCGCCGGATCGTGCTGGCCACCAACGTCGCCGAGACGTCGCTGACCGTCCCCGGCATCAAGTACGTGATCGACCCGGGCACCGCCCGCATCTCCCGCTACAGCCACCGCACCAAGGTGCAGCGCCTGCCGATCGAGCCGATCTCGCAGGCGTCGGCCAACCAGCGCAAGGGCCGTTGCGGTCGTGTCTCCGAGGGCGTGTGCATCCGGCTGTACTCCGAAGAGGACTTCCTCTCCCGCCCGGAGTTCACCGACCCGGAGATCCTGCGCACCAACCTCGCCTCGGTCATCCTCCAGATGGCGTCGCTGGGCCTCGGCGACATCGCGGCCTTCCCCTTCGTCGAGGGGCCGGACCGCCGCCAGATCAAGGACGGCGTGCAGCTCCTCCAGGAGCTGGGCGCGATCGACACCGAGGGGAGCGATCCGGAGAAGCGCCTCACCCCGCTCGGCCGCAAGCTCGCCCAGCTCCCCGTCGACCCCCGCCTGGGGCGCATGGTGCTGGCCGCCGAGGACAACGGTTGCGTCCGCGAGGTCATGATCATCACGGCGGCGCTGTCCATCCAGGACCCGCGCGAACGCCCGGTCGACAAGCAGCAGGCCGCCGCCGAGAAGCACGCCCGCTTCTCGGAGAAGGAGTCCGACTTCCTCGCCTACCTCAACCTGTGGAAGTACCTCCAGGAACAGCAGCGGGAGCTGTCGGGTAACCAGTTCCGCAAGCTGTGCAAGGCGGAGTTCCTCAACTACCTGCGCGTCCGCGAGTGGCAGGACATCTACGGCCAGCTCAAGCAGGTGGCCCGCACGATCGGGGTGACCGTCAACGGCGCCGACGCCGACCCCCAGCGGGTCCACGCCGCGCTGCTGGCCGGTCTGCTCTCCCACATCGGGCTGAAGGATCCGGAAAAGAACGAGTACCTGGGGGCGCGCGGCGCGAAGTTCGCGATCTTCCCGGGCTCGTCGCTGTTCAAACGGCAGCCGAGGTTCGTCATGTCGGCGGAGCTGGTCGAGACCTCGCGCCTGTGGGGTCGGGTCAACGCCCGCATCGAACCGGAGTGGGTCGAGTCGCTGGCCGGGCACCTGGTCAAGCGCACCTACAGCGAGCCGCACTGGGAGAAGAACCAGGGCGCGGTCATGGCCTACGAACGGGTCACCCTCTATGGCGTGCCCATCGTGGCGCAGCGCAAGGTCAACTACGGGCGTATCGACCCCGAGGTATCGCGGGAGCTGTTCATCCGCCACGCCCTGGTCGAGGGCGACTGGCAGACCCACCACAAGTTCTTCCACGCCAACCGGCGCCTGCTCGAAGAGGTCGAGGACCTCGAGCACCGCGCCCGCCGGCGCGACATCCTCGTCGACGACGAGACCCTGTTCGCCTTCTACGACGAGCGGGTGGGCGCCGAGGTCGTCTCCGCGCGCCACTTCGACACCTGGTGGAAGCAGGCCCGCCGCTCCGACCCCGAGCTGCTCAACTTCGAGAAGTCGATGTTGATCAACGAACGGGCCGACGAGGTGAGGGAGGCCGACTATCCCGACACCTGGCGGCAGGGCGAGCTGGTATTCCCGCTGTCCTACCAGTTCGAGCCGGGAACCGAGGCCGACGGCGTCACCGTGCACATCCCGCTGAAGGTCCTCAACCAGGTGGGGCCCGAGGGCTTCGACTGGCAGATCCCGGGCCTGCGCGAGGAACTGGTGACCGCGCTGATCCGGTCCCTGCCCAAACAGCTGCGGACCTCCTTCGTCCCCGTCCCCGACACCGCGCGGGCCGTGCTGGCCCGGCTCTCGCCCCACGCCGAGCCGCTGACCCGGGCGCTGGCGCGCGAGCTCGGCGAGATGAAGGGGCTGCGCATCCCCGAGGACGCCTGGAACCTCGAACGGGTCCCCGACCACCTGCGCGTCACCTTCCGCGCGGTCGACGACCGCGGGCGCGCCCTCGCCGAGGACAAGGACCTCGACGGCCTCAAACGCCGGCTCAAGCCGAAGTTGCAGAAGGCGATCTCGGCCGAGGCCCGCGGCATCGAGAAGAAGGGGCTCACCGACTGGGACTTCGGCCCGTTGCAGCGCACCTTCGAACGCAAGACCGCCGGGCACGCCGTCCGCGGCTATCCCGCCCTGGTCGACGAGGGCGCCAGCGTCGCCGTGCGCATCTTCGACAGCGAGGCCGAGCAGCGGCAGGCCATGTGGGCGGGGACCCGGCGCCTGCTCCTGCTCCAGATCCCCTCACCGGTGGCCGTGGTCCAGCGCGGGCTGTCCAACCAGGCCAAGCTCGCGCTCAGCCGCAACCCGCACGGCGGGGTGGCCGCGCTGTTCGAGGACTGCACGGCCTGCGCCGTGGACAAGCTCATGGCCGACGCCGGCGGACCGGTGTGGGACGCCGACGGGTTCGCCCGGCTACGCGACCACGTGCGGGCCGAACTGGCCGACACCCTCACCGACGTCGTCGGCCGGGTCGAGAAGGTCCTGACGCTGTGGCACCAGGCCGGCCGCGACCTCAAGGGCACCACCAGCATGGCGGTGCTGCCGTCGCTGGCCGACGCGCAAAAGCAGCTGGCGGGCCTGGTCCACCCGGGGTTCGTGACCGAGACCGGGTGGCGGCGCCTGCCCGACCTCGTGCGCTACCTGCGGGCGCTGCGCCACCGTGTCACCAAGCTGCCCGAGAACCCGCGCCGCGACCAGGTCAACATGGCCAAGGTCGAGCAGATGCGCCGCGCCTGCGAGGACGCGATCGCCGCGCTGCCGCCCGGGCGCGCCGCTGATGAGGATGTGCGCGAGCTCCGCTGGATGCTGGAGGAGCTGCGGGTGAGCCTGTTCGCGCAGGAGATCGGCACCGCCTACCCCGTCTCCGACAAGCGCATCCTCAAGGCGCTGGCGAAACTGGCGTGACGTTGGTGGGGCCGCCCCGTTCGACGGGACGGCCCCACGAGGGCACGGCGGCGCGGGTCAGCTTCCCCGGTTCTCGCCGAGTTCCTCCTCGATCGGGTTCACCGGTGTCGACCCGGTGTCGCGGTCGGGGTCCAGAGGCAGCGAACGCAGCACCTCGGCGGTGTTGGCGTACTCCCCCAGGGGCAGGGCGCGCAGCGCGCGCAGCACCTCCTGCGGGGCGTCACCCTGTTCGGCGTGGCGGACCACCTCGTCCTTGCCCGCCGGATAGTCCAGGTCCGACAGGGCCCGCTCCACGGCCTTGGTGTCACGCAGGTGGGTCATGGTGCCTCCTCGATCAGGCGGATCGGCGAACTCACGACGGGGACGGGACGACCGGCGTGGACTCCGTCCGGAAGGAGAGCCCGTCGTCGTCCACGCCGACGATCACGCGGTCGCCGGCGTCGATGTCCCCGTTGAGCAGCAACCGCGACAGCCGGTTGTCGACGTTGCGCTGGATGGTGCGGGCCAGCGGCCGGGCGCCGAAGTCCGGCTGGTAACCGTGCTCGGCGATCCAGCGGACCGCGCCGTCGGTGAACTCCACGTCGATGTCCTGGGCGCGCAGCCGCCGCTCGGTGTCGGCCAGCATCAGCCGGGTGATCTGGGCGATCTGCTCCTCGGCCAGCTGCGAGAACACGATGATCTCGTCGATGCGGTTGACGAACTCCGGCCGGAACTCCTCGCGCAGCCGCTTCATCACCCGATCCTCCAGCTGGGAGCCGCTGGTGCCGTCGCCGGCGGTGAAACCGATCGGGCCGCTGCTGGTGATCAGCTCCGAGCCGAGGTTGCTCGTCATGATGACGACGACGTTGCGGAAGTCGACTGTCCGCCCCTGGCCGTCGGTGAGCCGGCCGTCGTCGAGCAGCTGCAACAGCAGGTTGAACACGTCGGGGTGGGCCTTCTCGATCTCGTCCAGCAGGACGACCGCGTACGGACTGCGCCGCACCGCCTCGGTGAGCTGCCCGGCCTCCTCGTAGCCGACGTAGCCGGGCGGCGCCCCGATCAGCCGGCTGGCGGTGTGGCGTTCCTGGAACTCGCTCATGTCGAAGCGGATCATGCGCTCCTCAGAGCCGAACAGGGCCTCGGCCAGCGCACGCGCCAGCTCGGTCTTGCCCACCCCGGTGGGGCCGAGGAACAGGAAGCTGCCGATGGGGCGGTCGGGGTCGGCCAGGCCGGCGCGCGAGCGGCGGATCGCCTCGGCGACGGCCGTCACCGCCTCGTCCTGGCCGATCACCCGCGCGTGCAGGTGCTCCTCCAGGTTGACCAGCCGTTCGCGCTCCTCCTGGGTCAGCTGGGTGACGGGGATGGAGGTCAGCCGCGAGACCACCTCGGCGATGTCGACGACGCCGACCTCGGGCACGCCCCCGGTCCCGGTCGAGCGGGCCTGCGCGATGGACTCGCGGACCTCGTTGATCTCGTCGCGCAGCGCCGACGCCTGTTCGTAGTCCTCCTCGAAGACCGCGTGCTCCTTGCGCTCCTCCAACTGACGCAGCCGCTGTTCCAGCTCGCGCAGGTCCGTGCTGGGCGTCTTGACGCGCAGCCGCACCCGCGCGCCGGCCTGGTCCATCAGGTCGATGGCCTTGTCCGGCAGGAAGCGGTCGGTGAGGTAGCGGTCGGACAGCTCGGCGGCGGCGACCAGGCTCTCGTCGCTGAACCGCACCTGGTGGTGGGCCTCGTAGCGGTCGCGCAGGCCGCGCAGGATCTCGATGGTGTCCTCGACGCTCGGTTCGGGCACCAGGATCGGCTGGAAGCGGCGTTCCAACGCGGCGTCCTTCTCGATGTTCTGGCGGTACTCGTCGATGGTCGTGGCGCCGATGATGTGGAGCTCGCCGCGGGCCAGCGCCGGCTTGAGCATGTTGCCCGCGCTCATCGATCCCTCGGCCGCGCCGGCCCCGACGATCGTGTGGAGTTCGTCGATGAAGATGAGCAGCTGTCCGGCGTTCGCCCGGATCTCGTCCACGAGGTTCTTCAACCGCTCCTCGAAGTCGCCCCGGTAGCGGGTGCCGGCGACGACGCCGGCCAGGTCGAGCTGGACCAGCCGCCGTCCGCGCAGCGTCTCGGGGACATCGTCGTCGGTGATGCGGCGGGCGATCCCCTCGGCGATCGCGGTCTTGCCGACGCCCGGGTCGCCGATCAGCACCGGGTTGTTCTTGCGGCGCCGCGCCAGGACCTCGATGGCCTGTTCGATCTCCTCGTCGCGGCCCACCACCGGGTCCAGCCGGCCCTCGCGGGCCAACGCGGTCAGGTCGGTGCCGTGCTCGTCCAGGTTGGGCGTTGAACTCTTGGCCGTGCCGCCCTGCCCCGGCGGCCGTTCCCCGCCGGCGGCGGCCTGGAGGGTGTTCGGGGTGACGCCGGATTCGGCGAGCAGTCGGCCGATGGGACTCTCGTCGTTCACGGCGAGCGCGAACAGCAGGTGCGGTGGGCTGATGTAGGAGTGTCCGAGCGCGCGGGCGATCTGGTGGGCGTCCAGCAGGGTCCGCTTCGCCGCCGGGGTCAACGTCGGTGGACTCTGGGGGACGGGCTGATCGGTCGGTGTGTCCCCGAGTGCCTGCTCCAACCGGTCGGGGTCGCCGCCCGCCCGTGACACCAGGGCGCGGGTGCCCTCGTGCCGCAGCAGCGCCCACAGGATGTGCCCGGCGTCCAGATCGGAGCGGCCGGACTGGGCCGCGCGGGCGAACGCCTCGTTCACCACCTGCCGTGCCTCGTCGTCCATGAGCTGGGAGATGTCGACGCGCCGCACCGGCCGCCGCGGTCCCCCCGCTCCGAAGAAGCGGGCCAGGAACTCCTCGAAGGAGCCCGGGTCGTAACCGCCGTGGGACGGGAAATCGTGCGTCATCGGGTGATACCCCCATGCTCCTCTCGGCGTGGCCGTCCGGCCCGGCAGGCGCCCACGGCCCGGTTCCACCGCCGTCCAAGACCGTGGAAAGCCGTGGGCATGGCCCCCGACTAACCCCGCCGGGCGGGGTTGAAACCCCCGGCCGGTGTGAGGAGGGCCCACCCGGCCGGGGGCGAGGTCAGGCCACGCGGACGGCGCCGGTGAGGTTGGCCTCGAAGTGGCCCGACAGGCTCACCGTCTCCACCTCGTCCCCGGAACCGGGGGCGTGCACCATCCGTCCGTCGCCGATGTAGATCCCGGCGTGACCGGGCCCCTCGTAGAAGAACAGCAGGTCGCCGTAGCGCAGATCGTCCCGGTCCACCGGGGTGCCGGCCTCGTGCTGGTCGTAGGTGGTGCGGGGCAGGTCCACTCCGGCCTGGCGGTAGGACCACTGGATCAGCCCGGAGCAGTCGAAGGAGTCCGGTCCGCTCCCGCCGTACTCGTAGGGGGAACCGATCTTCTCCTGCGCGTGCCGCGCGGCCTCGTGCGCCGTGGTGGAGGCGGCCTGCGCCGGCGCGGCGCCGGTCAGGCCGGACACCGAGAACGCGGTGGCCGTCAGCGCGGTGGCCAGGAGGATTCCGGCGCAGCGGCGCCGGACGGAGGTGGTGATCGTGGTGGTGTGCATGGATTCCTCCCGTGAATCGGGACGCTCCGCCGTGAAGGCGCGGAGCGGTGTCGGGAAGCGGAGGAAAGGCCCGTGGGGGCCGGCCCGCCCACCCTGGAAGAGCGGGGCGAGGGCCCGGAGACGAACGCCGGGTCCCGTCACACGCGCGGCGTCCTCGCCGTCGTCATGCGCATCGGTGAAAGTGTCCACGCGCTCCGCGGGCGCGCCTTCGAGCGCGTGGGAAGCGGGAGCGGGGATCAGAAGGAGACCGGCCGCGGGCCTTCGCCCTGTCGCGAGGCCCACCGTGGAAACGGAGCGTCAGGCCGCCGTGTCGGAGCCTCCTCCGCGGGCACGGTGCAGCACCTTACCGGGGGGCCGTGTGGTGTCAACCCCCCGTGGGGAAGGCGGTGTCGCGTGAGCGGACGAGCTGTTCGACCCCGTCGAGCAGCAGGCGCAGGCCGAAGGCGACGTCGCTGGAGGTGTAGCCCTCCAGGTCGGCGCCGAAGACGCCGGAGTCGAGGGCGGCGCGCAGGGCCGGGAAGTCCTCGGGGGTGACCAGCCGGGCCAGCGTCCGCCCATAGGAGGCCGTCGCCGCCGCGCCGGTCTGCCACCCGCTCTGCTGGAGTTCCTGCACGGTCTTCGCCTCGCGGCGGACGTGCCCGTCCAGCAGCATCATCACGGCGATCTTCTCCGCCTCGTGCAGGCGGGTCTCCGCCAGGCAGGCCAGGCCCGCGTCCAGCCAGGCCAGCGCGTTCGGGGTCAGCGGTGGGCCGCTGAGCGGGACCTGGGGGATCCAGGGATGGCGCTGGAGCACCGCGAACTGGGCCCGCGCCCACTCCTCCAGGCCGCTACGCCAGCCGTCCCGGCCGGACAGGTCGGGGGGAGCGCCGATGGCGGAGTCGAGCATCGCGGCGAGGAGCTCGTCCTTGCCGCGGACGTGCCGGTACAGCGCCATGGTGGTGAAGCCCAGCCGTTCGGCGACGCGCCCCATGGAGACGGCGCCCAGGCCGCCGCCGTCGGCGATCTCGATGGCCGCCCCGACGATGCGCCCCAGGGAGAGGGCGGGACGGGACCGGCGCGAGGGGGCGCGCAGTCCCCAGAGGGTCTCCAGGAAAGGGGGCAGCGAATCGCCGTTCTCGCCGGTGTCGCCCTGCATGGCCACCGTCCACCCCCCATCCGTCCTTGACCCGCCATCCTAACGATGTGTATAAGATACACATTGCGTGTACGCCATACACATAGAAGGGGGTGGGCGCGTGACCGACGACGCGAGCATCCACGTGGCCGGACTGGAGAAGGCGTTCGGCCGAACCGCCGTACTCCGAGGCGTCGACCTGGACGTCACCGCAGGGACGGTCTACGCGCTGCTGGGACCCAACGGCGCGGGTAAGACCACCATGGTGCGGATCCTGTCGACCCTCATCCCGCCCGACGCCGGCCGGGCGAAGGTCGCCGGGTTCGACGTCGTGCGCGAAGCGGACCGGGTGCGCGGCGCGATCAGCCTGACCGGGCAGTACGCGGCCGTCGATGAGCTCCTCACCGGCGAGGAGAACCTGGTGATGATGGGGCGTCTGGGCGGATTGGGCCGCGCCGGCGCCCGGACCCGGGCTCACGAGCTGCTCGACCGGTTCGGACTGGGCGGCGCGGCGCGGCGCCGGGTCGCGACCTACTCCGGGGGGATGCGCCGCAGGCTCGACCTCGCGGCCGGCCTCGTCACCCGTCCCACCGTCCTCTTCCTCGACGAACCCACCACCGGACTGGACCCCCGCAGCAGGCAGGAGATGTGGGCGGCCGTCACCGAACTCACCCGCGAGGGGGTCACCGTGCTGCTGACCACGCAGTACCTGGAGGAGGCCGACCGACTCGCCGACCGGATCGCCGTCATCGACGGCGGCCGGGTCGTCGCCGAGGGGACCCCCGACGAACTCAAGCGCGGTGCCCCCGGAGAGTGCGTCGAGCTGCGCTTCGCCACCGAGGACGACTACCGCCAGGCCGCCGCCGTCCTGGCGGGGGCCGGGGTCCATCCCGCACCCGAGGAACTCCTGCTGACCGTCGACGCCGACGGCAGCGTCGGACAGATCAAGTCGCTCCTGGACCGCCTGGACCGCCATGACGCCGTCATCGACCGGCTGGTCCTGCGCAAACCGACCCTCGACGACGTGTTCCTCACCCTGACCGGTCACCAGACCCAGCCCGAGGAGATCCACCGATGACCGTCCAATCCCCTCCCCGGGCGCCCGCCCCGAGGATCGCGCGCGCCTTCGCCGACTCCGCCACGATGACCGGCCGTAGCCTGCGCCGCGTCCTGCGCGCCCCGGACTCCCTGCTCATCGGGGTGCTGCTTCCGATCCTGCTGCTCCTCCTGTTCGTCTACGTGTTCGGTGGCGCCATCCGGACCGATGGCGACTACATCGACTACGTCGTTCCCGGGGTGGTCCTGCTCTGCGCCGGATACGGTGCGGCCATCACCGCCGTCAGCGTCCACAACGACATGACCAATGGCGTCATCGACCGCTTCCGCTCGATGCCCATCACCCGATCGGCCGTCCTCGTCGGCCACGTTCTGGCCAGCCTGGCGCGCAACCTGTTCGCCACCTTCCTCGTCCTGCTCACCGCCCTGCTCGTGGGGTTCCGCCCCGAGGCCGGGCTCCTGGACTGGGGCGCGGTGATCGGTCTGGTCCTGCTCTACGTCCTCGCGGTCTCCTGGGTCTCGGTCTGCTTGGGCCTGGTGGCCCGCAGCGCCGATGGGGCCAGCGGATTCAGCTTCTTCGTCCTTTTCCTGCCCTACCTGAGCAGCGCGTTCGTGCCGCCCGAGACCATGCCCGCCGTGCTGCGGGCCTTCTCCGAGCATCAGCCGATCACCCCGATCACCGAGACCGTCCGCGCCCTGATGATGCAGGGGACCGCCGGAGACCAGGCGCTGGTCGCCCTCGCCTGGTGCGTCGGCATCCTCGTGGTCGCCATGGTCGTGGCACAACGGCTGTTCGAGCGCAGGACCGCCCGCTGACCCACGACGGCGGATTCGGGGGTTTGCGACACCGCTGATCGACCGGCCACGGCCAGGAGACCGGCAAGGCGCCAGGCCGGCGCCGCGGACCTCGATCCCCCGCTCCTCCTCGACGCCGCCCGGTGCGCGGGCGGCACCCGCCATCCGCCCGCCGCCTCGCCCGATGGAACAGGGCGGGGCGGCGTCCGCGTTCGGCCGGGAGCCTCCCGCGCCCCTATGGCCTCCGGCTCTGCGATCTCGACGTCGTCCACCGCGCCCCTTCGGAGCCGGAGCGGAGATAAGGGACGGAAACGACCCCGAGGACTCGACTCATCCGGCTGAGGGCCTTCGGGTCGTGGCCGGCCAGAGGGGAAGGGAGAGGGGTATGCGACTGCTGATCCTGTCCGACACCCACATCCCACGGCGCGCCCGTGACCTGCCCGCTCGCGTGTGGGAGGAGGTGGATCGCTGCGACGTCGTCATCCACGCCGGCGACTGGTGCGACCTGGCCTCGCTGGACGCCCTGGAAAGGCGGGCGCCCCGACTCCTCGCCGTCTACGGCAACAACGACGGCCCGCCCCTTCGCCACCGCCTTCCCGAGGTCGCCCGGGCCGAACTCGGCGGGGTGCGCTTCGCGGTGGTCCACGAGACCGGGCCGGCGCGTGGCCGGGAGAAGCGCTGCGCCGGGCGTTTCCCCGACACCGACGTGCTCGTGTTCGGCCACTCCCACATCCCGTGGGACTCCACCGCGCCCAATGGGCTGCGGTTGCTCAACCCCGGATCGCCCACGGACCGGCGCCGGCAGCCGCACCACACCTACCTCACCGCCCGGGCCGCCGACGGCGCGCTCACCGACGTCGAGCTGCACGCCCTGGACTGAGACGGGCCGCCCCTACCCGGCCCGCCACTCCCCGGTCTCCAGCGCTCCGGAGGCCTGCGGGCCCATCATGGTCATGCCCCCGTCGACGAACACGGTCGCACCGGTCACATAGGAGGATTCCGGGCCGGCCAGGAAGGCGATGACCGACGCCACCTCGCGAGCGTCGCCGGGGCGCCCCAACGGGTAGCCGCCCCGCGAACCGGACACCGGGGGCTGCTCGTGCTGCCCGGTCATCGGGGTGGCGATCTCGCCGGGGGCGACCGCGTTGGCGGTGATCCCGTGCGCGCTCAGCTCCAGCGCGAGGGTGCGCGTGAGCATCCGCAGCCCGCCCTTGGCCGCGCAGTAGGGGCCGGCGCCCACGCGCGGATAGGCCTCGTGCACGCTCGTCACGTTGACGATGCGCCCACCGCGCCCCTGGGCCACCATGTGGCGTCCGGCGGCGCGCGCGCACAGGAAGGGGCCGTCGAGGTCCACGGCGAGCGTGTCCCGCCATTGCGCGTAGTCGATGTCGAGGAGCGGCTGTTGCGTGCCGACGCCGGCGTTGTTGACGAGGACGCCCACGCCGCCGAGCTCCGCGATCAGTTCCTCCACGACGCCGGCCGCGGTCTGGGGATCCCTCAGGTCGTGCCGGCGCACGGCGGCCGTCCGCCCGGCCGCGCGCACCTCCTCAGCCGCGCCGCGGGCGCCCTCCTCGTCCTCGTGGTAGGTCAGTCCCACGTCGAAGCCGCGCTCGGCCAGGGCGACCACCGTCGCCCTGCCGATCCCGCTGTCACCGCCGGTGACGATCGCGACGCGGTCGTAGTCGCCGAAAGTCCCGCTCGCGCTCTCCGCCGCCTGGAGGGGTGTGTTCTCGGACAATTGGGTGTCCTCCTCGTCTGAGCCGGGATGGCCGGTCGTCCTGGGCGTCTGCCCGCCGCTCGGACGGCTACACCCCGTGTGTCCGGCTGCCGTTGGCATGCCCCGGCTCCCCGCGGGTAGCCGCGGCGGACATGGAACGGGACAGGGAACGCGCCTACGAGGACCTTCCGGTGGTGGAGGGGCTCGATGAGCTGACGTCACTGGTGGAACGCGACCACGGTCTCTACCTGCGCTACTCGCAGGGGCCCCAGCGTGATGGCGAGGGGCCGAGCAAGGACTACGAGAGCGGGCTGGAGTTGCCGGGGCTGTCGGTGACCGTGCTGAGCGCCGAGGACTGGTGGGAACGTCCGTTGGCCGACTGGGTGGCGCGCCAGGTCTGCAAGTACGTCGACCTCGCCGAACAGGGGGAGTCCCGTCGGGCCTGGGTGTTGCGCGGACGGGTCGTGGGGCACGGACCCGACCACGAGCCGCTGCTCGTCGATGTCACGCCGGTCGCCTGGGTCGGCGACGAGGCGGTGCGGCAGGCGCGCGCCCGCTACGAGGAGCGGTTCGACGTGGGCCGTGACTCCACGGGCCGAAGCGACGATGATTGACCCGAGCCCCGCGCGGCGGGAGCGACGGACGGGAAGGCGCAGGTGAAGTGGTGAATTCCGGCATGCCAGGTCCACCCCTTCCAGGAAAAGCCGTGGAGGGGGCTGCCGGGTTTTCGGCTTTCCCTTCCTGAGGCGTGACACGTGGAATTCGAAAAGGACAAAAAGGGGCATAAGTCCTCTCTTTTCGTTGCGTGTGTCACACTGCCTCCCGAGATGGGTGGGGAGGGGAAGGCGGGGAGTGAGCCCCGTGCCTGCACGGTTTCGCACGCCCCTCCCGCTCGGCGGAGTGGAAAACGAGAGGGAGTGAGGGAATTCGCCCTCTTGGTGGCGGGGAAAGGGCTAAGGTCGGTCGGTGATCCGGAAAACGGCACGGAAGAAGAGGGGAGTGGGTGAAGGGCGCTTTTCGGGTGTCTGCCGCGCACCTTCGGGTGAGCGTCCGGTTGGGTGCGCTGTGCTAATCTGCCTGACGATTCGGTGACGTTTTGGTGGTTTTGGTGGCGATCCGTTGGCTCTGCGCGAAGCTGTGCCATGTGATCGGTTGTGCCCTCCGGCCGCCCTGCGTCAGACCGGTCGGCGGTCGAAGCCGGACGCCCGCCACGAGCCCTGGAAACCTCGGCCATCCGCGAGCCCTGCTCGGCGTACACGTGTCACGGACACGGTCGCGCGCGGATGCCACGGCGTGTAGACCGGACGGTCGGACACGCCCGTCGGGCTCGTAGTCATTGGTCAATCCCGTCTACTGAGGAGATGTGCTGTGGCACAGGCGCCATCATCGGCCGATCGTGCTGACCACCCACTGGCGCACATGATGAGCACAGAGGAGACGTCGAGGCCGGTGGGGCGCGGAGTTCGGAGGGTGCTGGAGTGGTTCGGGCTGGCCCGACCGCGTCCTGTCCCCGCCCCCGCTCCCCAGCCGGCCGACAGGCCCGCCGCCTCCGAGGAGCCGGCCACATCCGGTGAGGAGTCCCTCCCGCCGGCGAGCCCCGCCCTCCAGGAGCCGACGGCGGCCGTCATCCAGGCAGACGCGGTCGACAGGGAGCGCGAGCTCCTCACGGTCACGCTGGCCAACATGGCCATCCGCGATCTCACACTGGTCGAGTCGCTGCTCGACATCGTCGAGGAGCTCGAGACCAAGACCGAGGACCCGGACCTGCTGGAACAGCTCTTCCGGATCGACAACCTCGCCACCCGCATGCGCCGCAACGGGGAGAACCTCCTCGTACTGGCCGGACAGGACACCGGCGACCCCCACATGGAGCCGGTTCCGCTGCTGGACGTGGCCCGCGCGGCCATCTCCGAGATCAGCGACTACGAGCGGGTCCGCATCGGCAAGTTCCCCGAGCGCGCCCTGTCCGGCACCGCCGCCGACGACATCAGCCACCTGCTCGCCGAGCTGCTGGACAACGCCACCGCGAAGTCCCCCGACCACGCCCAGGTCGTCATCAGCGCCCAGGAGATGGCCGACGAGCGTCTGCTCATCACCGTCGAGGACGAGGGCATCGGCATCCCCGAGAGCCAGCTCGCCGACCTCAACGACCGCCTGAGCGGCGCCCCGGTCATGGACGAGCGCGTCATCAAGCACATGGGCCTGTACGTGGTCAGTCGCATCGCCCAGCGTCACGACCTGCGCGTGCAACTGGAGGCGCGCTCCTTCCGCGGTGTCAGCGCCCACGTGATCGTGCCCGACACGCTCCTGCGTCACTCTTCGACGCCCAAGGCGGCCGCCGAGCCCCCGCGCTCCGTCGTCCAGAGCCCCCCCGCCCCCCGACCCACCCCCGCAACCGTGCCCACCTCTGCATCCCCGGCTTCCGGCCCGGCGGCGGGATCGTCGTCCGGGCTCACCGCGGCAGGTCTGCCCCGGCGCAGCGCCAATCGCACCACCACGCCGATGCCCACTCTCGCCCAGACGGATGACGCCTCTTCCGGGGAGACCCCGCCGGAGGACGCCGCCAGCAGGGCCGAGCGTATTCGCGCCGACCTCGACGGCTTCCTCGAGGGCGAACGCGCGGCCACGAAGGACGAGAAGGACGAATAGCCGGACGTGCTCCAAGGAGTGACCGGGTGGCGGTCGGCCCCGCACCACCGATCGCCACCCGTCCCTGGAGCGCGCCATCGCGACCCCCGACGAACTAACGAGAAGCTGGATGCACATGACTAACGGGTTGAGTGAGAACGCGGAGAACTTCACCTGGCTCATCTCCAACTTCGTGAAGGACGTTCCCGGAGTCGAGCACGCCGTCGTGGTCTCCTCTGACGGACTGCTGCTGACTTCCTCGCGTGACTTCCCGGAGGAGCACGCCGAACAGCTCAGCGCGATCGCCAGCGGCCTGCAGAGCCTCGCCGAGGGTGGTGCCCGACTGTTCGGCAAGGGCGAGTGCGAACAGCTCATCGTGCGCATGCGGCGCGGTCATCTGTTCGTCATGTCGATCAGTGACGGTTCCTGCCTGGCCGTCTTGACCTCGGCCGACGCGGAGATGAAGATCGTCGCCTACCAGATGACCCTTCTCGTGGAGAATGCAGGTCACGTGCTGACGCCGCAGCTGCGTTCCGAGCTCCGCGAAGTCATCGCCCGCTGACCCGGGTAGCTCTGGCCCGCCGGAGCGTAACTCACGAAGAGGTTGCCACAGCAATGAGCTACCGCAGGAGAAGAAGGGGCTCCCGCATCCGTCCCTACACCTTCACGGGTGGACGGACGCGATCGCGGCATCCCCTCATGGTTCAGACGCTGATCTCCACCGCAGATCCGTCGATCGACCCGCCGCGGAACCTGATGCCGGAGTCGGAACGGATACTGCTGCTCTGCCGCGAGACACGCTCGGTCGCCGAGATCTCGGCGGAGCTGAAGATCCCGTTGGGCGTCACCCAGGTTCTGCTGAGCGATCTGGCGGATCAGGGCCTCGTCTACATCCATCCCACCATCACCGGACACAGTCCGTCGGAAAACCAGGTTCTCGAGAGGGCGCTCCGTGGTCTCGAACGACTCTTCCAGTGACACCTTCTCCAAGATGTCGACCAAGATCGTCATCGCGGGAGGATTCGGCGCGGGTAAGACGACCCTGGTCGGCTCGGTCTCCGAGATCGAGCCGGTGACCACCGAGGCGGTCATGACCGAGGCCAGTGTCGTCCACGACGACACCACCGCGGTTCCGCAGAAGGTCACCACCACCGTCGCCATGGACTTCGGCCGGATCACCCTCGATGAGGAACTGATCCTGTACATGTTCGGCACGCCAGGCCAGGCCCGTTTCTGGTTCATGTGGGACGACCTGGTGCGTGGTGCCGTCGGCGCCGTCGTCGTGGTCGACCCTCGTCGTCTGGCCGACTGCTTCGACGCGATCGACTACTTCGAACAGCAGCAGCGCATCCCCTACATCGTCGCCCTGAACAAGTTCGACGGCCAGTTGAACTACACGGGCGAGGAGATCCGCGAGGCGCTGGAGATCAGCGACAACGTGCCGATCATCGACTTCGACGCGCGGGACCGCTCGTCGGCCGGGCACGTTCTCAAGGAGCTTCTGGTGCACGCGCTGGCCAACAGCGGCTCCCAGAGTGAACTCGTAGGCTGAGTCCGGCCCGCGCCCTCGGGCGCGGGCCGTCCTTCTCCGGGAACACGGGACCGCCGTGGCCGGGATCATATGTGCTGACGCTTTCCGGTCGGCGCAGCGTCCGAAAAACAGCGGCCTTTGCCAAGCGCGGTCCCGCGGGGCTAGCGTCGGGGCGATCTTCGACCGCGCCGCGGCGCGATGGTCCCTATGACGAGGAGAGGAAGCCGGTGAGAACGCACATCGAGGCCGAGGGCATGCTCCGCAGGTTCACCGGAGGGACTCCGCGGTCTCGGCACCTCGTCTGCTTCCCCCACGCGGGGGCCCCGGACTACGTCTACCGGTCCTGGGCCGCCCCGCTGGGCTCCCACTTCCAGGTATGGGGCGCCAGCATCCGCGGCCGCGAGCTCGACAACGAGCCCGAGCGGCGCTGGCGTGTGCTGGTGGAGCGGTTCGCCGACGCCCTGATGGGCTTCGAGGGCGACATCACGGTCTACGGGCACAGCCTGGGCACGCTCATGGCCTATGAGACGGCGCGCGAACTCGACCGGCGCGGGCGCGAGGTCACGCGCCTCGTCGTGAGCGGCCGGGTCGCCCCCCACGTCAGGCTCCACTACGAGCTTCCCACCGATCCGGTCGAACTGGCCCGGGCGGTGGCCGCGCGCTATGGGGGCGTGCCCGCGGAGGTGCTCGCCGAGCCGGAGATGCTCGAACTCGTCGGCCGCACCATGAGCGAGGACTTCACCCTGCACACCCACTACCGCTGGGAGCCGGGGAGCAGGCTGAGCGTTCCGCTGACCGCGATCGGAGGCGTCGACGATCCCGTCATCACGGAGGAGGGGCTGCGCGCCTGGGGTGAGCACACCAGCGGCCCGTTCACGGAGCTGACCATCCCTGGTGGGCACTTCCCCGGTCCGGACGAACTGCCCCTGCTGTTCGATGCCGTCAGGACCGGCACCGGCTGAGACGGACCCGACGCGGACGCCACGCCGATCGCGGCGCGGTTCCGCTTCCGCGCCCGGAGCCCTAGGGTGGCCTGGCGGCCGGGCGGTCCGGCCACCAGGCGATCACCCCGATCAGAACGGACGGTCATGGCCGAGCGTCGACTCCTGTGGATCGGTACCTACACCCCCGGTTGCGACCCGGCCGGGGACGGTTCGGGTGTCCACCGCGTGTGGCTGGACCCCCGGACCGGAGAGCTGTCGGGCGGACAGGCCGCGGGGCGGACCGACAACCCCTCCTTCCTGGCCGCCCATCCCACACTGCCGTATCTGTACGCGGTGAACGAGCGTCCCGACGGGGGTGTCTGCGGCTTCGCCGTCGAGGGGGAGGAACTCCGCCTTCTGGGAGAGGCCCCCACGGGGGGCGGCTCGCCCTGTCACCTCCTCGTCCACCCCGCCGGCCGGCACGTCATCACGGCCAACTACGCCGACGGGGTGGTCTCGGTGCACCCGATCGGCCCGGACGGCGCGCCACAGCCGGCCGTCGAGGTCGTCACGGCGGTCGGATCGGGCCCGGACGCGGACCGCCAGGAGGGGCCGCACGCCCACAGCGTCGTGCTCGCGCCGGACGGCCGGCACCTGCTCGTGGCCGACCTCGGCACCGACGAACTGCGCGCCCTGCCCTTCGACCCCGATGCCGCCGACCCGTTGGGGGAGCCCACGGTCGCGGCCCGGCTCGCGCCCGGGACGGGGCCGCGCCACGTCGCGGTCGGCTCCTCCGGTCACCTCTACGTCGCCGGCGAGCTCGACTCCCGTGTCCACGTGCTCCGCTGGAACGGCGCCACGGCCACCGCGGAACGGATCGCCGACCTCCCGGCGACCTCGGTCGAGGGGGAGCGCAACTATCCCGCCGAGATCGCGCTGACGCACGATGGAGCTCTCCTCCACGTCTCCAACCGGGGAGCCGACACGATCGCGACGTTTCGGATCGACCCCGACACCGGGGTGCCGCATCCGCTGGCCGAGACCCCGGTGGGGGTGCGCTGGCCCCGCCACTTCGCCCAGGCCGACGGGTACCTCGTGGTGGGCGGTCAGCAGTCCGGGGAACTGTCGGTGCTGCGGGTGGACCCCGAGACGGGGATTCCCACCGACACCGGCCACCGATTCGGTCTGCCCGACCCGGTCTGCGTCCTTCCCGCGACGCCGCGCTAGCCGGGACCGCCTCGGAACGCGGACGGCCATTAGCCACTTTCAACAAATTCCGGTTGAAAATGCTGTGGCTGTCCGCATCCGCGCACGGTGACGGAAGTGGACGACAATGAGCGCGTCACCCCATCACCGACCAGGCGCGAAGACGAGGACGGACATGAGCCAGACCCCTGTGAGCCGACCCCGATACCGGGGCTTCACCGCGCGTGACGCGGCCCTCGTCGCCCTGTTCGCCGCGCTGCTCGCCGTGTTGAGCATGCCGATCGCCATACCGGTCGGCCCGGTGCCGATCACCCTCCAGACGCTCGGCGTCATGCTGGCCCCCAGTCTGCTCGGCGCCAAGAGGGGCACGCTCGCCGTCGTGACATTCCTCGTCCTCGTCGTGGCGGGGCTGCCCCTCCTGCCCGGCGGGCGGGGAGGCATCGCCCCGTTCTACGGCCCCACCGGGGGCTACATGATCGGCTGGATCCTCGGCGCCCTGGTCATCGGGCTGCTGGTGGGCCGCACCCTGCCCCGCTACCGGCTGTGGTGGGGGATCCTCGCCAACATCGTCGGCGGTATCGGCGTGGTCTACCTGGTCGGGGTGCCCTGGAGCGCGATGGTCCTGGGCGACGGGCTGCTCGCCGTCATGACCGGGGTGGTGTGGTTCCTGCCCGGCGACCTCGCCAAGGCGGTCGTCGCGTCACTCATCGCGGCCGGGGTGTACCGTTCCTACCCGATCCCGCCGGCGGGCCGGCGGGTCGAGGAGCCGGCACCGACGCGCCCCCGGTGACCCGCCGCGCCGGCACGACGCCCTTCACCCCACGGGCCGCAAGGAACGGAAGAGACATCCCATGATCCGCCTGGAGAACGTGACGCACGCCTATGAGGGCCGTCGCGTGCTGTGCGACATCTCGGTCGAGTTGTCCGAGCACCGGATCGGGCTGATCGGCGCGAACGGTTCCGGGAAGTCCACGCTGGCGCGCACGCTCAACGGGCTCGTCGTCCCCGACTCGGGACGGGTCAGCGTCGACGGCCTCGACACCCGGACCGACGCGCGGGCGATCCGACGCAGGGTCGGGTTCGTGTTCTCCGACGCCGACACCCAGATCATCATGCCCACGGTCGCCGAGGACGTGGAGATCGGCCTGCGGGGCAGCGGGCTGGACCGGGCCGAGATCCGAAAGCGCGTCGACGCCGTGCTGGCCCGCCACGGGCTGGCCGACCACCGCGACCACCCCGCGCACCTGCTCTCCGGCGGCCAAAAGCAGATGCTGGCGTTGGCCTCGGTGCTGGTCACCGAGCCCGACGTCCTCGTCTGCGACGAGCCCACCACACTGCTGGACCTGCGCAACGTGCGCGTCGTCGAGCAGATCCTGCGCGGGTTGCCGCAGCAGGTCATCCTGCTCACCCACCACCTCGACGTCCTCGACGGGTTCGACCGGGTGCTGGTCATGGACGAGGGGCGGATCGTGTTCGACGGCGATCCCGGCGAGGCCGTCGACTTCTACGTCGGCCTCATGGACCGGCGGTCGTGACCTCGCTCGGTCTCTACGTCCCCGGCCGGACCCCGCTCCATCGCGCGCCGGCCGGGGTGAAGCTGGCCCTGCTGCTCGCGGTGGTGACCGTGGTGGTGCTCCTGCCACCGGTGGGCGCGGCGGTCGCGGCGCTCGTCGCGGCCGCGCTCTACCCACTGTGCGGCCTGCCCTCGCACCACCTGTGGGGGGTGCTGCGTCCGCTGCTCCCCTTCCTCGCGCTGATCGCCCTCTTCCAGGCGGTGACCGCCGGCCCGCAGGTCGCGCTGGGGGTGTGCGCCCGGCTGGCGGCCGCCGTGCTGGCCGCCAGCCTCGTCACCCTCACCACCCGGGTCGCCGAGATGCTGGCGCTGTTCGAACGGCTCGCCCGTCCCCTGCGCCTCGTCGGGGTCCGGCCCGACCGGGCGGCCCTGGTGCTCGCGCTCACCGTCCGCTGCGTCCCGATGGTGGCCGCGGCCTGGCGGGGCGCCCGAGAGGCGTGTCTGGCCCGAGGCATCCGGCCGCGACCACACCGCCTGGTGGTGCCGGTCGTGGTCGGCATGGTCCGCTCGGCCGAGGCCCTGGGGGAGGCGATGAGCGCGCGGGGCCTCGACTGAGCGGAGCCCGCCCGCTACCTTGGCGGGGCGAGGCCGGCGGAGGGACCCGGGGCGGGGGACCGCTCGCCGTCGAGGACGGGAGAGGACCATTCGGGGGTGTCCAGGCGGACCACGCGCCCCTCCAGACGGGCCTGCTCCGCCGCGAACACCAGCAGGTGGGAACGGAGCGCGTCCTCCCCGCTGGTGGCGACCAGCGCGGGGTCGCCCGCGGCGACCGCGGGCAGGAAGGAGGCCAGCAGACCGCCGTCGCCGCCGCCGTGCCCGGAGTCGATCAGGCCGTCGTTGGCCGCGGCCACCTCGATCGTCTCGGCGGAGTCGCTGAGGAAGTCGTACACGGTGATGCGCTCGCCGTCGCAGAACAGCTCGCCGTGGGTGCCGAACAGGGTCGTCTCGCGCGGACGGGCCCGGTTGAAGGCGGTCATGGTGAACGTCGCGGTCACGCCCCCGGTGAACTCCAGCGCCACCACCTGGTGGTCGACCACATCGTTGTCGCAGTGGTAGACGCAGCGCCCGTAGGGACCGGTGCGCAGCGCCTCGGTGACACTCTCCACGGTCGGTCGCGGCGTGAGGACGTCCAGAGGCCAGCCCGTCCGTCCCTCGGCCAGGAACCGCCCGTAGATGCGCGGGGCCGAGTAGGGGCAGGTGGCCTCCACCGCGCAGTCCAGGCAGCGTTCCCCGGCACCAGGGGGCGCCTGGTCGGGACGGAAGTGGCGCAGGCGCCCGAAGGAGGACACGGCCACGGCGTCACGGCCGATGACGTGGCGCAGCCAGTCGAGGTCGTGGCAGGACTTAGCCATCAGCATCGGCGCGGTGTCGGCGGCGCGCCGCCAGTTACCGCGCACGTAGGAGTGGGCCTGGTGCCAGAACCCGACCGGTTCGACGTGGTCGACGCTGACGATCTCGCCGATGCGCCCCGACTCCACGATCTGCTTGACCATCCGGGTGTAGGGCGCGTAGCGCAGCACGTGACACACTCCGAGCAGGACCCCGTTGCGCCGCGCCGCGGTGACGATCGCCTCACAGTCGGCCCTGGTCTGCGCGAGCGGCTTCTCCACCAACAGGTGGTATCCGCGGTCGGCCAGCGCCACCGCGGGCTCCACGTGCGCGTCGTCGAGCGTGCACACCAGCGCGACGTCGGCCAGGCGGGGCAGGGCGGCCACCTCGCGCCAATCGGTGAAGCGCAGGCCGGCGGCGACGCCGTGCGCGTCGGCGAGCGGTTCGCGGTAGGCCGCCCGCGGTTCGGCGACCGCCACGACCCGCGCGACCTCGGGGTGGCGCCGGATCCACTCGGCGTAGCCGCCGCCCCGTGAACCCGCGCCGACGATGAGCACCCGAACCGGCGACATGGTCTCCTCTCCTTCCGACCCGACTCCCCGGCGTTCCGCGATCAGCGGAATCCGCCCGCGGACAGGCCCTTGACGATGCGTCGTTGAAACAGCAGCACCAGCACGACCAGCGGGAGCGTCACGATGACGCCGGCCGCCATCTGCGAGCCGAAGGGCTGTTGGAACTCACTGTCCCCCGCGAACTTGGCGATCGCGACCGTCACCGGGTTGGAGGCGAGCGTGATCGACACGACGCTGGAGATCAGGTACTCGTTCCAGGCGGCGAAGAACACCAGCAGCCCGGTCGTCACCACACCCGGCGCCGCCAACGGCAGGATGATCCTGCCGAACGCCCCGAACGGCCCGCACCCGTCCACCCGCGCGGCCTCCTCCAGCTCCCAGGGCATCTCGCGGAAGAAGGTGGTCAGCACGAAGATGGCCAGGGGCAGGGCGAAGCTGATGTTCGGCACGATCATGGCCTGGTACTCGTCGATCCAGCCCCAATCGGCGAACAACTGGTACAGGGGGGTCACGATCGCCACGCCGGGGAACATCGAACAGGCGAGGATGAGCGCGAGCACGAGATTGCGGCCGCGAAAGCGCAGCCGGGCGAGCGCGTAGCCGGAGAACACCGCGATGACCATCGCCAGCAGGGTCGTCGTCACCGCGATGACGACGCTGTTGCGCACGGCGTAGCCGAAGTGGTCGCGCCCCCCGAGCACCCCCCGGTAGTTGACGAGGGTGGGGTCGCGCGGCCACAGCGAGTTCGACGCGATCTCGCCGGGACCCTTCAGGCTGGAGACCACCATCCAGTAGAACGGGGCGAGACAGTAGAGCAGGAGCAGCGCGATGCCCGCGCCGATCACCCAGTTCTCCCACCCCCATCGGCGCCGCTGCCGCGGCCGTCCCGTCGTTGCCGTCCTCATCTGGCCGCCTCCTTGACGCCGGCGAACACGTTCGTCCCCAGGAGCCGGATGAGGAGGAACGCGCACAGGAAGACGAACAGGAACGTCAGCGTGGACAGCGCGCCGCCGTACCCCTGCTTCAGCTCACCGGTCGCGGTACGCACGACCAGGGTCGACAGCGTCTCGGTGTTGTTCGCGCCCCCGGTGAGGATCTGGGGGAGGTCGTACATCCGCAGCGCGTCCAGCACCCGGAACAGCACCGCCACCACGATGGCGGGTTTGACCAGGGGCAGCGTCACCGAGGTGAAGCGCCGCCAGGCCGAGGCCCCGTCGAGCGCCGCGGCCTCGTACAGGTGCGGTGGGATGGTCTGCAGACCGGCCAGGATGAGCAGGGCGACGAACGGCGCGGTCTTCCACACCTCGGCGAAGATGATCGACCACTTCGCCGGCCACTCGCTGCCACCCCACACGATCTCGGTGCCCAGCACCGCGTTCACGACACCGTCGGGCTGGAGCATCCACCCCCACATGACCGCGCTGACCGCCGTCGGCAGGGCCCAGGGCAGCAGCACGGAGGCGCGCACGATGCCGCGCCCGCGAAACGCCCGGTGCATCACCAGGGCCATGAGCAGCCCGAGCAGCGTCTCGATGGCCACGCTCACCACGGTGAAGAACAGGGTGTTGCCCACCGCGGCCCAGAAGTCCTCGCGGTCGTAGCCGAAGAGCGCCTGGGCGTAGTTGTCGAACCCGACGAACGTGGGGGAGCGACCGATGGGGTCGTCGAAGAACGAGCGCGCGATCGCCGAGAGGATCGGGTAGACGACGACGAGGCTGAGCGCGATGAGGGTCGGGATCAGCAGCAGGGTCGCCAGCCGGCGCTCGTCGCGCCGCTCCGTGTCACCGATCATGTGCCACGCACCGCCCTCTCCAGTTCTTCCTGCATGGTGGTGACGGCCTCGTCCACCGTCATCTCACCGGTCATCGCGGCGTAGGCGGACTTCTGGATCGCGTTGGTCACGTCGTTGTAGCGGGCCGTCACCGGGCGGGGGCTGACGTTGTCCATGCCCTCGCGCACCGCCGCGAGGTAGGGGGCCTCCTCGAGGAGGGCGGGGTCCTCGAACAGCGCGTCGCGGGCCATGGGGGTGCTGGTGTCGGCGAGCCAGTCGCGCATGACCTCCTCGCTCTGCATGAACTCGATGAAGCGCAACGCCTCGTCCTTGTGGTCGCTATGGACCGACAGGGCCAGGTTGTTGCCGCCGAGCGTGCCGGTGCCCGGCCCGTCGGGGCCCGGCAGGGGCGCGGCGTCGAAACGGCCCTGGACGACCGACTCCTCCCCGGGGGAGTTCATCAGGGGGTAGGCGAACGCCCAGTTGCGCATGAACAGCAGGTCGCCGCGTTGGAAGGCCAGGCGGGTCATGTCCTCGTTGTAGGTGAGCGCGGCCTGGGGGATGTGACCGTCGGCCATGGCCTCGACGAGGAAGCCCAGTCCCTCGCGGCCCTCGGGGGAGTCCACGACGACCTCGCCCTGTGGGGTGATGACCTCGCCCCCGGCGGAGGCCACCGCCTCGACCAGGGCGACGGTGATGCCCTCGTAGCGCATGTACTGGCCGGCGTAGCAGTCCATGTCGTTGCGCTCGGCGATCGCGCAGGCGTCGATGAGCTCCGCCCAGGTGCGCGGGGGCGAGTCGAGCAGGTCGGTCCGGTAGAACAGCAGGCCGGTGCCGGTCGCGAACGGCGCGGCGTACAGCCGTCCGTTCCAGCGGCCGGTCTCGGTCGCCGCGGCGAGGATCCCCGGCCCGGCGAACCGTTCCTCCTCCAGGGGCTCCAGCCAGCCACGGGCCGCGAACTCCGCCGTCCACACCGCGTCCAGGTACAAGACGTCGTACAGGCCGGTGCGGGCCTGGAGGTCCTGGACCATCGCGGTCCGCTGTTCGTCGGCCTCGGCCGACAGCGGGACGTAGCGTACCGGCGCGTCCGGGTTCTCCTGGTTGTAGCGCTCGACCAGCGCGCCGAGGTCGCCGCCGCTGGCACGGGTGGCCGCGAAGGTGACCACCGCTTCGTCCTGGTCGCCGGGGAGGCTACCCGAGCAGGCGGTGGAACCAAGGACCAGACACACCGCGAGGGCGATCGCTCGGGAGAACGGGCCGGGACCAGGTCTGCGCATGCGGACCCCCACATTCGCTCGACGGCTCCTGCCTAGGCGTTGCGCTCATGGAACAGTGCGGATCAGGCGATGTCAATCACGATCCGCGCCCGCGTCGTGGCCGTCCGGGGTGGGGGCGGATCGTCCCCATCCGTCTCACCAGCATCGACGTCTCAAGGGCACGGGGCGGGCAACGGCGGAGGAAACGGCCGATGTCGGCCGAGTGGCTCGTGGGGCAATGCAGGGAATTCCGTGACTTTTCTGGGTGATCCGCCCTGTTAGGGTCCGTCTGCCGGCCACGTTGGTGGCCCATGCCCCGAGTTCGGTTCCCGGCCGGAGGGAGTGGCCGACATGCGCGCACGCTCGACGTCTTCGCCCCCGCCGCGCCGTGCCCGAGACGGCGGCCCGCGGTGGCCCGTCTGCGTTGCCGCGCTGGCCGCGCTCCTCCTCAGCGTCCCCGCGTTGCTCGGCACCGCCCCGGCCACCCCACGGCAGTCCGGGCGGGACGCGGCCGCCTCCCCTCCTCCCGCGGCCGCGCCCCCACTCGTGGCCTCCCCGTCGCCCGTCCCGGGGCTGAGCCCCGAGGAGGGGCAACGGATCACCGCCCGGATCGAGGACTACCTCGCCGGTCAGGAGGGCCGGCTCGCCATCTCCGTCCACGACCTCGCCACCGGGACGACCTATGGTTACGGCGGCGACCAGACGTTTCCCACGGGCAGCCTGGTCAAGCTGAACATCCTCGTCCTGCTGCTCCTCCAGGCCGACGACGAGGAACGCGAACTCACCGCGGAGGAACGCGACCTCGCCGAGCAGATGATCCGCTACAGCGACAACGACGTCACCGACCTGCTCTACCAGCGCATCGGATTCGACGCGGGCTTCGCCCGGGGCAACGCCCGCCTCGGCCTGCGCGCCACCGTCGCCGGAGGAGGACAGCCGGGGGTGTGGGGGGCCACCACCACGACAACGGCCGACCAGATCCGCCTCCTGCGCGCGGTGTTCACCGACTCCGGCCCCCTCAGCCGGCACAGCCGCTCCTACGCCCGCCGTCTCCTCGGCTCCGTCGCCCCGGAACAGGCCTGGGGGGTGTCCGCCGCCGCGGGGGAGGGCGACAGGGTCGAGCTCAAGAACGGCTGGGTACCACGCGACGTCGACGGAGGCCGCTGGGCGATCAGCAGCGCCGGCCACGTCCACGGCGAGCGGCGCTCCTACCTGATCGCCGTGCTGTCAGACCGCCATCTCGGCTACGGGGAGGGGGTCGCCTGCGTCGAGCACGTCGTCACCGAGGTGGTCGACGCGCTGGAGGAGAACGCGGCGAGACAGCGGGGAACCGACCACGCCGGCCTCGCCCCCAGGGCGTCCTAGGCTGGGGGCGCCCGCGCGAAAGCCCGACCCCGTGCAGAGTGGAGCGAGTCGATGATCGACCTGCGTTCGGACACCGTCACCCGACCGACGGCGCAGATGCGCCGCGCCATGGCCGAAGCCGAGGTCGGCGACGACGTTTTCGGCGAAGACCCCACGGTCCGCGAACTGGAGGAGGAGACCGCGGCCCTCCTGGGCAAGGAGGCCGCCCTCTACGTTCCCTCAGGGCACATGTCCAACCAGTTGGCACTCTACGCGACGGTCGCGAGCGGCGAGGAGGTCTGGGCGCACGAGCGCTGCCACATCCTCTCCAACGAACAGGGCGCCTCGTCGATCCTGACCCGCGCGCTGCCGCGGGTCTTCTCCGACCCCCAGGGATATCCGGACGCCGGGCTGCTGGAGGAGTGGGCCGTGGGCGCGGAGGACATCCACCGCGCCCGGCCGCGACTGATCTGCCTGGAGAACACCTTCGGGGGGCTGGCGATCCCGCTCGCCGAACAGCGGAGGGTGGCCGACTTCGCGCACGGCCACGGCATGCGCATGCACCTGGACGGGGCACGGCTGTGGAACGCGGCCGTCGAACTGGGGGCCTCGCCGGCCGAGGTGGCCGAGGGCGCCGACACGGTCTCGGTGTGCTTCTCCAAGGGGCTGGGCGCCCCCGTGGGCTCGGCGCTCGCCGGTGACGCCGAGACGGTCCTGCGGGCCCGCCGCGCGCGCAAGATGCTGGGCGGCGGCATGCGGCAGGCCGGCATCATCGCCGCCGGCGCGTTGTACGCGCTACGGCACCACCGGGAGCGGATCGTCGAGGACCACGCCCGGGCCGAACGCCTGGCCACCGGACTGTCCGGGCTGCCGGGCCTGTCCGCCGCCGCGCGCACGAACATGGTCCTGGTCGAGACGCCGCGCGGCGAGGCCGCCCGCTACGCCGCGGCGTTCACCGAGCACGGCGTGCGCTGCCTGGCCACCGGTTCCGGCCGGGTCCGCCTCGTCGTCCACCTGGAGATCGACGACGCGGCGATCACGGAGGCGGTCGAACGCATCGCCAAGGCCGTCGCGGCCCTCGCCTGACCCGTCCCGAGCGCGCCGCTCATCGGCCCGGGGAGGGCGGCTCCGCCCTCCCCGGGCCCGAAGATCACCGCGCCGCCGGCAGGTCCACCAGCCTGGCGATGGTCAGCCGGTGCCGGTCGGCCGTCCCCAGGGCGATCGAACAGCTCTTGGCCCGCTTCAGGTACAGGTGCGCGGGGTGCTCCCAGGTGAAGCCGATCCCCCCGTGGAGCTGTACCGCCTCCTCGGCGGCCGTGACCGCCACCCCCGAGACGAACGCCTGGGCCAGCGCGGCGGCCAGCGGGGCCTCCGGGTCGTCGGAGGCGACCGCGCTCGCCGCGTTGCGGACCACGGCC
Organism: Marinactinospora endophytica; assembly: GCF_054780875.1. Taxonomy (NCBI): domain Bacteria; kingdom Bacillati; phylum Actinomycetota; class Actinomycetes; order Streptosporangiales; family Nocardiopsidaceae; genus Marinactinospora; species Marinactinospora endophytica. The sequence goes on along the minus strand of NZ_BAAGVM010000006.1, from coordinate 166,106 downwards.
CGGGCCTGCGAGATCGACACCCACAGGTCGGCGAGGCGGTGCTTGAGCGCCTGGAAGGAACCGAGCGGACGGCCGAACTGGTGCCGGGTCTTCAGGTACTCCACGGTGGTGGACAGGGCCCACTCCGCGCATCCCAGCTGCTCGGCGGCCAGCAGCGCGGCGCCCGTCACCAGTCCTCGGCGCACGGCCGATTCGGCCTGTTCGCCGGTCGCCAGCAGACGTCCGGAGGCGCCGGCCAGCTCCACGTCGGCCAGGGGACGGGTCAGGTCGAGGGAGACCACCGTGGTGACCGTCGCCTCGCCCGCCTCGACGAGGTACAGCGCCGGCCCCTCGGAGCCGGCCGCCGGCACGACGAGCAGGTCGGCGGTCGAGGCGTCGACGACGCCGCCCACGCGGCCGCTCAGCCGTCCCTCTTCGACGCGCACCCCCTCCGGGAACCCCGCGTCGGGCGCGGTCGCCAGGGGGATCAGCAGGGTCGCCGTGCGCTCGCCGGAGGCCAGCGAGGCCAGCGCCTCCCCGAGGGGGGAGTCGGCCCGCCCGTCCAGGGCCAGCAGGGTTCCCGTCGCGAGCACCGCGCTGCCCAGGAAGGGGAGCGGCGCCACGGCGCGGCCGAGCTCCTCGGCGACCACCGCGCTCTCCCGCAACGTCGCCCCCGCGCCGCCCGCCTCCTCGGGGATCGCCAGGCCGGCCACGCCCAGGTCGGCGAGGGAACGCCACAGGGCGAGGTCGGTGACCTCGTCGGACTCCACGCGGGCCAGGACCCTGTCCCAGCCGCACCTGTCGGCGAGCAGGGAGCGCACGCTGGCGCGCAGCTCCTCCTCGACGTCGCTGTAGAGCAGGTCCGGGTCGTTGCTCACTTCGGCAGGTCCTTCCACGCGACGTCCTTGTCCACCCTGATCTCCCCGGGTAGGCCCAGCACCCGTTCGGCGATGATGTTGCGCAGGATCTCGGAGGTGCCGCCCTCGATCGAGTTCCCCTTCGAGCGCAGATAGTGGAAGCCGGGGACACGTTTGGCGAGGTCGACCCCGTCGGGACGGCGGAACGTCCAGTCGTCGTAGGTCAGCCCCTCGCCACCCAGCAGCTCCAGCTCCAGCCCGGAGATCTCCTGGTTGAGCCGGGCGAAGGACAGCTTCGCCGCCGACCCCTCGGGGCCGGGCTGTCCCACGGCGAGCTGCTGGCGCAGCCGCTCCTTGGTCAGCCGGGCGGCCTCGGCCTCGACCCACAGGCGCAGCAGCGCGTCGTGCAGGCCCGGAGTGCGCAGTTCGGGACGGTCCCGCCAGATCCCGGCGACCAGGCCGATGAGTCCGCCCTCGCGGGGTTCGGCCCCGCCCCCGATGGACACCCGCTCGTTCATCAGCGTGGTCTGGGCGACCCGCCAGCCGTCACCGACCTCGCCCAGCCGATGGGAGTCGGGGATGCGCACGTCGGTGAGGTAGACCTCGTTGAACTCCGCCTCGCCGGTGATCTGGCGCAGGGGCCGCACCTCCACGCCCGGAGCGGTCATGTCGCAGACGAAGTAGGTCATGCCGCGGTGCTTGGGCACGTCGGGATCGGTCCGGGTGACCAGGATCGCCCAGCGGGCGCGGTGGGCGAGCGAGGTCCACACCTTCTGCCCGTTGACCACCCACGTGTCGCCGTCGCGGACGGCGCGGGTGCCCAGGGCGGCCAGATCGGAGCCGGCCCCCGGTTCGCTGAAGAGCTGGCACCAGATCTCCTCGCCGGTGTACAGCGGCTTGAGGAAGCGCTCCTGCTGCTCCGGGGTGCCGAAGGCGAGGATCGTGGGCGCCGCCATGCCCAACCCGATGACCAGGGCCTCACGGCCACTCGGAGCCGCGCCCAGCCGGGCGAACTCCTCGTCGACGACCGCCTGGAGGGCGCGGGGCGCGCCGAGCCCGCCGAGCCCTTCGGGGAAGTGCACCCAGGCCAGACCGGCGTCGAAGCGGGCGGCCAGGAACTCGATCGGGTCGGTGGTGGCGGGATCGTGGGCGGCGACGAAGTCGGCGACCCGTGCCCGCAGGGCGGCGGTGTCGGGGACGCCGCCGGTTGGAGCCGTTGTCATGGAGCCTCCGTGAAGCGGTGGACAGGAAGTGGGGACACGAGGCGGTCCGCGGCGCTCCCGCCGCCCGCGGGTCAGTCGAGCGGTCCGCCGGCCACGTAGATGACCTGGCCGGACACGAACCCGGCCTCCTCACTGGTGAGGAAGGCGATGGTGGCGGCGATGTCCTCGGGCTGCCCCACCCGGCGGACCGGGATTCCGGCCGCCGCGGCCTTGGTGAACTCCTCGAAGTCCATGCCGACACGTTGCGCGGTCGCCCGCGTCATGTCGGTGGCGATGAAGCCCGGGGCGACCGCGTTGGCGGTGACACCGAACTTGCCGAGCTCGATGGCGAGGGTCTTGGTGAAGCCCTGGAGGCCGGCCTTCGCGGCGGAGTAGTTGGCCTGGCCGCGGTTGCCCAGCGCGGAGCTGCTGGACAGGTTGACGATGCGGCCCCAGCCCTGCCGGGTCATGTGGGCCTGGGCGGCCCGGCTCATGAGGAAGGAGCCGCGCAGGTGCACGCCCATGACGGTGTCCCAGTCGTCGTCGGACATCTTGAACAGCAGGTTGTCGCGGATGACCCCGGCGTTGTTGACGAGGATCGCGGGCGGGCCGAGACGCTCGGCGATCTGCGCGACCGCCGCCGACACCTGGTCGGAGTCGCTGACATCGGCGCCCACCGCGATCGCGGTGCCGCCCTCGGAGGTGATCGCCGTCGCCGTGGCCTCGGCGTCGCCCTCCTTGAGGTCGACGACGGCGACGGAGTGGCCCTCGGCGGCGAGGCGGCGGGCGGTCGCGGCGCCGATGCCGCGGGCCGCCCCGGTGACGATCGCGACGCGGGGAGTCTGGGCCATGGGGTTTCCTCCAGTCGGTGTGGTCTGGAACACGCTGGACCGATCCTATCCACTTCATACCGACCGGGTGGTATGTGGGGTGTGGTGGTGGCGGCCGGGCGCGTCCGAGATCGGCGCGCCGCCCCCGGCGCGGGGCTGGACGCTAACGTGGAGGGGCGGGTTCGCGTCGGCGTGGCCGCCGTTCTCGCGCGCTCCCCCGTCCCTTCGGAGAGGCGAAGGCGTTGTTCGACGCCCACCTGCACATCATCGACCCGAAGTCCCCACCGTGGCCCGGGGACGACGAGGATCCCCCACGGCCGTTCACGGTCGCCGACTACCGCTCGCGTGTCGCGGCGCTGGGGGTCGTGGGCGGCGCGGTCGTCGCCGGATCCTCCCATCCCCGGGCCCGCGCCGGCCTCGTCAACGCCCTGCGTGAACTCGGCGGCGGGTTCGTCGGGGTGGCCATGCTGGAACCCGACACCCCCGATTCGGAGTTGCGCGACCTGCACTCGGCGGGGGTCCGCGCGCTCCGTCTCGACCTGCGCAGGCGGGGCGCCGTCGATGTGGACGGCCTCGTCCAACTCGCGTTGCGGGCCGCGGACCTCCTCGGCTGGCCCGCGGAGCTGCGCGTCGACTCCCGCGAGCTCGGCGGCCTGTCCACTCACCTGGCGCCGCTGCGCAGGATCAGCGTGGACCACCTCGGACTGGCCGAGGAGGGGCTGCCGGCGCTGTTCGACCTCGTCGCCTCGGGAGCCCGGGTCAAGGCGACCGGATTCGGCCGCGGCGACCTCGACGTTCCCGCCGTCGTGCGGACCATCGCCGGGATCAACCCCAGCGCGTTGATGTTCGGCACCGACCTTCCCTCGACCGGGGCGGCCCGGCCCTTCGTCGACAGCGACGTGTCGCTGCTCACCGCCGCGCTCACCGAACACGAGGCCGAATGCGCGCTCTCGCGTAACGCCGTCGACTTCTACGGCGTCGATTCCCTGGGGTGAGCCTGGGGGAGAGGTCGAACGGTCCCACCGCGGGCGGTCGGCCCCGCGCGCGGGGCGGGCTCATCCCGTCCCGCTCCACAGCAGCAGCGAGCCGCCGAGCAGGACGGCTCCGGTGACCGCGACGATGACGAACAGGAGCTGGACGCCGAAGCAGGCGATGTACCCCCAGGTACCCCCAGCCGGCCGCGGTGACCCCGGGAGCGGGGCGCACGATCACCAGGGTGATCGCCGCGCACAACAGGATCACGCCCAGGAGCGGGGCCGCCCTGCTCCAGGAGGCGGGGAGCGTGGCCAGGAGGACGGCGGGTGTCAGGGCCAGTACGACCCCACTGGCGGCTCCCGCCACCACCGTGACGCCGAGGGGGCCACGGGAGGGAGCCGGCGGTCGCCGGTGGTCCATCGTCGTCTCCTTGGGAAGGGTGGGCCGTGGGGGAGGCGGGTGGGCGCCGAGGGGCCGAAACCGCCGTGGCGGCGTCTTCTCGGCGGCCTACCCGGGTGACGGCGAAGGTAATCGGCGCGCGGTCTGTCGCCGGAGCCGGGCGAGCGCGGGCGCCCCGGGATGGGTCCCGCCTCGGAGGCGAACATGAGGCGGGAAAGCCCAGGTTCAGAATCGCCGATTAAGCACCTTAAATCCCATATGAGTGCTTAATCCTCTCGGTTTTGTCCAGGCTTCAACTGTTCTCCCGGGGACGATGTCCTAGGATGGGGTGCAAGAGGCGCCTGCACGTGCATCTGGACCTTGCATCTGCATAAGCCTCGGGAAATACTGGCGTTCGCGCGCCAAGGCATACGTGCGATCGAGTCGACTCCAAGGGGATCGCGGTGACCGGACATTCACCCCAGCAACCGACAGGACGGGCGGCGGGATGGGACCGGATGCACCCAGTCGTCCTTGAGGCCGTCCTCGAAGCCGACTCTCCGCAGCCTTGGTGGCTTCCGTCCCTGCGTAACGGAACGTTTCGATGGGACACCCGTCCCGGTCACGCCAGCCACGACAGCGCCTCCTGGACCCTCAGCCGCGGTTCGGGCTCGGTGCACGCCGCGCGTGAGCTCGCCATGGCCGTCCTTCGCGAGTGGAGCATGGCCCGGCTCTCCGGCGACGTGGAACTGGTCGTCTCCGAACTCGTCACCAACGCCCTGCGCCACGCCCAGGCGATGACGCCCGCCGCCCCCGGTTATGAGAACGTGATCCAGTTGGCGATGTTGCGCCGGGGAGGCGAACTGGTCTGCGCCGTCCGTGACGGCAGCGACCGTCTCCCGGCCCAGCGCGAGCCCGATTTCCTGGCGGAGACCGGGCGGGGACTCCACCTCGTCTCCTGCTTCAGCCGCAGTTGGGGTAGTGTTCCCGTCGCCTCAGGAGGCAAGTTCGTCTGGGCGTTGTTCACCTGACACACCCGCTCGAAGGTCCTCGGTGCCCAGCCGGGACATGGGATGCGGCGGATGACCCTCTTCGTCCCAGTGTGTGGTGTCTCGGCACCGCCTGCCGAGTGAGCTGTGCTGCCCGCTATATCGTGTAAACCGTTGCACGGCGCGAACGAGACGATCCTCAGGGGAGGGGACGCGCCGGTGCGGAACCGTAGGTGGGGAGGCAGTAGCGGTGAGCGTGGCCCAACCGGAGCCGGATAGTGGCCCGACCGTACGCCGGATCCTGCTCGGCTACCAGTTGCGCAAACTGCGCGAGGCCAAGGGCATCACGCGCGCCGACGCGGGCTACAAGATCCGTGGCTCCGAGTCCAAGATCAGCCGTCTGGAGCTGGGACGGGTCGGTTTCAAGCTCCGCGACGTCGAAGACCTGCTGACCCTCTACGGGATCACCGAGGACAGGGACCGCGAGCCGCTCCTCAAACTGGCCAAGGAGTCCAACAAGCCCGGCTGGTGGCAGCGTTACGGTGACGCCCTGCCGACCTGGTTCCAGTCCTACGTCGGCCTTGAGGAGGCGGCGACCCGGATCCGGACCTATGAGGCCCAGTTCCTGCCGGGTCTGCTCCAGACCGAGGACTACGCCCGCGCCATCATCGCCGGCGGCAAGAAGAAGCCCGATCCCGAGGACGAGAACCGGATCGCGGTCCGGATGCGCCGGCAGCGGCGCATCATCGAGAACGAGAACGTCAAACTGTGGGCGATCGTGGACGAGGCCGCGGTCCGTCGGCCGGTCGGTAACAGCGAGGTCATGCGCGGCCAGCTCCGCCGGCTGATCGAGCTGTGCGGCTATCCCAACATCACGCTCCAGATCATCCCCTTCAGCGTGGGGGCGCACGCGGCCGAGGCCGGCTCGTTCACGATCCTGCGTTATCCCGAGTACGACCTGGCCGACGTCGTCTACATCGAGCAGCTCACCGGGGCGCTCTATCTGGACAAGCGCGATGACGTGGACGCCTACACGATGGCCATGGAGCGGCTGAGCGTGGCGGCGGAGCCGCCGAACCACACCCCCAGAATGCTGGAGCGGATGATCGACGACCTTCCCTCCGGCACGGCCTGACAGTCTGGTAGGCGGCGGGCCCGGACAGCAGAAGAGCCCCACTCGGAAGGGGTGGGGCTCTCACGGCCGCGGTGCCGTTGGCGATGTCTGTCGGGGTGGGACCTAGCTGAGCAGGTTGTCGAAGTCGCCGTCCTTGGCGCCCAGGATCAGCGCGTCGATCTCGGCCTGGGTGTAGACCAGCGCGGGCCCGTCAGGGAAGCGGGAGTTGCGCACGGCGATCGATCCGTTGGACAGCCGGGCCATCTCCACGCAGTTGCCGCGGGAGTTGCTGCGCCGGCTCTTCTGCCACGTCACGTCCTGGAGTTCGGTCGCGGGGATGCCGTTGTAGGCGCTCATGGAGATCCCTCGTTTCGCTTGTGCGGGCCGATTCCGTGCCGTGTGCTTATGCACTCTCTGATGCACGTGCATTAGCACCGTACTTTGAACAGGATAGCGCACGTGCATGAGAAGAACCCGAGAGGACGGTCTCGTGTAGGCGACGTGTAAGGCTGTGCAATCTCGCTCAGGAAATTGCATGAAAAAGTCCCGCCGGATGTTCCGACGGGACAGGACCGATACAGGTCAGGAGCAGGACAGGGCTTCGGCCAGCGTGTCGAGGTTGGCGCGCATCACCGAGGGGTAGTCGTCGCCGGGCGAGGCGTCGGTGATCCCTTCGAGCGGGTCCAGCACCGCGGTCCGCGCGCCGGTCTCCTCGGCCACGGTCTCGGCCACCGCCGGGCTGACCAGGGTCTCGGTGAAGATCGTGGTGACCCCCTGCTCACGGACGGTCTCGGCGACCTCGGCCATGCGGGCGGGGGAGGGCTCGCTGTCGGGCTCGATGCCGGTGATGCCGATCTGGTTCAGGTCGTACTTGTCGGCGAGGTAGCCGAAGGCGGCGTGACTGACCACGAAGTTGCGCGTCTCGCAGTCGTCCAGGCGCTCGGTGTACTCCGCCTCAAGGGTGCCGAGCTCGTCGGCGACCCGCTGCGCGTTGGCGCGGTAGGCCGCGGCCCCGTCGGGGTCGATCTCGGCCAGGCGTTCGCCGAGGCTGCCGGCGACCTCGGCCATGCGCTGGGGGTCCAGCCACATGTGCGGGTCCGTCCCGCCGCCGTCCGCGGACGGGACCTCACGCAGTTCGACGACCTGTGCGACGTCCAGGGCGGAGTCCGCGGCCTGCTGGGCGACGGCGTCGTCCACCGCGGGCTGCATGCCCTGGATGTAGAGGGCGACATCGGCGTCGCTGATGACACCGATCTGGCGTGGGCTGAGTTCCAGGTCGTGCGGTTCCGCGCCGGGTTCGGTGAGGTTGGTGACGGTGACCGCCTCGCCCCCGACCTGGGAGGCCAGCCACTCCAGGGGGTAGACGCCGGTGACGACGCTCACGCCGTCGGCCTCTTCGGTGGCCCCGCCGCATCCCGCCGCGGCCACGGCCACCAGCCCGGCCGCCCCCGCGGCCGCCACCTTGGTCATCATCCCCGATCGCATGCGTCCATCATGCGGAGAATGAAAATGGTTGTCAATTTGGGAGTATTGTGCTACCCCGTGGGGCGCCGGGAAGGGAGCGGCGCCCATGTGCGAGGCTGACGGCCATGGCCACCAGCTCGTCCGGCTCCGAACCCGACACCGACGTCATCGTCGTCGGGGGCGGCATCGCCGGTGTCTCCATAGCCGCGGAACTCGCCGCCCGGCGCCGCGTCGTCCTGCTGGAACGCGAAACCGAACTCGCCCGGCACGCCACGGGCCGCTCCGCCGCGATGTTCTCCGAGAGCTACGGGGGCGCGGAGATCCGGGCCCTCACCCGCGCCGGCCGCCGCGACTACGAGGAGGCCGAGACCGAGGCCCCGTTGTTGCGGCCACGGCCCGTCCTGTGGATCACCGACTCACAGGGGCGGGAAAAGCTCGACGCCGCCGTCGCCTCCACGCCGGGACTGCGCCCCCTCGACCCCGCGGACGCGCTGCGGCTGTGCCCGGTGCTCCGCCCCGACGGCCTGCACACCGCCGTCGAGCCCGACGCCCGCGACATCGACGTCGCGGCCCTGCACGCCCACTACCTGCGGCGGTTGCGCGCCCTCGGCGGCCGGGTGCGCTCCGGGACGGGTCTGCAGAGCGCAGAGCGCGTCGCCGGGCGCTGGGAGGTGGACTGCGGGGGCACGCGCCTGCGCGCCGACGTGATCGTCGACGCCGCCGGGGCCTGGGCCGACGACGTGGCCCGACGCTGCGGTGCCAGCCCACTCGGCCTGACCCCGCTCCGCCGCACCGCCGCCCTGGCGCGTCCCGGCGCCGTGGGGATCGACCCCTCCTGGCCGATGGTCGTCGACGCGGATGAGACGTTCTACTTCCGGCCGGAAGGGGTGGGAGTGCTCCTCTCTCCCGCCGACGAGACCCCCACGGAGCCCTCCGACGCCCGCCCCGAGGACGTCGACGTGGCCCTCGCGCTGGAACGGGTCAACGCGGCGACCACGCTGGGACTGCGCGCGATCCACACGGCCTGGGCGGGACTGCGCACCTTCGCCCCCGACCGGGTTCCGGTCATCGGCCACGACCCGGCCGTCCCGGGGTTCTTCTGGTGCGCGGGGCAGGGTGGGTACGGCATCCAGACGGCTCCGGCCGCGGCGCGTCTGGGCGCCGCCCTGCTGCTGGGCGCCCCCGTCCCCGCCGACATCCTCGACCAGGGCCTGGATCCGGAACGGTTGGGACCGGGCCGCTTCGGCGGAGCGTGAGGCCGCCCTTCGAGGTCATGGCGCCGCCGCGCTTGACCGGCAGCGTCCCCTCGCCGGCACGGACCGTGCGCCGTGACGGCGAGGGGACCGGTACCGACTGCCGGCGTCAGCTCCGGCCATCCACGGGGATGAAGTTGGCGTACTCCTCGATGCGGGTGATCCGTCCAGCATCGTCGAAGCCGAAGTAGACGGCGGCGTGGACCTCGCCGCGCATGCCGCTGGTGGTGGCGACATGGACCACGTGCTGCTGGAGGACTTCGCCCGGCTGGGAGAGCTGGCGCAGGATGCTGTAGCGCATCGACTCGATGGATTCGATCTGCCCCTCCATTCCGGCGATGTTCTCCTCGATGGACTGCTCACCCTTGCCGTCGTTGTGCCAGACGGTGGCGGTCTCGGCGCACAGGGCTCGGGCGGCCTTCCAGTCGCGGTTCTCCAGCGCGCGGAGGTAGGTGACGGCTCTGTCCTTCAGGTCCTGGCTCATGCGGGTCTTCCTTCACGTGGGTCGGTGGGTCCTGGCAGGGGGGGCGTATCAGCCCTGGTCGGCGGTGGCGTGGATCAGGGCGCGCTCGCCGGCCTCGATGCGCATCGGCAGGTGGTTGCCCGGTGGCGAGAGCGGACAGACGAACACGTCCGGGTTCAGGTGGTGGTGCGAGAGCGTGGCCTTGTTGAAGTCGACGGTCACGGTGCTGCCGGGTTCCAGCAGCGGTAGCACCAGCCAGCGGCCGATCGTCGGCGTCGATTCGCCGTTGGTCTCGTCGGTGAAGATCACCAGGCGCTGGCCGGGGAAGTCCTGGAGGACGGCCAGGACGTATTCGGCGCCGTCGATGGTCACGGCCAGGTCGACGGGGGCCAGGATGGCTTCGGTGCTGCGCGGGCTGGTCAGCCGCGGCACCTCGATGCGGCGCCCTTCAGGAGCTGCCCGGTACCGGCCCTCGAAGACCCAGACGGGGTTGTAGGGGAAGGTGTCGATGCCCTTGAGGCCGGTGCGCTCAAGGCGGTCGTGGTCCGTGACGACCAGCCCATAGGAGCCGTTCGCGCCGCCTGCGAGGCCGACCCGGTTGTCGGGGAATTCCAGGGAGCTGCCAGAGGGGACGGGACTCGTTCCATCGACCAGGTGGCCGGCCACCTTCACGCCGTCGGCGGCCTTGGCCGTCACGGTCAGGTCTCCTGCTTCGGTGGTGCGCCACTCGCCGGGGATGCCGGGAAGCGTGTGAGGGCCCGGATCGGTGATCTTGGCATTGGCGACGACCTTTCCCTTGCCGTTGGCTCCGGCGATCTCCTCCCACCGGCCCCGGCGCCAGGCTTCGTAGTCGGCGGGGATATGCGGTGCGGTCATGAAGGTGCTCCATTTCCTCTTCTTCGCGCCGTGGGGAGCGCGGCGGTGGCGATGCGCGGGCATGGCCGCTCAGCGCGACGAGACGCGCGACGGCGCGCAGGCGGTGGTCGCCGGGCGAGTGAACGGGCACCCGGCAGGCGACCATGGGGTGCGCCGGATGTCAGGCGCGGCGTGCGGCCCAGACGGTGCGCTCGGTGCGTACCGCCAGGTCGTCGCGGCGCAGGATGCTGTTCGGGCTGTCGGTGTCGAGGAGATCGTCGAGGGCGGCGCGGTCCTCGGGGCTGAGCGCGGGGGCGACGGCACCGCGGATGCGCTGCAGGCCGCGGTAGGCGTAGCGGCCGATCGCTTCGCTGCGCTCGCCTTCGATGTTGATGGTGAAGGTGCGCTCGTCCGCAATGGTGAACCCCGCGGCGGACAGCATCGGGCCCCAGTTGGCGCCGCGGTGCGGGACGCGCTCGGCGTGGAGGCCGTCGGCCGCGGCGTGGACGCGCTCTTCGAGACCGGGCCGGCTTTCGGGGGCGTCCGCGGGCAGAAAGCGGGGAAAGCCGTCCAGCTCGACGACGGCGAACAGGCCGCCAGGAGCGAGCAGATCGTGGACGCGGGCCAGGGCGCGGTCGGGGTCGGCCATGTGGTGCATCGAGGCGGAGGCCCACACCAGGTCCGGGGTACCGAGGTCGGGCCAGTGGTCGCTGTCGAGGTCGGCCTGCACGGTACGTACGCGCCGCTCGACACCGCGGTCGCGTGCCTTCTCGCGCAGGATCTGGAGGTGCCCGGCCGAGAGGTCGACGGCCGTGACGTGCGAGTCGGGGAAGCGTGTGAGGAGCGCGAAGGTTCCCGCTCCCGTGCCACAGCCCAGATCCACGATCTGGCGCGGCTCGTTGTTCAGCGGCAGCCAGGCGGTGATGGACTCCACGTGCTCGGCGAGCACCTCGGCATCCAGGTCGAGGATCTCCGCCTGGCCGGCATCACCATGCTCCTGGTGGCCGTCATGACCATGGCCGGGCTGGTGGCTTCCTTCGCCGGGGCGGGGGGCGTGCTGGTGTGTTCGGGTCATAGCGACACCGTAAGCCTGTCATGCGCCTGCGGCATGACTATTTGCGGAATGCGCAATAAGGTGGCGTGAAGTGCTGCCTCCCGCGCAAGATCACCCGTCAGGTCGGGGGCGGGTGCGGCGGCGGCCTGTTGTTCACCGGGACCCGGGGCCGCCTCAGCCGGCTCCGGGTCCGTCGACGTCCTTGTGGTGGCCGCGGCGGGCGTCACGGTCGAAGATGCCCATGATCTCGCACGGTCCGCCAGCGGAGCCGATGGCGTGCGGCATCATGGTGGGAAACTCGGCGGCCTGGTTGGTCTCGACGCGAAAGCGCCGGTGACCGAGCATCAGGATGGCGGTGCCGGACAGCACCACCAGCCATTCACGGCCGGGGTGGGCGCGCATGCGGGCGGGATTGTCGGGTGGCGGGTCGGTCATCCGCTGACGCATCACACTCATGCCGGGGTCGCCCATGATCGGCCACCGCATCACGCCGTGGGTGCCATCGATCATCGGACTGATGACGACATCGTCGGCGGCGTTCTCTACGAGCTGGTCCAACGTGGTGTCCAGGGCGCGGGCGAGAGTGACCAGCTGGTCCAGGGCGAGGCGCCGCTGACCGTTCTCGATGCGGCTGAGTGAGGACTGGCTGAGGTTGGCGCGGGTGGCCAGTTCCTCCAGGGACCAGCCCTGCGCGACGCGCAGGGCGCGGATCCGTTTGCGTACGAGGCTGTCCAGCTGTCCATCTTCTTGCGTCATAAGCAACATGGTATGCCCTCGATGCAAGGCGGATTTAACGTCGTGTACCGGAGGTCCGGCACAGGGGACCACGGACGACGAAAGGGTGTGACATGTCTGCGCAGACGTCCCGCTACGAGAGCGACGCGCTGCCCACCGAGACCGTGGATGTGGTGGTGATCGGCGGCGGCGCCGCGGGCCTGAACGGCGCGCTGATCCTGGCACGCTCGCGCCGCTCGGTCGTCGTGGTCGACAGCGGCACCCCGCGCAACGCACCCGCCACGGCCATGCACGGATTCATTGTCCTCGACGGCACCCCACCCGCCGAGATTCTCAAGCTCGGACGCCGGCAGGTACGCGAATACGGCGGCCGGATCGTCTTCGGGGAAGTGGCCACGGCCGAACCCGCCGCCCCCTCAGCAGACGGCGACCTACGGTTCACCATCACCCTGGCCGACGGTCGCATGCTGAGGGCACGCCGGGTGCTGGTGGCCACCGGCCTGCGGGACGTGCTGCCCGAGGTGCCCGGCCTGGCCGGGCACTGGGGCCACAGCGTGGTGCATTGCCCCTACTGCCACGGCTGGGAGGTCCGCGACGAGTCCATCGGTATCCTCGCCACCGGCCCCGCCTCCGTCCATCACGCCTGGCTGTTCCGCCAGTTGACGGATGACCTCGTCTTCTTCACTCGCGGTACCGAGCTGGACGCGGACACTCGCGCCCGCTTCGCCGCCCGCGACATCCGCATCATCGAGACCGACGTCAAGGAGGTCGTCGACGAACAGGGCGCCCTCGCCGGCGTCCGCCTGACCGACGGCACCTTCGTGGCACGGCGGATTCTGGCCGTGGCCACGCAGATGCAGGCCCGTACCGAGGGCGTGGAGGGTCTGAAACTGCCGATGGAGGACCTGCCCGGCAACACGGGCCGCCGTTTCGCCTCCACCCTGGCCGGCGCCACCGAGATCCCGGGCGTGTGGGTGGCCGGCAACGCCACCGACCTCACCGCCCAAGTCGGCGCCTCCGCCGCGGCCGGGGCCCTGGCCGGCTCCCACATCAACGCCCTGCTGGCCACCGCGGACACTGACGCCGCGCTCGCCGCCGCACAGAAGGCCACCGGCTGACGCATGAGCCCCCGCCGCTGAAGAACCGCGCGGACCGCGGTCCAACGGTCCGCGCGGTGCGGAAGTCCCTACCTCACCAACGTGGCGACCGGCCTGTCCCGGCGCTGCTTCCGCATGCCCCTTCGAAAGGAAACCATGAGTACTGATCAGCCTCCCCAGGCGGCCGCGCCAGTGAGCAATGGGGACGCGCCGGATGCGCGTCAGCTGCGCGCGATCCTGATCACCGTCTCGATCGCGCTGATGGCCGTCATCGCCTCGGTGTCCGGGCTGAACGTCGCCCAGACCCACATGGCGGTCGAATGGGGTGCCTCCCAGACCACCGTTCTGTGGATCATCAACATCTACACGCTCGCCCTGGCCGCCCTGCTGCTGCCCCTCGGAGCGATCGGTGACCGGCTGGGCCGCAAGCCCATGCTGATCACCGGTCTGATCATCTTCGCTACCGCCAGCGTCGCCGCCGGCCTGGCCCCCTCGGCCACGGTGATGATCGGCGCCCGTGCGGCGGCCGGTATCAGCGCCGCCATGATCATGCCGATCACGCTGGCCGTCATCACCTCCACCTTCCCCGAAGAGAAACGGGGCAAGGCGATCGGTGTATGGACCGGTGTCGCCGGAGGCGGTGGCATCCTGGGCATGTTCCTCTCCGCTCTGCTGCTCGACGTCGCCGACTGGCGGTGGCTGTTCGTGCTGCCCGTGGTACTGGCCGTCGTCGCATTGGCGATGACGCTGAAGACGGTGCCCGACTCCCGCGAACGCTCCCCCCATTCCTTCGACACCATCGGCGCGCTGGTCTCCACCATCGCCGTGATCGGTTTCATCTTCGTCCTGCACGAGGGGGCCGAGGTCGGCTGGAGCGACCCTCTCACCCTGGTCGGCCTGGCCGTCGGCGTAGTCGCCGCTATCGCCTTCGTGGTCTGGGAGCTGCACCGCGGTGATGCCTCGCTGCTGGATGTGCGCCTGTTCCGTGAGCGCGGTCTGGCCAGCGGCTCGATCACACTGCTGGTCGTCTTCGGTGTCCAGGCCGGTATCGCCGTCGTGCTCTTCCCGTTCTTCCAGGCCGTGCTGGGCTGGTCCGGGCTGCTGTCGACCGTGGCGATGATGCCCATGGCCGTCATGATGATGGTGACCTCGGGCCTGGCCCCGAAGATGGCCACCAAGATCGGCGCCCGCTCCACCATGACCGTGGGCGTCGCCCTGGTCACTCTCGGCCTGGTACTGATGGCGCTGTTCGTGTCCGTTGACGGCGGCTACCTGTCCATCCTGGCCGGCATGCTCGCCATGGGGATCGGTATGGGCCTGTCGATGACCCCCTCCACCGAGGCCATCACCAACTCGCTCCCCCGTGCCAGGCAGGGGGTCGCCTCCGCGCTCAACGATGTCACCCGCGAGCTCGGCACCGCCCTGGGGGTCGCCATGCTCGGCGCGCTCCTGGCGGGCGGCTACCGCAGCACCATCGACGGCAGGCTCGACGGCGTTCCCATGGGCGCCGCGGACACCGCCCGCGAAGGCATCGCCAACGCCATCGAGGTAGCGTCCACGACCGGCGCCCACGCCCAGGACCTGATCCACGCCGCGCAGCAGTCCTTCGTCGACGGCTGGCAGCAGGCCATGTGGGCCGGCGCCGCCGTCATGGCCGCACTGCTCGCCTACGTCGCCCTGCGCGGTCCGAAGAACACCGCGCCCCGCCAGGCCGACGACGCGGCGGTCCCGGAGGTCGGGGCCGCGGAGAACGCCGCCGCCCGCTGACCCCGCAGGACCTGTCCCGCAGACGGTGTGGGGACCGTCGGGCACGCCGCGACACCGTGGTGGGCCCGACGGCCGCGCGGCTCCCGGCACAGCCCACCACCTCGGCACATATCAGGAGTGGCACTCATGAGCGACGTCGAGCTGACCGCGGACGGCTTCGACGAGGTCATCTCCGGAAACGGCGTTGTGATCATCGGCTTGCGGATCGATCGGTGCGGCCCGGGCCCGGACCCGCCGTGGTGTGCGCGGCGGTCTGCGCCGCGCTATCGCAGCCGGGCGCGGACCACGGTACCGTCCGGCCGGTGGCGCGGATCGTCACGACCGCGTTCGGGAACGCCTTCGCCCGACGGGTGGACGCGCACGGACAGAAGGGATCCGGCCTCCCGGCTCTCTGCGCTGACCGCTGCTCCCCGGGACCCCGGGGAGCGTTCCGACCGAGCGCGCAGTGTCGTCGGTCCCGGCCCCTTGCCACTCAGCGTCGACAACGCTCGTGGTCACTACATCTAGGTCAGCTCGGCGAAGCGCTCCACCCGGTCGGTCTTGCCGGCGACGATGATGATGTCGCCCTTCTGCGGCACCGTCTCGGCCGTCGCGTAGGTGAACTGCTCGCCGTGCCGCTTGATGCACACCACCGTGATGCCGTGGGTGGCGCGGATCCCGCTCTCGCCGAGCTTGCGCCCGAGGATCTCGCGGGGCGCGCGGGTCTTGCCGAGCGCGAAGTCCTCCTCGATCTCGACGTAGTCGAGCATCCGGCCCGACACCAGGTGAGCCACGCGCTCGCCCATGTCGTGCTCGGGCAGCACGACATGGTGCGCGCCGATCTGCTGGAGGATGCGGCCGTGCCGGCGGCTGATGGCCTTCGCCCAGATGTTGGGCACCCCCATGTCCACGAGGAGCGAGGTCGTGAGGATGCTCTCCTCCAGATGGGTGCCGATCGCCACGACGGCCCGGGAGAACTCCTGCGCCCCGACCTGGCGCAGGGCCTCGTCGTCGGTGGAGTCGGCGACGACGGTGTGGGTCAGGGAGTCGGCGTAGGCCTGGACGAGTCGGGGGTTGCTGTCCATGCCGAGCACCTCCCACCCGTGGGTGACCAACTCCAGGGCCAGGGAGCTGCCGAAGCGGCCCAGCCCGATGACGAGCACCCGTTTGTCGTGGGTCTTGTTGTGCTGCACTGGCTCTCCTCCGTGCGTTCTCACCCGATGATGGGCCGTGCCTCGGCCAGGTCGTAGCGGCGGGTGCGCTCCCGCAGCGCCAGAGCCGAGGCGAACGTGATGGGCCCGACCCGGCCGGCGAACATCAGCATCGCCAGCATGAGCTGGGCGTGTTCCGGCAGATCGGGCGTGATCCCCGTGGACAGTCCCACCACCGCGGACGCCGAGACCACCTCGAACAGGATCTGCTCCATGGCGAAATCGGTCGTGATGAGCAGGTAGACGGTCGCCGTGGCCACCACCGTCATCGACAGGAAGGTCAGGCTCAGGGCCTGACGGATGGCGCTGGAGGACAGCCGCCGCCCGAAGGCGTGGACGTGCGGGTGGCCGCGCACCTCGGCCCACACCACGAGGAGGATCACCGCGAACGTGGTCACCTTGATCCCGCCCGAGGTGCCCGCGCTGCCACCGCCGACGAACATGAGCATGATCGTGACGAACAGCGTCGAGTCCTCCATGGCGCCCACATCGACCACGTTGAGACCGCCGCTGCGCGGCATGACACCGTGGAACGCGCCCGCCAGCAACCGGTGGAGGGTGTCCATCGTCCCCAACGTGGCGGGGTTGGACCACTCCAGCGCCGTCACCACGACCATGCCGATGGCGAAGAGGGCGCCGCTGGTGTAGACGGTCATCTTGGTGTGCAGTGTCCACTGACGTGGCGCGGTGAACCTGCGGCGCAGCTCCAGGAGCACGGGGAAACCCAGCCCGCCGAACATCGTGGCCAGCGCGATCGGGACGAGGATGATCGGATCGGAGACGAACCTGGTGAGGCTGTCGCCGTACAGCGACAACCCGGCGTTGTTGAAGGCCGACACGGCGTGGAAGACGCCGCTGTAGATCGCCTCGGGCAGCGTCATGTCGTAACTCAGCCACATGCGCGGCACCAGCACCAACGCGACCAGCACCTCGCACACCAGGGCGAGTTTGAGGACCCGTCCGGCGATCCCCCTGACCTCGCCCACGTTGAGGCTGCGCGTCTCGGTCTGCACGCTCAACTGCATGCGCAACCCGAACCTGCGGATGACGACGATGCCGAGCAGCGAGGCGAGGGTCATGATGCCCAGCCCGCCCACCTGGATCAGACCCAGGATGACGAGTTCGCCGAACACGGACCAGTGGCCGCCGGTGTCCACGATCGCGAGCCCGGCCACGCACAGGGCCGAGGTCGAGGTGAAGAACGCCTCGGTGAACCGCGCCCCCTCACCGTCGGCGTGCGCCGCCGGCAGCAGGAGCAGGACCGTTCCGAGGAGGTCGACGGTCGCGAAGGCGAGAACGAAGAGCCGGGCGGGGCGCCGCCAGAGGTTCCCCTTCCCCGGGGAGTGCGCAAAACCGGGGAAGGCGCGCTCCCGGTGCAGCAACCGCACGATCCTGCTGCGCGCCCCGCGCAGGCTCCCCAGCATCTCTACGTCCGCTACCTCGTGTCCGACAGCCGCCGAGGCGGCCCTTCCAGGGATCGACGGTAGCGCTGTCGGGCGTTCCGGGCCAATCGACCTGCGGTGTTGATGACAGGCATCCGGCGGGCCGGGCGCAGCCGATCGGAACCGGCTCAGTCGATGCTGCCACCGGCGGTGTCGGTGCGGACCGGAGCCAGCCCGAGCTTGCGGTAATGGCGGCTGCGCGAGCCGAGCACGGCCGCGGCGAGCACCGTGGCGATGAGGGAGGCGATGAGCACACCGCCCTTGGCGTGGGCCAGCTCGACCGGGTTGGCGGCGAAGGACAGCTCGCTGATCAGCAGCGAGACGGTGAAGCCGATCCCGGCCAGCAGCGACATGCCGGCGATGTCGATCCACTTCAGCGAGGGGTTCAGCTCGGCGCTGGTGATCTTGGTGGTGATCCAGGAACCGCCGAAGATGCCGACGAACTTGCCGCCCACCAGACCCGCGATGACGCCCAGGGCGACGGTGTCGGTGAACAGGCTGCCCAGGCCGTCGAAGACGACGCCGGCCGACATCAGCGAGAAGATCGGCAGGGCGATGGCCGACGACCAGGGGCGCAGCAGGTGTTCGGCGCGGTGACTCGGGTCGTGCTCCTCGCCGGGCAGCTTGCGGGTGCGCATGAGCATGCCCATCGCGACACCGGCGATCGTGGCGTGCACGCCACTGGCGTGCATCAGGGCCCAGATGGCGAAGGCCAGCGGAACGTAGACGACCCAGTTGGGCAGCGCCGAGCGGTCCAGCGCCGCGGCGATTCCCCGGCCCCGCTGGAGGTAACCGAACACGGCGAGCAGCGCGAAGGCGCCGAACAGGGGCAGGAAGGCGAGATCGGCGGTGTAGAAGATCGCGATGACGATGATCGCGCCGAGGTCGTCGACGATCGCCAGGGTCAGCAGGAAGGTGCGCAGCGCCGGCGGCAGGTAACGGCCGATGACGGCGAGGATCGCGACGGCGAAGGCGATGTCGGTGGCCATCGGGATGCCCCAGCCGTGCAGCGCCTCGGCCCCGCGCGACATGTTGATCACCGCGTAGATCAGCGCGGGGACCACCATCCCGCACAACGCGGCGATGATCGGCAGCATCGCCCGCCGCGGGTTGCGCAGCTCGCCGTTGACGAACTCCTGCTTGAGCTCGTTGCCGACGATGAAGAAGAAGATCGCCAGCAGGCCGTCGGCGGCCCACGCCTCGACCGAGAGGTGCAGGTGCAGTGACTCGGGGCCGAAGGAGAACGTCCGGATCGCCTCGTAGGCGGGTTCGAGCGGGGAGTTGGCCCAGATCAGCGCGATGACGGCGCCGGCGATGAGGATGCTGCCCGAGACCACGTCCTTGCGCAGCCACGAGGCGAGTCGGTTCGTGCCGTCTGTCCTGGTCATGCTCACGCCCCCTGGGAGTCGGTACACCAAAAACGTTCGCCGACCAGACTTCCCGGCACACCCGTGGGGTGCAGGTCCGATCCGGAACCTGTTCCGACGGATGCCGGATCCCCTCGGGCACTATGCCAGCGCGCTGCCCGGTTTGTCCAAACGTGCGAGGTCCTGGTGTCGAGCCGGAGGCGGGGGAGCCCCCGACCGCGAGCGGGAGCGCGCCGGCGTGTGAATCACATCACCTGTGTCGCGCGCCCTCGTGGTCGGCGTGTCCGGCCGGCTCCAGTTGCAGCGTGGAGTGCTCCACGTCGAAGTGCCCGGACAGGCAGGCGTGCAACTCGTCCAGCATCCGGCCGGAGTCGCCGAGCCGCTCGTCCTCGACCACCACGTGCGCCGACATCACCGGAACGCCCGAGGTGATGGTCCAGGCGTGCAGGTCGTGCACACCGAGCACCCCGGGCTGGCGCAGCAGATGGTCGCGCACCTCGTCGAGGTCCATGTCGCGCGGGGTGGCCTCAAGGAGGATGTGGGTCGCCTCGCGCAACAGGCTCCAGGCCCGCGGCACGATGAACACCGCGATCCCCAGGGAGACGAGGGAGTCGGCGCGTTCCCAGCCGGTCAGCCATACGATCGCGCCGGCCGCGATGACGCCGAGCGAGGACAGCGTGTCGCTGAGCACCTCAAGGTAGGCGCCGCGCAGGTTGAGGCTGTGGGAGTGGCCCTCGCGCAGCAGGAACAACCCCACGATGTTGACCGCGAGGCCCACGGCCGCCACCGCCAGGACCGTGGGGCCGACGACCGGTTCGGGGGCGAAGAGGCGCTGGACGGCCTCGTAGGCGATGTAGGCGCACAGCCCGAACAGCAGGAGCGCGTTGCAGGCGGCGGCCAGGATCTCGGCCCGTTGGAAGCCGAACGTCCGCTTCGCGCAGGAGGGGCGTCCCGCGATCCAGACGGCGAACAGCGCCAGCACGATGCCGAAGGAGTCGGCGGCCATGTGACCGGCGTCGGCCAACAGGGCCAGACTGCCCGAGGCGAGACCGCCGAGGATCTGGACGACCATCACGGCCAGGGTCAGTCCCAAGACGATGGCGAGTCGCCCTCGATGGGCTGCCGCGGCGGTTCGATGGCCGTGGTCGTGGCCATGGCCCATGGGACCTCCTCGTGTCGTTGGACGGCCGGTGGGCGCGTGTGCCGGTCCCGGTGGACGGGGACACTCTCTGTTTATACAGCCAAGACTGTCTATACAGCAAACAATGTACAATGATTTTCATGTTGACCACCGAGCAACGCCTCTCCGCGCTCCACCGCCTCGGACGGGCCCTGGCCGACCCCACGCGCTGCCGGCTCCTGCTGGCGCTCCTGGACGGACCCAGCTACCCCGCCAAGCTCGCCGAACACCTCGGACTGACCCGACAGAACGTCTCCAACCACCTCGCCTGTCTACGCGAGTGCGGTCTCGTGGCCGCCACCGCGCGCGGTCGGCAGGTCAGCTACGAACTGGTCGACGCCTCGCTCACGCACGCCCTGGAGGACCTGCTCAACGTGGTCTGGGGGGTCGCCCAGGACCACGTCCCCCCGGGGGAGTCCACCCCGGTGCGGGCCGGCTGAACCCGACGCCGCCCTCAGGAGGCCGCCAGCTCCGCGCGCCATCGCGCCGCCAGCTCGGCGCGGTCGAGAAGGGAGCAGTCCCCGCACATGTCACCGCGCGGCGCCCGGTAGAACAGGCAGCACGAACGGCGGGCGAAGAAGCGCTCGGGCCGGGCGGGAAACGGGTGTTCGACGGTGCCGAGTCCGGCCATCGGTCCCGACCCGATCAGGGCGTCGGCGATGGCCTCGGCCGTGTCGGCCTGGCGGGGCCAGCGGCGGGACAGCATCCACACCGCGCCCCCCACGGCCGAGGCGGCGTTGCCCCACAGCAACCGCTCGGCCACCCGCACTCGCCCGCGCACCGCGGCCACGAGGGGGCGCAGGTGCTCCTCGACGACCGTGCGACGCAGTCCCGCGGCGGCGGTGGCGGGGTCGGACGGGTCCAAGACCGTGGCGCGGGCTTCGGCCAGGTGGAGTCGCTCCGGTCCCGTCTGCGACCCGCACCGGTACAGCGACGTGGCCGGAAGCTCCACCAGGGCTCCCCGGCAGGCCGCGGCCAGGGCGGGGGAGACGAGACGGGCGGCCAGGCCCAGGAACATGATCGAGGCCGCCACACGCGCCTCGGCGGGTTCGTGCCTGCGCCGAACCGTCTCGATGCGGGCGTCCACCAGGGCCGGCGTCGCGTACAGCCGGGCGAAGGAGTACAGGTCCGGCGTGTCGGGGAGGGTGGTCGACAGCGAGAAGAAGCCCCCGAGGGCGTCGACGTCGTCGATGAGCTCGGCCGTGTCGGCGTCGGAGAGAGCGCGGTCGCGCGGGACGTCCTCAGCCCCGGTCACGGGTCCCGTGGTCATCGCACTGCTCCGCCTCGATCGCCTCGCATAGCGCCTCCAGCCCCTTGACCAGCCCGTTCAACGTCTCGGTGTCGAGCCGGGCCATCGCGATCTCGCTACCGCGCTCGCCGACGTTCCACAACTCGTCGATGAGCTCCTGCCCCTTCCCGGTCAGACCGATGCGGCGCACCCGCCGGTCGTCGGGGTCCTCGCGCCGGTGCACCAGGCCGCGGGCGACCATCCGATCCACGATACCGGTCAGTGTGGCGACGCTCACGCCGATGCCCCGGGCCAGTTCGTGTGCCGCCATCTCGCCGTCGACCGCCAGCAGGACCAGCGCCTTGAGCTGCTGGATCGTCAGTGTCGTGGTGAGCAGGGAGAAGGAGCGGTCGCGCATGGCCAGCCGGGCGCTGCGCAACCGCAGTTCGCGCAGCCGGAGGAGGAGCTCCTCCCTGTCGTCGCCACCCGCTCCATGAACGCGCATCCCTGAGATCCCGTCGAGTCTTCCCTGATGTTTCACTGATTTGTATCACTCTGATGTGATTTTCAAAGTGACACGAAGTATCGTGAACTGCGCGTGCCCGGCATAAGCCGCGCGGTCCCCCTGCTCAGCTCCGCGCGGAGCCCCCAAAAACCTTCACCGCCCGTCGAGGCGGTGCCGTTTCCAGCGCGAACAGCTTTCGAGGAGCACCTCTTTCATGTCCAGATTGGCCAAGATGAGCCTTGCCAACCGGGCGCTCATCCTGCTGATCACGCTCGCGTCGATCGTCTTCGGTGTGATAGCCACCGGATCGGCCAAGCGTGAGCTCATGCCATCGATCGAACTCCCCATGGCCGTGGTGGGCGCCCAGTACCAGGGAGCCTCCCCCCAGGTGGTCGAGACGGAGATCGTCGCTCCGCTCGAACAGGCGGTCAAGGGCGTTCCCGGTGTCAGCGGATACACCTCCACCGCGGCCAACGGCTCCGGCTCGGTCATGGTCGAGTTCGACTACGGCGACTCCACCGACGACGTCGTCCGCGACCTCCAGCAGGCCGTCGACCAGATCCAGCCCATGCTGCCGGAGGACGTCGATCCCTACGTGCAGGCGTTCGGCATCGACGACCTTCCGGTCGTGATGCTCGCCGCGGGCGCAGGGGACGGCGACGAGCAGAAGCTGGCCGAACCGCTCGAGGAGCAGGTCGTCCCCGAGCTGGAGTCGATCGACGGCGTCCGAGGCGTCCAGGTCGTGGGTGTGCGCGAGTCCAGCGTCACCATCACGCCCGACGCCGACGAGCTCGCCGACGCCGGCCTGAGCGTCACCGACCTCACCAACGCCCTGCAGTCCAGCGGCGTGCTCTCCCCCGGTGGCGACGTCACCGAGGACGACCGCACCCTCACCGTCACCACCGGCGGCCGGCTGGAGTCGCTGGAGGAGGTCGAGGACATCTGGCTGATGCCGAGCGGTGCCCCGGCCGCCGCGCAGCAGACGCCCCAGGGCATGGGCGGGGCGGCCCCCGCGGCGCCCGAGCCGGTGCAGCTCAAGGACGTCGCCGAGGTCGAGCTCAGGCAGGACCCGGCCAGCAGCATCACCCGCACCGACGGTGAGCCCAGCCTCGGCATCATGATCACCAAGACGCCCGAGGGCAACACGGTCGAGATCTCCGAGGCCGTGCAGGACGCACTGGACGAGCTCACCCCGCTCCTCGGCGACGACGCCGAGATCAGCATCGTGTTCGACCAGGCGCCCTTCATCAACGACTCGATCATCGCAATGGCGGAGGAGG
Source organism: Marinactinospora endophytica (assembly GCF_054780875.1). Classification (NCBI taxonomy): domain Bacteria; kingdom Bacillati; phylum Actinomycetota; class Actinomycetes; order Streptosporangiales; family Nocardiopsidaceae; genus Marinactinospora; species Marinactinospora endophytica. The sequence goes on along the minus strand of NZ_BAAGVM010000006.1, from coordinate 142,902 downwards.
GCGCGCTCGGCCTCGCCTTCGCGATCATCGTCATCCTGGTCTTCCTGCTGTCGCTGCGCTCCACCATCGTCACCGCGGTCTCCATCCCGGTGTCGCTGCTGGTCGCGATGCTCGGGGTGCAGGCCTTCGGCTACTCGCTGAACATCCTCACGCTGGGCGCGCTCACCGTCGCCGTCGGCCGAGTGGTCGACGACTCGATCGTGGTGCTGGAGAACATCAAGCGCCACATGGGCTACGGCGAGGACAAGTACACGGCCGTCTACACCGGTGTCCGCGAGGTCGCCGCGGCCATCACCTCCGCCACCCTGACCACCATCGCGGTCTTCCTGCCGGTCGGCTTCGTCGGGGGCATGGTGGGCGAGCTGTTCCGCCCGTTCGCCGTCACCGTCAGCGTCTCGCTGGCCGCGTCGCTGCTGGTCTCGCTGACGATCATCCCGGTCCTGGCCTACTGGTTCATGAAGCCCAAGGAGGTTCCGGCCGAGGAGCTGGAGCGGCTGAAGGCCGAGGAGTACCAGCGCGAACTGCGCAACCCGTTGCAGCGGGCCTACCTGCCGGTCATCCGCTGGGCCACCGCCCACCGGGCGATCACGCTGGTCGCGTCCGTGGCGATCCTCATCGGCACGCTCGCGCTCGTCCCCCTGCTCAAGACCGAGTTCATCGGCGACCAGGGGCAGAACACCGTCTACGTCACCCAGGAGCTGCCGGTCGGCACGTCGCTGGAGAAGGCCGACGAGGAGGCCCTCAAGGTCGAGGAGAAGCTGGAGGAGCTTCCCTGGATCCAGTCCTACCAGTCCTCCATCGGCGGCGGCGGCATGGCCGGCATGATGGGCGGCGGAAGCGACACGATCCAGTACACGCTCACCACCGACCCCGACGGTGACCAGGCCGAGTACAAGGAACGTCTGCGCGAGGCGCTGGACGAGGTCGACACCGAGGCCGAGACGCGCATCGACCAGACCGGCGGCATGGGCAGCACGCTGGAGGTCCAGGTCAAGGCCGAGGACCAGGAGACGCTGGAGGAGGCCGCCGAGCAGGTCGAGCAGGCCGTCCGGGACATCCCCGGGGCCGCCGACGTGCAGAACAGCATCGCGGCCGAGCAGCCCGCCCTTGAGGTGCAGGTCGACGCGGAGCAGGCCGCCGAGGAAGGGCTGACCGAGGGCCAGATCGGCCAGGCCGTCACCCAGGCCTTCCAGGGGGCCCGCGCCGGCACCGCCACGATCGACGACGTCCAGCGCGACATGGTCGTGCGCGTCGAGGAGGCGCCCGCCAGCGTCGAGGAGCTGGAGGACCTGGAGATCGCCTCGCCCCGGGGCGAGGTGCGGCTCGGCGACGTCGCCGAGGTCGAGGAGGTCATGCAGGCGCCGGAGCTGTCGCGCAGCGACGGCGTGCGCAGCGCGACCGTCTCCGCGACGCCGACGGCCGACGACCTCGGCGCCGTGACCGCCGAGCTCACCCAGGCCCTGGACGGGCTCGACCTGCCCGAGGGCGCCACCGCCGAGATCGGCGGCGTCAGCGCCGACCAGGACGAGGCGTTCGCCCAGCTCGGCATCGCCATGGTCGCCGCGGTCGCGATCGTCTACCTGATCATGGTGGCCACGTTCAAGAGCCTGATCCAGCCGCTGATCCTGCTCGTGTCCATCCCGTTCGCCGCGACCGGCGCGCTGGGACTGCTGCTCATCACGGGGATCCCGCTGGGGCTGCCCGCGATGATCGGTCTGCTGATGCTGATCGGCGTCGTCGTCACGAACGCGATCGTGCTGATCGACCTGATCAACCAGTATCGCGAGGAGGGGATGGAGCTGCGCGAGGCGGTGATCGAGGGATCGCGGCACCGGCTCCGTCCGATCCTGATGACCGCGCTGGCCACGGTCGGCGCGCTCACGCCGATGGCGCTGGGCATCACCGGCGGCGGGGCGTTCATCTCCCAGCCGCTGGCGGTCGTGGTGATCGGCGGTCTGATCACCTCGACGCTGCTGACCCTGGTGCTGGTCCCGGTCCTGTACACGATGGCCGAGGCGCGCAAGGAGAAGCGCGCCCTGCGTCAGGCCGAGCGGCGTGAGGCGGCCCTGGCCGCGGCGGGCACCGCCAAGAAGCCGGCGGCCACCGACGACACCGAGAAGGAGACGGACAAGGAGTGACCCCGTCTCCGGTCTCGCCGGAGTGACACACCAGGGCGCCGTACCCTCCGTTTCGGGGGGTACGGCGCCCCTTTTCGCGGCAAACGCCCGCTGGGGGCGAGAGGAACCATGCGATTCCGCTGACGGGGCGCGTCGAATTTGTCATTCCGTCCGCGGCACAGGCAGGCTCGCCCCATGGAACCTATCGACACCGACCTCGACGACCTCGTCCGCGCGGAGCTCGGCGCGGAACCCTCGCAGGAGGCCATGGACTACGCGCGGGAACTGTATGAGAGGTACCGCCTCCCGCGGGAGCCACAGGCGCCGGCCGACGGCTGACGGGCGTGCGCGCAGCTCCGATCCCCGGCCCCGGCGGCCGTCACGGGTCCCTCACCTCGGTGGGGGACCCTCGTCATGGAAGGGGCGGCGGGGTCAGCCCGATCGAACGCCGGGGGAATCCAGGGAGGCCCCCTCGTCCCAGGTGAGCTCGAACCACACCAGCAGGCCCAGACCGTCGGCGCGCGGCTCGGTCCCCCACTTCGTGGCGAGAGCCTCGACCAGGTCGAGGCCGCGGCCGTGCTCGCTGGTGTCGTAGGGATCCTTGTGCTGGGCCTGGGGAAGCTCGGAGCCCCCGAGGTCGCGCACCTCGACCCGGGTCCACCCTGAGGCCGCGCGGACCGTGACCTCGAACTTGCCGCCCGGGCGGCCCGAGGCGCTGTGGGTGATGGCGTTGGTAGCGAGTTCGCTGGTCAACAGGGTGGCGGTGGCCGCCTCGGGCGAGGTGGCGAGTAGTCGCTCGACGAACCGCCGGGCGTGCTTGATCTGACTGGGCAGCCCGGGGAAGCGCCGCCGGGAGAAGGGAGCGTCGGCGTCGGGCGGGAGGACAGGGCGCTCTTCCATGGGATTCGCCGGAAGGTCGGGGGCCGGGTGGACGGAGCCGGCACGGGGCGTGGGCACCTGTGCCGGTGAGGTTGGGGTGTCGGGCATGTGATCACTCCCCAGCGGCGTGCGCGGACACGCCGGAATCAAGCCGCGGCGACGTACGTGGGGTGGCCGTCCGTGAGGCGTCCGCTGCCCGAAGGCTCACGGCGCGATGGCGAAGGGCCACACGCGGGGCAGTGCATGCGGTGACGGGTGAGGTTCGCGGCTATGGACTTGTCATCCACGGCCAGGATACGCGCGATGCTCCCGGTGTCCCAGGTGGGGGTGGGAAGTAACCCGATTCTGTGGACGGAGACCGTGGGGCAGATCCGCGGGACGTCCCTGTCGGCCGGCACTGAAGGCCGGGGACGGCCAAGGAGGAACTTCCCTGGCGACCCATCGTGATTTGTGAGTTACTTAGCGGTACGGGAGGTGGAAACGTGAACAGAAGTTGTTACGAGGTAAACGCCGGGTTCACCTCCCTGAGGAACTGCTCAGCGAAAGTCAAGAGGGTACGGCGACTCCCCGCCCGCCGTCATGAGCCTCCGCTGACCGATGGTGTGACCCGTCGTGCGGCGAGGGCCGTTCCCCGCTTGTGACAGGAGGACCAGTGTCCCAACCCGCGCCCCGCCGACGGCTGCTGCCGCTCATCTCGCACTTCGGCGGCCGTTCCCGCGCGACCTGCCGCTTCCGCTGCGGTGACGCCTGTTTCCACGAGGCCCCCAACACCAGCGGTAACGAGTACTTCGGCGACATCTACGCCGGAGTGCTCTCACGCCGCAACGTGCTCCGGGCCGGAGCCGTCGGCGCAGGGGCCGCGGCCGTGGGCGTCGGGGCCGGCGGCGCGTTCAGTCCGGCCCTCGCCGCCCCCGGTGGCCGGGGCAACCCCCGGCTCGGCTTCACCTCCGTCGCCCCCAACACGATCGACGACGTCGTCGTTCCCGAGGGATACGACCACCGGGTCGTGGTGCGCTGGGGCGACCCCGTCCTGCCCGGCGCCCCGGAGTTCGACTTCTCCCGCCAGACGGCCGAGGCCCAGGAGAAACAGTTCGGTTACAACTGTGACTACGTGGCCTTCGTCGAGCTGGAGCGCGACCGGGGTCTGCTCTGGGTGAACCACGAGTACACCAACGAGAACCTCATGTTCGCCGGTTACACCGACGGCAACGACGCCGACCTCGAACAGATCAAGATCGGGATGGCCGCCCACGGCGGCTCCATCGTCGAGATCGAGCGGGTCGGCCGCACCGGCGCCTGGAAGCTCGTCACCAAGGGACGGCGTCGCTACAACCGGCGCATCACCGCCACCACCCCGATGCGGTTGACCGGTCCCGCCGCCGGCGACCCGCTGCTGCGGACCGAGGCCGACCCCAAGGGCACCGAGGTGCTCGGCATGCTGAACAACTGCGCCGGCGGCATGACCCCCTGGGGCACCATCCTCACGGCCGAGGAGAACTTCAACCAGTACTTCGTCGGCGGCGAGAGCGCGCCGGAGGAGGCCAAGGCCGCCCTCAAGCGCTACGGCTTCGCCACCAGCGGCGACACCCGCGCGGGCAGCCGGCGCTTCGACCGCGTCGACGAGCGCTTCGACCTCTCCAAGCACCCCAACGAGGCCAACCGGTTCGGCTACATCGTCGAGATCGACCCCTTCGACCCCGACTACAAGCCGCGCAAGCGCACCGCCCTGGGGCGCTTCAAGCACGAGGGCGCCAACACCCGCCTGACCAAGGACAAGCGGGTCGCCGTGTACATGGGCGACGACGAGCGCTTCGACTACATGTACAAGTTCGTCAGCGACAAGCAGTACCGCAAGGGATCCCGACGGCACAACGACACGCTGCTGGACTCGGGCACCCTCTACGTCGCGAAGCTGACCGGCGACAGCCCCGCCAGCCAGATCGACGGCTCGGGCAAGCTGCCCCGCGACGGCGAGTTCGACGGCACCGGAACGTGGATCAAGCTGTGCGACTCGCGCAAGAGCTACGTCGAGGGGTTCACCGTCGCGGAGGTCCTCATCCACACCCGTCTGGCCGCCGACGCCGTCGGCGCCACCAAGATGGACCGCCCCGAGGACTTCGAGGCCAGCCCCGTCACCGGCAAGGTCTACTGCGCGCTGACCAACAACACCAGCCGCACCCCCGAGCAGGCCGACGAGCCCAACCCGCGGGCGGCCAACAAGTTCGGCCACATCCTCGAGATCACCGAGCGCCGCAACGACGCCGGGGCCACCTCCTTCACCTGGAAGGTCCTCCTCGTCTGCGGTGACCCCGAGGACGAGAGCACCTACTTCGCCGGCTACGACAAGTCCAAGGTCGTCCCGATCTCCTCGCCGGACAACCTCACCTTCGACAAGCGCGGCAACCTGTGGATCTCCACGGACGGCCAGCCCGGCACGATCAACTGCAACGACGCGCTGCACGCCGTCCCGGTCGAGGGCCGCCACCGCGGCGAGCTCAAGACCTTCGCGACCGTCCCCGTCGGCGCCGAGTGCTGCGGCCCCTTCATCACCGAGGACCAGAAGACGGTCTTCATCGCCCCGCAGCACCCGGGCGAGGACGGTGTGGTCGGAGCCCCCCAGAGCACCTGGCCCGACCGCGGCGACTTCCCGCGGCCCTCGGTGGTCTCCATCTGGCACACCAGGGGCAAGGACGTCGGCGTCTGACGTCGGCCCCCCGGGTCCCGCCCGCGGTCCCCGTCCCCGTCCAGGGGCGGGGACCGCTCCGTTCCCGGCCCGCCCGCGGCCCGGTCGGTGTCACCCACGTGAAAGGATTCCGATCATGGTGCGAAGAGCTGATGTTCCCCGTCTCGACGTCCCCAGCGCGGGGGTCTACCAGGCCGACGCGGCACGCTACGACGGCCGCATGCCCTACCGGCGGACCGGCCGCAGCGGCCTGGACCTCCCCGAGATCTCCCTCGGCCTGTGGCACAACTTCGGCGACGACCGTCCGCTCGCCACACAGCGGGCGATCCTGCGGCGGGCGTTCGACCTGGGAATCACCCACTTCGACCTCGCCAACAACTACGGTCCGCCGCCCGGTTCCGCCGAGCTGAACTTCGGCCGCATCCTGCGTGAGGACTTCCGCCCCTACCGCGACGAACTGGTCATCTCCACCAAGGCCGGTTACGACATGTGGCCCGGCCCCTACGGCAGCGGTGGGTCGCGCAAGTACCTCATCACCAGCCTCGACCAGTCCCTGGCCCGCATGGGACTGGACCACGTCGACATCTTCTACAGCCACCGCTACGACCCGAGCGTGCCGCTGGAGGAGACCATGGGAGCGCTGGACCACGCGGTGCGCTCCGGTCGCGCGCTCTACGCCGGCATCTCCTCCTACTCGCCGGAGCGCACCGCCCAGGCCGCCGCGATCCTGCGCGACATGGGCACCCCCCTCCTCATCCACCAGCCCTCCTACTCCATGGTCAACCGCTGGATCGAGGAGCAGGGACTGCTCGACACGCTGGAGCGCGAGGGGGTCGGTTGCATCGCCTTCTCCCCCCTGGCCCAGGGCATGCTGACCGACAAGTACCTCGACGGGATCCCCGTCGACTCCCGCGCGGGCGCGGGCAAGTCGCTGTCCCCCGACTGGCTGACCGAGGACAACCTGGCCCGCATCCGCGCGCTCGACGCGATCGCGCGTCGCCGCGGACAGTCGCTGGCCCAGCTCGCGCTGACCTGGGCCCTGCGCGACCCGCGGATCACCTCCGTGCTGATCGGCGTGAGCAGTGTCGGACAGCTGGAGGACAGCATCGCCGCGGTGCGCGGCCCCCGGTTGACCGAGTCCGAGCTCGCCGAGATCGACCAGTACGCCCAGGACATCGGTGTCAACATCTGGAGCCGTTCCAGCGAGGACTGAGCCCTCGCCCCCGCCGCCCCGGGCGGCGGGGGCTTCGGCCGCCCACGGCGCAGACCCTGATGCGACGATGGGGCGATGGTCGAAATACGTGCGGCGCGCCGAGCCGATGCCCCCGTCATGAGCGAGATCTTCCACGCCGCCGGCCTGGCGGCCTGGAGCGGGTTCCTCCCCGAGGAGGAGCTGCGGGCCGAGGCACTGCGTCCACAGATGTTCGACCAGGCGATCCGCGCCTTCGAAACGACCGTCCGCGTCGCGGTCGACGGGGACCGGGTGACGGCGTTCGCGGTCCTGCGCCCCTCGGCCGACAACGACGCCGAGGCCAAGGTGGGGGAACTCCACATGTTCTACGCCCACCCCCGGGTCTGGGGGACCGGTGTCGCCCGGCTTCTCATGGCCGACGCCCTCGCCCGGTTGCGCGCGGCCGGCTACCGCGCGGCCACCCTGTGGACGGCCGAGGAGAACCACCGCCCGCGCGCCTTCTACCGGTCCACCGGATGGCGCCTGGACGGGGCACGCCGCTCCAAGACCCGCCACGGTGTCGTCTTCACCGAGCTGCGTCACCGCATCGAGTTGTGACCCCGCCCGCGCGCACGGCTCACCGCCGTCCGGTGTCGGGCGGCAGGTGGCCGGTCTCGCGCAGATAGGCCAACAGCTCCTCGGCGGCCTCCTCCGGAGTGGCGGTGACGATGCGCGGCGCGCCGCGCATCGTCACCGAGACCAGCGCCAGCGCCCGCTGACGCGCGCTGGCGGCGGGGTCGGGAGCCGGCAGGGCGCGTGGACGGGGCCGGAACGGCCCCGGACGTTGCGGGAAACCGGAGAAGCCGTCGCGCGGCGCCGGGGCCAGCGCGGTCTCGACCGACAGCGACCCCCGCTCCAACATCGCCTCCAGCGGAGCCCGCCGCAACCGCGCCACCCCCGCCTCGACCGACACCACGGCCGGCGTGGGCACGCGCAGGACCTCGCGCCGGCCACCGTCCAACCGCCGGACCGCGCGGAGCTCGCGGGAACCGTCCGGGCCGCGCGCCTCCAGCGACACCAGCCCCAGGGCCTGCGCCGCCCCCAGCTCGTCGGCGAGGAAGGCCGGAACCGCGCCGCTTCCCCGGTCGGTGCTCGCGTTCCCGCACACCACGACCCCGGCCGGGGCCGGACCGGCGGGCTTCAACACCGAGGCGAGGGCCGCGGCCACGGTCGAGCTCCCCGCGGAACCGTGCGGCCCCGCGGTGGGCAACTCCACCCGGACCGCCCGCGTGGCGCCCACGGACAGGGCGTCGCGCAGGATCTCCGCGGCCTCGGGAGGCCCCACGCTGACCGCCACCACCTCCTGCCCCCACGCCTCGCCGATCCGCAACGCCGTCTCCAACGCCGCCATGTCGGCGGGCGAGACCCCGAGCGTGTGCGTCGCGCGCCGGTGTCGGAGGCGGACCGTCCCCGTCAACGGATCGATGTCGGGGCGCAGGTCGACCAGCTTGAGAGCGGCGGCGATGGTCATCTGGCGATCTCCTGGAGAACGGGGGAGAGGGGGACGCCGGAACCGTTCACGCCCACCGCAGCACCACCCCCTGGCCGCCCGGGGGATAGGACCAGGAGATGGTCCCCTCCTGGGAGCAGACCAGGGTGCAGGCGCCACACTCGAAGCACTGCTCGTGGTTGAACACCATGCCGCCATCGGCGGTGGGGGTGAACAGGTCGGCGGGACAGACTCCGATGCACGGCCGTCCGGCACAGGAGCGGCACGCCTCGGTGTCCACGACGATGTGGGGCTGCTCGGCCACGCGGAACTCCACCGTGGCCATCCGGTCCTCGAACGCGTGCTCCGGCCAATCGGGAGGGCCGGGTGTCTCGTCACCGCTCCTGCGGGGGGCCGAGGTCCGCGACCAGGGACGACGGCGGAAACGGGGCAACATCGTCACGTGAAGCTCCTCAGGATCTGCCAGCCGTCCCGGACGAGGTCGCGCAGCCGGGTTCCGTTGGCCGCCGCCGTCTCGCGCAGGATCGAGCTGAGGCCCTTGCGTGGCCGCGGCGCCGGAACGGTGAGCACCCGTTCGGCGGCGTCGCACACCAGCCGCGGGTATTTCTCGTGGACGGCCTGTGAGCGTAGCAATCGCGGAACCTCCCGCCACCTCCGGTGGTCGGAGAGGACGAACGAGGCCTCCAAGCGGTTCCGGTAGGCGGCCAGGGCCGCCGTGGAGACGTCTCCGGCGCGCACGGACCGTGCCGCCACCTCGCCGGCCGCCATGCCCGAGCCGATCGCGAAGTTCACCCCCTCCAGCCACGGCCCCGCGGCCAGGCACAGCCCGGCGGCGTCACCGCACACGAGCAGACCGGGACCGGCGAGCCTGGCCAGCGCGTCGTAGCCGCCCTGCGGTGCCAGGTGCGCCGAGTACTCCTTCAACTCGGCGCCGCGCAGGTACGGTGCGATCGAGGGGTGGGCCTTCACCCGGGCGATCAGCTCCTCGGGCCGCACCCCCGAGGCGGACAGCCCGTCGACCGACACCACCACCCCCACCGCGACCGTGTCCAGGTAGGTGTGCAGGAACGCCCCGCCCGGGATGCCCGCGGTACAGCCCAGCATCTCGATCTCGGCGCCCTCGCGCCCGCTGAGCCCGAACCGTTCGTCGATCTCCTCACGGGACAGGGCCAGGACCTCCTTGGCCCCCAGCGCGAAGTTGCCGGGATCGCGGGCGGCGGACAGCCCCGCCTCGCCGGTGAGCAGGGAGTTCACCCCGTCGCAGGCGATCACCACGCCCGCCTCGATGTCGCCGCCCTCGCGATCGGTGGTCACGCCGCGCACCGTGCCGTCGGGGGCGCGCAGCAGCCCGGTCACCGTGGTGGAGCACACCAACCGGGCGCCCGCCCGCTCGGCCTCGCCGGCCAGCCAGGAGTCGAACTCCGAGCGGTAGGCGGTCGCCCCGTTGTAGGGCGGCCGGGTCCAGCCGGCGGAACGGAAATCGAGACTGAGCGACTGCGTCCCCGTCATGACCATGGTCGTGCGCCGGGTCACCCACCGTTGCACCGGTGCGCGCTCCCACCAGCGGGGGATCAGCCTCTCCAGCACGCCACCGTGGATGACGCCCCCGTGCATGTTCTTCGCTCCGGGGAACGGGCCACGCTCGACCAGCAGCACCGAGGCCCCCGTCCGGGCGGCGGCCAGCGCCGCGGCCGATCCGGCCGGGCCCGCTCCCACCACCACCACGTCGAATCGCGTCACCCGAGCTCCTCCTCGTCCCCGCCCACCCGATCGACACCGGTCCCGACCCCCAGCCGCCGCGCCAACACCTCCAGCAACGCGGCCGCGTCGGTGACCAGCCCCAGGTCGGCGACCGCCATCATCGGACATCCCGGGTCGAGGTTCACCGCGACCACATGGGCCGGATGGTCGGTGCCCGACAGATGCTGCGGCGCTCCAGACACCCCCAACGCCACATAAAGGTCGGGGCTCACCCTAGCCCCGGACGAACCGATCCGCCGGTCCAATGGGAGCAAACCCGCGTCCGTCACCGGACGGGTCGCTCCCACCGAGGCACCCAACGCCGCGGCGACCTCGCTCAGCAGCGCGAACGCCGCCACGCCGCGATCCGGGCCGCTCATGAGTCCGGCACCGCCCGCGATGACGCGCCGCGCCTCCCACAGGTCCACGGCCGTTGGATCGGGGGCGACCACCGCCAGCGTCTCGGCGTCCAGAACGTCCGCGTGCTCGTCTCCGGCGGCAAGCCCGCCGACCGGTGCCGGTGCCGTGTCGGAGTCGGCGCGGGGAAGCGCTCCCCCCGTCCCCGGACGCAGCGTGACCACGGCCGGACCGGTCAGCCCCACCCGGATGCCACGGCGGTCACCGTCACGCGGGAGCACCGCGAAACCGGGGCCGATCTCGACGGCGCCGGCCAGCAGCGGGCGGCCCAGCCGCGCCGCCAGCCGCGGAGCGAGATCACGCCCGTCGGGGCAGGCCGGCAGCAGCACCACGCCGAACCCCGAGCAGGTCTCGGCGAGGGCGTGGGACCACGCGGCGGGACGGAACCCCTCGGTCTCCCATACGAGCAACGGGTGAGCGGCGCCGTCCAGCGCGGACGCCGCCGCCCGGGCGCCATCGCCGGCCAGGACCGCGCCACCGGCCTCAGCGATGACCTCCAGACCGCCCTCGGGCAACCGGCCCTCGCGGACCGGGACCACCGCGATCGTCCCGCTGGGCTCCCTTTCCTCCCAGCTCTGTTCCCGGCCCACCGGACTCCCGCTCACAGCGACGTTCCGATCCGCTCGCCCTCGATGACCGCCATGTCCACCCGACGTGGCGCGACACAGTCGCCCACGCGCAGCGTCTGGACACTCGGGTGCCTGCGCAGGGCGCGGTACAAGCCGTCCAGCGGGGCCTGGGGCAGCGCGCACACCACCCAGTCGACGGTGCGCCCACTGGTCTCCCCGGTCGGCAGATAGGCCAACTCGACCTCCAGGCGGCCCGTCCGCGCGCACTCGCCCACCCTCACCACCTCGTGGTCACACGTCTCACCGATCCCCTTGGCGGTCGCCCGCACGCACCAGTTCTCCAGATCCAGCGTCGTGGCGAGATCCTGGCCGACGACCATCGCCGATGTCACCACCTCCACGACGCAACCACGGTCGGCCAGCAGCTCGGCCGTCCCCGTGGCCTGGTGGAACCCCACCTCGTCGACGAGCAGCACCGACCCGCTGGGACGCACCCGGCCGGAAAGGACGTCGCGCACGTCCACGACCCGCTCGCGTCCCCGCCCCCAAGCGGGACGCCGCGGCCTCGCCCCGGTCGCCACCACCAGGACCTCCGGGGCCTCGCGCCGCACCAGTTCGGCGTCCACGGGCCGACCGTACTCGACGCGCACCCCGAGACGACGGCACTCGGTCAGCTGGTTGCGGACCAGGACGCCGAACTCGGCGCGACCGGGCGTGGACGCCGCCAGGAGCACCTGGCCTCCCGCCGCGCGCTCGGCCTCGTACACGCGCACCCGGTGCCCCGCGCGTGCCGCCGCGAGCGCGGTCTGCAGACCGGCCGGGCCGGCGCCCGCGACGAGCACGTCGCGCCCGGCCCGCCGCGACGACAGCGCGGGCAGGAACTCGCGGCCGACCCGCGGGTTCTCCACACACCCCAACCGCCGGTTCGCGCGGACCCGGCCGACACAGTCCTGGTTGCAGGACAGGCACACCCGGACCGCCTCGGGCGCACCGGCGCGCGCCTTCGCCGCGAAGTCCGGATCGGCGATCTGGCCGCGCACCACGTCCACCAGATCGCAGTGGCCATCGGCGAGGGCCCGGTCGGCCTGAACGGGATCCTTGAACCTGCCGGCGCCGATCACCGGCAGGTCCACCGCGCGGCGCAGCGCGTTGGCGACGAACAGGGCATAGCCCGGCGGAATGTGCATGGACGCCCCGTCCAGGTGCGGTGCCGCGGTGGACACGCCGATGGAGGCGCCGACGTAGTCGACCTTCCCGCTGGCCTCCAGCACGCGGGCCACGGCGATCGCGTCCTCCAGGGTCGTGCCGCCGTCGACGAGCTCGTCACAGCACAGGCGTACGCCCAGGACCAGATCGGGGCCGATACGGCGCCGTACCTCGCTGATGATCTCCGACAACAGCCGCGTCCGGTTCGCCGGAGACCCCCCGTAACGGTCGCCGCGCCGGTTGGTGGCGGGGGACAGGAAGGCGCGGACGATCGAGGAGTGGGCGCACTGGAGCTCGACCCCGTCGAATCCGCCCTCGACACAGTGACCCGCCACCAGCCCGTAGCCGTCGATGATCTCGGAGATCTCCTGCCGCTCCAGCGCCTTGGGCACCTCGCGGAAGGCCGGATCGGCCACCGGGGAGGGCGCCCACAACGGGCGACGCGAGTACAGGGAGGTCGACTGGCCGCCGTTGTGGTTGATCTGGGCCAGGATCGGCACGCCCTCGCGGTGCACGGCCTCGGTCACCTTCCGGTGCCGGGCGACCACGGCGGGATCGAAGCCGCGGATCGTCCGCTCCCGGGGCCGATCCGAGGGATGGACCGACTGCTCCTCGGCGATGATCAGGCCGGCGCCGCCGCGCGCCCGCGCCGCGTAGTAGGCGGCGTGACGCTCCGTGGGCAGACCGTCCTCGGCGTACCCGGTGGGATGGGCACCGAACACGATCCGGTTGGCGAGGGTGATCGGCCCCAGCCGCATCGGCCGGAACAGGTGGGGGAAGCGGCCCGTACCGGTCACCTGTACATCTCCTCGATGCCGGCCGCCGCGCGGCGCCCCTCCAGGATCGCCTCGTAGACGCCCCGGGGCGCGACCACGTCGCCGGCCCGGTCCATACCGAGCCGTTCCCCCCGCCACAGCCCGTCGTCGGGCAGCCGGAAACCGCACTCCACCACGAACCCTCCCTTGACCTCACCGGTCTCGCCGGTGTGGACGTGCTCGATCCGCAGCACGCCCTCGGCGGCACCGCGCACCGCGCAGCGTTTCACGACCCCCACCCGGGCCCGGGCCAGCCGGGCGAGCGCGCGGGCACGGTCGTCCGGTGTCGCGATCCTGGCACCCACCAGATGGTCCGGCGTGACCAGCGTGACCTCGTGGCCCAACGCGGCCAGGGTCTCGGCGACGCTCACCCCCGACACGCCCCCGAACGGATCGTGCACCGTGGCCGGCCCCGCGGGCAGCCGCCGGCGCAGCTCCTCCTCGGGCAGCGACAGCAGCTCGGCGACGTCGTGGACGACCGCGCCCTCCTCGATCGGGTATCCCGGCTCGCCCATCCGGCCACCCGCGCACAGCACGACCACGCCGCCGGTGGCCAGCCGGGCGTCGATGTCGGCGGCACCGGCCCGTACCCCGGTCTCGATCCGGACGCCCAGGCGCTCGCACTCGGCCGTCAACCAGTCGGCGAGCAGGGCCAGGCGCCCCAGGCCGGCTCCCGCGGCCAGCACGCGCAGCATCCCCCCGGTCCGCTCACGCTGCTCCACCACCCGGACCCGGTGCCCGGCCTTCGCCGCGTTGCGCGCCGTCTCCAGGCCGGCGGGGCCGGCGCCGATCACCAGCACCTCGACGGGGTCATCCACCGGGGCGGGCACGACAGGCGGGTGGGACTCGTGGCCGCTGTAGGGGTCGCCGATGCAGCTGACCGGCGGATTGCGCGGGTCGCGCACCTGGCACGCCTGGTTGCACAGGACGCAGGGGCGGACACGTTCGGGCGTCCCCGCGGCGAGTTTGGCGCCCAGCCGGGCGTCGGCGATCTGGGCCCGGGTCATCTCCACGAGCGCGGCGGGGCCCTCGGTGAGGAGCTCCTCGGCGTGCCGAGGGTCCACGATCGACCCCTGCGCGCACACCGCGACCGAGGAGGGCAGGGCGGCGCGCACCCGTCGGGCCGCCGCATCGTTGAAACCGGGCGGTACGTGCCCGTCGGGGCGCGACACATCAGGGGCGCGCAGCGAACCGCGCACCACGACGACGTAGTCCACGGCCCCGGCCGCGGCGAGCTCGGCGGCGATGGCGGGCGCCGTCTCCGGAGTGATCCCGCCCGGGGTTCCCGGCTCGTCACAGCACAGCCGCAGTCCCACGACGGCGCCGCGCCCCACGGCCCGCCGGACCGCGCCGAGCACCTCGCGGGCGAAGCGGGTCCGTTGCGCGCCACCGTAGCCGTCGGCGCGGAGGTTGGTCACGGCCGAGAGGAACTGGCGGATCAGGGCGCGTCCACCGGCGTCGACTTCGACCCCGTCCATGCCCGAACGCACCGCGAGCCGGGCCGCGTTGGCGAAGGCGGCGACGATCTCGGCGATCTCGGGGGTGTCCATCTCCCGGGGCACCTCGCGGCTGAGCGGGTCGGCGACGTCGGAGGGGGCCCACAGGGCGGTCCGGCCGTAGGCGTCGGTGCCCTGGAGGCCGGTGTGGCCGAGGCCGGCGAGGGCCAGGCCGCCCTCGTCATGACAGGCCCGGGCGATGGCGGCCCACCCCGGGGCGCATCTGGCGGCGAGCGGGGCACGTTCGTAGGGCCAGTCGGAATCGTGCACGGAGGCGGTTTCGGTCACGATGATTCCGCTGCCGCCACAGGCGCGGCGCCGATAGTAGGCGGTGTGCCGCTCCGACAGGGCCCGTCCGTGGCCCAGGTTGGTCACGTGTGGTCCGAACACCAGGCGGTTAGGGGAGGTGACCCCGCAGGCCAGGCGCAGCGGGGACAGAAGCTGCATCGATGGAGGAGCCTTCCTGATCGCGTGCGCGGTACTGCCACGGCGATCCGGCCGGGGACGCCGTACAGCCCATGATGTCGGTTGTCCGGGCCTTTGAGTGCTTCCTCCGGCATATCGACGTCACGGACCTGCTCAGGCGGGGCGCGGGCGTGGCGCCGGAAGGGAGGGGCGAGGAGCGGGTCGTGGGGGAACTCGGTGCGGAGACGAGAGCGCGGCCTCCGGGAAAGGAATTATGGACAGTACGCGAATGTAATTTCGGGCATTTTATTGAGCTCGATGATCTTGAATCCCTCGGATGGCCGCGAACGTTAATCTTCTGCGCGGAGAACGGTCCGTGCCGCCGTGGAACCGCCCTCGTGACGCTTTCTTGATGTCGCGGTGATCACTAGGTGTCTGGAGGTACCGCAGACTCGGGGACATTCGGCGCACGGATCGTGAACCGGAGAAAACGCGTTTCGGTAGTCGTGTGGAGCAAGATCCTCTGCAGTGGCGCGGGACGGACGCTCTTGGCGACAAGAAGCGTGTCGCAACGCCACGTCAGGAGATCCCACCCGACCACCGTGGAACATTCACGCCCCTGCGGCACGAGGTGGGAGGCCCCCATTGGGGAAGTTCCTGGCCAGGCGACTGGCGAACTACGTGGTCCTGGTCTTCCTGGCCACCACGTTCGCGTACCTGCTCGCCGCCTCCACGCTCAGCCCCCGCGCCAACTACGCGGAGATGAGCCCCCGTCCCACGGAGGCCGCGGTCGACGCCCAGCTCGACCGGCTCAACCTCAACGACAAGACGCCGCTGGCCGAGCGGTACACGGTGTGGCTCGGCGACGTCGTCACCGGCGACTTCGGCCGGACGGTACGCGACACCTCGGTCAACGAGGAGATCCAGCGCCGCGCCGGGGTCTCCATCCGGTTGATCGTGTTCGGTACCGTCATCGGCGCCGTGTCCGGCGTGCTGATCGGCGCCTACGGGGCGGTCAGGCAGTACCGGGTCTTCGACCGGGTCTCCACCGGCGCCGCGTTCTTCATGCTCTCGGTCCCCGCCGTGGTCGTGGCGATCTCACTCCAGGTCATTGCCGCGGCCATCAACGAATGGACCGGGACGACGATATTCCAGTACGCCGGCGAGTACACGACCGGCCTGGACGCCGGATTCTGGGGCACGCTCGGCAACCGCATCCAACACGCGATCCTGCCCACCCTCGCCCTGGCGCTCGGTCAATTCGCCGCGTTCAGCAGATACCAGCGCAACATGATGCTCGACGTGATCGGCTCGGATTTCGTGCGCACCGCCATGGCCAAGGGGCTCACGCGCCGCAAGGCGTTGTTCAAACACGCGTTGCGCACCGCGCTCATCCCGACCGTCACCTATTTCGCGTTCGTGTTCGGCTCTCTCATGGCCGGGACGACGTTCACCGAGAAGATCTACGGGTGGAACGGAATGGGCTCGTGGGTCATCGACTCCATCGTCAAGAACGACGTCAACTCGGTCGCCGCCGTGTCGTGTTTCATGGCGGTGTGCATCATGGTGGCCTCCTTCCTGTCAGACGTCCTCTATGCCTGGCTCGACCCGCGGGTGCGGGTGAGCTGAGCGTGAGCCCGATCGAGATCGTCGCCGGCCCACACGCCACGCGGCCCGCCCACGCCTCGGGCATGTCACGTGGAAGGCGTCGCGCGGACGAGAACCGGCGTGCGCCGCGCCCCCAGGATCGCGTGTCGGCCCGTCCGCGCGCCACCCGTTTTCCCGACCCGTGGACCGACAACGGGGCGGTGCCCCTCGCGCCCCATTTCACCCCGCTGGAGAAGACGCCATGAGCATGTCCACCGAGCGCGTGGCCGGAGAGACCGGGGCCGGCCACGAGGGCGGCACCGACGAGGTACGGATCCCCGGCCGCTGGTCGACGGTGCTGCGCACCATGCTCCGCCAGCGCAGGGTCGTGGTCGGCATCGTGGTCCTGCTGCTGCTCACCGCCGCCGCCTGGATCGGGCCGGCCATCAGCCCCTGGACCTTCGAGGAACGCGACTACGCGAACTTCCTCCAGCCGCCCAGCCCCGAACACTGGCTCGGCACGGACAACACCGGACGCGACGTCTTCACCATCACGATGGTCGGCCTGCAGAAGTCGATCATCATCGGCCTGCTCGTCGCGGTCATCTCCACCCTCGTCGCCGCCGTCGTCGGCTCCTTCGCCGGATACTTCCTGGGCGTCACCGACAAGGCGCTGATGTGGATCACCGACCTGGCGCTGGTGCTGCCCAGCTTCCTGATCCTGGCGATCCTGTTCCCCTGGATCCGGGGCAGCAACTGGCTGCTGTTCGTCCTCCTGCTCGCCGCGTTCATGTGGATGATCACCGCCAAGATGGTCCGCGGCATGACGATCTCGCTCAAGGAACGCGAATACGTCCTCGCCGCCCGCTACATGGGCGTACCGGCCTGGAAGATCATCTTCCGCCACATCCTGCCGAACATGTCCTCGCTGCTCATCGTCGACGCCACGATGAACGTCAGCTCCGCCATCATCGCCGAGACCAGCCTGTCCTACTTCGGCTTCGGCGTGCAGCCCCCCGACGTCTCCCTCGGCTCGCTCATCGCCATCGGAGCCCGCCAGGCGATCACCCACCCCTGGACGTTCGTCTTCTGCACGGGCCTGCTCGTCGTCCTGGTCCTGGCCGTCAACCTCATCGGCGACGGACTGCGCGACGCGCTGGACCCCCAGTCCAAGTCGCGACGCGCCTAGACGGGAGGCACCCGCACATGACCGCATCCCAGACCAGAACAGAGACGTCCGTGACCGACCAACGACCCGGGGACGCCCCCGTCCTCGAAGTCACCGACCTGCACGTCACCTTCCCCGGGGTCGGCAAGGCCCCCGACGTGCGCGCCGTGCGCGGGGTCAGCTACGCGCTGCGGCGCGGCGAGGTGCTCGGCATCGTCGGCGAATCGGGGTCGGGCAAGTCCGTCTCCTCCCTCGCCGCGATGGGCCTTCTGCCCGACTACGCGCAGATCCGTGGTTCGGTCAGGCTGCACGGGGAGGAACTCCTCGGCCTGGACGACCGGGAGATGGCCAAACGCCGCGGCAAGTCGATCGCCATGGTCTTCCAGGACCCGCTGTCCGGACTGACCCCGGTCTACACCGTCGGCGACCAGATCGCCGAGGCCGTGCGCATCCACAACCCCGACGTCGGCAAGGAACAGGCCGCGGCGCGCGCCGTGGAACTGCTCGAACTCGTCGGCATCCCCAACGCCGCCCAACGGGCCAAGGCGTTCCCGCACGAGTTCTCCGGCGGCATGCGGCAGCGGGCCATGATCGCCATCGCCATCGCCAACCAGCCCGACGTCATCATCTGCGACGAGCCCACCACCGCGCTGGACGTCACGATCCAGGCCCAGATCCTCGACGTGCTCAAGACGGCGCAGCGCGAGACCGGCGCCGCGATCGTCATGATCACCCACGACCTCGGCGTCGTCGCGGGATTCGTCGACCGCGTCCTGGTCATGTACGCCGGCCGCCCCGTCGAGATCGGCGACGTCGACGACGTCTACTACCGCACGCGCATGCCCTACACCATGGGCCTGCTCGGCTCGGTGCCCCGGCTCGACGACGCGGGCAGGGCGCCGTTGGTGCCCATCAAGGGCACCCCGCCGTCGCTGAGCGACCTGCCGCCCGGCTGCCCGTTCGCGCCGCGCTGCCCGATCGCCGAACCACGGTGCACCGCGGCCGAACCCGAACTGGTCCCGATCGGCGCGTCCGGACACCGCGCGGCCTGCGTCCGCGCCGAGGAGGTCGAGGAGAACGGGTGGGGCGCGGCCGACATCTACCCGTTGCCCGACATCCCCGACGACACCGCCGCGGAGGTCCCCCGGCAGGAGCGCGACGTCGTCTTGGAGGTCGAGGACCTCGTCAAACACCACCCCCTGATGAAGGGCGCGGTGTTCAAGCGCCGCGTCGGCACGGTCTACGCGGTCGACGGCATCTCCTTCGACGTCCGGGAACGCGAGACGCTCGGCCTCGTCGGCGAGTCCGGCTGCGGCAAGTCGACCACCCTCATGGAGATCCTCAGCCTGGACCGCCCCCAACGCGGCCGGGTCGTCGTCCTGGGACGCGAGTCGGGCACGCTCAACTCCCGGCAGCGCTTCGAGACCCGCCGCGAGCTCCAGGTCGTCTTCCAGGACCCGATGTCCTCCCTGGACCCGCGCATGCCGGTCTTCGACATCGTCGCCGAGCCGCTGCGCACCCACGGCCACCCCAAGGCCCGGCTCGCCGCCCGCGTCAACGAACTGCTGCGCCTGGTCGGCCTGGACCCCGCCCACGCGGCGCGCTACCCCCAGGAGTTCTCCGGCGGCCAACGCCAGCGCATCGGCATCGCCCGGGCGCTCGCCCTGGAGCCCCGCCTGCTCGTCCTCGACGAGCCGGTGTCCGCGCTGGACGTCTCCATCCAGGCCGGCGTCATCAACCTCCTCGACGAACTCAAGGTCAAGCTGGGGCTGTCCTACCTGTTCGTCGCGCACGACCTGTCGGTGATCAGGCACATCGCCGACCGTGTCGCCGTCATGTATCTCGGCAGGATCGTCGAGCTGGGCGACGTCGAGTCGATCTACCGGGCGCCCGCCCACCCCTACACCCAGGCGTTGCTGTCGGCGATCCCCATCCCCGACCCGGAGAAGGAACGCGCCCGCACCCACATCGTGCTCGAAGGCGACCTGCCCAGCCCCGCCGACCCCCCATCGGGGTGCAGTTTCCGCACCCGTTGCCCGAAGTTCAAGGAACTCGGCGACGGCGAGCGACGGCTCTGCCTGGACGAGGAGCCGCAGATCAGGCCACTGTCCACCGGCGATCACGGCGCGGCCTGCCACTACGCGCAGCAGCGCGCCGTCGTCTGACCCCGCTCGGCCCGCCGGGCCGGTACATCCCCTGAGGAGGAAACGATCACGATGCGAATCAGACGGAGCGCGGCGTTCGCCGCACCGGTCCTGGCGCTCACCCTGTTCGCCACCGCGTGCGGTGGCGGAGGCGGGGAGGAGGACGAGGGCGGCAACGACACCCCGACCCTCGCCGACATCGCCAACAGCGACGTCAACCCGCAGGAGCGGGACGCCCTCCAGGACGGCGGCACCCTCAACTGGGCGGTCAGCGATTTCATCACCCAGTTCAACAGCTACCACACCGACGGCAACCTGGGTGTCAACCTCGACATCCTGCAGGCGCTGATGCCGCGCGCCCACAACTTCGACGACACCGGCGCGGCGACGCCCAACACCAACTACGTCGAGGAGAGCAGCGTCAGCGACGACGGGAGCACCGTCACGTTCAAGCTCAACCCCGACGCGAAGTGGTCCAACGGCGAGCCCATCACCTGGGAGGACTACGCCGCGACCGTCGAGACGATGTCCGGCCGGGCCGACGGTGACTTCAACATGGGCACCAAGGCCGGCTACGGCGACATCTCCAAGGTCGAGGAGGGCGCCGACGAGTACGAGGTCGTCTTCACCTTCGACACCCCCTACGCGGAGTGGCAGGGGCTGTTCGACGTCTTGTACCCGGCCGAGTACATGGAGGACCCGGAGAAGTTCAACGAGGGCTACCTCGAGGACATCCCGGTCACCGCGGGCCCGTTCAAGCTCGACGAGATCGACAAGACCACCCAGCGCGTCACCGTCGTCCGCGACGACAACTGGTGGGGTGAGCCCGCCAAGCTCGACCGCATCACCTACGCGACCTACGAGAGCGACGCGATGGCCGGCGTGTTCGTCAACGACGAGATCGACGCCTTCTACGTCGGCTACGACGCGCCCTCCTACGAGCGCGCCCAGGAGCGCGAGGACGCCCGCATCGCCCGCGCGATCGACAACGGCTACCGCTACATCGAGATGAACGCCGGCCGCGGCCCGCTCGCCGACCTCGACGTCCGCCACGCCGTCATGCTCGGCATCGACCGGTCGGCCCTGGCCAAGGCATCCCTCGAAGGGGTCGACTGGCCCAGCGACCCGACCGTCAACCGGCTGATCCGCTCCAACCAGCCCTCCTTCCAGGACAACAGCGGTGACCTGGGGCAGCGTGACGTCGAGCGCGCCGCCCAGCTCCTCGACGAGGCGGGCTGGACCCAGGAGGCCGAGGGCGAGACCCGCGTCAACGCCGACGGCGAGAAGCTCTCCCTCACCTACGTCGTCCCCTCGGGCCTGCAGACCACGCAGAGCGAGGCCGAGATCACCCAGCAGATGCTCGGCGAGATCGGCATCGAGGTCAAGATCGAGTCGGTCCCCTCCACCGCCTTCTTCACCGACTACATCTACACCGGCAACTTCGACATGTCGTCCTTCGTCCAGGTCGGCACCACCCCGTTCGCCGGTGAGTCCTACGAGAACTACGGCGGCCCGTTCAACGACGACGAGGAGGACTGGGGCAACAACAACGGCCGCACCTCCACCCCGGAGATCAACGAGAAGTACGCCGAGATGGTGCGCACCACCGACCTCGACCGCTACTACGAGATCGCCAACGAGATCGACACCCTGCTGTGGGAGAACGGCCAGGGCATCCCGTTCTTCCAGCGCACCGGTATCTGGGCGGTCCAGGAGGACCTCGCCAACTTCGGCGCCAACGGCATGGCCTCGGTCATCTACGAGGACATCGGCTACATGAAGGAGTAGCACGCCCCGGGCCGGCCGCCACGGCCGGCCCGCTCGGACCCGCGTCTTCGCCGACCCCTCTCCCGGCGAAGGCGCGTTCCCTTTTCCGGGGCCCCCGGCCCCGCACCTTCGAACGCTGTCAGCCCGCCGCGAAACCGGAGGCGACCTCCACCGCGAGCCGGAGGTAGGCCCGACGGGTGACCGGGCGCAACACGGCCGGCTCCACGGCGGCCCCCGCCGCGAGACCGGCGTCATGGGGGATCGTCACGACGGACCGGCAACGGAGCGCGAACCCCGCAGCGGCGCGGTCCGACCCCGGCTCCCCGCGCCCTCCGGCGGCGCAGACCGCCACGACCGCGCCACGCGCAAGGACGTCGTGCCCCTGACCGCTCAGCCGGTCCAACGCCCCCGTCACCCCGCGCACCCCCTCCGGCGACGGCGGCGTCACCAGCACGATCTGGTCGGCCGACGACAGGACCTCCTCCAGCAGGGGACGCGGGAGGTCGGCGTCGCAGTCGATGACGCACACCGAGTAGAAGCGTTCGGCGACCGCCGCGAGATCGCGGTACTCCCGGGCGGTGAACGCCTCCCCCACGGGCAGCGGGGCGCAGGCCAAAAGCTCCAGGCGGGACCGCAGCTGCCCGGTGTAGGACCGCACGTCGGCGTAGCGCTTCAACGTGTCCCCGGCCGCCAGCAGGTCCCGTACCGTCCGTTCCCGGGGCGGGCGCGCGGAGGCGTGCCGGGCGAGGGCGCCCCGACCGGGGTCGGCGTCCAGGGCTATGACGCGGTCGCCGCGCCCCTCCGCCAGTGCCGAACCGAGCCCCACCGCGGTCGCGGCGCGCCCCTCACCACCGTTGATCCCCAGCACCGCGACGCGGTGATGCCCCCGATCCGCCGGCGTACGCGCCCGATTCCGGAACTCGCGCCGGCGCAGCTCGTCCCGCGACTCGCCAGGGTTCAACAGTCCTCCGGTCAAGGTGAACAGGGCGCGCCTCCAACCTCCCGGCGGAGGGGGCCGGCCATCCCGCAGCAGGGCTGTCGAGGACAACTCGTCGTCACGGGCCCACCCGGTCGGGGCGGGGGCCCGATGTGCGGCGGGCGGGGGCGCGGCCGGCACGCCGCCACCCGAGGGCGGGACGTCGAAACCGGCGGGCAGGGCCGGGCGGTCCGGCGCCCCCACGTCTCCCGCTCCTCCCGGGGAGGCCTCGGGAACGTTGGCGTGGGGGGAGGGACCCTCGGATCGCGGAACAGGCGGGGGAGCGGGGAAGGAGGACACGGGACGGGTCTTCCTGGTCAGCGGTTTCCCGCGGGATCGAGACGGGACGGGTAGACCCGCATCCTACGCAGCGCGATCGAACGAGCACGTAACGATTCCACGCCCACCATGGGGCGGTCACGGTGCGTGGCCGAGGGAGGGGACTTCGGCGTGGCGGACGGAGTGACCGGGCCGGACCGTTACCGCGTTCGACGCGCTAGGCGCCACCCGATCGAGTAGCGGCGGGCGGGCGGAGCGCGGGCGCGCTCACGGTACGTGCCGGCGGCTGACCGGATACGGCCAGGTCCTGCGGCCGGGGGCGGGGCCAGTGGCGGGCGCGAAGGGCGGCGGGCGGCAGGTTCCGCCCGGCACGGCCCGGAGAGGACGCGTGAGGCCCGGCTCCCCTGCGCGGTGAAGGGGGCCGGTTCCTGTTGTCCGCGCTCACCGGGCCGGTCGTCCCACTCCTAACGCCCCCGTCGGGTTGGGCGCCTCCCGTGGAACCTCGGCCCCGTGCCGGGATCCTCCTGTCGGCGGCCGCCTGCCGCTCGCCCCGCGCCCGCCCAGGACGGGAGGGCCCCACCGCGCGTCTGGGCGCACCGATGTCACCGCGCGCTGCTCGCCTCCTCTGTTCGGCGAGGGCGCGTCGGTCCCGGCCCCATCGGCCGGGAGCCGTCGTGGCGCCGGCGTCGGCCCGCGCACCCCCTCGCCGTCTGGTTCCCGGCACGGCATGGGCCGGGGCGCCTGACCGTGGCACGCCGACGGCGCAGGACCGACGAGCGCCCACGGTCCCGGTGACCCCGTCAGGGAGTGGCAGACGTTCAGGTCAACGGTGGGGGCGGGAGGGGCCGGTGCGGGGAGGGCGCAGGAGGCGCGCCGACGCCCACCCCAGCGCCACCCCCGCGACGCGCAACACCGTCAAGGCGGCGACACCGGCCGAGCCGGATTCGCCCGCGAGCAACCACGACGGCACCGTGTCGATGAGGACCGTCGCCACCGGGACGGTCGCAACGCCGAACGCCCGGCGTGTCGGCCCTCCCGGCCACGACCGCGGATAGCCCAGGCCCGCGGCGAGCGTGGTCGCCAACGGGACCAGCAGCGCGCCCGGACCGAACAGCAGCAGCACCGCGCCGAGCTCCCCGCTGGCGCCTTCGGCGATCCGCGAGGTGACCGACGCGGTCGCCAGGGCGGTCGCCACCAGGTAGGCGACGAGCGCCGCACCCCAGGAACGGATCAGGTCCACCGGTCCGACTCCTCACCCTTCGCCCGGCGCGTCACCCGGGAACGCGAACGGACGACACGATCTCCTCCAGCTCCTCCTCGCTCAGGTGGTCGGTCAGCCCGGTCAAGCGCAGCACCACGCCGTCCCCGCCCTCCAGGACCACCGCGATGTCGACCCCCCTTACCTGGCCCGACCTGCCGTCGGGATGTTCGTAGTGGTAGTCGCCGCGCTCGGAGTCGGCCGCTCCGGGGACCTCGAACCCGGGATCACGCTGGGGAGGGGCGGCCCGCATCTCGAACCGCACCAACGACAGGGACTCGAACGCGAGCTCGCGGGCATCCGCGACGTCTCCGAACGCCGTGATCACCCCCACCTCGGCGACCGGCCTGTCACCGTCGCGCAGCTCGTGCAGGCCCTCCCAGGCCTCCGCGCGTTCGGAGGGCGGTTCCACCGCCACCCAGCCGGCGGGGACGCCGTACGCCAGTCCGCCGGCCCGCACCTCGGTGAAGCCCTCCGGCGGCGCGGGACCATGCCCTGGGGCTCCCGAACAGGCCGTGAGCGCCAAGCCCGCGGTCAACCCCAGACAGGCGGTTCGGCGGGCGACGCGGAACAGGTCGACCGGGTGCCGTCCCCGGCGTCGGGGCCATCGTGTTCTCATCGGGAACATCCCTCCCAGGCAACATAGTCGCGGCTGGTCCCGTCGGGGGCGCCGAGGTAGCGGGCCTCGGTGACGTCGAGCCTCTCATCTCCCCAGGTCGCCCCGATCCCCAGGGCCACCCCCAGCTTGCCGCTGACCCCCACCTTCTGGACGTCGCTCGTCTCACCGTAGGAGACGCTGCTGGTGCGCCCCTCCTCGAACAGCAGGCGGTCCATGGGACTCGGGTCGGACACCAGCTCCGTCGGTGCCATGTCGTCCCAGGTCAACGGGAGCACCTGGTCGTCCCAGAACACGCCGAGCCACTCCTCGACGATCGCCCGCTCCTCCGCGTCCTCGACATCCAGCTCGGTCGTGACGACTTCGGGGCCGTCGGCACCCCGTGTCGTGCGGGTCAGCGCGATCGAGACGATCTCGCCCCGCGCGTTCTCCTTGATGCTGAGCGAACCACTGGTTCCCGGGCTTTGCGTCCAGTCGCCGACGACCCAGTCCGCGCCGATCGAGGCCGTCCCGCCCAGCTCGTAGACCGTGCTGGTGGAACCGTCACGGCCGTCGGTCTCCCTGCTGAGCACGCTGGTGACCCCGACCGCGCCCTCGGCCCGTAGACGCGGGGAGACACTCCACTCCGGTCTCTCCTCCGCCGTGGGCGAATCGGACCGCCCGCCGCCGTCCCCGGGACCGCTGCCGAGTCCGCCGCCGAGCGACGCCGACGCCTCGAGTTCGGCCCTGCCCGACACCCGCGTGATGTCGGGATCGCGGATCGGATCGGGCTCGTCCCCGAACAGCCAGGTGCCGATCGGGTTGTGCTGGAGCTGATACTCGTACAGCTCGTGCTCGTCGATCAGGTCGCGAAACGCCGTGGCCTCCTCCGCGGAGTCGAAGACCCAGGTGCTGCCGTTGGCGACCGACAGCGCCCCGGTGAGGGAGACGTCGCCGCCCAGCTCCAGCGCCCTGCCCACCCCCACCCCGGCTCCCAGCCCGAGCGAGGCCTCCAGCTTCGCGGTGTCCACGACGGTCAGGTGGGTCCGGCCGTCGGAGTAGTGCTTGGTCAGGTAGGAGACCTCCTCGCCGAAGGTCACCACCACGGTGAAGCTCATGCCGGACACCTCGTGCTCCTGCGAGACCAGGCACTGCGCGGGCTCGTAGTCCTCCTCCGCCACTGGTGGCGGGACGTCGCAGTCACTCCCGAAGATCGCGCAGATGACCTGCTCGATCCGTTCCGGCAACGAGGTCCGGGGGAGACCGATCACCAGTACCGCCAGTACGGCGGCGGCCAGTCCGACCAGGGCGGCGTATTCGAGGAGACCACCGCCTCGGTCGGAACGGTCGCGTGGCCGCAGGGGAAAAAAGGGGGAGGGGGGCGAAGGGGACATGGGAACCCCAGACCGGAGTGGGCGCGGTGGAGCATTGCGGGATCAGCGTGATCCTAGGAAGGAGGCGTCGTGCGGACGAGAGTCCGCGGGATCAATCGCAACCGCCGCGAAATAGGTCCAAGGACCCTAGAAAGGGTGTCTGGGACGCTGCGGTCGGAGCCGGGTGGAACGGCGGGGGTCGACCGGCGGCGCAGGCCGTTGGGGGCGCCGGCCGAGCGCGGGCGCGGTGCGGTGGTCGCGACGTGGGGATGTCCGTCGACCGCGATCGCTTCGTCCCGCTCCCGCCGTTCTGGTCGCGGCCCACCGGTTCGCCCGACGCCGCAGTCTCGGTGCCTGGGCCGCCGGGCCAGGGCCGGGTGCTGTCCGGGGCGGTCTCCGGTCGCCATGAGCAGGTCCGGGCCGTCGCGGAACGTCCCCTCGATCTTGTCCCACGTTCCCACTGGGAGGCCGCTGCCCGTGGGCACTGCGGCATGGGGTCCTGAGCGCGGAGACGGGGCGTCCCCGCCGAGGAGGGCGCCGGACCGCACAGCTACTCGAACGTTGCGGCCGCGGACGCCGTGCCCACGGTCTGCCTTCGCTCACCGTCCCGGGCACGGCCTGGCAGCGCCGGGTGGGCGCTCGGCGGAGAAGGCGGCCGGGGCGTATCGGCCGGGCAGGGGCTTCCTCAGGCCACGGTCACCACGGTCTGGGCCGCTGGAGTGAGGGAGAAGACCCTGTCCCGGCCGATACGGGGGCTCACTTCTGGGGCACCCGTCCCGCGCCGACCCAACGGGACTTCCAGTAGTCGTTGAACGGGACCACCTGTACCGGGTTGCCCGCGTGCACCATCATTCCGTCGCCGATGTACATCCCGACGTGGGTGGGGGGCGGGCCGGGAATCGTCTGGAAGAAGATCAGGTCCCCCGGTTGTAGATCGGCCATGGAGACCGGGGGGAGGGCGGCGTGCTGAGGCCAGGTGGTGCGGGGGATCTCGACGCCGGCCGCGCGCCAAGCGGCCTGCAGGAGGCCCGAACAGTCCCAGCCGTCCGGTCCGGTCCCGCCCCAGACATAGGGGTCACCCTGCTGCGACAAGGCGAACTGGATGGCGACGCGGGCGTCCCCCTCCCCTTTGATCTCGCCGTTCCAGACCGTGGCGGGAGAGTACTGGTAGATGTCCGGCTCTTCGGGACGGTCGTGCTCGGTCCAGGTCTCGCCCCCGCACTCGGGCCCCTCGACCAGGCACACCATCTCGCGGACACTGTCGTGGAACTGATCGCCGATGGGGGACTGCGCCACGCTGATGATGATCCCGGCGGCGAGGGTGACCAGGACCCCTGTCTCGACGAAGTACGCACCGCGGTCGTCACGCGGTTTTTCCGGAGAGAAGCGGACACCGAATCTCGCCACCGAAGGCTCCTTAAGGTCAGGGGAACGTGGTCAGCCGACCGGTACATCCTTGATGGGAAGAAAACCTGGAATCTCGACGGTCACGGTCTCGGTGTCCTCGGAAAGCTGGTAAGAGGCCCAGTAGGTCGTTGATTCACCAGGCTCGGTGAGGAGTTTGAATTTCGCTGGAGAGTGATCGGCGCCAGCACAGAGACATTTCTCGTTAGAGTCAATGAAAGGATTGTATCGGTAAGAGTTTTCCTCGTCGATTAGGGCCACTCCGCTTCCGTCGTGTGACCCTTTATAGTAGTAGATTTTGTTTCTCATTTCCCCGAGGCTAATAGTTTCAGTGCTGTTGTTATGTAGTGTCCAAGTGAGGGATGTGTAACCTCCTGTGGAGGACCTCTTTAGCTCGTTTACTTCAACCTCGGCTCCTTCCCAGTTGGTTCTGCTTGAGGCGCTGCTTCCCAGGGAAGGAATTGAGGGATTTTCGGGGGTGGGCGACTGCTCTGCGGTACTCGCGTGGGAGTTTGGAGACGATGCTATTGTCGATGCTGTGAAAAGAAAGGCAAATGCGATCAAAGGGGAAACGTATCTGAGGTGCATTAATGACCTACTTTGCGAAAGTTATGGTGACGCGACGGTTCTTTTCGCGTCCTTCCTCGGTCCTGTTGTCGCCGACTGGATCGCTGGATCCATGGCCCGCAACTTCGAAGGTAATGTCATTTCGGGACAGAATTTCTTCAAGGCGGGCTTTGACTGCGCTAGCGCGCTCTTCCGACAAAGGATTATTTATGGAGTCATTTCCGGTGTTGTCTGTATAGCCGTCAATTTTCACCCAGTCTCCGGGGGAATTTTCTATTTCCTCGACTACTTGCCTTAATGATTCTTCTGCTTCAAGGGTGAGCGTTGACTCGTTCACATCAAAAAGAACGTCGGATGAGAGAATGACTGTAGTCTCGTCGCCGGATTCACTTCTAGAGTTCCCATCTTCCGTGCTGTCTCGGAACGCGGTGATATCGATTATTTGAGGATCATTAACTGGCGCTTCAGATATATCTTTATTTGAGGGGGAGGCGTTTGTGATAGGGATGTCTAGAAAGTCGGGGGTTACTGGAGTCGTTACGGAAACCTGGGTAACTTCTTTAGGGGGGGAGGGGTAAGCGGCCCAAATTTCGATACTCTCTCCGGGGGGTAGATTTTCCTCCCCCTTCCAGTTCGAGCAGTGACAGGTTTCGCCATCGGTGAGCTTGAGTGGCAGATGACGCTTGTTATTCGACGTGTCAATCAGGGAGACTCCGTCTGGAGAGGCGGCTTCCCCTCCTAGTTCAGCTAAAGTGTAGAGCGTCTGGGCTTTTTCTTGGCCCTCATTAGTGACTCGCATGTTCAAAACGAGCATGCTCTCGCTATGGCGCTCAAGGGAGAGGATTTCAAAGCGAAGCTGATTTCCAGGTGAAGCACTCGCAAGCGAGGTTGCGATAGCTTCCTCAGCTTCCTCCGAGGTTTTTGGTGCTGCAGAACTTTCACCGTTTCCTTCGGTGGTGCTTTCAGGGGAAGGGGGGGAATCAGTATCCAATTGACCCACGCAAGAGGAGGCCAAAAAGATAACCGCGATAATGCACGCGGATAGGCGAACTGAATGGATGAATTGGTTTGTTGGGCCCGTTGTGCCCATGCTGCACCTTTCGGTGAGTGTTTATCTGCTCCGCTTGCCTTGTGAATTTTTATGTAAAAGCTCTGTAAATTTAGCGAATATTGATGGGTGGTCTCTATGTAGTTCTGGATGCTTTGGTTATCCGAGTGGCGGGTCCGCTTCTTCTGACGTCTCCTCTTCGGTCTCGATGGAGTTTAGTGGGCGATAGAGCCATCGTCCTTCTTCTGATATAAGGCGTGTCTCTACCATTCTTTGGGCGGTGGCAAAGTCTCCGTATGCAATAGAGACTCCGTCGCATTCTACGCCGACTATCTGGTAGTTGACGCCGAAGGTGTAGTTACAATCAGGCACCACGACTTCAGCTATAGCTGAGGCGTTGCCTATGTTTATAGGGACATCGCCGTCTTCTTCCTCTCCTGTGCAGACGATTTCTGACCAATGTCTGCTGCGGTTTTCTTCTAATTCACGTTGACAATTGGCGCCTCGTATTTCAACTCGGATTATATTTCCAGTCTGCCCCATATTGTTGTCGCTAGCGCGTATACTGCTCAGAATGGCGCCATTCTCGCGGGCGTATTTATCTGCGGCAGACCTGGCAGCGGCCGGTGTATGCTGTGAGTGGAAAGTTATTCGATGTTCGGCGAGCGCGCGAGCTGCATCATCGCGAGCAACTCCTACGGCTGCTAGTGCGGCAGCGTCAGCAGCTGTCTGGGCTTGGGAGCGTAGATCATTGGCGTTTCCAATGCGAATGAAGAGAAGTGCGAGAGCGAGCAAGGAAAGGGTTAAGCCGACAAGCAGGAACAGGCTCGCCTGTCCCTGCTCATCGACTTTTTTGGATCTCGGTGAAAGTTTCATAGAAATTTTCTTAGGTTTAGCTTGAGATCCGAATGAAGAATTTAGTTTCCGAGGATTTCACTAATTTCTGTTGTAATTCCCTCCATGATCTGTCCGCCAATATCAGTACCAAGGACCACTCCGGCGATCGCGCCGACGAGGACGATGATCGCCGCGTACTCGACGAAGCCGGCTCCCTCGTCGCCGTGGGCGCGTAGGGCGTGCGTTCGGTTGGCCAGGGCGGTACGGGCCTTCACGTAGGCCGAGACCAGCGGGTTCTGCATTTCAACACTCCTGTGAGGGGCTGGAAGCCGTTCCGTCTTCCTGTCTTCGCGATGGAGAACAATCTAGAGAAGAACACGTCGGGCGCATAGGGCCCCGAGGCCCAATCGGTCACGGCCGGGACCCCGTTCCCCAGCGGCTCCTTCTGGGACCGGTGGTGGGCACCGGGACGCCGGGGAGATGCCCTTCTGGGACGGGGTGGCCGTTCCAGCGGGCGATGGCCGCGGCTCGTGTCCCCACTCGGAGCTTGCGAAAAATGCGGTTGATGTGGTTCTTCACCGTCTTTTCGGAAAGGAACAGCTCGTGGGCGATCGCGGAATTGGAGAGGCCGCGCGCGGCGCAGGCGAGGATCTGCGCCTCGCGTTCGGTCAACCCCAGATCCTGCGCCGAGGGTCGCTCCGATCGGGATTCCGGGGCCGCGCGCATGGCGTCGAGGACGGCCGTCGCGGCGACGGGGGAGAGAGGGCTTCCCGTCCCTCGGACCACCTCGCGTAGGGCGCGGCTGAGTTCCGGCAGGGTGAAATGGCCGTGTACCAGGTATCCGCGGGCTCCTCGTTGTAACGCGGTGTGGATGGTCGCGGGGTCCTCGGTGTGGGTCAGCATGATGACCCGGCACAGTTCGCTGAGCTCCTCGACCGTGTCGACGCCGTCGCGGACGGGCATGCGCACGTCCAACAGCGCGACGTCGGGGCGCAGCTCGCGCGCCCGCTGGATGGCTTCGGCGCCGTCACCGGCCTCTCCGACGACGACGAGGTCATCGGCCGTCTCCAGAAGGGAGATCAGGCCCGCGCGCACGACGATGTTGTCGTCGACGGCCAGAACCGTGATGGGGGGAGGGGAGGGGGTCATCGCACCGTCCTCTCAGGGGTGGGGGTGGCGGAGGCCAAGGGGACTCGGAGCGTGAGCCGGGTTCCCTTTCCCGGCGTCGATTCGATGGTCAGGTCTCCGCAGGCGCGCCGTGCGCGTTCGACCATGCCGACCAGGCCGTAGTGCCCGGGAGGGCCGGAGGGGGCGTCATGCTCGTGGGGGATGGGGGCCTGGAACCCCCTCCCGTCGTCGGTGACGTGCATGACCAGGTATCCGGGGTCGGAGGTCCCCTCCCGGTGATCCGCGTGCTGAACGGTCAATTCGACGGTGACGAGAGTCGCCCACGCGTGCCGCTCGATGTTGGTGAGGGCTTCCCGGAGGACGGCCAGTGCCTCGTGCCGCGCGGTGACCAGGAGGGAGGGGGGATACCGGGGGACGCTTAAGTCGGTGGCGATCCCGGTCTGACCGGACCACGTGTCGAGGACCGTTTCGACCGCGTCGGTGAAGGGCATCCCGGCCGCTTCGTCGCGGAGGTCGGCGATGAGGTTCCGCGCCTCCTGGGCGGCGGTCTCCGCGGCGACCACCACCTGCGCGGCGGCGGCCTCGGCGCGTTCGGGGTCCTTCTTCATCCACAGGGGGAGGGCCTGCGCGGCCATGGCGGCGCCGCGCAGGGTCTTGGCCACCGAGTCGTGCATGTCGCGGGCCAACCGGGCGCGTTCCTCGGCCGCCGCGGCGGCCAGCTCCGCGGCTCTGCGGCGTTCCTGTTCCAGGGCGAGTTCGGTGAAGATCTGGCGCAGACGCCATCCGCTGTATCCGGCCACCGGATACAGCAGCGGGTGGACGACGAGGAACTGGAAACGGAGAAGCTCGCCCGTACCGGGAGCGGTGATGAGGGAGGTGTGGGAGAGCAGGGCGGCGGTGTAGCCGAGGATCTGGAAGGCGGTGACGGCGGCGATGCCGCGAGGGCCGAACAGCACACCGGCGGCGGTGCTGGTCAGGACGGTGGCGATGAAGAAGGCCCCCGAGGGGCCGTCCACGGCGAGGATCGACACCGCGATGAAGACGTCCGCTGTGATGAGCAGCGGGTGCCGCAGCAAGTAGGGGGTGAACCGTTCCCAGTAGCGCCCCAGCATCAGGGACAACAGGGCGTAGAGCACCATCAGCACGACGGTGGCCGGAGACAGCCGCTCGTCGGGGAGCAGGAGCAGGGCCACCGCGATGAGCATGGTGCGTATCTGGATCAGGAGTCGCGCCAGCCGGGCGAGGCGTGGCGTCGTCAGCATCTCCCCACCGCCGTCCATGGGGTCACCCGAGGATGCTGGTCAGGTCGACCTCGGAGCCGATGAACAGCCCGCCGCCGATCAGCAACAGCAGGCCCGGCAGCATGGTGGCGGCCGTGACCGCGGTGACCCTCGGGTTGAGCTGCTGGGCTTTGCGGCGCAGGTACTGGGCGTCCTCGCGGCGCATGTCCATGCTGATCGTCTGGAGCGACTGGGAGAGGGGGGCGCCGAGCTCCTCGGCCTGCTGCAGGGCGGAGATGAACCTGCCCAGCGACTCGTTGGAGTTGCGCTTGCGCAGCGCCCCGAACGCCTCCCTGCGACTGGTGCCCAGTTCCATCTGGCGGAGCGCGATCTGGAACTCGTCGGCGAGCACCCCCGGCATGGAGTCGGCCACCCGTCCCAGGGCCTGGCGGAAGGCCAGCCCGGACCCGACGGTCACGGCGAGGACGTCGAGGAAGTCCGGAAGCTGCTTTTGGATCTTCTCCTGGCGCTGCTGCGCGCTGGTGTACAGGGAGAGGTCGGTCAGGGCGACGAAGGTCAGCACGAGCAGGGCGAAGAACGGCGAACCGTTGAGCAGCATGAGCAGGGCGACGCCGCCGTAGAGGATGACCTCGCCGGCCTTGCGGCGCACGTAGCGCGCGACGGTGAGGTTCTCCGGCCGGCCCGCGGCGTCGATGCGGAGCTGGATGGCGGCCTGGCGTTCCGGTCCCAGCCACTCCAGCAGGGCCGCCCCGAACGGTCGTCCGGCCAGTTCGGTGATGCGGTGGAGGATGAAGGTGCCCTCTGCCCGTTTTCTCGGGGGCGCGCTGACGAGGTCGGCCGCGATGTCGCTCTTGCGGGTGACCAGATGGTAGCCCCACACGGCCAGGACGACGCACAGCGCCCCGGCGAGCCCGAGCAACAGGATCAGGGGGAAGGTGAGGGTGATGTTCATGGTGGTGTGCTCTCAGGGGGCTCGGAACGGGGTCAAAAGTCGATTCGGGCCATCCGGCGGATGAGGACGAAACCGGTGGTGAACAGCGACAGGGAGACGCAGAGGATGATCAGCCCGGCCGGGCTCTCGGTCATGCGCGCCACCGTTCCGGGCATCGTGAGGTTGAGGAGGAACAGGGAGCCGATCCCCATGGCGAGCAGCGCCCAGGCGGTGCTGGTGGTCTCGCCCAGGATGGTCTTGACCTCCCGCCGGGTCTCCTTGCGGCTTTCCAGGGTCTCGGAGATGTTGCGCAGCGCGGTGACCAGCGCGCCTCCCGAACGGGCGGAGACCAGCAGGGTCGAGATCAGCACGCCGATCTCGCGTGAGGGCATCCGCCGGCGCATCTCCTCGATGGCGGCCTCGAAGGACTGGCCGAGCTTGATGGACTCGGCCGCCCTGCGCAGTTCCGAGCCGGCCGGATCGTCGAGCTCGTCGGCGGCCATGTCGATGGCGGTGGGCAGGGCGAGTCCGGCCGAGGTGGCGTTGGAGAGCACCCGGGCGAGTTCGGGGAGTTGGGCGGTGAACGCCTCGCGGCGCCGTTCCTCCTGCCGGCGCAGGTAGGCGTAGAAGAGGAAACCGACGAGCCCGGCGGAGAGCAGGCCGAGGAGCGGCGCGAGGATCTGCCAGACGAACACGATGGCGAGCACACAGGCCACGGTCAGCGACAGCAGGAACGTGGAGACCTTGACCCGCACCCCCGAGCGGGCGAGGCGTCGTTCCACGGCCTTTCCCAGGTCGGTGCGGCGCAGCACCACGTCCAGTCGGGCCATGGGGTGGTTGGCCCGCCGTTCGACCTCCTCCAGGACGCTCCGCGAGGCGAGCAGCCGGCGCTGGGCGAGTCCGTCGGCGAACACCACGATGCCCCACACCAGGACGGAGAGCGTGGCCGCGGTACCGGCCAGGATGATCAGGGTGTGGTTCACAGCCGCCCTCCGAGGGAGTAGGAGAAGGGGGTGCCGTTGGAAGGCGTGGCGGAGGAGACGCCGAAGGAGGCGGGGACCGTCTCGCCCGCGTTGTAGACGCGCGCGGCGATGTGGCGGGGGAGCGGGAAGCGGTGGAACTCGCCGGTGACCTTCTGCTCCACGTCCATCCGGTGGGGCTCGAAACGCAGGAGGGGCTCCAGGCGGAATTCCTCACGCCGGGTCGAGGCCACCACCGAGACCTCGGAGACCCGTCGGCTGCCGTCGGGGTAGCGGCTCAGGTGCACGATCACGTCGATCGCCGCGTTGATCTGGTCGCGGATGGCCTCGAAGGGGACCCGCACCTCGCTCATCGAGGCCAGGGTGAGGAGCCGGTGTACGGCGTCGTCCGCGGAGTTCGCGTGCAGGGTGGCCAGGGAGCCGTCGTGGCCGGTGTTCATGGCCTGCAACATGTCGAGGGTCTCGGCGCCGCGGACCTCGCCGACGATGATGCGGTCGGGACGCATGCGCAGCGAGTTGCGGACGAGATCGCGGATGCTGATGGAACCGGCGCCCTCGATGTTGGGCGGGCGGGACTCCAGCCGGATGACGTGTTCCTGCTGGAGCTGGAGTTCGGCGGAGTCCTCGATGGTGATGATGCGTTCCCCCGAGGGGACGAACGCCGACAGCGCGTTGAGGAACGTCGTCTTACCGGTGCCGGTACCACCCGAGACGATCACGTTGAACCGGGCCCGCACCAGGGAGGCGAGGAGGACGCCGGTGGCCTCGTCGAGGCTGCCCTTTGCGATGAGCTGCTCGACGGTGAAGGGCTTGGGGAACCGCCGGATGGTGATGACGGGACCGGTCAGCGACAGGGGCGGGATGATGACGTTGACGCGCTCCCCGGTGGGGAGGCGGGCGTCGACCATCGGGCTGGACTCGTCCACGCGGCGGTTCACCTGGGAGACGATCCGGTCGATGGTCTGGTAGAGCTGTTCCTCGCTGGCGAAGGTGGTCTCGATGCGCTCGACCCGTCCCCGGCGTTCGATGTAGACGTTGTCGGGGCCGTTCACCATGATCTCGGTGATGCTCTCGTCGGCGAGCAGGGGTTCGAGGACGCCGAGCCCGAGGGCCTCGTCCACGACGCGGCGGATCATGTTGCCGCGCTCGCGGTCGGACAGGACCGGTCCTTCGCGGGAGATGATGTGTCCGACGACCTTCTCCAAGCGGATCCGGCGCTGCTCCAGGGTGAGCATGGCGAGGTCGTCGAGGTTGATCTCGCTGAGCAGGCGTTGCCGCCAATGGGCGACGCTGCCGCGGTCGGATTGCTGGTCGACGAGGCGGTCCTCGTCGAGACGGTCTTTCAGTCCCATGGGCCTTACCTGCGTGGGGAGAGGGTCAGACGGGCATGTCGACTCTGCGGGTGATCGTGATGTTGAGATCGGCGATCTGGAAGGCGACCGGTAGATCCACCCGCACTTCGGTGTAGTAGCCGCCGTCGTCGCGGGGGCCGGAGGTGATCTCGGCCTCGTCGAGCCAGTCGGGCAGTGCTCGCCGCGCGGTGTCGACGGAGCCGGTCAGCCCCTGGGTGCCGGCGACCCGGGCTCCGGCCCGGGCGGCGTGTTCGGCCCGTTCCACGGCGACGAAGCAGATGAACACCTCCAAGGCCACGGCGACCATGATCAGGAACAAGGGGAAGTAGGCGGCGAACTCCAGGATCTGGGAGCCGCGGTCGTCCCGGGGACGGCCACGCGGCGGCCGGAGGGGGGCCTGCCTGGCTTCCATGCGTCACCTCTCGGGGATGACCATCGCCCTGTCGCTGATGTTCCACGGAGTATCGAGTCCGGGGAGCACCGCGGGCATGGCGATGGTGACCGTTACGAACGTGCCCTCCTCGTCCTGGACGAGTTCCAGGGCGAAGGTGTCCTCTTCGTTCCAGGGCGCGCGGATGCGCTTCTTGGCCTCCTCGACGATGGCCTCCTCGTCGCCGGGGGTGATGGCGGCCTGTCGGGCGCCCTCGTTGGCGGCGTGACCGGCGTACATGCCGGTGAGGCCGATCAGGATGACCTGCCAGGTCAGCAGGAGGGCCAGGCCGAGGAAGGGGACCAGTGCGGCGAACTCCACGAGCAGCGCGCCGGAGTCGTCGCGGCGGGAGCGCCGTCCCTTGGCCGGGACGGCGGCGGGACCGCCCACGGTCTCCGGGGCCGGGTCGGATTCGGTGGACTCGTTCCCGTCGTCACCGGGGGTGTCGAGCATTCCGAGCTCACCGGCGAGCCTGCTGAAGGAGCGGAGGAGTGACTCGTCGGTGAGACGGGCGGGGTCACCGGTGTTGGAGGCCTCCTCCAGCGCCCGGTAGGCGGCGGGGACGGGCGTGCGCAGCATGGCGGTGCCCAGGAGCTTGCGGGCGAAGTCGGGCTGGATCTCGTTCTTGCGGCTGTGCCGCATGAGCAGGGCCGTCACGTTCTTGCGGTCGCGGATCTGCAACCGGTCCCACATCGCGACGAGCCGTTGCGCGCCGCGCAGCGCGGGGAGGTCGGGGGTGACCAGGACCACGGCGGTGTCGGACAGCTCGATCGCCATCGCGGTCGCCTCGGTCATCGTGGTCCCGCAGTCGACGATGACGAGGTCATAGCGTGAGCGCAGCGCGCCCAGGACCTGCCGCGCCCCTCGGGCGGTGACGTCCTCGCCGCGCTCCCCCTCGTCGGGGGCGAGCAGGATGTGCGGACCGTCCGGATGGACGTAGAGGGTGTCGGCGAGCATGGCCGCGCTGATGTCGTCGGCCGCGCCGACCAGGTCGACGATGCTGCGCCGGTGTTTCAGGTCGAAGTATCCGGGGATGTCCCCTGCCTGGAGGTCCAGGTCGACCAGGCAGACCACCCGTCCCGCCTTGGCCGCCAGGCGCGCCAGGTGGATGGCGGTGGTGGTGGTCCCGACACCGCCCTTGGCCCCGGTGAAGGTGATGATGGATCCTCGCCGCCCCGACACCGGCAGGTCCAGCGAGGCGGCCTCCAGGTGCCGGCGCAGGGTCCGTGACCATTCGGCGGCCGTGGTGACCCGCGCGCTGAGCTGTTCGATCGTGGCGTTGGTCGGGAGCACCGCGCGTGCTCCGGCCTCCATGGCGTTGGTGAACGTGTCGGGTTCGACCTCGTTGACGACGAGGATCACCGCGAGCTGGGGGTGGTTGCGGGAGATGTCGCGGATGAGGTCGAGGACGGGCAGGGGGCCGAGGTCCTCGTGGATCAGGACGACGTCGAGAGCGGGAAGCTTGGCGACGGTGTCGCCCACCTCGTGGGAGGAGCGGTGGACGCTGACGACCTCGGCCTCGCTCAGCTCCTCGAAACGCGCGGTCAGCGCCGTCTCCAGCTCGGCTGAGGGCGCACCGATCATGACCTGGTAGTTCATCGGTTACTGCTCCCCGTTTCCGGGAGTGGCCCCACCGTTTTGGCCGGACAGGAGATCGGCCTGGTCGGAGCTGCAGAACTCGAGCCCGCCCGGGTCGCCGGCGCCTTCGGGGCTGACCAGGGCCAGCCGCAGCTTGCTGGCGAACCCCTCGGCGTAGGTGAGCTGGAGGGTCTGTTCGGCGGTCAACCTGAAGGTGACGGGCACCACGGCGTTGGTGGCGCCGGTGTTCTCGTCGATCTCCGAACCCAGTTCGCCGACCTCGAGCACCTCGACGTTGGTGAGGACCCGGACCGCGCAGGCGGCCTGTTGGTCGTTGGGCTGGTAGGCGGCGTAGACGTCCACCCGGGACTGTCGGTCGACCTTGCCGGCCACGCCGGTCTCCGCGTCGATCATGATCGCGATCTCGCGTTCGCCGTTCTCCAGCTCGGGGGCGGCGATCACCATGCTCTTCTGTAGGAGCGATCCCGCGTTGAGGAAGGTCGCCGACACGACCTGACGGCCGGGTTGCTCGACGGCCTGGGAGAGGTCTGAGAGGAACACGTCGGCGTCGAAGAACTTCGCGGGGACCTCGTACTCCTCGATCATGTCCTCGGTGATCGGCTGGTAGGGCGGCACGTCCTGGGTCAGCCGCAGGGCGGTGCGGTAGCTGCCCATCTCGTTCTGCAGCGTGTTGACGTAGGAGACGACGGTGAAGAAGACCGCGATGGCGCCGATCCCGGCGACGATCATCAGCATGACGCCGCGTCGTTGACGGGGGTTCATGACGCTCCGTTTCTAGATGGGCTCGGGGGAAGAGGGGCCTAGCGGCGGACCGGCTGGGACGGCGCGTGCAGGTGGGGGTCGACGTTGCCGTGGTCGACCCGTCCGTCTCCGGCCGTCTCGCCACCGGCCGGGAGGAGGGAACTCGCCGGACGACCTGGCAGGCCGTCCATGGGGGCGGACGCGCCTGGACGGGCCGGAGCCGGTTGTGTCGGGGCGGGCACCTGGGCGGCGCGGGAGTAGGAGGGGGGCCGGCCGGCCGGACGCTGGTTGACGGCTCGGCAGAAGGGACACTGGGCGGCCGTCACGGGTTCGCGACACCAGGCGCAGGCGGTGGGGCGCACCGCGTGCGCGGGCCGGGTCAGGGAGTCCTGATGGGCGCTGAAGGCGACGAACTCGATGTACTTGGACGACCCCCAGTATTCGGCGCCCAGGGGTTGTTCGGGCAGTTTCTGCGCCGAGACGGGCTGTAGTGCCGGGAGGAACCGGGAGTCGAAGGACTCCGTGTCGGCTCCGCCGCCCGCGGAGACGAGCATCTGTACGGGGTCGACCGGACGGAAGGGGATGTTGGGGGTGGGATCGCCGCGCCGGACCCGTCCCACCTGCTGAATCGGTGCGGATACCGCGAGGAAGGTCACTTTCGGGGCGTAGGAGCCCATGTGCTGGCCGACCGTGATGGGGATGGTCGACAGGTTGCCGACGTTCTTCAGCCAGGCGCCCGCGAGGATGTGGCGTTGCAGTTCGTCGGCGAGGGCCGCGATCAGGCCGGAGGGAAGGTAGGGAGCCAGGTAGGCGAGCTGGTCGGCCATCAGGGAGAAGGCCAGCGGTGAGAGGTCGACCTCGACGGCGGCGATGTGGTCGGTGCGGAAGGAGCCCCGGGCGAAGCGGATGGCACGGCGGGCCCGTTCGGCTCGCCACTTGGGATACAGGGCCACGACCTTGCGGCCCGCTGCGAGGTGCCCTCCGGCGAAGTCGAGGAAGGCGTCCGCCTGGGTCGCGAGGTCGGGTCCGTCCAAGGGGAAACGCCGGGCCTGGGCGTCACCGAGTTGTCCCGTGGTGGGAATGTCGGCGAGCAGGGCGACAACGCTCACCGACCTGGGACGGGCGTTGGACACGGGCAGGCTCCTGGGGGGTCGAGCGCTTGAGCTGAGGTCCTGGGAGATGGTTCACACTAAGGGACGGTGGTGACTCCACGCTGACGTATCGTAACGAGTGTTCGAAACCGCCTGCCAGGGAGAAAGCTCCCTGTGGACAGGGACGGGACCGGCTTTCCACCGTGCGTCATGGGATACCGGGAAGGCAAGAGGGGTCTTACCCCAAATAGGGCGGTTTGTTGCCCTATGGCCGGTAATGGACATGGGATGGGGGCCGGAACGGACCTTCCGGCATGTCCATAGCGGGGACGGGTGTCCGGAAAAGGAAAAGAGGCGCGTCGGTGGTGACCGACGCGCCTCTCGCGTGGGGTGAGTGACGGGACTTGAACCCGCGACATCTTGGACCACAACCAAGTGCTCTGCCAGCTGAGCTACACCCACCACGACCGCGGTTCCGAAGTGACTTCGGCGCCTGCGCTCTAGAAAGATTCTAGCGGGTCTTGGGGAGTGCTTCGCTCACCTTTTCCCGTCGATCGCGTCGGGGGCGGTGAGGACACCCGTTCCACCGCTGGCGACGTCGGCCGCGATCGCCCGCGCGGTGGCGGTGTCGGGGCCGGGCTGGGGCACGAACGCGGCGGCGCGGTAGTAGCGGAGCTCCTGGATGCTCTCGGTGATGTCGGCCAGCGCGCGGTGCCCTCCGTGTTTCTCGGGGCTGGCGAAGTAGACCCGCGGGTACCAGCGCCGCAGGAGCTCCTTGATGCTGGAGACGTCGACCATCCGGTAGTGCAGGTGCTCGTCGATGCGGGGCATGTCACGGGCCAGGAAGGTGCGGTCGGTCGCGATGGAGTTGCCGCACAACGGAGCCTTCTTCGGCTCGGGGATGTAGCGCTTGATGTGACCGAGCACGAGTTCCTCGGCCTCCTCCAGCGTCACGCCCTTGTCGAGCACGTCGAGCAGACCCGAGGTGGTGTGCATCTGCGTGACGAACTCCCCCATCTGGTCCAGTGCCGCCTGCGGCGGCTTGATGACCACGTCGATGCCCTCATCGAGCTGGTTGAGGTCGCCGTCCGTGATGAGACAGGCGACCTCGATCAGCGCGTCGTGTTCGAGGTCGAGCCCCGTCATCTCACAGTCGATCCACACCAGGCTGTCATTCATAGGGGACAGCTTAGGACTTTTTCGCCGGTCCGCTCCGCCGCGGTGGAGGCGCGCCCCCCGGACCGGCGTGGTCCGGGGGGCGCGCCTGGGATCAGAGGAAGGGGAGGTAGATGCCGAACCACTCGCCGAGGAAGTCGTAGGTGCCGGAGAACTGGAGGTAGCCGACGACGAAGAACACGACGGTGATCAGCAGGACGAACACGAGGCAGCCCAGGCAGCCACGGCAACCGCGCCTCTTCTTCTTCGGGGGCGGAACGGGGTAGGGCGTCGCCCCGGAGGGACGCCCCCAGGCGGGTCCGCCCGCCGGCGGGGCGGGAGCGGGGCGGCCGTGACCGGCACGCGGGTCGTAGGCGGGGGCGGGCTGGGGATAGGGAGAAGGGTATCCCTGGGGCGCCGGAGAACGGTCGCGCTTCTTGCGCGGCGCCGCCGGCGGGGAGTAGGGAGGGTACTGCGGGCCGGAGGGCGGCTGGTAGGGCGGGTACTGGGGGCCGGTGGCGGGGGGAGCGGACGGGCCCGCCGCCGCGGAACCGAACGGGGGGGCTCCCTGCGCCGGGTGGGCCGGGGGCGGGGGGCCCAGCTCGCGGCGCCGCCGCTCCTCCTCCGCCTGTCGTTCGGCGCGCTTACGTGCCTCCTCCTCGGCCCTGGCCCGCTGTTCCTCCTGCCGCCTCTTGCGATCGTCGGACAGCTCCGACCGGTACTCCTGCAGTCCCTCCCTGAGGTCACCGAGGAAGCGGTTGAACTTCGACCCCTTCTGCTGCTCCCCGTCTTCGTCGGAGCCGGAACCGGCCGCCGCGTTCGGGGTCGTCTCCCCGGGACGTAGGACGGAGGTGCGGGGAGCGTCGTCGTCGGTGCGGGGTGTGGGAGGGACCGGGTCGATGCGCATGGTGGCGTCGGCCCCGGTGGGGTGGGTGTGGTCGGTGAGGTCGGC